>CANPDU010000004.1 GCA_947573135.1 uncultured Bacteroidales bacterium | reverse complement strand
CAAATACTTTACAGACAACGAATTTATAATTATGATTTGTGCAGGATGGGCGGCTTTTCTCATTATCCCCGTGTTGATTACCTCGTATCTTACTAATCGGTGGATTGCACCTGATGCAAATTATTATCACAGTAAATAATCAAACGATTATCATATGACCGACAAGGAGTATAGAAAAATAATAGCCGATGCGAGGCGTAGCGTGAGCCGAGAATATGGCTTTCGCCAAGGCTCTTATATCAACTTCAAGGTAGACGACGGCAAACGTAATATGAATGCTGGAAAAACAAGATTACAATCAACAGCAGTATGCGGAAGAACTATCTTTTGGAAAGAAGCTAAGTAAAAATTAGTAATGAGATTTTGCGTGATATTAATACTTTCTGTGATTTCAATTCTAAACAGTTTGGAATTGAAATCACAGACTGTTGTAAACATTTTAAGTAATGGTTATAAGTTAGAGAGAAGTTTATTTCTACACGGGAAAAAAATCGGGGTATATAATAAAAAGGGTAGATTGATAAAATTGTCCACAGATGATAAAACGCGTCAAAA
Organism: uncultured Bacteroidales bacterium; assembly: GCA_947573135.1. Lineage (GTDB taxonomy): Bacteria > Bacteroidota > Bacteroidia > Bacteroidales > Muribaculaceae > CAG-873. The sequence goes on along the minus strand of CANPDU010000004.1, from coordinate 121,105 downwards.
GATATTTTTAAATCAATCTAATAGCCTATCAAATTATGGAATAATGCTAAAATATCCCGAGGTCATATATAAGGATGTATGTGTTATTGCTGATATTCTATCAAGTTATGACCCAAGCGAAATCTTGTCATTTACACAGCCAATAGGGGAACAAACAAAGATTTCTATACAAAATATCAATAAGTATTACACATATCTTGATGCCAGTGTTGACTATGTGTTAAGTATTGACATTATAGTCAAGGATTGTCTTATTACTCAATATAGTTATACATATAAGCCAAACATGTCTGACGTCATTATTTCATATACATGTGTTTTTACTTATGATAAGAATAATAGGGTCGTAAAATTAGAAAAAGAATATAGGAAACACTATGAAACAATAGAATTCATATACGAAACCAAATAAGACATGTTTCTTGCCAAGTCATATTGTGACATATTTTGACATGAAACTGACCGATAAACTATTCTAGATATGGAAAGTGAGATATACCATCAGATAAATGTAATTGATTGCGAATGTTCAATCAATTCAATAGAGTATGACGCTACCGACCTTAAAATTATGCTTGATCGTTTCGACGACAGAGGAACGATTACCATTCTATTTAGGAATGTATTTGCCTATCGTGTAACTCTGGAACACTTTAGAATGAGTGAGGTTATGGTGGGATTGACTTCCGGCCTCTTATACGAAGTAGAAAATTCCTCTTATCTGGGAGAAATCATGGCAACTGGGATGAGTGCGTTGTATGGATCTTCTCTAAACGTAAAGCACTATGCAATAAAGACAACCGAACACATCGTAGATATTTTAACATCCGAAGCCTACATGATAGATTGAAGTTGACGGATAACCGATTTTGGCTATGTGAGAGTTATAAAGGGATTACAGGATGATTCCACCTCGTCCTCTCTCAATCTTCCAGTCATACCGACCTTCCGCAACATCGCCATTTCTATCAAGTCCTAACGGTTACGTCACACAGAGTGACGAAATAGTGACACAAAATCCTCAAAAATGGGCTAAAAAAACCATAAATCCACAATCTTTTCAAATTTTTTGACTATTGAAAACAAAAAAATCTCCAAAATAGATGATCGCAAGCATCTAATTCTGAAGATTTTATAGTATTGTCGGGGTGACAGGATTCGAACCTGCGACCACCTGGTCCCAAACCAGGTGCGCTACCGGACTGCGCTACGCCCCGATGCCCATGCCGGAAATACCATGCATTTGCGCTACAAAATTAATGATAATATTTTATATACACAAATGATCATATTCTCGGCAAGGCGTAATATATCTCTTATTATTTGTATATCAAAGCTTTTTCGACATATAATTTATTGCCGCTCGACTTGCTGTTATTATTGTCAAGATTAACCATTGAGAAGGTATGCTTGCCTGCAGGTAAGTCGAGAATATAGAAGAGATATGCTCTGTTGCCTTCATATTTTCCGGCTTCGCTTACATAATATGTATCTATTGTCTTGACAGGTTTGCCGTCGATTGACACCTCTGCTCGACCGCCGTCAGTATTCCAGCTTCCAAGAATGGCAATACCGCTTCCTTCAAATTCAGTCTCTAATGTATCGCCGGGCGTAGTGGAAACTTTATACGGTGCATCATCACCGTCACCATATACGAAATCTTCCCACTGGCCGGTCATCTTCCATCGGCTCTGATCAGTTACCGGCACGAGCTCAGCGACTTCCAGTCCGGTAAAGCCTTTGACAAAAGCGGCAGGAACAATCTGTTGTTTCTTGATTTTGTAAACTTTATCGTCAACCGAACCACCGTTTTTCTCTACATTTTCTTTAATAAATGCAAGAGTCTGAGATACAGCCTTGTTATATGAGTAATCGGTATGACTGAAACATTTGTCGGCAACTTCGGGCAGATATGATTTATAGATCTCGGGGATAGCTTCGTAACCGTCAATAATGCCAAGCACAGCTGCTGCAGTGGCCGTATTGCAATCTGTATCTTGTCCGCAGCGGACGGTGATTTCCATTGTCTTGGCCCAGTCACCCTGTCCGTACAGAAGTCCCATCACAACATATGCGCCATTGAGTTTGGCATCGATGTTAAATGGCAGATAAGGTGTACAGATGTCATATGGAGCCCATTTCTCCGCCATAAAATCCCATGCCGCCTTCCAGTTTTCGGGATCTTTTTCATAGCAAGAGATAACGTCTCTCACACATTGCGCATAGCCGCTTTCAGCCGGAATTGCACCCAACGCGGCATTAACTATCGCTTTGATGTCGTCTGTCTCATAGGCAAGAGTATGCATCGCACTGACATACATGCCGGCATACATACCATCAGCGGCCGACATAATTGCGCCGACTTTTTCACACATCTTATTAGATGACTGAGGCATACAGGGATTGACAAAACCGATGAAATCACACTCGATCTGAAAATCGATGTCCTCACAGTGGATACTGTTTTCAGGATAAGAAAGTTCCGCGGCCGGGATACCGTCGAAATAATTCTTTCTCGCCTGAAGATTGGCATGACATAATGCGAATTCAGCATATGCAAAATTCTTGGCCAGAGAATCAATCGACACGTCCTGTCCGTAGAGCTCCATGGTTTTCATGAAATTAAGCTGACCATAGATGTCATCTTCAAGCAATGCGGCCTCAATGTTTTTAGGATCCCATTTTATAGAATCTCTGTAGATGTCACTGTTCGCGGCAAATTCCATCGGACGGCCATACATTACACCGATCATTTTACCGGCCCAGGCCCCCTTGACTTTGTCGTTCATAACATCGGCCGGTATCTCGACATAATCTCCGGCCGATTTGCAGGCGCCGAGCAAGAGCATGCAGGCTGCAAATACTGTCAGTTTAGAAATCTTCATTTTTATTATGTTTTAGGTAAATTATTCTGTCAATTAACCGCAATCAATTCTATATCAAAAATAAGAGTGGATCCTCCGGGTATGCCCGGCTGTGAGAAACGACCGTAGCCCATTTCGGCCGGAAGATATATTTCCCAACGATCTCCGATCTGCATATGCGGCAACGCTATTATCCAACCCTGGATCAGATCGCGAAGTCTCATAGCCGGAGCCGCTCCGCCGCGGCTACTGTCGAAAACTTTGCCATTGATAGTCTTACCCGTATAATGGACAGTGACAACGCTGTTACGGCTTGGATGCAGACCGCCGGCGTGACCTTTTCTGATAATTTTATATAGAATATTTCCGTCAAGCGTATTTATTCCGGCTTCCTGCGATTTGTCGGCCAGCCATTGTCGGTTTCTCAGAACATAATCATTCCCTGCCATAGTTCGATGATTGGTTTTATTGCGGATAAGGTTAATTTTTGGATGTGATGGATATTGAGTTTGATAATGTATCTGCAAATTTAGCAAAGATTTTCGTTTTTTTCGTACATTTGCACTACTTATGAGAAAGGTACTGTCTTTATTATTTTTGGCATTGGTGGTTTTTGCCGCTTATGCTCAAAGGAAACCGACCCCGCAACCAACGCAGAAGCCGGTAATTGCTCCATCATATGCCTGGAAAATAATAGAACCTTTAGGGTTGCGCGAACCGGCAACTCTTGATACACTTCCGGTCAATTATGGTCAGCAATCAGTGCCGTCAATGCGCTCAGACGCATGGGCTACGACCGGAAATTTTGGAGCCGAAGGTATCAACATGATTATCAGTGAGAGGCCTGCTATAAGCGATTTCTTTCTTGAGGATGCAATCGGCACATGGTTACCGTCGGTAAAAACAATGAAATTCTATAATACCCGAATTCCTATGACTTTGCTGTCGTTCAACTCGGCAGGAGGCCGTGACAATTCGCAGGAACGGCTGTCGACGGTTTTCTCAGGTAATATAAATGCAAAGGCACAGTTCGGCGCCCTGCTCGACTACCTTTATTCAAAAGGATGCTACGATAATCAGGCGGCTAAAAATCTTATATGGGGCTTTTCCGGATCTTATATAGGAGACAGATATGAATTTCAGGGATTTCTAAACCACTGGAACTCGGTAAACAAAGAAAACGGAGGTATCACTGACCCGCTGTATATCACAGATCCGGCTGTTCTGCAGGGCGGTGTCGCCTCTATTAATCCCAAGTCCATACCCACCAATCTGACCGATGCACATACGCGTCTGAAGGGCACGGATCTGTTGCTCAACAACCGTTATAAGGTCGGATACTGGCATGAAGAGGAAATTCTTGACAAAGAGGCCGATACAATGAGAACTGTGCGTACATACATTCCCGTCACATCCTTTATCTGGACTCTCCACTATAAGGAAGGGAAACACGTATTCGACAACGGCTCAAGTCGTGAGGACGGCGAATTCTTCAAAAATACTTATCTTTCTCCGGGCTATACCCACGACAGGACAACATACAGTTCTGTCGAGAACATCATTGGTGTTTCACTTCTTGAAGGCTTCAATAAATATGCGAAATTCGGTCTGGCCGCCTACCTTTCTTATGAGATAAGGAAGTTCAATCAGACTCCTGATACCCTCGACCGTGTAGAAGGCTTGACCCCGTTTCCTGATGGCATCGTATCTATAGAGCCAAAAGTCACACAGAACATAGCCAGAATCGGAGGACAACTGACCAAACAGCGCGGATCGATCCTGACTTATGGAGCGACGGCTGAATTCGGCATAGTCGGCCCCGAAGCCGGCGATATACGCGTCTCAGGCAATGTCTCCACTCGTTTCAAACTTTTCGGCGACAGTGTCTCTATAACCGGTTTCGGTGGCTTTAAAAACGAGGCGGCTCCCTATCTGTTGAATAATTATCTATCCAATCACTTCATCTGGCAGAATGATTTCGGAAAAATTCGCAGGGTCAATTTCGGCGGAAATCTCAATTTGCCTTTCAGCGGAACATCCATAACAGTTGAGGCCGCAAATTTACAGAATTACATCTATTTTGACAGTGAATTCTTGCCCCGCCAGCACGGTTCGAATATCCAGACCTTCAGCGCTAGCCTTGACCAACGCTTAAAAGTAGGCATTCTACATTGGGATAACCGCGTCACATATCAGACTACTTCAGATGAAAATATACTGGCTATCCCTAAATTTGCGATATACTCAAATCTGTATCTGAAATTCAAGATTGCCACATTGTTTGTACAGTTAGGTTTAGACTGCGACTATTACACTAAATATTATGCGCCCAACTATCAGCCGGCTACTGCATCGTTCGGTAATCAGCATGACATCAAGATAGGCAACTATCCGTTTATGAACGCCTATGCAAACATGAAACTGTCAAAAACAAGATTTTATATTCTGTTCTCTCATTTTAACCAAGGTATGATCGGAGGAGACAATTATTTTTCGCTCCCCAATTATCCGCTAAATCCCCGCCGGTTTCAGATTGGTCTGTCTATCGACTTCGCCAATTAATCATAGACTGCCGTAACCAAAAGGCACGGATATTTGTTTTTATAATAATTGCAGATATCTTTAACAGATATGAAATTCTAACTGACAATGACACATCAACCTATAAAAGGCAAACTGCCTCTGCTAATATCCGCCCTGATTGTCGTACTGTCCTTAATGTGGCTGCTCGGGCGTTGCAGCAAATCAAACGAAAATAGTATTGTTGCACAATATAATCATCCGGAAGGCGATACGATCGCAATTGCCATCGAATTATCACCTATGGTCTATGCTTTTTCCGGTGATACCGCAACAGGCTTCGACTATGAAATGATGAAAGAAATCGCAAACTCTCATGGTTTACCAGTAGAGTTTCATCCTTTCGCTCCCGTTGAATATGCCTTGAACGGTCTGCGTGACGGACGTTTCGATATGGTGATTGCCACGTTGCCGGCTTCTGATGATCTCAAAGATGATTTCCTTATGACTGACGATATTTTTGTTGACCGACAAGTCCTCGTAAAACTTAAAGACAATCAGAGCGACAGTCTTGCATCCGTCCCCCCTCAATTAAAATTGCTGCGCGATACAGTTTGGGTAACAGATTCGTCGCCATTTAAAAACCGACTGGAGAATCTGTCTCAGGAATTAGGCGATACCATTTATGTTTTGTCCGATCCTGATTACAGCGCCGAGCATCTTGTTCTGCTCACAGCACTTGGCGAAATAAAACAAGCCGTGGTCAATGAATCCGTGGCCAGAAAGCTTGCCGCAGAATATCCCCAGATCGACATCTCTACTCCAATATCGCTCAATCAGTTCCAGCCGTGGCTGCTTGCTAAAGACAAAACTGCGCTGAGAGACTCGCTTAACCGGTGGATTACGGAGTACAAGCAAACCTCCGGTTATGCTAATCTCATTAAGAAATATTTCGAATAATACTTAAGGATTTTTTATTATCTCAACATCATTATCTCGTGGAACAAGTCTGATTGTTCCCGAAATAAAAACAGTAGAGGATGTTTCTTCATCAAAAGGTCTGATATCGACGACACGATTGCCGTCGATCGTAGCGACAGCCATTGTATAAACTCTGTCAAGATAAATTATTTTGTGAGCAAGAATTCTTCTCATCCGTTGATGCTGTCGGTGTTATTGCCCTCAGCCACAATATTTTCTGTCTTTAGATTTTTAGGTTTAATGCCTTGCAGCCGATAATGCTGATTATATGTTTCAGCCGACAGACGGTTACGGATAAGCATAATACTGTCGGCCCACATTGTAGTTGCGCCTCTGGTTGCCGCACTTATATAACCATAGATATGTGATGCCGTTTTTGTCGAATCAGTGATAAAACGCAGTTCCTGCCAGCCCTCCCCGCTCAGATCGGCAGTAAGAAGATCCTTGCTGCCGTCTGTATAGTCAGCGACCAAAGCCCAGATCGAATTGCCCGAATTATTAGTAAACTTGGCTCGCCACGTGTAAGAGTCGCCTTTCTCCCAGTTCTCGTCGTTGGAGATAGAAAAGGTAATAAACTGCGAAGGCGACAGCCGGTTTACAGCAACAAACGATGCGCCGTTCCAAATGTCGACCGAGTCACCGGCAATGGAAATATTTTCGGCTGCGATACGGTTACCTGTTTCGGCAAGACGTCGTTCAAGTATCTCGATGGTCTTGTCATAAACTTCCATATAATAAGTAATATTATGGCCATACCAATCAAAAGATGTATCAAGATCGTGCTTGCTGACGCCGTGTTTTGCGAGCACAGACTGAAGCATTACCTGCTTTAAAGAATCAGTGCGGTAGTCAGCTTTATTGAGGTCGACAACAGATTCTCCAATATGAATATCAGCAAGAAGTGCAGCCATATCGTCAGTATCGATCACATAACCGGGGATTTTGCTGCAAGATGCGCCAAGCAGGCCAATGATGCAAACAGCCAAATATTTTCTTCGGCGCAGTTTCATCAATCTTCAATTTTATCTGCGGTAGGTTTCGATTGGACGTTGCCGCCAAGATATTTTGAATAAAACAAGATCAGGACGATCATTCCTACAGAAATAGCGGCATCGGCAAAGTTGAAAACGGGATCAAAAAAAGAGAATGTCTTACCTGCCAAAAGCGGCATCCATTCAGGCCATTGAAAAGAAAATAGCGGGAAATAGAACATATCAACGACAAGCCCATGAAATATTGAACCGTACCCTTCGCCCCATGGTACAAGCGTTGCAATCTCAGGAGGATATGGATTGGTGAAAATCTCGCCATAAAAAACGCAGTCAAAGATATTTCCTGCCGCACCGGCCGTAATCAGTGCGACACAAGCCACAAATCCTTTCGGGTATATATCGCGCCTGGAAAGACGACATAATATCCATCCGAGCACAATAACAGCTACAATTCTAAACAATGTCAAAAATAGTTTGCTCCCCAACTCCATACCGAATGCCATTCCGTTATTCTGGACGAAACGGATATGAAACCAAGATAAAATCTCTATGTCCTCGCCCCAATACATGGTTGTCTTTACCCAGATCTTAATAATCTGGTCGATAACAATGACTGAAATAATAATCGCCGTGGCGAGCAACGCTTTTGAAATCTTCATTAACCTTGTTTTTTACCGGTCTTGGGATCAATACTTAATGTGGCATGAGGGACTGCACGCAGACGCTCTTTCGGTATAAGTTTCCCTGTTGCCCTGCATATGCCGTATGTTTTATTGTCGATGCGAACGAGAGCAGCATTAAGATGATTGATAAAGTTGCGCTGACGCTCTGCCAACCGTGCATTTTCTTCGCGACCGAGAGTTGAGGCTCCTTCTTCAAGGACCTTAAACGTCGGCGACGTATCGGCTACATCGTTGCCATAACCATTGCGAAGGCCTGCGCAAAGATTTTCATACTCTGCGCGTGCCTTCTCAAGTTTTGCCAGAATGAGCTCCTTGAATTCCTGGAGCTCTTCATCTGAATATCTTGTTTTTTCAGTCATGGTTATGATTTTTTACTTAATGAAATAGCAACCCTGGCCTCGAGTCCGTCAATATCAAGGACTTCGACATCCGGCAGATTGTCGACACACTCTATTGCAACTCTATCTGCAAGAACCTGACGGGCTATATAGTCTCCGAAACCGGAAACCACTGAGTCGATTTCCGCATTAGGAGCAAAGACAACTTCAATACGATCGGTTATGTCATAGTTGCGGGCTTTACGGATGTTCTGCACGCGGTTGATGATATCTCGCGCAATTCCTTCAAGGCGCAATTCCGGCGTAACCGTGACATCAAGGGCAACGGTCAGATTGCCGTCATTAGCGACAAGCCAGCCAGGAATATCCTCTGACAAAATTTCCGCATCTGAAAGTTCAATTCTCGCAGACGAACCATCGGGCAATGCTATATCGATAAAACCGTTTTTCTCAAATTCCGAGATCTGAGAATTGTCAAGACCCTGGATTGCGGCGGCCGCCACTTTCATCTGTTTTCCGAGCTTCGGGCCGAGTTTCTTAAAATCGGGTTTGACACGTTTGACAAGAACACCTTCATCGTTGCCGACAACTCGCAGTTCCTTAACGTTGACTTCTCCGAGGATGAGATCGCTCATTCTGGATAGAGCATCGCGCTGAGCCTGATCGATGGCGGGAACCATTATGGCTGTTAGAGGCTGACGGACCTTGATATTGATCTTACGGCGCAAAGCGAGCACCATGGATGTAACACGCTGAGCGATCGACATACGGTCTTCAAGCGCTTTGTCGATATACGCATCATCGGCTACCGGATAAAGTGACGTATGAACAGAGTGGTCGGCATCACCGGTAAGATCTCTGTAAATCTGATCGCCATAGAACGGTGCAATCGGAGCCATAAGCTTAGAAACGGTAAGCAGGCATTCGTAGAGAGTCTGGTAAGCAGAAAGCTTATCAGCGTTCATCTCTCCGCCCCAGAAACGCTTGCGGTTGAGACGCACATACCAGTTTGAAAGGTTATCGATGACAAAATCATTGATCGCACGGGCGGCACGCGTAGGCTCGAGGTCGTCAAGCGCGCTTTCGGTTTCTTTGATCAGTGTGTTAAGCAGCGATATTATCCAACGGTCGATCTCAGGACGGTCGCTTACCGGAATAACAGGAGCGGCAGGATCAAAACCGTCGACATTGGCATATAGAGCAAAGAACGAATAAGTGTTGTAAAGTGTCGAGAACAATTTACGCGACACCTCGGTCACACCTTCGGGATTGAACTTGAGATTATCCCACGGAGCCGAATTCGCTATCATATACCAACGTAGAGGATCCGAGCCGAACTTCTCAATGGTAGAGAACGGATCTACTGCATTGCCGAGACGTTTTGACATCTTGTCACCGTTCTTGTCAAGGACAAGGCCGTTGGAAATAACAGATTTGAATGCTATGCTGTCAAATACCATGCCACCGATAGCGTGGAGAGTAAAGAACCATCCACGGGTCTGGTCGACACCCTCGGCAATAAAATCAGCAGGATAAGCAGCTCCTGACTCCAACAGTTCTTTATTTTCGAACGGATAGTGGAGCTGAGCATACGGCATCGAACCCGAGTCAAACCAAACGTCGATAAGATCGGCCTCACGGTACATAGGCTTACCGCTCTCAGACACAAGTATAATGTCATCGACATAAGGTCTGTGTAGATCTATCTTAGCGTAATTGTCTTTAGAATAATCTCCGGGGACAAATCCGCGGTCCTTATACGGATTAGAAGTCATCACACCGGCAGCGACCGCCTTTTCAATCTCATTATAAAGATGCTCGACGCTGTCTATGCAAATTTCTTCCTTGCCGTCATCAGTACGCCAGATAGGCAGCGGAGTACCCCAAAAACGACTGCGCGACAGATTCCAGTCCTGAAGATTTTCAAGCCATTTGCCAAAACGGCCGGAGCCGGTTGACGCCGGTTTCCATTTGATTGTATCATTAAGTTCAATAAGACGATCCTTGACGGCTGTAGTCTTTATGAACCAACTGTCGAGCGGATAGTAGATTACCGGTTTGTCGGTTCGCCAGCAATGCGGATAATTATGAACTTGCTTTTCGATTCTGAAAGCCTCACCTGCCTGTTTCATTTCAAGGCAAATGATTATATTGAGATCTTCAGCCTTGGAGGCTGCAGCTTCATCATATTTTCCTCCGGGGTTGAAACGCGGGTCATAGGCATTCTTGACAAAATCGCCTTCATGACTCTTATACAGTTCAACATTTACGCAACGCTCAACAAATGCGGGAGCGCATTCGTCAAGCAGATAATATTTGCCTGTAAAGTCGACCATCGGACGGGTCTCGCCATTACGCGTAATCATGAACAATGACGGTATACCGGCGGCTTTGGCAACTTTAGCATCATCGGCACCGAAAGTAGGTGCGATATGAACAATGCCAGTACCGTCTTCTGTAGTGACATAATCACCGGGGATAACTCTGAATGCAGCAGCATTCATGATGACAAATGTATCCTTCCCTACCGTAAATCCGTCGGCAGGATTAGATTTGGCAAAATCCCTGACAAAAGCGGGCGAATTATCGTCAAGTTTTTCAACGGGCTTAACCCAGGGCATCAGCTGTCTGTAACGCATGCCGACGAGCTCCTCGCCTGTAAAGGTAGCGACTACGCGATACGGAAGAATTTTTGAACCAGGGGTAAACTCGTCAATCGGGGCCTCAAGGCCTTCAGGTTTGAAATAACGCGACAGGGCATCTGTTGCTATTATAACTGAGACAGGTTTGCCTGTGTACGGATTATATGTGCGCACACATGAATATTCAAATTTCGGGCCAACGCAAAGAGCAGTATTCGAAGGAAGAGTCCAGGGCGTAGTAGTCCAAGCCACAAAATAGGGAGTGCCCCACCCCTTCATTTCCTCGCGCGGCTCCAAAATTTCGAACAAAGCCGTAACGGTTGTGTCTTTTACATCGCGATAACAACCGGGCTGGTTTAATTCATGAGAACTGAGGCCCGTACCGGCAGCCGGAGAATATGGCTGAATGGTAAGCCCTTTATAGAGCAATCCTTTGTCATAGATCTGACGCAGGAGCCACCATAAAGTTTCAATATAACGGTTGTCGTATGTGATATAGGGATCAGACATGTCAACCCAGTATCCCATTGTCTCAGTCAGAGTTTCCCATTCCTTGGTGTATTTGAGGACCTCATTACGACAAGCTGCATTATAGTCATCAACAGAAATCTTTTTGCCGATGTCCTCTTTCGTTATGCCCAGCGCCTTTTCCACACCAAGCTCAACGGGAAGTCCGTGAGTGTCCCATCCTGCCTTACGCTTGACCTGAAAGCCTTTCATAGTCTTATAACGGCATATGATATCCTTAATCGTACGCGCCATGACATGGTGTATGCCGGGCATACCGTTGGCGGAAGGAGGACCTTCATAAAATACAAATGAAGGACAACCTTCTCTAACTTTAAGACTTTCTTCAAAGAGATTGGCTTTGCGCCATCTCTCAAGCATCTGTTTATTGATGTCGGAGAGATTGAACCCGTTATATTCGGCAAATTTCTTCATTAAACTATACTATCTATAATAATGTTGGTCAACTTATATTTTTCGCAAATTTAATAAAAAGCGGCAAGATAGCGAAACATTGCGACAAAAAAGCGTCGTTACGACGGAAGAGGATTGGCTATAAAACAACAGATGCGACAATCGCGAAAAGCGAGTCGCATCTGTGTTAGCGCTTAAAATATAAGGCCGGATTATTCTGCGGCAGGAGCTTCAGCCTGAGCTTCAGCTTCTTTTGCAGCTTCTTCAGCAGCCTTTGCAGCCTCAGCGGCAGCTGCTGCTATCTCAGCTTTCTTTTTAGCTACAGCTTCAGCCTTAGCATTGTTCTTAGCGGTTTCAGCATCAAGACGCTCTTTCAAAGCGATTTCTTTCTTAGAAGCCATATCAGCTTTGAGTTTATCAACAGATGCGATCTTATTAGCTTTCCAAGCATCAAAACGACGCTGTGCCTCTGCTTCGTCAAATGCGCCTTTCTTAACACCACCCTGAAGATGCTTCATCAGGAGGACGCCTTCATTAGAAAGGATTGAACGAACAGTGTCGGTAGGCTGAGCACCGACATTCACCCAATACAAAGCCCGCTCGAAATTAAGAGAAATTGTAGCAGGATTAGTGTTCGGATTATAAGAACCTATCCTTTCAATAAATCTACCATCTCGTGGTGCCCTGCTATCGGCGATTACAATAGGATAAAACGCATAGTTCTTACGACCATGACGCTGTAATCTAATTTTTGTTGCCATTAAAATGAATTAATTAAAAATGTTGGTTTTGTATTGATTAGCGACTGCAAAGGTAGTCACTTTTTTTCACCTCACCAAACTTTATCAAAAATAAATCAAGAGGCAACTGTAAATTATATAGTCAGGAGCACGTATGCGGACAAGGAATCTCACGAATGTTGAAGCCGGGATATCGAATTCCGGTTGTTCTGATAAGCCGATAGCCGCGAGAAGCGCTTTAAGAGGCAGAATGCTGACGAACGGTGCACCTCCCGTCGTTCCGGACCGACGGAAATATTCGAGAGCAATCTGACCTAAAATGCGCCACACGCGGCGGTCGTACATAGCCACAGTCTCAAAATCCATAACGGCAAGTTGCGCCACTATTGTGAATGCTGAACTTCTGATACTTAGCGGATCGCGGCGTATGATATCGGAGATCTCTATTGCAATATCACGGAAGCCGTAATCGTAGTACTTCAGAAAGCGCAACAATGCGCGACGCGTCGAGCGTGATTTTTTATCTGTAAAATGTAGCTTTCTGTCGGTCATCTGATTATAACTTTTTCTGATGCAAAATTACAACGATGGCCGACGCGTTTTTTAGCAATTTAGCACAAATGTCCCATTTAACACAGGTTAAAATAACCGCCGAACAGGCATAATCAATTGTATGACAATATGTTTATATTTGAAATTTATACTCCAAATTCCGGTTGTTAAAAATTATCATTTTCAAAATCTCTTTGAGCAGCCTCAAGGGCATCGGGTTTGCCTATATCATGCCAGCGGTATGGTTTTGGCGACTGATAACCCATAATCGGCAAAGTGGAGCAATTATCAATATAGAAATCCATTATCGAGAATTTAGGGATCGAGCCCGTCGTGTGACAATCTTCTTTTTTGCTTTCAGCATAGGCGGCAAGATACGGAAATATGGCGGGGAAAATAATATGCACACCGCCAAAAGCAAGTCGGCGATAAGTATCTGACATTTTGAAACCTTCCGGCCTGAATTGATCGGTTTCAACATTTGTCCACCCTTTCAGCATCATGCTTTGTGAGTCAAACAGCAGATATCGCCTGGTAGTTCTCAACGATACAAGCAATGCAGCTAAAGCATCAACTGATTTTGCGACAGACAGCATAACGGCCAAATCAATATCTGTAAGGATATCCGCATTATGCACGATAAACGGCTCATTGCCGTCAAGCCAACCGCGGGCAGCAAGTATGCCTCCACCAGTGTCGAGAAGCTTCGGAGTCTCGTCGCTGATATGAATTTCAACCCCAAAATCATTGTTATCATGAAGATAATCAACAATTTGATCAGCAAAATGATGTACATTGACAACGATCTCATCTATCCCAAACGATTTCAAACGTTCAATGACAATTCCGAGCATAGGACGACCGCAAACCTCAGCAAGAGCTTTAGGATGGGAATCAGTAAAGGGCTTAAGCCGTGTGCCGAGACCGGCTGCAAATATCATCGCTTTCATAAGAGCGATCAGTCTTTAACAGTGAAACTTTGTTCTATATTCTGCTCTCTATGAACAAGTTCAACTTTGACATTGAATTTTTTGTGTATATGTTCAGCCATATGCTGTGCACAATAGACAGATCGATGCTGACCACCGGTACAACCAAAACTTACCATCAGATTGGTAAAACCACGCTCTTTGTATCTCGCAACCGAAGCATCAACAAGCGCATAACAATTATCAAGAAAACTTACAACTTCGCCGTCATCCTCAAGAAATTTTATCACCTGACTATCAAGACCGGTAAATGGCTTATAGCGTTCATATTTACCGGGATTATTTACAGCCCTGCAATCAAATACAAAGCCACCGCCATTACCCGACGGATCATTGGGAATACCTTTCTTATAAGCAAAACTCATCACTCGGACAGTCAATGACTTTTTCTGAAGGTCATCAGAAAATTGCTTCAAATTAACAAGCCGATCAAGGAGGCTGTTAAGATAGGGATATTCGGCATACGGACGGTCAAGAAGCGCACGCAGATTGGCTATCGCAAAAGGAACACTCTGCATGAAGTGAGGTTTCTTCTCAAAATATCCCCGGAATCCATATGCACCGAGCACCTGAAGAGTACGGAACAGGACAAAATGACGAAGCTGTTCCATGAAATATTGCTCGTCGATATACTGATACTTACGCAACGAGTCAATATACTCACCAATCAGCTCCCGGCGCAACGATTCTGGATAATTAGCCTTAGCCTGCCATAAGAAGGAGGCCACATCATAATAAAAGGGACCTTTACGGCCTCCTTGAAAATCAATAAACCAGGGTTCACCATCCTTGATCATCACATTACGCGACTGAAAATCACGATACATGAAAGTGCCGGACTGAGACCGCATCAGCACGTCGGCAAGAGCTTGAAAATCATCTTCCAGCCGATCTTCCTGAAATTCAAGACCGGTTGCTTTCAGAAAGCAATATTTAAAATAATTGAGGTCCCACATTATCGTGCGGACATCGAATTGAGACGAAGGATAGCAATAATTAAAATCAAGTCCTACAGCTCCTGCAAACTGTATATCAGGCAATGCCCGGATTGTCCGGACAAGCAGTTCCTTTTCTTCGGATGAAAACGATCGAGTCAGGCGCCCTTTTTCAATTGCATTGAACAGAAGAGTATCGCCAAGATCCTCCTGAAGATATGCCATACGGTCATCTGAGACACTGACCACTTTGGGTGTGCGCAAGCCGTGACCGCGGAAATGATCCGACATATAGACAAATGCCTCATTCTCTTCAGCACATGTTCCTAAAACCCCGATCAAATCTTTATCACCAAGCAATCTGAAATATCGGCGATTAGAACCTGATGACGGCAACTCCACGACAGACTTCGGCGTTGCGCCGACGTGACGCATATATAAATCTTCAAGGACTTTGTTATCCATAATTGGCATAAAAATAATTTCAATTATTAATTACCCATCTCTGATAAGAAGCGGATACGCACAAGACGAATTTCATTCTCTGAAAAATCAGGACATAGTTCGCTGTAAGCTTCATCAAGGCTGTCGGTATCAGATTCTCTAAAATAATCAAAAATTTCATTTTGATCCTCTACATCGATAATATTATCAAGGTAATATGTAATATTGATCTTAGTTCCGGCATTAACGATAGCTTCTATTTCTTCAAGCAACTGGTCAAAACTCATATTCAGCGAATGAGCCAATTCCTCAAGATCGATCTTACGGTCAATAGCCTGGATAATGGTGACCTTTGATTTGGAGCGATTGGCCACACTGCGGACACGAAGATCTTCAGGTCGCTCGATCTCTCGTTCATCGACATAGGTCTTGATGACCTTAACAAATTCCTCACCGTATCGTTTTGCCTTGCCAGCGCCTACGCCTGAAATATTCTGGAGTTCCTCAATAGTCACCGGATAACTTGTAGCCATCGCCTCAAGAGATGTTTCCTGAAATATTACATATGGCGGAAGTTTCAACTTCGCGGCTATTTGCCGGCGCATAGAATCAAGAATGGCATACAACTCAGGATCAGCCGAACAATTAGCCCCGCTCTTTACAATAACTGACTCCTCGTCATCGGCAAAATCAGTATCCTCAACAATTTTGAATGATACCGGCCGTGACATAAATGCCCTGCCCTTGTCAGTCAGTCTCACAAGGCCATAATTTTCAATGTCGCGGGCAAGATAACCCTCAAATGACGCCTGACGTATCACAGAATTAAGGAAACGATGGTCACGATCGCGACAACAACCGTAGGTCTCAATCTGATCGTGGTGATAGGACTTTATTTCATTCGTATTTTTCCCTAGCATGACATCTATGACATGCTCTGCTTTAAACCGCTCTTTCAATGCCAAAACAGTATCCAGCACATCAAGCAGGCAGTCTTTAGCCTCAATACGATTATGAGAAGAACGGCAATTATCGCAATTGCCACAATTGTCTTCACCAAACTCCTCGCCAAAATAATGAAGCAATACTTTACGCCGACATACTGATGACTCAGCGTATGCTGCAGTTTCGATGAGCAACTGTTTGCCTATTTCTTGTTCTGACAAAGGCTTACCCTGCATAAATTTCTCCATTTTCTGAAGATCTTTATATGAATAGAATGCAAGGCAATAGCCTTCTCCTCCGTCACGTCCCGCACGACCGGTCTCCTGATAGTACCCTTCCAGCGACTTCGGCATATCATAATGGATCACAAAACGCACATCGGGCTTATCAATGCCCATGCCAAAAGCAATAGTAGCCACTATAACATCAATAGTCTCCAGAAGAAATGCATCCTGATTTTCAGACCGTGTAGCTCCGTCGAGTCCGGCATGATAAGGCAGCGCTTTGATGTTGTTGATAGACAGTAGTTCGGCCAGCTCCTCGACCTTTTTGCGGCTAAGGCAGTAAATAATACCTGACTTGCCTTCCTGCTGCTTTACGAACTTGATTATATCATGATCAGTGGTCTTGGTCTTTGGCCGTACCTCATAATAAAGGTTATGACGGTTGAACGACGATTTGAAGACCGCAACATCCGTCATCCCGAGATTTTTCTGAATATCATGCTGTACTTTCGGGGTAGCTGTAGCAGTAAGCGCAATAACCGGCCTCACACCTATTTCATTAATAATAGGACGTATACGACGATACTCAGGCCTAAAATCATGGCCCCATTCAGATATGCAATGTGCCTCGTCAATAGCATAAAACGAAATCTTCACACTTCTAAGAAAATCGATATTTTCTTCTTTGGTCAAAGATTCGGGCGCGACATAGAGGAGTTTTGTCTTTCCGGAAAGAATATCTCCCTTGACACTGTCAATGGCCGCACGCGTAAGCGACGAATTGAGGAAGTGGGCTATATTGTCGTCAGCACTGAAATTGCGCATCGCATCGACCTGATTTTTCATCAGTGCGATCAACGGCGACACTACAATGGCAGTACCTTCCGACAACAGCGCCGGCAACTGATAGCATAATGACTTACCGCCTCCGGTAGGCATCAATACAAATGTATCGTGCCCTTCAAGCAAATTCAAGATAATAGCTTCCTGATTACCTTTGAATTTGTCAAAGCCGAAGTGCTCTTTCAGAGCATCGATAAGAACTTGTCGGGAATACATAGCCGGAACGGTTTATTTATATTGATTTATCAATTATCTGCAACTTCAAAATGGGCATCTTCTATTTTATGCAAAGCATAATCTCTAATGACTTTAAACTCTTTGACTGATTCGGACGGGAGTTCATACATAGCGTCAACCATTATTGACTCGACAATTGATCGCAAACCGCGTGCTCCGAGTTTATACTCAATAGCTTTATCAACAATAAGATCAAGCGCATCTTCATCAAAACTCAAATCAATGCCGTCCATTTCGAACAATTTTTTGTATTGTCTTGTAATGGCATTTTTGGGTTCTGTCAATACCCGGCGCAGAGCATTCCGGTCAAGAGGCTCGAGATGTGTCAGAATCGGTAAGCGTCCGATAATTTCAGGGATCAGACCGAACGATTTCAGGTCCTGAGGAGCCACATAACGCATAAAATCCTTAGTATCCAGTCGACGACGTTTCGAATCTGTAGAATAGCCGACAACATGGCTATTCATGCGATGAGCTACTTTCTGTTCGATGCCATCAAAAGCGCCTCCACAGATAAAGAGAATATTTTTAGTATCAACAGGGATCATACGCTGTTCCGGATGCTTGCGGCCACCCTGCGGGGGGACATTGACTATAGAACCTTCGAGCAGCTTCAGCAAACCTTGCTGAACACCCTCACCAGAAACGTCACGTGTTATGGATGGATTGTCGCCTTTTCGCGCAATTTTATCAATTTCGTCAATAAAAACTATTCCTCTTTGCGCCCGGTCGACATCATAATCAGCCGCCTGCAGCAGACGCGTCAGCAGACTTTCGATATCTTCTCCGACATAACCCGCCTGAGTCAGAACGGTGGCGTCAACGATGGTAAACGGCACATCGAGCAACCGCGCTATGGTCTTGGCAAGCAATGTTTTGCCTGTACCCGTAGGTCCGACAAGAATAATGTTGCTTTTCTCTATATCCACATCATCGTCGTCCGGCTGCAACAGACGCTTATAATGGTTATATACCGCTACCGAAAGATACTTCTTTGCTTCATCCTGACCTATGACGTATTGATCAAGAAAAGACTTTATCGCCGCGGGCTTGGGTATCCGATCGAGAGACATTCCGATAGATCCGGACTGTTTCTTATGTCCATTGCCGTTTTCTTCATGATAGTTTAAAATCATGTCGTGGATCGCATTGACGCAATCCGTACAGATATATGATTTCTGATCAGGCGACGGAATAAGAGCCTCCACCTGCGAAGCATTTCTGCCGCAATAGCTGCAATGCGGTGTTTCTTTTGCTTTAGGCATAAGATTAGTGTATCGCTTTTACAAGAACACTGTCAATCATTCCATATTCTTTAGCTTCGTCGGCAGTCATCCAATAATCGCGGTCGGAATCTTTCTCGACGCGATCAAACGGCTGGCCGGAATGATCGGCGATAATCGTATACAGTTCATGTTTGAGCTTTTTGATCTCGCGTGCTGTAATCTCTATATCGCTTGCCTGCCCTTGTGCGCCGCCCATTGGCTGATGGATCATAACGCGCGAATGACGCAGCGCAAAACGCTTGCCTTTTTCTCCGGCTACGAGCAGCACCGCAGCCATCGAAGCTGCCATGCCGGTACAGATTGTCGACACATCGCTCGAAATATATTGCATGGTATCATATATACCGAGTCCGGCATATACAGATCCGCCGGGCGAATTGATATAGATCGACACATCTTTGCCTGGATCGGAAGAATCAAGATAGAGCAACTGAGCCTGAATGACATTGGCTGTGTAATCATTTACTTCCGTCCCGAGGAAAATAATCCGGTCCATCATCAGACGCGAGAAAACGTCCATCTGCGCAACATTGAGTTGGCGTTCTTCGATGATCGACGGATTGATATAATTTGCGTTTATTGATGAATTGATATGCGACGTATATTGGTCAAGAGAGAGTCCGTTCATACCTAAATGATGCACGGCATAATTGCGAAAATCCAAATTGTTGTTCATATTTAGTGTTTTGTTCGGTTATTCGGTTTGCTAATTGTTATCCAAAGTTACAAAATCCGAGATGGATTTGCAAATTTTTCGTACATAAATATTTTGTAATACAGATCATAGGTATCATTCTATATCTCAAAAAAACGGGAGTTGCATCAAAGGCAACTCCCGTTCTATAAAGTAAACTATATACCTGCCGATATTATTCTGCAGCTTTTGCCGACGGATTGACCATCTTGACAAAATCTTCCATCGAAACAGTTTTAAGATCTACAGTCACGGCCTCACGAATAAACGCGAACAATTTAAGTTCACTTACTTCTTCTGCTATGCGACGGCGATAGTTCTTGTCTGCAAGAATACGTTTGGCCGTATCAGCCATCGTCTCTTCATCCATATTGTAGATACCATACTGGGCAAACTGCTGCTGAGCAATGTAACGTGCACGGGCCATAAGATCCGCCTCTTCGACCTTGACGCCAAGCTGTTCGGCAATATGATCGCTGATGAGCTGCCACTTGATCTGAGGAATCATCTGCTCGAACTCCTTATCCCAGTCTGTATCTGCGGCTGCCTCCGGATTATTCATCTTAAGCCAGCGTTTGAGAAAATCTGCGGGGAGTTTGATGTCATCTCCATATTTTTCGAGGAAATACTTACGGGTTTCGACATTGAAGAAGTAGTCGGTATTACCACGGAATGATCCCGCGATCATTGCCTTAAGAGCTTCATTGTACTCCTCTTCATCATGCACTTTGTCCCGTCCGAAGACACTGTCGAAGAATTCCTGATTATGTTCGGCGAGTTTAACGACTATAATTTCAGAAATCGCCATTTCGAAATCACCCTTGTAATCCTCTGCCTTTTCCTTGTCTATATTGAGCATGGATGCAAGCTCGGCAGCATTGCCCTCACATGAAGCATAAGGATTGAACACAACCTTGTCGTTGATCTTCTTGCCGATGAATTTCTTTTCTTCGTCTTTAGATTTGAAATAGAACGGAGCAACAATGCCGTTGATCACCTGCACGGCATCCTCGGTCTCCTTGACCGAACCGTCGGGGTTGAGTTCCATGATTGTACCCTTAACGACAGCTTTTTCGTCTACTTCTTCACCGGGAACCTGTGCGCCGAAACGCTCGCGAAGACTTTTATCCTGCTCCTCCATCATCTTGTCAGTAACTTCAATCTGATAGTAAGGCAGAGTCACGTTTTTGTCAAGTTCAACCTTGAAGTCAGGAGCAAATCCCAGATCATATGTGAATGTATAGTCTTTGTCGTCAAGATTGATTTCTTTCAAACTTTCGGGTATGGGTTGGCCGAGAATGTTAATCTTGTTGTCAACGATATACTTTACAGCAGCCTCATAAACCATATTGTTCAGAACATCGCTCTTCACCTGTTTGCCAAAACGGACGCGCAATTGGCCGACGCTGATATGCCCTTTGCGGAACCCGGGGATATTATGAGTCTTACCGATTTTCTTAAGTTCTTCATCTATCTTTGCTGCGTAATCAGCTTCTTCGACATTAACAATGAGCTTACCGTTGCATTCGTCGATTTTTTCAAATGTAATCTTCATTAGAAGTCTTGAGTTTATGGTTTTGAATATTAGTTTCGCTTAATACGGGTGCAAAATTAACATTAAAAAATTTATTATTCAATTTTATATAACACATTTTTGTATAAAAAGAGTTCACAATAGACCTCAAACGTTGCGGCTGTCCCGAAAAAAAAACTTAACTTTGCATCATCAATTTTTTGACACCATTTCATTATTGCAATCACTAATATGGTAGTTTTCTTCAAAAAGGGCACTGACAGATTTTATGCCATCGACACCGACCACAAATTTTCAGAAAGCGAGATCGAGCGACTGACATGGTTGCTCGACGGAGCGAAGCCGCTCTCGTCCTCCTCAGTCAAAGGCCATTTCGTCGGCCCTCGCAAAGAAATGATCACTCCCTGGAGTACAAATGCTGTCGAGATCACTCAGAACATGGGACTTGCCGGCATTTCGCGTATTGAAGAGTTTACTCGCGTTGCCGACCCCAAGCCTGCTTACGATCCGATGCTTCAACGATGTTATGACGGACTTGGAGCGCGTCTTTTCTCGATTGACCGTGATCCGGAACCTGTCAGACATATCAGCGATATCTCCGAGTATAACCGGTCCGAAGGTCTGGCGTTGAGTCCTGACGAAGAAAAATATCTCACCGATCTTGCGGCCAAGCTCGGTCGCCCGCTTACCGACAGCGAAGTGTTCGGTTTCTCACAGGTCAATTCAGAACATTGCCGTCATAAAATATTCAACGGCAGCTTCATCATTGACGGTGAGGAAAAAGATTTATCGCTATTCAAACTAATTAAAAAAACATCTCAGACAAACCCAAACGGATTGGTTTCGGCTTATAAAGACAATGTCGCCTTTGTTAAAGGCCCGACAGTTTCACAGTTTTATCCCGAAAACCCCGAACGTCCTGATTACTTCACCCAGCGCGATGTTCCGACGGTAATCTCTCTTAAAGCTGAAACTCACAACTTCCCCACAACAGTCGAACCGTTCAATGGAGCTGCAACCGGCACTGGCGGCGAGATCCGAGACCGTCTCGGCGGCGGCAAAGCCAGTCTCCCTATTGCAGGAACAGCCGTATACATGACGTCATACCCGCGTCTCGATACTGAGCGTGCGTGGGAGAAACTTTTCGATCCGCGTGCATGGCTTTACCAGACACCGGCCGAAATCCTGATTAAAGCTTCTAACGGCGCGTCTGACTTCGGTAATAAATTCGGACAACCGCTTATCTGCGGATCTCTGCTAACATTCGAGCATAATGAAAATAACAAAACTTACGCATACGACAAAGTCATTATGCTTGCAGGCGGTGTTGGTTTCGCTGCTAAAAAAGATGCTATAAAAGGCACGCCAAAGCCCGGTCAGAAGGTTGTGGTAAGCGGTGGTGACAATTACCGCATTGGCATGGGCGGAGGTGCAGTTTCTTCAGTCGCTACAGGTCAGTACGGCAACGCTATCGAACTCAATGCCGTTCAACGTGCCAATCCCGAAATGCAGAAACGCGTTTCTAATGTCATACGTGCTTTGGCAGAAAGCGAGGATAATCCGATTGTCTCTGTCCACGATCACGGAGCCGGAGGCCATTTGAACGCACTGTCGGAACTTGTAGAGGCTACAGGCGGCAAAATAGACATCGCAGCATTGCCCGTTGGAGATCCGACTCTGTCGGCCAAAGAAATTATTGGCAATGAAAGTCAGGAGCGCATGGGTTTTGTTATTGATGCAAAAGACATTCCTCGCGTGGAGCAGATCGCACAACGCGAACGTGCGCCGCTATATGTTGTAGGTGAAACGACCGGCGACGACCGCTTCACTTTCGAAGCTCCTGACCGCTCGCGACCTATTGATCTCGCCATGGCCGACATGTTCGGGAACTCGCCTAAGACTGTCATGCGTGACAAAACTGTCTCAAACAATTATACCTCTGTAGAAACCGACCCTTCGAAACTCGATCAATACATCCGCGACGTGCTTTCGCTTGAAGCAGTAGCTTGTAAAGACTGGCTTACCAACAAAGTAGACCGATCTGTCACCGGACGCATTGCCTGCCAGCAATGTCAGGGCGAAATACAGTTGCCGCTAAGTGATTGTGGTGTTGTAGCCCTTGATTATATCGGTCGGGCAGGCATCGCTACTTCAATAGGCCACGCGCCGCAGGCTGCACTGGCTGATTCTGCGGCCGGTTCGCGAATTGCCGTAGCCGAAGCATTGACCAATATCGTAGGCGCAAATCTCAAACAAGGACTCAAATCGGTTTCTCTCAGTGCAAACTGGATGTGGCCGTGCAACAACCCCGGAGAAGACGCAGCCCTATACAAAGCTGTCGAAGCTTGCAGTGACTTTGTCTGCCGTCTGGGAATCAATATCCCTACCGGCAAAGACAGTCTGTCTATGACTCAGAAATATCCCGACGGTAATAAAGTTTACGCACCCGGAACAGTCATAATTTCCGCTGCCGGTGAAGTCTCCGATATCCGTAAAACCGTTTCGCCGGTAATAGTTAATAAGTCAATTTCTACATTATATTATATCGACTTCTCTGCCGACCGGTTGCGTCTCGGAGGATCCGCACTCGCTCAGTCGATGGGCAAGATTGATTCAGACGTGCCGGCCGTAAACGATCCCGAGAAATTCGCCAAAGCTTTCGATACCGTCCAGCGGCTCGTCAGACTCCGCAAACTTCTTGCACTTCATGATGTCAGCGCCGGAGGTCTCATTACAACACTGCTTGAAATGACATTCGGCAATGTAAAGGGCGGTCTGAAAGTTTATACCGACGGCTTCAGAATGTATGGTGAAGATGATCTTGTCAAGATCCTGTTCGCCGAAAATCCTGCTGTCGTAATTCAGGTGGAAGATACTAAAAAAGAAAGTGTCGAAAAACTGCTTGACGAATCGGGCGTAAAATACTTCCCTGTTGCTTGTCCGGCGGATGAACGAGTCATTATGGTTACACATGATGATAGTGAACATCTTTTTGGCATCGACTGGTTGCGCGATGTTTGGTTCAGACCGTCATATCTTCTCGATAGTCTTCAAAGTGCAGGAAATTGCGCCGCCGAGCGTTTCGAAAACTATAAGCGCCAGCCGCTGAAATATCTTCTTCCGTCAAAATTCAACGGATCTTTTGCATCAAGAGATATAACAACCCAACGATCAGGAGTCCGCAGTGGCATTCGAGCCGCAATCATACGCGAAAAAGGTGTCAACGGTGATCGTGAAATGGCTTGGTCGCTCTACCTTGCCGGTTTTGATGTCAAGGACGTCCATATGACAGATCTTATGTCAGGACGTGAGACTCTCGATGATGTTAATATGATCGTGTTCTGCGGCGGCTTCTCCAACAGCGATGTCCTCGGGTCGGCAAAAGGCTGGGCAGGAGGGTTCAGATGGAATGAGACCGCTCGTCGAGCGCTCGAAAAATACTACTCGCGGCCCGACACCCTGAGCCTCGGTGTATGCAACGGTTGTCAGCTGATGGTTGAACTCAATCTTCTTGGTCTTCCGGAAAACGTCAGACCGAAAATGCTTCACAACGTTTCCCATAAGTTTGAATCTGAATTTGTCACAGTGACGGTTCCCCAAAATGATACTGTTATGTTCGGTTCTCTATCAGGTGTGCGTACCGGCATATGGGTAGCTCATGGTGAAGGTCGCTTTGCGTTCCCCGGCAAAACAGCCGACCTCAATGTGATTGCAAAATACAGCTATTCATCATATCCCGGAAACCCCAACGGATCTAAAGGATCGGTTGCCGGTCTCGCGTCCGCCGACGGACGCCATGTGGCAATGATGCCCCACCTTGAGCGAGCAATATATCCATGGCAGTGCGCCTACTATCCGCGCTCGCGTCGTAACGACGAAGTAACAGTATGGATCGACGCGTTTATCAATGCGCGCCGTTGGGTCGAACAGCAATTAAACAATAAAAAATAAATTAAACATATCGCAGCCCCGTAGTGTCACAGTCCATGACCTTCGGGGCTGCAACGTATAAGCAATATTTAAATATTTTTTTATGGGAGGTTTCTTTGGTGTCGTCAAACACGACGATTGCGTCAATGATTTATTCTATGGCACTGACTATAACAGTCATCTCGGCACAAAACGCGCCGGCATAGCAACTTTCAACGACGGTCAGTTTTCTCGACAGATCCACAGTATCGACAATTCATATTTCCGGACAAAATTCGAACCGGATCTTGACGCCTTTGCCGGCAATGCAGGCATAGGCGTGATCAGCGATACCGATGCACAGCCTATCATTATCAACAGCCGCCTCGGCAAGTTTGCCATTGTTACGGTTGCAAAAATAAACAACATCCGTGAACTCGAAAAAGAACTTCTTGATGCCGGACGGCACTTCTGCGAACACAGCTACGACACCCTCAATCCGACTGAACTGATCGGCGCACTGATCAGCGAGGGCAAGGATTATGTCGACGGCATAGAGAACGTTTACCGCAAAGTCAAAGGTTCTTGCTCGATGCTTCTCCTGACTAAAGACGGCATAATCGCGGCCCGCGACCGTCTCGGACGCACACCCGTGATAATCGGCCGTAAGGATGGTGCCCATGCTGTCGCGACTGAAGACTGCTCTTTCCCGAATCTGGGCTACAAATCATTCTACAACGTTGGCCCGGCGGAAATCATCCATATTACCGCCGACGGCATAACTCAGCTCAAAGCTCCGGGAGAAGAAATGCAGATTTGTGCATTCATGTGGGTCTATTACGGGTATCCCCCATGCTCATACGAAGGTCGAAACGTTGATGAAATACGTTATAAGATCGGATTGAATACGGCTGAAGAAACTGATGCCGACGACATCGACTTCGTCAGTCCCGTACCGGATTCCGGCACAGGGATGGCTCTCGGCTATGCATCTGCTATAAAGAAACCCTACCTTCGCGGCATGGTAAAATACACCCCTACCTGGCCTCGCAGCTTCACTCCGGGCAGCCAGAAACGCCGTGAACTGGTGGCTAAGATGAAACTTATCGCAAACAATAGTCTGCTTAAAGACAAAAGAGTTGCGTTTTGCGACGATTCAATCGTTCGCGGCACTCAGTTGCGCGACAACGTGAAAGACATTCGCGATGCCGGAGCAAAGAAAGTTCATATCCGCATTTCATGTCCTCCGCTGGTATATCCTTGCAAATTCCTTAATTTCACTGCCTCTAAAAGCGAGATGGAACTGATCGCACGGCGTGTCATCGCACGGCTCGAAGATCAGGGCTTCAAAGCTCCGCTCGAAGATTTTACAAAGGCCGGTTCGGAAGCTTATAACCGCATGGTTGAAGAGATTCGCAAAGATCTGGGACTTGACTCCCTCCGCTTTTGTACTCTGGAGACACTTGTCAATGCTATCGGACTTCCTAAATGCAAAGTATGTACCCATTGTTTTGATGGCAGCAGCCATGAATAACGGGCTGTCATGACAAAGTTTAACATTGTCATATAGGCAGAAACCAAGCCATAAATTTTGTAATAACAGGCGGTTTACGTAATTTTGCATGACGTAACTATATTTCAGAAAACATTTTAATAATTCATTTAATATCTTTATTATGAGTTTAAACATCATTGTGCTCGCAAAGCAGGTGCCTGACACCCGCAATGTTGGCAAAGATGCGATGAAGGAAGACGGCACTATAAATCGCGCCGCGCTCCCTGCTATCTTTAACCCTGAAGATCTTAATGCCCTTGAGCAGGCACTTCGTATCAAGGATGAGAATCCTGGAGCTAAAGTTACTTTGCTTACTATGGGCCTTCCTCGCGCTTCAGAGATTATACGTGAAGCTATTTTCCGTGGCGCTGATGCCGGTATCGTACTCACTGACCGCACACTCGGCGGTGCCGATACCCTCGCGACATCTTATTCTCTCGCGCAGGCCGTGAAAAAATTCGGTAATTACGACATCATTCTTGGCGGCCGTCAGGCTATCGACGGCGACACTGCTCAGGTGGGACCGCAGATCGCCGAAAAACTTGGCATTCCTCAGGTTACTTACGCGGAGGAAATCCTCGGCATCAAAGATGGAAAAGTGACAGTTCGCCGTCGTCTTGAGCACGGCGTGGAAACAGTCGTTGCTCCCCTCCCCTGTGTCGTGACTGTAAATGGTTCCGCTGCTGATTGCCGCCCGCGCAACGCACGTCGTCTGATGAAATACAAGTATGCCGTTTCGCCCAGCGAAAAGGCAAAACTCAGCGATGAGGATCAGGCTTTCGTCAACGAGCGCCCCTACCTTAACATCGAGGAATGGAGTGCCGCTTACGTTGAGGCAGATCCCGAACAGATCGGTCTCGCAGGCTCGCCCACAAAGGTAAAGGCTATCGAAAATGTTGTATTTACAGCTAAAGAGAGCCGACGCCTCGATAACAACGACGAGCAGATCGAAGATCTTATCAAAGAACTTATTACTAATCACACAATCGGCTAATAGCCCCTCCAACTTTAAAGCATTATGGCAGAACAAAACAATTTAATAGTCTACTGCGAATACGACGAAGGCAAAGTGGCTGACGTAAGCCTTGAACTTCTTACTAAAGGCCGCGTACTTGCCGACCGTCTCGGAGTGAAACTTGAAGCTGTCGTTATCGGCGACAAGCTTGACGGTATCGAAAAACAGGTTTTCCCATATGGCGTTGATACTTTATATAAAGTAGAAGACAAACGCCTTTTCCCCTACACCTCTAATCCACACGCTTCTGTATTGATCAACCTTTTCAAGGAAATCAAACCGCAGATTTGCCTTATGGGCGCGACTTGCATTGGCCGTGATCTCGGCCCGCGCGTTTCGAGCTGCCTGCACAGCGGTCTTACAGCAGACTGTACCTCTCTTGAAATCGGTGATCACAAAGATCCTAAAACGGGTAAAGAATATACCGATCTTCTTTATCAGATACGTCCCGCATTCGGAGGCAACATCGTTGCGACTATCGTTAACCCCGAGTGCCGTCCTCAGATGGCGACCGTACGCGAAGGTGTGATGAAAAAGGAAATCCGCGATGCCAACTACAAAGGAGAGGTCATCAATCTCGAGCCCTCGAAATATGTTAAAGACGAAGATTTCGTCGTTGAGATCATCGACCGTCATATTGAAAAATCAAAAGTCAACATCAAAGGCGCTCCTATCATTGTCGCAGGTGGTTATGGTGTTGGCAGCAAGGAAAACTTCCAGCTTCTGTTTGATCTTGCCAACACTCTCGGTGCCGAAGTCGGAGCTTCGCGCGCAGCTGTCGATGCTGGTTTCATCGAACATGACCGTCAGATCGGCCAGACAGGCGTGACAGTTCGTCCGAAACTTTATATAGCATGCGGTATCTCGGGGCAGATACAGCACATCGCTGGTATGCAGGAAAGCTCGATCATCATTTCGATCAACAGCGATCCTGACGCTCCGATCAACACCATCGCCGACTATGTAATTACAGGCAATATGGAAGATGTTGTTCCCAAACTCATCAAATATTACAAAAAGAATTCTAAGTAAATTTTTCCGTCACCGCGTCATGCGAAAATTATTATCATTAATCATCGCATCGGTTCTGTCAGTCGGATCTGTATCGGCTCAGTCCATCATAGCTCAGGAAGCGTCTTTCGAAGACTATCTGCCTCTGTTAGAGATGGACGGTTTCGGAATGTATTCCTTTGATATATCCCGACTGTCAGACTGTAAGCGTATTTTTGAATTCAGCATTCATGAATATGCCGGAGATTCGTTGATTAACAGTAATTTTTCTACTTTTCCTATTCAGAGAGCAACGCCAAATTTATGCTCTGTTAAGGAACTTGGCGAAAGCGCTACTGAAATTCAACCTGAGGAAATGGCAGATCCCCAACGTGGTATCCTAACATTATCAAAAAAGTTCAATATCGGGCTCAAGAACCGTAATGATTCAACCAAGGCGTTGCTTATGTCAATGGTGAACATGCGTGAAATGTCTGAGACGCTTCCGTTGAAACCGATTTTTTTCAACGGTGATCCAACGCCGAAATACATCTATAACGCGCGACCTTTCAAGGTGGACTCTGTCTATGAAGGCAAATTCATTCCATTGGTTCTAATTGGTTCCGTATGGGTAGACAAACGTTTTAACGTTATACGTTTCTGCGGAGAGACCGTTCTCGACCCCGAACTTAATAATAATCAAATGATAAAGGATATCCCGCATTATTATATTGTCGGAGTGACGATATCGCGTGACAAGAGTGATAACTAATCAGAATAATTACTTACAAAATGGCTAATTTCTATACAGACAACCCTGATCTTAAGCATCACCTCAACCATCCGTTGATGCAGAAGATCGTCGAGCTCAAAGAACGCAACTTCTCTGATGCCGAAAAATTTGACTATGCTCCCCGTAATTTCGAGGACGCTATGGACAACTACGACAAGGTTCTCGAAATCGTCGGTGACCTCTGCGGCGGTCTGATCGCCGAAAATGCCGAAGGTGTCGATCATCAGGGCGCATCATGCGCTGATGGTCATGCCATCTATGCTGACGGGACTGTCGTAAACCTTGACGCATGCCGCAAAGCTGGGCTTATGGGTATGGCTATGCCTCGCCGCTTTGGTGGTCTCAATTTCCCCATCACCCCATACATCATGGCCGCTGATATTGTCAGCCGTGCCGATACCGGTTTTGAAAACCTTTGGGGACTTCAGGACTGTGCTGAAACCATCTACGAATTTGCCGACGAAGATCAGAAAGCTCGTTTTATTCCACGCGTTTGCGAAGGTGAGACTATGTCTATGGACCTCACCGAACCTGACGCAGGTTCCGATCTCCAGTCTGTAATGCTCAAGGCTACTCAGGACGAAGACGGCACTTGGCGACTCAATGGTGTGAAGCGTTTCATCACCAATGGCGACAGCGATATTCACCTCGTTCTTGCCCGTTCCGAAGAAGGCACCAAAGACGGCCGCGGACTGTCTATGTTTATCTATGACAAACGCAACGGTGGTGTTACCGTTCGTCGCATCGAAAACAAAATGGGCATCAAAGGCTCTCCCACATGCGAACTCGTTTATAAAAACGCTAAAGCTGAACTTTGCGGCAACCGTCGCCTCGGCCTCATAAAATATGTGATGGCGCTTATGAACGGTGCCCGACTCGGCATCGCCGCGCAGTCTGTAGGCGTAAGCGAACTCGCTTACCGTGAGGCGCTCGCATATGCCAAAGACCGCAAACAGTTCGGCAAAGCAATCATCGAATTCCCGGCGGTTGCTGAACTGATTTCTGTCATGAAGGCAAAACTCGACGCAAGTCGTGCGCTCCTCTATGAATGCTCTCGTTTCGTCGACATGTACAAACTTTACGAAGACATCGCAAAGGAACGCAGCCTCACTGCTGACGAACGCGCAGAAATGAAACACTACAGCAAACTCGCTGACGCGCTCACTCCTATGGCCAAGGGCATGGGCAGTGAATACTGTAACCAGAATGCATACGATTGCATCCAGGTTCACGGCGGTTCAGGTTTCATGAAAGACTACGCATGCGAACGCCTCTATCGTGATGCCCGTATCACTTCTATCTACGAAGGCACCACACAGCTTCAGGTCGTTGCTGCAATACGCCACGTCACCACCGGCACATACAAGGCTCTTATCGACAGCTATGCTGCTCAGGAGGTCAAACCCGAGCTTCAGGCGCTCAAGGACAACCTTGCAGCCATGACCGAACAGTATGTCAAAGCCGTTGATGCTGTTGCTGCTGTAAACGATACGGCTTACACCGATTTCATGGCACGCCGTATGGTCGAAATGGCCGGAAACATTGTTATGGGCTATCTTCTCCTTGCTGATGCTCAGCGCAATGACTCTTTCGTCAAATCAGCGACCGTATATAACAAACTCGCTCAGGCAGAAGTCACAAAACATGCTGACTTCATCGCTAACTTCACTCCTGACCAGCTCGCATACTACAAAGCCTGATCGGAAGTCTGTGACTATAATATCGAAAGAGCCGCGGTTATCCGCGGCTCTTTTAGTATCACAACTTGAAACTTAAATTTATATAAATAGACATCATTCATATTATAATCAGTGTTTTTTTCGTTATCTTTGTACTAATACTGAAATAAATATGAAGTACGCTATAACCGCCATACTCGCCGCATCCATATTTTTTTATTCCGACGCTCAACTGTCATTTACTGGCTCACCGTCGTCGCCGGTGACTGTCAATCCGGCCGCAGCTACGGGGTTGGAAAACATTTATGTACTGAGATCTGCTGCTGGCGTCACGATGTCATATCAATCAGGCAAATCCGTCAAATGGTCTCGTTTTGGATCTAACGGGGCAGCATATGCCGAAGAAATAGCCACTGCACAATCATTAACACTCGATAGTGGCGACAGCGGATATATTGTCGAAGTCGACGGCCGTCAGCACTTTTTTTGGATTGTCGATTATTCGCGCCATCAATTGATGTTAAACTCAATTGTCCCTGCCGCCGAACAGCAGGACTGTAATCGCACCGAACTTGAAATTGACGGCAACGGCGATCGGATCATTTATTACAATATCAATGGTCGTAGCGAAGAACTCAGCCGCGAACTTCAGTTAAAGTACAACTCTCTGGTATACGATGCAGACAACAACAGCTACCGTCAGACCGTAATCGTGCAGTCGATCTCATCGCTTAAACCGGTCATCAGTGTCGAAGCCCCCTATTGCAACACTTCTTTTACTCTTTCTGGAGACCGCTTCTGCGAAGCTTGGGGACTCGGACAAACCATCGAATCTCCGGCTTTTACCGCTTACGCTGTTACCGCCGAGACATCAGCCGAACAATCAGAACGCGATAACGACAACGAACAGACCGTCGCCGGAGCTTCACTTGGAGGATCCGCACCATGTGAGATTACATTTTCTGCTTCAATAACCGATGCCGCATCATTTTACGAGTGGCAATTGGCTCACAATCCTGATTTCGATCCGATCGACGACCGCTATCCTCAGACCGAACTCACTTATACTTTTCGCGATCATGGCACGACTTATGTCCGTTTCTTTGCTGCCGACGCATCCGGACAATGTGAATACTACAGTCCCTCATATGAAGTGACAGTCGGAGAGTCAAATCTGCTCTGTCCTAACGCATTTTCGCCGCAAGCTTCTCCCGGAGTCAACGACGAATGGAAAGTAAGTTACAAATCTATCATATCTTTTGAATGCCATAT
The DNA here is from genome assembly GCA_947573135.1 of uncultured Bacteroidales bacterium. Lineage (GTDB taxonomy): Bacteria > Bacteroidota > Bacteroidia > Bacteroidales > Muribaculaceae > CAG-873. Next base: position 88,528 of record CANPDU010000004.1, on the reverse strand, counting down.
TTTCAACCGCTGGGGTACCGAGTTGTTTTCTTTTACTGATCCGTCAGTCGGATGGGACGGAAAGTACAAAGGTAAATATGTTCCTGCCGGAACCTATTATTACGTCATAAAGGCCCGCGGCTCAGACGGTCGTGATTACAAACTCAGCGGCGATATAAACATTATCAACTCCAAAAACATTAATAGAGCAGAATCGTCAACCGACTGACAGCAATAACTCTCTTTCTCAATATATTTTTTCCAATTAGGTATGAAACATACACGACTGAACGCAATATTATCTTCCGCAATTGTTGTTGCGGCTTCTCTTTTATGTTATCCGGTCTCATCTGAAGCACTTCCGAATAAACATGCGGCTATACATGACAGTGGCTTCGCTCCTGTTTTCAGTCCGAAGATCCCCGCACACATGACATTCTGCAGCAAAAAGGTTGATCTTGACCGCAACGACATGTACGAACGTTTTGACCGTGAACTCACTTCTCTTATATATAGCCACGGCACAACCATGCTTATGTTGAAACGCGCTAATAAAGTTTTTCCTGTTGTCGCGCCAATTCTTAAAGCAAATGGCATTCCGGCCGACGTGATTTACCTCGCATGCGCCGAAAGTTCTCTCAATCCGAGAGCATATTCCCCTGCAAAAGCCGCCGGCCTTTGGCAGTTTATTGCCTCGACCGGAAAGGAATACGGACTTGAAATCAATGACGAGATAGACGAACGCTATAACATCGAAAAAGCCACTAAGGCCGCATGCCGCTATCTGAAGAAGGCATATGAGAAATACGGTGATTGGCCTACAGTGATGGCATCGTATAATGCCGGCATGGCACGCATTTCCAACGAACTCGACAAACAGATCTCCGACAATTCGTTTGATCTCTATCTCAATGATGAAACATCGCGTTATGTATTCCGAATAATGGCAATAAAAGCCTTATTGGAAAATCCGGGTGACTTTGGCTACCGACTTGAAGCTGATCAGCTGTATCGCAACGCCGATTACCGCATCGTTGAAGTCTCCGGGCCTGTTGATGACTGGGCTGCGTGGGCAAAAGAGCAAGGCATAAGTTATGCGCAGTTGAAGGAAGAAAATCCTTGGATCAGATCCCGTGCGCTCACAAATAAGACAGGAAAAACTTATAAAGTCAAGATCCCGAAAAGTGACTCTCTCTATCGATCTAAACAGTCGGGTTCCGTCTATAACAAGGCTTGGGTTAACTAATTTTCTCCTATTTCATGACTAAAGCACAAGATAGCGCCATGCTTCAGCCCGCAGATAATTCATCTCAGACATCGCTTAGTGTTATTGGCGCAAGAGTCAACAACCTTAAGAATATCGATGTCGAAATTCCTCATAATTCTCTGACCGTCATAACCGGTTTAAGCGGCAGCGGCAAATCGTCGCTGGCTTTTGACACTATTTATGCCGAGGGACAGCGACGATATATCGAGACATTCTCATCATATGCGCGAAACATGCTTGGCTCTCTCGAACGCCCCGATGTAGATCACGTCGGTGGCTTGAGTCCTGTCATTGCCATTGAGCAGAAGACCATCAATAAAAATCCGCGAAGCACCATAGGCACGACTACCGAAATTTATGATTATTTGCGTCTGCTTTTCGCCCGCATTGGTCACGCCAAAAGCTATATTAGCGGCGAAGATATGGTCAAATACACAGAAGAAAAAATTGTCAGTCTGATTCTTGATAAATTCGACGGCCGGAAGATTTATATTCTGTCCCCACTCGTCAACAATAGAAAAGGACACTACAAAGAGCTCTTCGACAATCTGAGGAAAAAAGGCTTTCTTAATGTCAGAGTCGACGGTGAACTAATGGAGATAACCGCAGGCATGAAACTTGATCGATACAAAAACCACAGCATTGAGCTCGTAGTTGACCGTCTTAAAGTTGCGGCCAAAGATATAAAACGCCTTCATGATACCGTTGCCGACGCTCTGCGCCAGGGCGACAAACAATTGATGATCTATGATGTCGAGACCGATACAATCTCCCACTACAGCCAGAAACTAATGGATCCGGTTTCCGGCATTTCATACAGCGAGCCGGCTCCCCATAATTTTTCATTCAACTCTCCTCAGGGCGCATGTCCATGCTGCAAAGGACTTGGATTTGTAAACATTGTCGACAAAGCTAAAATCATCCCTGATGACTCTGTCTCCATCCATGACGGAGGTATTCTGCCTTTAGGTAAGTACAAAAATTCAATGATATTTTGGCAGATTGCTGCTATTTGTGAAAAATATGGCTTTGACCTGAAGACACCGTTGCGCGAGCTCAGCGAAGAGTGTCTCAATGATATACTCAACGGCACCAACGAACGTCTGGTGCTGAAAAACGATACACTGAGCACCACAAACTACTTCTCTGCTTACGAAGGTCTGGTCAAGTACATTGAAATGCAGCAGTCCGACGATGCCGGCTCTGCCGCTCAGAAATGGAGCGGACAATTCTTTTCGCGAATTGTATGCCCCGAGTGCAATGGTGACCGTCTCAACCGCGAGGCTCTCCATTTCTTTATTGATGGCAGAAACATCGCCGATCTTACGCGCCTTGACATAGGCAAACTGCATCAATGGACACAAACCGTGCTTGACCGCCTCGACTCCAAAGATCGGGCGATTGCTTCCGAAATAATAAAAGAGATAGGCAGCCGTCTCGGATTTCTTGTCGATGTAGGACTCGACTACCTTCAGCTCAACCGAAATTCGGCTACCCTGTCAGGAGGTGAGAGCCAGCGCATCCGGCTTGCAACTCAATTAGGATCAGAACTCGTCAACGTGCTGTATATACTCGACGAACCAAGTATCGGACTTCATCAGCGTGACAACCATCGCCTGATAGATTCGCTGAAGCGTCTCCGTGATGCGTCTAATTCAATCATCGTTGTCGAACACGACAAAGACATCATGCTCGAATCCGACTACATCGTTGATATCGGGCCGGCCGCCGGCCGCAAAGGCGGAGAGGTTGTCTTTCAGGGTACTCCGGCCGATATGCTCCGCTCCGACACCCTGACCGCACAGTATCTCAACGGACGGAAATCAATATCACCCACGATCCCGCGCCGTACAGGCTCAGGGAAGACTATCCGCCTTACGGGCTGCACGGGTCATAATTTGCGTAACGTCGACTTCACATTGCCGTTGGGGACTCTGACTTGTGTCGCCGGGGTCTCGGGAAGCGGCAAATCGTCACTCGTCAACGGCACACTCCAGCCTATTCTCAGCAGCCACTTCTACCGCTCTACTCAGCAACCGCTTCCGTTCGGTAAAATAATCGGCATCGAAAACATCGACAAGGTTGTCACAGTAGACCAGTCGCCGCTCGGACGTTCACCTCGCTCCAATCCGGCTACATATACCGGAGTATTCTCCGATATTCGCTCACTCTTCGTGTCGCTCCCCGAAGCAAAGATCCGAGGTTATAAACCCGGCAGATTTTCCTTTAATGTTGCCGGCGGACGTTGCGAGGCATGCGGCGGCAACGGCTACAAGACGATCGAGATGAATTTTCTTCCCGATGTGCTTGTTCCCTGCGAGGTCTGCGGAGGCAAACGTTACAATCGTGAGACTCTCGAAGTGCGCTACAAAGGAAAGTCTATCGCCAATGTTCTTGATATGACCATCAATCAGGCTGTCGACTTTTTTGCCGGTATACCGACTATCCTGAAAAAAATAAAAGTTCTTCAGGATATAGGCCTCGGTTATATCAAACTCGGCCAGCCATCATCTACTCTTTCTGGAGGTGAGAATCAGCGCGTAAAACTTGCGACCGAACTCGCAAAAAAAGATACCGGACGCACACTCTTTATCCTCGACGAACCGACGACTGGTTTGCATTTCGACGATGTAAACACTCTTCTGGCTATTCTAAACCGTCTGGTAGATAAAGGCAATACTGTGCTCGTAATCGAGCACAATCTCGATGTGCTCAAATGCGCCGATCATATTATTGATATGGGACCCGGCGGCGGTGAAAACGGAGGCATGATTATTGCGACAGGCACGCCGGAGCAACTTGCTGAGCTCGATTCTCCCACTGCTCCCTACCTCCGTGCCGAGCTCCGGATGGAGTAGCGTTTTGATCTTTTTTGGTCGTTTGCGGCAGTAAAATGGCGTTTTTTTCGTAACTTTGCAGTGCAATTCATAAAGAGTTGCATAAATTATGGTTTGTAAATCAGAAGTATACATTTTTTCATCTCCGTTTGTGAGAAACTGGGGATTTCTTGAAAACTGGAAGAGCACAGCTTCGGGTTCAACTTCAGACCGAAATAAAATTTCAGGACTGGATATCTGAACCTGACATATTAATTCATCTTTACATATAATTTAGTTACCAAATGAACAATCACCGATTGCTCACATGGCTGCTTGCTGCAGCCATGCTGAGTGGCGGAGCGGATGTCTGCGGCCGTACCAGACGCGTCATCACCATTGACCAACTGTTTGAAATCGCCGAGACAAACAGCATCCAGCTTCGTCCATCATTCACATTAGAGGAAGAAGCTCGCCGCGAAATTAGTGTAGCTCGCAGCAACCGCCTTCCCGACATCAACACCAGTCTGTCGTTAAGCTATATTGGCGACGGCTTCACGACTAAGCGTGATTTTTCCGACTATCAGCGTGCGCCAATTCCCCATTTGGGCAGCGGTCTCTCTATTACCGTTACACAACCCGTTTTTGCAGGCGGAGCTATTACAAACGGCATCGAACTCGCCCGATATAAATCTATGGCAGTGCGCTTTTCTACCGATCTGCAGCGCGATAACATCCGATTTCAGCTTGCCGGTTTTTATCTTGATATCTACAAATTCGCCAATCTCAGAGCCGTTGTTGAGAAAAATACAGAACTGGCTCGAAAAGTGGTTGCAGAAATGAAGGCTCGTCACGAACAGGGCGTAGCTTTACAGAACGATGTGATCCGCTACGAATTGCTGGTCGAAAATCTTAAACTCCAACTTATCAAGATTGACAATACGATAGATATATTGAACCGTAATCTCGTGACTACTGCCGGAATGCCCGACGATACGGAAATCGTGCCCGACACGACTCTGCTCGCCCGCTCCCTGCCCCTTTCACCTGAAAGCTGGTGGCAGCAGGAGGCCGAAAATAATGCCCCTGCCCTCAAGCTCGCCGGTTCCGGAGTCGAAATCAGCCGGAGAACTGAAGCGATCACCAAGAGTGAACGTTTGCCCAAAATAGGGCTGCAGGCCGGTTGGAACATCAATGGTCCTATACTCGTCGAGGTGCCCCCGATCAACCGTAATCTCAGCTATTGGTACGTTGGCGTAGGTATCAGCTACAATCTGTCGTCAGTTTTTAAGACAAACAAATCACTGTCGAAAAGCAGAGCCGCAACCAGAGCTGCAATTGACCGCGCCGATGCCACACGCGAAAACATTACACTCGGAGTCCGTGCTGATTATATCAGATATCTCGAAGCTTATGAAGAACTGAAGACTCAGCAGAAGAGCGTAGAGCTTGCCGTAAAAAACTACAATACTATTTCTACCCGGTATATGGAAGGCATTGCCTTGATTACCGACATGCTCGATGCTGCTAATTCCAGGCTCGATGCCGAGCAGCAGTTAGTCAACGCGCGCATCGATATTATTTACAATTATTATAAACTCTTATTCACTTCCGGAAAAATATGAACCACCGCACTAAAAAAATTCTCTCATACATAGCCACAATTGTCGTGATAACTGCAGCCGCCGTCTGGATCAGCAGCAAATTTGTACACTTCGGAAACGTCGAGTTCACCGACAACGCTCAGATCAGACAGCAGATTGTGCCAATCAATAGCCGCGTGCAGGGATATATCAAAAGAATATGCTTCAACGAATATGAACAGGTCAAAAAAGGTGACACCCTCGTAATCATCGACGACGCTGATATGAGGCTGCGCGTGGCTCAGGCCCGTGCTGACTATCAGAACGCTCTTGCCGGACGCGATGTCGCCGATCACACCGTCGGAGTAGCTTCGGCTAATGTCGCCGTCACCGAATCTTCGATTGCCGAAGCAAAAGCTTTGATGGATCTGGCAGCTACAGATTTCGAACGTTATAAAAAACTTCTCGAACAGGATGCTGTGACCCGTCAGCAGTATGATGTCGCAAAGACCGATTTAGAGGCCAAGAAAGCCCGTTTTGAAATGGTCTCAAGACAGCGTTCGGCCACATCGACTGTCGTAGAGGAGTCACGCAAGCGCATCGCGCAGAACGATGCCGGCATCGAACTTGCCAAAGCATTACTTGAAACCGCCGAATTAAATCTGTCTTATTGCGTAATTCTTGCTCCTTGTGATGGTTACACTTCGAGAAAAGAGATTCAGGTCGGACAGCTTGTACAGCCAGGCCAGACATTGCTTGATGTTATCGACTCCGACGATATCTGGGTCACGGCCAATTATAAGGAAACCCAATTAAAACACATCGCGCCGGGCAATGATGTCGAAATAAAGGTTGATGCAATTCCCGGCGTGGTTTTCAACGGGAAGGTTCGGTCTGTATCAAAAGCTACCGGCGCGTCACTCTCAATCCTGCCGCAGGACAATTCTGCCGGCAACTTTGTGAAAGTCCGCCAGCGTGTACCGGTGAGAATCGAATTCTCCGACAACAACAGCGTTTCTGAAATGCAGAAACTCCGCGCCGGCATGAATGTCGAATGTGAAGTAAAATATTGATATGGCTGACCGGCATACAAATCAAAGTCTGTTCGACATTCCGGATGTTCCGGATTTTATACCGCGCAGACTGAAACCCTGGCTTTTCATTTTCTTTGTCATAATAATTCAGTTTTCAGGCGGAATCTATCTGGCTGCGGCAACAGATATGGTCGGAACAACTGCGTTGATGCAGGAGGACATACTGATGGCCGGATATGCGTCGTTGATCGGACTTGCAGTCAATTTTGCCGTGATGTTCCGCATCAAGTTCCGTTTCTCCAACCGCACTCAGTTGCTTACCGCCGGCATTGTTCTGATTCTCGCCAATCTGATATGCGCTCACACCGACTCTGTCCCTGTACTCGTGATTACATGTTTTATTGCCGGATGGTTCAGAATGCAAGCTACTTTTGCGTGTAATTCAACAATACAGCTGTGGCTGACTCCGGTTCGCGACATGTCTGTGTTCTTCTGCTATGTATATATTCTTGTCGACGGCGCCATTCAGCTCTGCGGCATCGCGACCGTCTACACGGCATTTTTCTCTCAGTGGGAATACATGCACTGGACGATGATCGGTCTGCTGGCATTGATGATGCTGATGGTGATCTTACTTGTAAAGCCTGTGCGAGCTCCGTTGTTTATTCCTCTCCTCGGCATTGACTGGATTGGAGCCGTACTTTGGGCGGGGTTCATGATGTGTTTTACTTTTATCTGTGTCTACGGCAACTATTTCGACTGGTGGGATGCCACGGAGATTCGGATTGCCGCGTTGGCCGGTCTGCTCTGTCTTGGCATTAACTTGTGGAGAGCGTTATTTCTGCACCACCCTTACATTACCTTCAGGGCAATGAAAAACCGGAATGTCATACGCGCTACAGCCGTATATCTGGTATTTTTCACCCTGATGGCCACCGAACACGTTTTCGAACACACATATGCAGCCAATATACTCGGCTTCGACGAGACAAACCTGATTGATCTCAACTGGTATGTTTTTGTCGGGATTGGAGTTGGCTGCGGCTTTACTTATCTGACATTCGCACGCCGGAAATGGAGATACAAAACCATGACGGTAATCGCGTTCTCTCTTGCGATTGTCTATCTGGCTTACTTCTATTTTCTGATTGATTACGGCGTAGAGAAAGAGATGCTGTTCGTTCCGCTGTTTTTCAGAGGAGCTGCCTCTGTCGTGATTTCCATTGTTTTCCTTACATCAATTGTGCAGAGCGGTCTGCCCTTTCAGACTTTTCCTCAGGCTTTGACGATCAACGGTTTCACGGGTGCTGTCATGAGTGCGACCTTCGGTCCTGCCGTAATTGGCGAAATATTGCGCCATACCGTGGCCAAAAACGCTTCTCTTCTCGGGGCTGCGATTACAGATTTCAATCCTGATACAGTTCACACCCCTGTCGGCTCGCTCATCGGACTGGTTCAGACTCAGGCTCTGGTTGTGTCGATGAAAGAAATCTACGGCTGGCTACTCATAGCCGCTTTGGCTTCACTGCTGGTAATCGCGGTCAGCTACGGACCTATGCGTCCCTGGGCAATTTTCCCTAAATGGAAAACAATTCGTCGCACTTTACGCCGTGTAGTCAGATCGGAAGGACAGGCAAACGTGCCAATGATATAAAAAACAACGGCCAAGCGTCACTTTTCAGATTGTCGTTTGGCCGTTGTTTAATTCTGTTACTCGTCAAGTTCGTTGTTGCGCGGATTGTTGTTCAGCATTCTTACATCTTGTTTGACACGCTGCTTTTTTGTGCATGGTCCGGCATATTCTTCGGTAGCGCCGGGATAATGCTGTTCGGCTTTGGTCTGCTGCTTTTTTGTAGGCTTATCTTTCTTTTCCATAATCTGACTGTTTTGATGAATTTATTTATATAACAACCACGATCGGAAAAGAGTTTGCATCAATTCAAAGCGGCAGCTTGTTCATCTCTTCAATATAATCGAGTATGGCATCGCGTCCGCGGTTGTCCTTGCTGGATGTACGGAATACAGGCGGAAGCTCATCCCATTGTTCAAGGAGAGTTTCACAATAAGAAGCCACATTTTTCTTTGCCGCTGTCGGAGTCAGTTTATCAAGTTTGGTGAAAACTATGCTGAAAGGTATGCCATTTTCTCCGAGCCAAGCCATGAACTCAAGGTCGATCTTCTGCGGCGCATGACGGGAATCGACAAGTAAAAAAAGATTGGTCATCTGAGCCCTGCCGGCAATATAGCTTTTGATCATCTGTTCGAGACGAACACGGTCAGCGCGACTACGCTGAGCGTAACCGTAACCCGGAAGATCGACTATATACCAGCTGTCGTTGATCATAAAATGGTTGATCAGCATAGTCTTTCCGGGAGTGGAAGATGTTTTGGCCAGATCTTTACGGGCGAGGAGCATATTTATAAGAGATGATTTCCCGACATTCGACCGGCCGATAAACGCATATTCATGCTTGCTGTCATCCGGACATTTGGACGGATCACTGTTGCTTACTACAAAACGGGCTGTATTGACTATCATATAATAAACGTATTTTTTTGTAAAGTTAATCATTTTTTCTTAAAACAAGCTCCGACGACATACGGTTGGCAATTCTGTCTATTATTAGTAACTTTGCGGTCATGGATAACAGACGTAAAGTGACATTCAGTTTCAAACGCTTCGGGATCGATGACAGCCATTGCGGCATGAAGGTCGGCACCGACGGTGTTGTCACTGGTGCATGGGTGCGCTGCGAGGATGCCGTAAGAGTTGTTGACGTCGGAAGCGGATCAGGCCTTATCGCCCTGATGATCGCCCAAAGATGCAATGCCATCATTGATGCAATCGAAACCGACACCGGAGCCTGCGCCGACGCCCGTGCCAACATAGCCGCATCGCCCTGGCACGACCGGATCCGTCTGTTTGAAGGCTGTTTTACAAATTATCGGCCTGAAACTCCGATCGATCTTATTGTAAGCAATCCTCCATTTTTCACTGACGGGGACGAAGCTCCACAGGCAAACCGGGCGCTCGCACGTCATCAGGCGACTCTCGGCTATGCGTCACTGATCGATTTCGCAAGCCGGGTGCTCGCCGCGGACGGACGTCTCGCGTTTATATTTCCTTCGGGACACGACGATGAGATCATTTACAAGGCTGAAATGTCGCATCTCAAACTTCGGCGTATATGTCATTTGAGGCAACGTCATGATCGCCCGTATATCAGAGATCTATACGAATTCTCACGCATTGACGGGTCCATTGAAAAGTCGGAACTCACTATCAGAAATGCCGACAACCAAAAATACACCGACACTTTCGCCGGACTATGCCGAGACTTTTATCTGGAACTGTAAACATTAAAAAAATCATATATGCTTCTATCACTCAGACAACGCTTCGTCTTCTTTATATGTATTGCCATCATCGGCTTTCTTATTTCCGGTGTATGCGGCGGATTGTTAATCTCAAAATTTCCGACTTCAACCGCTGCCATGCGCATTGCAGCTGTCATCCAAAGCCTGTTTCAGCTCATCATCCCGGCCATTGTGACTGCGATAATAGTAACTCGGCGTCCGGCATCGTTCCTGATGATAGACCGCCGTATAGATCCGGTCATACTTTTGCTGTCTTTTGCAGCGCTAATAGCATCGATTCCGACAATGAACATGGTGATCAGCCTAAATTCTTCGCTCACACTGCCGGAATCACTTTCGTGGCTTGAAGAAACCATCAGACAGATGGAAGACAATGCCGCCCGGTCGATTTCTTTGCTTCAGGGCGGAGAAACCGTCGGCGATCTCATCATGAATATTCTGATAATAGGCATTTTGGCCGGGCTGGGCGAAGAGCTTTTTTTCCGCGGCACGCTGATGCGTCTGCTGACGACCGGTCGTGTAAACATCCATGTCTCAATATGGACGGCAGCAATAATATTCAGCGCCATGCATCTGCAGTTCTACGGTTTTGTTCCAAGAATGTTGTTAGGAGCTCTGTTCGGCTATTTGCTGTACTGGGGCCGCAGTCTATGGATTCCTGTCATTATCCACGCGGCCAACAATATAATCTATGTCGTATGGCAATGGATCTACGGACCTGCAAATGAAGGTCAGACGCCGGTCGACACAATCGGAACCGACGGAGACTGGGGTGCGGTTGCAGTGAGCGTCGCAGTGACTGCGGCAATAATCGTCATGATCGTGCGTCGCAGCCGAAAAATCAACGATCTGTCGTCGGACCGACATTGATATTATGTCGGGAGAAAATATCTTCGGCGGCTTTCACAAATGACCGACAGGCCGCTCCCCATCTCTCCCCGTCGTAATCAGCTGCGGGGACAAGACGAAAATTTTCGTTTTTGGATGACGGAGGCACAGTGAACACAAGCTCATAGGTCGCTTTGTCGAAACGCGCCACGCCGTCGCGGCCTTTTACGAGACTTACTCTCACGATAGCTCCGCCGCGGGTATCGCGCGTCTTCATGTTAGAGATGAAATTTCCGAGAGAATAGACCACAAGCACATCTTTGTCAAGCTCGTCGTTATGGCGCACTTCCATCGGCTGAATGACATGAGGATGACCGCCGATCACAAGATCCACGCCCTGAGCCACAAGGAAATCGGCTAATGAACGTTGCGCGCGGTTTTCAAGCAGATGATATTCGTCGCCCCAATGCACTGCGACTGTGACAATCTCGGCGCCGGCTTCGCGCACAGCTGCAATATCAGCAGCCATTTTATCACGGTCGATATAATCAACGACAGCCTCACCGCTGACACTGATACCGTTGGTGCCATAGGTATAATTTAGAAAGCCGATACGTATACCAGAAACCGTTCTAATAAATGGCAACGCTGCGTTGCGGTGATCAGAATGATGATATGTACCGATATGGTCTATGCCGGCTGCATCGAGACTGTCGATAGTCATATGCAGTCCGCGGTCTCGGCGGTCGAGGGTGTGGTTGTTGGCCGTCAGCATAAGGTTAAAACCGGTTTCGCGGAGAGCTTTGGCAAATGCCATGGGTGCGTTGAAACACGGATAACCTGTATAATTGCCGGCCCCGATCGGGGTCTCAAGATTGACCACAGCATAATCGGCGCTCTGAATCATCGGAGCGATTTCAGAAAAACAATCGGTGTAATCGTAAGTTCCGTCAGGCTGGCGGGCCGCTTCAATCTGAGCCAGATGCTGCATCGCGTCGCCAGCAAAAACGAGTTCGGCCTGATCAACACCAAACAGAAGATTTACAAGCGAAACAAAGAGAGGCAGCAGATGCATGGTTTCAATCAGCGGTTACGGCGCTGCTTGGCGGCCTGAAGAGTATTGAGCATCAGACTGCAAATTGTCATAGGCCCTACTCCACCCGGCACGGGGGTAATGAAGGCACACTTCGGAGCGACGTTCTCAAAATCGACGTCGCCGCAAAGACGGAAACCGCTTTTGCGCGATGCGTCGGGCACTCTGGTCGTGCCGACGTCTATTAACGTAGCACCGTCTTTGACCATATCGGCGGTGACAAATCCGGGTTTGCCGAGGGCTGCGATTATAATATCGGCCTGACGTGTGATTTCGGCAAGATTAGCCGTGCGGCTGTGGCAGACAGTGACTGTGGCATCACCGGGATTGCCTTTCTGCATCAGCAGCGAGGCAACAGGCTTGCCGACGATATTGCTCCGGCCAATCACGACGACATGCTTTCCGCGTGTGTCGATGTTGTAACGTCGCAGCAGTTCTATTATGCCGGCCGGAGTGGCAGACTTGAAACCTGGCAGACCGATAGACAGGCGGCCGACATTGACGGGATGGAATCCGTCGACATCCTTATCGGGATCGACGGTCTCGATGACACGCTGCTCATTGATGTGCCCGGGCAGCGGCAGCTGAACGATAAAGCCGTCGACATTGTCGTCATTGTTGAGCTTGCGCACTTCGTCGAGCAGCTGAGTCTCGGTTATATCGTCTTCAAAGCGGAGTAATGTTGATTCGAAACCGCATTCGGCGCATGATCTGACCTTGTTGGCGACATATGTCTCGCTGCCTCCGTCGTGCCCCACAAGTATTGCGGCCAGATGGGGACGTCTTATCCCTGCGGCTGTCATTTCAGCCACTTCAGCGGCGATTTCCTGCTTGATCTCTGTTGAAGTCTTTTTCCCGTCGATTAGTTGCATGTTGGTGTATATATAATTTTGTTAACGGCGTTTTGCCTTGCGTATCTGCTGCATCATTTTCATTGGGTTGCGCATCGATGTGGCAGCACGCATCATCTTGCGCATATCGTCAAACTGCTTGAGGAGACGGTTGACATCCTGAGCCGATGTGCCCGAACCTTTGGCGATACGCTGGCGTCGACTGCCGTTGATCACTTCGGGATGCTCACGCTCGTAGGGAGTCATCGACATGATTATGGCCTCGATGCCTTTGAATGCGTCATTGTCAATCTCGACATCACGGATAGCTTTGCCGACACCGGGGATCATCGAAGCCAGATCCTTGATGTTACCCATCTTCTTGATCTGCTGGATCTGTTTCAGGAAGTCGTTGAACGTAAACTGATTTTTCCGCAGCTTGGCGGCAATCTCTTCAGCTTCTTTTTCGTCATACTGCTGCTGGGCTTTTTCGACAAGAGAGACGATGTCGCCCATACCGAGAATACGGTCAGCCATACGCGAGGGATAGAACGCATCGATGCCGTCGAGACTCTCGCCAGTTCCGACAAACTTGATAGGCTTGTCGACAACACTGCGGATCGAAAGCGCGGCACCGCCTCTGGTATCACCGTCGAGTTTTGTCAGGATCACACCTCCGAAATCCAGACGGTCATTGAAAGTCTTGGCCGTGTTGACAGCGTCCTGACCAGTCATAGCATCGACAACAAACAGCGTTTCCGTCGGCCGGATTGCATTCTTGATAGCCTCGATCTCGTCCATCATCTGCTCATCGACTGCCAGACGGCCGGCGGTATCGACGATCACCAGATCGTGGCTGTTGTTTTTTGCAAATTCGATGGCATGACGGGCAATCGCGACGGGATCTTTACTGCCTTCTTCCGTGAAAACGGGCACATTTATTGACTCACCGAGAACCTTGAGCTGGTCGATAGCTGCAGGACGGTATACGTCGCACGCTACGAGCAGCGGACGCATCCCCTTCTCACTCTTGAGCTTCTTGGCAAGTTTGCCCGAGAAAGTGGTTTTGCCGGAACCCTGCAGACCCGACATAAGGATTATAGCCGGTTTGCCCGACAGATTGAGCGGAGCGACATCGCCGCCCATCAACAAAGTCAGTTCATCATGAACAATCTTAACCATAAGCTCACTCGGCTTAATGGCGTTGATGACGTTCTGACCGATAGCCTTCTGCTTGACCGTGTCGGTGAAAGTTTTCGCCACTTTATAGTTTACGTCGGCGTCGACAAGCGCGCGGCGCACGTCTTTAAGCGTTTCGGCAACGTTTATCTCTGTGATCTTGCCCTGGCCTTTAAGTAACTTGAAACTTCTCTCTAATCTGTCGCTAAGATTTTCAAACATGATGGTTATCGGTATATCTGAGTGGGGTTTAAATATTCAAACTTATTTTACAAGACGGTTTGTCGCTGTGTCGGGGAACACAACTGCAGGCTTAAACAAGCGGGCTTCCTCAATCGGCATTGACGCATAGCTCATGATGATCACCACATCGCCGGGCTGCACCAGCCGGGCTGCCGCTCCGTTGAGACAGACAACACCGCTGCCGCGTTCGCCCGGAATAGTATATGTGTCAAGACGCGCGCCGTTGTTATTGTTGACTATATAGACGCGCTCGCCGGCGATGATCCCGGCTGCGTCCATGAGATCCTCGTCAATCGTAATACTGCCGATATAGTCAAGACATGCCTCTGTGACAGTCACACGGTGGATCTTTGATTTCAGGACTTCTATATTCATAGCTCGAGCTGATTATATCAGTATTTTATATTATCAATGAGTCTGACGCCTCCGCAGTATACCGTAACACATCCTACCATTCCTTTGGCCGGACTGACACCTTTATCGACGGGCTGCATCGTGAGCGCATCGACGATCTGATAGTATTCTGTTTCGAGATCACCGGTCGAATTGATGCGGTCTGTCACAAAACGCTCTGTCTCACCTACAGTGTGAGTCGAAGCATAGTCGACCGACTCCTGAAGCGCACGGTGGATTTCGGGAGCGAGTCTGCGGTGCTCTGCGTCAAGACGAACATTGCGCGAACTCATTGCCAGACCGTCAGCCTCGCGAAGTATCGGACAGTCGACTATCTCGAGTTTAAAACCTTCGAGTTCGACCATACGTCGGATAACGGCTATCTGCTGAAAATCTTTCTCGCCGAAATATGCCTTATCAGGCTCTACAATCGAAAACAATTTGCTCACAATCTGAGCCACACCGTTGAAATGGCCGGGTCGCATGGCGCCTTCCATGACTTCGGCAACAGGTCCAAGATCGAACACACGAGTGTCAGGCTCAGGGTAAATCTCTTCAACGGAAGGGATAAAGGCTACGTCGACACCGGCGTTGTCCATTTTCTCACAATCGGCTGCCTCTGTGCGCGGATATGTGATAAGGTCCTCTTTATTATTGAATTGTGTCGGATTAACAAAATCACTGACAACCACAAAACCGCATTCACGACGGGCACGGTCAATAAGTGATAAATGGCCTGCATGAAGTGCACCCATTGTGGGCACGAGTCCCACTGTCAAACCTTTGGCTTTTGCGTCGGCTACAGCTTGGCGCAATTCGCTGACTGTTCTTATGACATTCATTTCTGTCTGTTTCAAAACTTTTTATCTACAAAGGGCAACAGCCCTTTATAATCAAGGTGCAAAATTAAACATTTCCCCTCAACCGTGCAAACACCCCGAAAGTTTTATGACTTCAACAGGCGAAATGTCATATGATTCTGTACCACATCAAATGCGTACTTTGCGGCGCTGTTCTTTGGCGGCGCGGCGTTCGAGGGCGCGCCGCTGCTGGCGTGTCATCGCCGGGATCGGGATATTGTTGATGAGATCAGCGGGCTCTGATTTTTCTGATGGCTCAGCGGGCTTGGAGATCTCTGAGATCTCTGAGGACTCAGAGTTTTCGGTGATCTCTGAGGCAGCGAGAGCGACGAGGGCATTATTGACGCTTTTGGTCGAGTCGTGGGCCACGGCAAGAACTGACAGCTTGCACTTGACCTGAAGAGCAACAAGACGCTTCATGATGTAGGCCGGAGAGGCGTTGCGGCCGAACGACAATGCGGCGATGCGGCTCACAGAGTCGATCACGAATGTGCGGATCGACGTCGTGGCTACTGCCTGCTCGATGGCCTCGAAAACGAGGTCGGCATAGTCGGTCTTGTCGTCGGGCGACGAATATTCGGGTGTGAATACATAGAGATTGTCGGCGCCCTTTTCGGCAGCGCCGCGCTGGTCGATAATACCTTCGGCGTTGACATAGAGCACTTCGCGGCCTGAATTGGCGAGGCTGACGGCGATATCATAGGCCTTGGCGGTCTTGTCGGCAGTGCGCGGACCGTGGATCAGGCAGGTCGTGCCTTCGCGCCAGATGTTCTTGTAGAGACTCACGGCCTTCTTGACCGCGCTGAAAAACTTTTTGGATGAGATAAACTTGTGTTCCATAACTTTTGTAATGTCGGGGTTAAATTTTTGAATTAAATTTTGTACCGGCAAAGTTATAGAGCAAAAGCGTCCGATTTTTAGCAAAAAAGACCACTTGGTCTATTTGGGTTTTATTAACACTGCATCACGCTGATATAAAGCCATCTAAAAAATAAGATTTTTTTGACTTTAACATTTGCATACAAGAAATGCAGACGCAAATCATACGGTTTTATGAGTAAACCGAGTGCTTTTGCAGGCGTTCAACGGGAAAAACTCCCGACCGGAAGTATTTCGTTTTTTAATATATCTGTAAATTTTAACGCACCGTCTTCATTTAAATGAGATGCGTCGAAAAAATCATCTGTAACAAAACGCCGATCATCGATCATATTGTAGTACTCAACGTCGGGATTGACCTTGCGGATAGAATCGACAATATTATAAAGATCAGCTATACCGTCTGGTGTTGTTTTTTCATAATATTCATGCCAGGCAGGCATGGTAATGATGATAAGTCTTAATTTCGATTTCAAACACGTCTTGGCAATCCTTTTATAATATTGGATATAGGTATCCCTATTTTTAAGATCACACTTAAGGTTGGATGGGACTCTCGGTTCTGACCGATTCCACAGAGCTGGACGATCAGTTTTTTTTAAATGCTGATGCCCAAGCGAATCTAAACTCTGCATTTCATTTTGATTTTTGAATAATCTCCAAAGAGTTTCTCCACCTCCGATAATATCCAACGCAGGTATAAATTTGTTATCCTCAGGCCATATGTATCCAAAAGACTTTCTCATAGCAGTTTTTTGTCGCACATCATGAAACTTACTGTACTGGAAATTATACCCCAAAGGTAAAATCACAATCTTAAGATTATTCATTTGAGGAGCAAATTCTTCAACTATACACATATCGTAATATATATGTCGTCCTGGGATCGCAGCATTATATCCACTGTCATTAAGAGCAATCATGTTCACGCCATCGGCTATGTGAGAATGCCCCAACGCCAATATTTTTATATCATCAAGATGACTGACAATATAATCATATTTGTCGTAATAAACGGATGGTACTTGTTCAAGCACTTTCTCGACAACATATCCGGCAATAAGAAGACATATGATGAACAAGCCTACTCTTTTTAAAAACAACTTCATAATTATAATCGACTTGTTTTATATTTAAAATTGGAAATAAATAAACTCTGCAGCATCTCCCGAAAACAATATTATAATCAGGGAAAAGGTAATATAAACAAACCACCTGACCGCACGACAATTTAAAACTCCGGAAAATCTGAAATCGAACGGGTGATGATTTTTTTTACTTATACATTCCCCGACTATAAGTATCATAATAGCCAGAAGCGAGACTCGACCCTTAAAGTTGCCGGTATATGAAAAGCCGTCAAACATACCTTTAATATACAGACAAGCATCGTCGATTGTCTGCGATCTGAATATGACCCAGCCAACACATACGAGCAAGAACGTAAAAGCCATCGCTACACTTGTGCTAAACGGTCTGACTTTTGCAGAAATATGTATAGTGTCCGTATTTTTTCCCTTCATCAATATCCCTGGAATCAGTAGAGCTGCATGATATCCGCCCCATGCGATATAAGGCCACGCAGCGCCATGCCATAGACCGCTAAACATAAACACTGTCACTGTATTAGTTATTGTCTTTGCCTTGCTTTTTCGAGACCCTCCAAGAGGAATATAGACATAGTCTCTAAGCCATGACTGCAATGAAATATGCCATTTACGCCAAAAATCCGATATACTTGTAGCAGCATATGGTTTGTTGAAATTCTGCGTCAAATCTATACCCAACAGCTTCGCAGAACCCTTAGCCATGTCTGAATAGCCGGAGAAATCTCCATAAATCTGGAAAGAAAAAGCAACGGCGCCCCACCAGAGATTAAGACTTCCTTCAGCTGCATAATTGCCGAAAATCAGATCTGCAATTCTTGCACAGTTATCTGCCAGAAATACTTTTTTAAACAATCCCCATAATATAAGCTTCAGCCCATCGACACCTGTTTCATAGACAAATTTGCGGTTCCGGTTAAACTGAGGCAAAAGATTGCCGGCTCTTTCGATAGGACCTGCTACAAGCTGAGGGAAAAAACTTATAAAAGCAAAGAATGCCGCTATATCATATTCCGGCCTGATAGTGCGTCGATAGACATCGAGTGTATAGCTTATCGCCTGAAAAGTATAGAACGATATCCCGACCGGCAAAACGAGATTCAGCGTCACCATATCAACCTCGAAGCCGATCTTACCCAGCATCACCGCAAAATTATCGGCAAAAAAATTGAAATATTTGTAGATTATGAGTATGCCGGCATTAACTATAATATTCAGCGAAAGCCACATCATGCGTCGCTTCCGTATGTCAGATCTTCCAATCATCAAACCGCAGACCCAACTAAGCATAGTTGTGATAAAGATAAGTATCAAAAATTTACAGGACTACCAGCCGTAGAAGACATAGCTTGCAAAGACAATAAAAATATTTTTGCCTTTTATCGATCGGAATACGAACCAATACAGAAGAAAAACTATCGGAAAGAATAACAGATATTCAATAGAATTAAAGAACATTATCCGTGTTACGTTATAAAAACTTATGCTCGCAGTTTCCGGTTTGAGCAAAAATAAAAAAATGCGTGGAAACCTTATCGCTGCCCGATTTGGGATCTGAGGCCTTCGCATTGCCCTACCATCAAAATCGAGCAACGCTGAAGTCCACGCATGTATGTATACCGCAAGCAGATATGTCTGAAAACGGATATATACATAACACGGACGTCTATCGTTGCATGATCCATCGATGGCAATTGAAAGTTGCGAAGTTTCAGATCCGAATGAATCAAGCGTTGACAAACGCCTTTATCTATTAATTTGCAATACGCCGTCAGTCACAAAAGACTCTCAGACGATCGCAATCGCAAAGGTAGCAATAATTTTCCGATAAACAAGTAGCTACATACGGACTCACTGAAGTGACTCAGGAGAAAATATTTTTATTGATTATTCTGCTGAATTCTGAACAAAAAATGATAATTTTGTTTTAATTATGTATATGGTTTAGCCTATTGACAATTCTTGGCACAGTTATTGCACATATGCTTAAAATGAATGTCTCATTCTAACCAATTGATTTTTTGATGATGGACAACAACTTTTCAAGCGATATACAACGACTGCTCGAACGCAGTAAAAAAGAAGCGCTTCGCCACAACAACAGCAGCATAAGCCCGGCTCATCTGCTGGCCGCCATGCTCTCTGACATCGAAAGTGCGCCAAGCCGCCTCATAGAAAAAGCGTCGAGCTCGGCTTCGGCCTACGAACTGAAACAACAGCTCGACGAATATCTGTTCAACGAATCTACCGGACCGATCAAAGAACTGAGCGTCAGCGATCTTACCAACCGCATAGTCAAGCTGAGTGTGCTTGAGGCGCGTCTGCTCAAAACCCAGCCTGTCGACACGGTTCACATTCTGCTGGCGCTTTTCCACAATTATGAAGTACGAAACATGAAATATATGCAGCCATTTCTCAATGCCGGAGTGACTTATGACAAGCTTTACAGTCTTGCCGGCGATATCGCGTCCGAACCTACCGCCGGATCGGATTTTATCAGCGATGACGATGATGAAGAAATTCAGAAGCCGTCAGACCGGCCGCAGTCACAGACCGGCCCGGCTCAGTCGTCGCAACCTAAGAACAAACGTGCCCGCGGTGCGACCGACACTCCCGTGCTCGACAAATTCGGCCACGACATGACACGTGCTGCCGCCGAAGGCGCGCTCGATCCTGTCGTTGGCCGAGAGACCGAAATCGAACGTCTGGCTCAGATACTCAGCCGGCGCAAGAAAAACAATCCGGTGCTGATCGGCGAGCCCGGCGTGGGTAAATCGGCGATCGTCGAAGGTCTGGCACTGAGGATTGTCAAACGTCAGGTGCCGCGTATTCTGACTGACAAACGCGTCGTGTCGCTCGACATGGCCGCGATCGTAGCCGGGACGAAATACCGAGGTGAATTCGAGGAACGCATCAAAGCTATCCTCAATGAACTGTCGAAAAATCACGATGTGATCCTCTTCATCGACGAGATCCACACAATCGTCGGAGCCGGCAACACCCAGGGCTCTATGGACGCTGCAAACATGCTGAAACCGGCTCTTGCCCGCGGCGAGGTACAGTGTATCGGCGCAACTACTCTTGACGAGTACCGCAAAAACATCGAAAAAGACGGCGCTCTCGAACGCCGTTTCCAAAAAGTGATGGTCGAACCGACCACAGCTGAGGAGACACGCCAGATACTCGACAACATAAAGGCGCAGTACGAATCGCACCACAACGTCACTTACACCGACGCTGCTCTCGACGCATGCGTAAGACTCACCGACCGCTATATCACTGACCGCAATTTCCCCGACAAGGCCATCGACGCTCTCGACGAAGCCGGGTCAAGAGTCCATATCATCAACGTGGCTGTGCCTGAAGAAATCGACAAACTCGAACGTGAGATCGATGATGCCCAGCGCCGCAAACAGGAGGCTGCCCGAGCATCGAACTACAATGCCGCCGCGGAGTGGCGCAACAAGGCTCAGGAACTCAGCGTCAAGCTTGACGAACTGACGGCCGCGTGGGAAAAAGATCTCGCAGCTCACCGTCAGACTGTCGACGAAGACCAGATTGCAGAAGTCGTTGCGATGATGACAGGCGTGCCGGTGCAGCGTATCGCACAAGCCGAAGGCGCGCGTCTTCTCGAAATGGCTCCGACTCTCAAACGAGCTATAATCGGTCAGGACGAGGCGGTCGCAAAAATAGTCAAGGCCATCCACCGCAACCGTATCGGTCTTAAAGATCCCAATAAACCGATCGGCACATTCATGTTCCTCGGGCCGACCGGTGTCGGAAAGACTCATCTAGCAAAGAAACTCGCTGAATACCTTTTTGACTCGGCCGACACGCTGATCCGCATCGACATGAGCGAATATATGGAAAAATTCACTGTGTCGCGTCTCGTCGGAGCGCCTCCGGGCTATGTCGGATATGAGGAAGGCGGCCAGCTGACAGAGAAAGTGCGCCGTCATCCCTACTCTGTCGTTCTCCTCGATGAAATCGAGAAAGCCCATCCCGACGCATTCAATCTGTTGCTTCAGGTAATGGACGAAGGACGGCTCACCGACAGTCTCGGCCGAAGAATCGATTTCAAAAATACGATAATCATAATGACATCTAATATAGGTACGCGTCAGCTCAAGGATTTCGGATCAGGTGTAGGCTTCACGACAAAAGAGATCAGCAAGGAATTTACCCACGGCGTTTTGCAGAAAGCGCTCAATAAAGCTTTCTCGCCCGAATTCCTTAACCGTATCGACGATATCATAATGTTTGACCAGCTTGACAAGGATGCTATCTACAAAATCATCGATATCGAGCTTGCAGGTTTCACAAGCCGTCTCGAAGCTCTCGGCTATAAACTGCGCCTTTCTGACGAAGCCAAGGCTTTCATCGCAGAAAAAGGATATGACGTGCAGTTCGGAGCACGTCCGCTGAAGCGTGCGATCCAGAAATATCTCGAAGACGAACTCGCCGAACTTATAATCACCGCGTCGATGATGCCGGGCAACACTGTCGAAGTCTCTTATGACAAAGAGTCAGACAAGATTGTGACGCGGATTGTAACTGAGATAGAGAAAGCCGAGGAGGCAGTTAAGAACTAAATCAAATACATCTCTGACTATACTAAAAAGCAACCGTTTCCGGTTGCTTTTTTATTTTTTTTGTAATATTTTATTTTGATAACGATAAACAATATTGTATTTTTGCCTATACAATAATAAAACCTTATATCCGATTCGATGAAAAGAATATTCGCAATTATCCTCGCATTCTCCGCTTTGACCGTAACGCACGCTCAGACTCCTCGTGACAGCGTCATCAGGCCATTTGACCGTCCTTTAATGCTGTCGTTTTCTTATGGCAGAAGTTTTAATACCAGTGGAAACGATAATGAGTATTGGTTCGGACGGCAACCGGGTAATCGCGGAGTGCTTGATATTCGTCTGACGTATATGTTTGTTTCTCATTGGGGTGTGTATGGCGACATATCTTTTAGTTCCGGCGGCACGTGGACACCTCCTATTGATTTAGAATGGGAGGACGAGTTTTATTGCGGTATAAACTGGTCAGGTGGAATAGGCATTGGTCTGATGTACAGATATGAATACAAACGCTGGCAATTTTTCGCAAGATCTGGTATCGGAGCATGCACTATTGACAATGCAACTGGTTTAACGCACTTCATAGATGATTCTGACGATCAGCCTGAAAACCTGTACCATGATGTTATTTGTGCAGACAGATATACCAACCCTTCCTATGTCAACTTTGGTATTACGGGTGGCTATCGGCTAACTCACGTGAGCAGCCTGATATTTGATATAAATTACCGATATCCGTACACATCATCAAAAGTCGAAATAAAGCATAAAGTAATACCAGCATGTGACAGTACACCTCAGGTCGTCGACATCCGGACATATCACTCACGTTCATGGGGAAATAATCTGACCTTTTCAATCGGCATACAGTTACAATGCGAATTAAATCGAAAGAAGACTCAAAAAACCATAGATAATAATTAACTTTGCATCTGCATAGAAATAAGAATCACGGATTATGATATTCTATCGTATTTATCAGTTTCTGATCATGCTGCCAGTCCTGCTGGCAGCCACAATACTCGCCGCTGGCACGACCGCGATAGGATCGATAATCTTCGGCGGCAGATGGTGGGGTTACTGGCCGGCTCATATATGGGCACGACTGTTCTGCATCATGTCATTTGTCAAAGTGACAGTTACGGGGCGTGAAAACATAGCCAAAGGCACGTCATACGTTTTTGTGGCCAATCATCAGGGAGCCTACGATATTTTTTCAGTCTACGGTTATCTCGGCCACAACTTCAAATGGATGATGAAAAAGAGTCTCGAACGCATACCCCTTGTAGGTTACAGCTGCCGGAAGGCCGGACACATTTTCGTCGACAATCATTCTCCGGCTGCCATCCGTAAAACGATGCAGGATGCCGAACAGCAATTAGCCGACGGCATGTCGGTAGTAGTGTTTCCCGAAGGATCGCGCACCCTCGACGGAAAAGTCCACGCATTCCGCAGAGGCGCTTACACTCTCGCAGTCGAATTCGGCCTGCCCGTCGTTCCGCTGACAATCGACGGAGCTTACCGCGTGATGCCGCGCACGGCTATACTTCCCAGACCCGGACATATTAAGCTCACCATTCATCGTCCAATCGAGGCGCCGGCCGAAGGTCATGAGCTCAAATCACTTATGGATCAGTCAAGAGAAATGATCATATCTTCGCTTCCGCAGGAAAACCGATGAACAATTCTGTCGCAATCAATGTTTTTCACTAAAAAGAACATTTATTATGATTTCACGCAATTTTATTAGATTCCTTATTCCTGCGGCGACAGTCGCAATATTAACAGCCTGCTCAACTCACCCCGACATAACCGGTACATGGGTCGGCACGCCTTCCCGCGTTGACAACATTACGGCAGCAGCGAGCGCATCAGCGACAACATCTCTCACATTCAGTCCGTCGGCTGACGGCAAAAACGATCATGGTCAGATATTTATCTCATCGCTGATCGATGCAAGCCAGCCCGTCAGTCAGACAACACCGTCCATAGACGAAGCTTACGAAGTCAGTGTCGCAGCAACAGCAGTTATCTCCGGCAGCTGGACATTCGAAGACCACGACGATGACGACATCATTCTGTCTCTGGATCCCGCATCGCTTCAGGTCAATGTTGATCCTAACGGAGTTACATTCTCCAACAATATTCTGACCCAGACCCAGCAGCCTCAGCTCGATTCGCTCACAAATGCAACTGCCGGAATGTGGAAAAAATCAATAACAGATGCAATGAAGCAGCACTTCTATAAGCTCCAGAAGATAACGGATATCAAAATCCGCAACGGCATCATGTCATGCGAAATTGAAGACCGCGACTTTACATTCAGAAAATCCGGAGAATAATTACCGCATGCCGATCCATAATGAGCCGGTCAGTTTCAGTTTGAGACTGTCCGGCTTATTATATATGGATAATCCGCCAAAAATCATTATCTTTGTCGTGTAATGAAAATAAACCATATTATCATATTGCCGTTGGTTTTGACTGCCGTATTCGCTGTTTTGCTTGCATCCGCGGCTGACAGTATTGCGGCCAATCCCAAGCGGGAATTCCGCGGAGCGTGGATACAGACTGTTTTTCAAGATCAGTGGAGCAAAAGGTCGACGGATGAAAACAAGCGCTATATCCGCGACGAGCTTGACAAACTGCATCAGACCGGTATTAACGCCGTGTTTTTTCAGGTCAGACCGCAGTCCGATGCTTTTTATGCGAGCAAATTTGAACCGTGGAGTATATTTATTTCTCCCGACGGTCAGGCGCCCAAACCATATTGGGATCCGCTCGAATATATTATCGAACAAGCACATGCCCGCGGAATGGAGCTTCACGCGTGGCTCAACCCCTACAGAGTCACATCAGGCGCCAAGCAGCAGGTTTCTAAAAAACATCTCTATCACAAACACCCCGAACGGTTCGTTAAATATGACGGCAAGATATATTTTGACCCGGGACTGCCTGAGAACAGAAAATATATCTGCCAAATTGTTGCCGATATTGTAAAACGCTACGACGTAGACGGAATTCATTTTGACGATTATTTTTACCCTTATCCCGTAAAGAACATTCAGTTCCCGGATTCAAAATCATATGCCCGTTACGGCAAAGGGGAAAAGCGCGACGACTGGCGCCGGGAGAATGTAAACAGACTAATCGATGAAGTCAGCCGACAGATAGCCGCTATTAAACCCTGGGTGAGATTCGGCGTAAGTCCTTTCGGCATATGGCGTAATAAAAAAAATGATAGCCGAGGAAGCGACACTAACGGTCTCGAAAACTATGATGCGCTCTATGCTGATGTCATTCTATGGGCAGAAAAAGGCTGGATAGACTATCTTATTCCGCAGCTCTACTGGGAACTCGAACACCCACGGGCTTCTTACGCGACTCTTGTTGATTGGTGGAACAGTATTTGCGGCAACCGCCATATATATATCGGACAACATGTCGAACTGACAATGAAAAAATGTGATATTGCTCCATCGCGCGAAGCATCACAGTTAAGGACAAAGATCGACTTGACCCGCAAAGCGAACAACATACAGGGCAATTGCTGGTGGCCCGCAACCGCCGTAACGCGTAATTACGGTGGCATCGCTGACTCGCTAATGGCTCATCATCAGCATACAGTGGCTTTGCCTCCGGTCTATCGCTGGAAATCAGCCGGTAAACCGGAAACACCGTTCGATCTCCATGCCGAACATGGATCATTGTGGTGGTCAGCGCCTGTGGAAGCCGGAAGTTCCGACGACTGTGTGCGCTTTGTAGTCTACCGTTTTGACAAAGATGACAGCTTTGATCTTGACGACGCATCTAAAATCATATGCGTCACGCCTGACAATCATTTTAAATTAAACGGTCCGGGTTACTACGTCGTGACTTCACTTGACCGAGTCAATAATGAATCTCTACCGACCGAACCTCTCCATATAAGATAAACATGCCCGAAGTCTCGATCATCGTTCCCGTCTATAATGTCAGACGATACATAAAAATGTGTATCGACAGCGTTATAGCTCAGTCATTTAAAGACTGGGAGCTTTTACTGGTCAACGATGGGTCAACGGACGGCTCGGATAAAATATGCCGCCAATATTCCAGGACAGATCAGCGCATAACGGTCATTGACAAAGCTAACGGCGGTCTTTCGAGCGCACGAAATGCCGGACTCGACTGCGCGAATGGTCGATATGTTTTGTTTCTTGACGCTGACGATGAACTTTTACCCGGATCTGTCGGCAATCTTTATTCTGCCGCAGCGTCAACCGGCTTGAAAATAATTGTCGGACGTGTCATATGGTCCGACGAAAAACCGACGGTTAAGCCCGACATCTCTAATGATATAACAATACTCCCATCGGAAGGTCTATGCGCGGATATTCTATACCAGAAACGCGACACAGATAACGGCGCATGGGGCAAGCTGTATGACCGTTCGCTGTTCGACGGCCTGCGCTTTTATAACGGCTGGTATGAAGATCTGGAGATGTTTCACAGGATATTTCTAAAAACAGACAAGATCGCTCTTATCGACAACTTTGTATATTTTTACCGTCAGCACGATAAAAGTTTTCTCAACACATGGTCGGAAGGCCGTCGCGACATAATTAAAGTGACTGAAAACATTGTACGCGAGATGCGGGATTCACGCCCTGCATTGTTAAAAGGAGCGTTGCATCGTCATTTCAGCGCCAACTTCAATCTGATGCTTGCATTGTTCAGATATAATCCTGCCGACACAGCGTCGATAAACAATTGCTTCAGAGTCATAAAAGAATTGCGTTTCGGAGTAATGACCGACAGCAATTCCAGATTAAAAAACCGGATTGGCGCCCTTGCTTCATATTCCGGACTAAAAACCGTCAAATTACTCTCATGGCTGATTTCCGCATACTTACATTAGACTGGACGGCGTTCGACAATGCTTGTCGTGAACTTCGCGAATCGGTCGAGGCAGCCGGTTTCACGCCTGATGTTGTTATTTCTATTCCGCGAGGAGGCGATTACATTCAGCAACACGGATGGCCTGACATGCCGCATTATGCAGTTTCGCTCAAACGACCGTACAGGCCAAGCCCTAAAAAAGCGGCCGCACGCGTCCTGAAATTCCTTCCTCTGGCGATGCGCGACCGTCTCCGCATATGGGACGCCGGAAGACTCGTCAAAAAGTCGGGACACATGGCAGGGACTGAGATTATTCTTCCAGTATTAGATCCGGCTGCCTTCTGTGTGCTGATCGTTGATGACGCGGTTGACAGCGGCGCTACTCTATCAGCAGTATATGATAAATTAAGCCGTCGTTATCCGGCCGTAACATTCAGATGTGCCGCTCTAACCGTAACCGCAGACAAACCGGTGAGAATGCCGGACTATTATCTATATCACAACTCCACACTTGTAAGGATGCCATGGTCGATCGACTCGAAATAAATTCTCCGGCTCCAAGCACTGTCATTGACTTGGACGGGACATACATCAACGGCAATACCCTGAAGATATACCTTTTGGCCGGTATCAGACATCTCATAGCCCATGGCGACTGCAAAAGGCTGGCACAGCTTTCAATTGTACTGCTAAAACGCAAAATCGGCGTTATTTCTCATTCAGAAATGAAAAATGCCGTTCTGTCGATGTTTTATACAGACAATGACGTACTTTCGTCATTCAAAAAAAAAGCATTAAAGAAGATCAATCCGTCTGTCGCCGCACTCATATCCCACAATCTCCGGCAAGGTCATTGCATACTGCTTGCAACCGCGGCTCCTGAATTCTATGTCAGAACTATCTGGAGCGGTGATTTCGTAGCTACAGATTTCAAACCCGGATGTGAAAACCCGGAATGTCGCGGTCAAATCAAACTCAACCGGGTCAGAGAATGGCTCGAAG
Source organism: uncultured Bacteroidales bacterium (assembly GCA_947573135.1). Taxonomy (GTDB): domain Bacteria; phylum Bacteroidota; class Bacteroidia; order Bacteroidales; family Muribaculaceae; genus CAG-873. The sequence goes on along the minus strand of CANPDU010000004.1, from coordinate 60,585 downwards.
ACCTTAACTGCTGTTTTCACACCGTAGTGACAGATCATCTCGATGATGCGCCGCTTTTTGCGGCAAACAGCGCCGGCACCAATATTCTTGTCAACCCGGACAAAAAGACCTTACGCTTTTTCCGAAAGCTCGAGCCAACGCATTTCCTTCTCATCGAGGAGATTGCTGATCTCGGTGTAGCGCGCTGATTTCTCAGCGACATCAGTGATAGTCTCTCCACTGTTGAAAAGACGTTCAAGTTCGGCTTTCTCATTATTCAAAGCTTCGATCTCAGCATCAAGCTGCTCGAACTCCTTGCGCTCCTTAAAACTGAGTTTTTCCTTACGGTCTGACGCGCGCTGAGTCTTTTCAACAGGCTTATGCTCTTCACCCTGTTTCTGTCTGTCTCTTTCTGCTTTCCATGCGGCATATTCGCTGTAAGTCCCCGGGAAGTCCTTTATCACTCCATTTCCTTCCATGACAAACAAATGATCTACGACATTATCAAGGAAATAGCGGTCGTGACTGATAACGATAACGCAACCCTTAAACTGTGACAGATACTCTTCGAGTATGCCGAGTGTCACAATGTCGAGGTCATTTGTCGGTTCGTCAAGGATCAGGAAATTGGGCTGAAGCATCATCACAGTCGCCAGTTGCAGCCGGCACCGCTCGCCTCCGCTGAGTGTATGAATATATTTCTGCTGGTCAGGAACGGAAAAAAGAAATTTCTGGAGAAACTGCATCGGAGCAACATGCACACCGTTTTGCTCTATATCCTCCGCAATCTCCGTCACGGCATCAATCACTTTCTTATTCTCATCAAAATCAATGCCTTCCTGACTATAGTAACCGAAGCGAACCGTTTCGCCTATATTCCACTCACCGCTGTCGGGCGCGACAATTCCCTGCAGCATCTTTATGAATGTTGACTTTCCGACACCGTTTGGCCCGACTATGCCGAGTTTCTCGTAGCGAGCGAACGTATATGTGAAATCATCAAGAATTATCTTATCTCCGAATTTTTTTGAGATCCCCTCGGCCTCAAATATTTTTGATCCGATATATCCGGCGCCTGTCTCAAGCCTGACATTATCTTCGCGATGAATTACCTTAGATCGTTCCTTAAGATCATAAAACCGGTCTATTCTGAATTTTGCCTTTCCGGCGCGAGCCTGAGGCTGACGGCTCATCCACTCCTGTTCTTTACGGAGAATATTCTTTACACGGGCATGTTCGGCATTCATAGCCTCAATCCGCTCGGCTCTGCGCCGCAGATAATAATCATAATTTCCGTCGTAGAAAAACGCCGTCCTGTCATCAAGCTCTATTATGCGGTTGCACACCCGGTCAAGGAAATAACGGTCATGCGTCACCATCAGCAGAGTCACCCTCTGACGCTTAAGATAGTTCTCAAGCCATTCGATCACCTCGACATCGAGATGGTTGGTAGGTTCGTCAAGAATAATCACATCAGGATGCTGCATCACCGCTCTGGCAATTGCCACGCGTTTACGCTGTCCTCCCGAAAGATGGTCAACCGGAGCGCTGACATCGCCGAGATTAAGCTGTGTCAGCATCTGTTTGACCCGGTCTTCATAGTCCCAGGCGCCAAGCGAATCCATCTCATGGATAGATTCATTAATCGCCTCAGTGTCTCCTCCGAGGACAACAGATTCATATTTTGCCACTGCATCGGCAACCGGGCCGCCGCCGTCAAGACATGCCTCAATGATTGTAGCGCCCGGCTTCAGTTCAGGCAGCTGACTGAGATAACACATCTTTACATCTGTCCTGAACGTCACACTGCCGCTGTCGGGAGTATCGTTTCCGGCAATGATATTCAACAACGTTGTTTTACCGGTGCCGTTCTTGGCAACGATACCGATTTTATCACCTTCGTTAATTCCAAATGTCACATTCTCAAAGAGCATACGGTCTCCGACGCTCTTGGTCAGTTCGTCTACCTGCAGAAGTACACCCATATCAATTGATCAGTTGTTTTCCTTCGCAACGCATAACTCTTCCGGGAAAACGTTCGAGCATCGTGAGATTATGAGTCGCTATTATCACAGCCGTTCCCGCTTTAGCGATAGAATAAAGTTTGTTGATTATCTGCTCTCCGGTTTCCGGATCAAGATTTCCGGTCGGTTCATCTGCGATTATCAGCTCCGGTCGGTTCAGCAGAGCTCGTGCGATAACGATGCGCTGCTGCTCGCCGCCCGATAGTTCATGAGGCATCTTATATGACTTGTTTGTCATGCCTACTTCTTTGAGAACTTCTTCGATACGCTGCTCTTTGGCTGCACGGTCTTTCCATCCGGTAGCGTCAAGCACGAACTCAAGATTAGCATATACATTCCGGTCTGTCAACAGCTGAAAATCCTGAAATACAATACCAATCTTACGGCGCAGGTAAGGTATCTGCTTGCGTTTCAGACTCAGCAGATCATAATCGAAGATTCTGGCATCACCGATTTTGAGCGGCACTTCGCCATAGAGTGATTTGATCAGCGAACTTTTACCGCTGCCGACCTTGCCGATCAGATACACAAGTTCACCCGGTTCTACTTTAAAGCTGACATCTTTGAGTACTACGTGTTCTTTCCGCAGTATCTCGACACCTTTATATTCTATTATCGACATCTGTTCCATTTTTCTTTTTGCAAATCTACATATTTTTTTCGAATGCACATTCGTCTTGTGTTTCATATTCATATTTTTTGTATCTTTGCGATAACATGCTGAAGTATATAAAAATATTTCTCACTTCTTTCGTCGTTCTGCTGATTTTCTTCGGAGGAGTCACCCGTTTTCATCATCATCTTGATGGAACGAAAGTATGTTTCTGCACTCACGATCATTCAGAAACGACACGCAGCCACATCCATGATAACAACGCATGTTCCGGGCATGATCCGATACAAGGATCTGATGATTCTGAAAAGTCCTGCCCGTTGCATCTCGATTCATTTATAATTACCGATACACAACATCTTGATACACCTTTGTCGTGTTGCCATCAGCATTGCGACTTATGTTCGCCGCTTGCGTACGATGATGTAAACCGCGACTGCAACATATCGTCTGAGACCGGCTATATTCAGGCTCTGAGCAAAGGCAATCTTATCGTCCTCAAGCACCGTGGGCCTCCTATGGCCTGAACCGCGACAGCCCTTTAAATTCTATATGTAATAATTTATTGACGATCAACGAAAACATGGTCGTCTGTTGCCTGTTAATTTATATATACGGTAATTAATCATGACAAAACTATATTTATTAATAATATCTGCGACACTCTGTCTGTATTTTTCAGCGTGTGGATCGAATCACAATGACGAACTGTCACATAACCACGATCATGAACATGAAGCCCACGATCATGAGTCAGAAGAGCATGACGGTGAACACAAAGCCGGCTCAGATGATGAGATCACTCTCAGTCCGGCAATGGCCGAGCGGTTTGGCGTAACAACAGAGACCGCAAGTATTTCTCCTTTCTATGATGCGCTGAAAGTTTCAGGCGAAATATTGTCATCGCCGACCGACGCCGCAGTTCTTGTAGCGCCGACATCTGGCATCATTAGTTTCAATAAAGACATCGAACCGGGTTCACCTGTCAGAGCAGGATCGGCTATTGCACGAGTCTCAGCTTCAGGAGTAACGGGAGGAGACCCAAACATGGCGGACAAAGCAGCTCTTGATGCCGCCACACGCGAACTGAACCGTATCCGTCCCCTTTACGAGGACAGACTTGTGACCGCTTCAGAATATAATGCAGCATTACGTGACTATGAAGAAGCTAAAGCCGGTTACAGTGCATCGGCATCAGCCGGAACAATCAAGTCGCCGATATCCGGAATAATCACCTCGATCGACGCCAATCAGGGTCAGTATGTTGAAGTCGGAACACTGATAGCATCCGTATCATCGTCATCAAAACTGACATTGCGCGCTGACGTTCCTCAACGCTATTACAACCGCATCGCGTCTTTCAACGACGCCGTCGTCAGTCTGCCCTATTCCACAAAAACCGTCACTCTAAGTGAAACGGGCGGAAAGCGGACTGCATCGGCAGCCAACGCAGCGGCAACTTCGCCCGGATATATCCCTGTCTATTTTTCTTTTGACAACAACGGAGATTTTATTCCCGGATCAGGTGTTGACGTCTACCTGCGCTCTGATAATTCGTCAGACCTTATCTCTGTTCCGCTGACGGCATTGTCAGAACAACAGGGACAGTTCTATGTATTTGTCAGACTTGATGACGAATGCTACCGTAAAGTGCTTGTTAATACAGGCCGCAACAACGGTGAACGCGTCGAAATCAGATCGGGCCTTAAACCCGGCGATAATGTCGTAGTCACCGGCACCACAACAGTGCGTATCGCCGAGGCGAGCGGAACAGTTCCTGAAGGACATAGTCACAACCACTAATCGATTGTTGCGCCATGCTTAACAAAATAATTCATTTTTCGCTTGACAACAGACTCACCGTCCTGATCATTTCTGCGGTAATTCTTGTTGCCGGCACGATTACGCTGCTTCGCACCGATGTCGATATATTTCCAGACCTTAATGCACCGACAGTTGTCGTCATGACTGAGGCTCCGGGATTCACTCCTGAAGATGTCGAAACAATTGTGACATATCCTATAGAAACCGCAGTCAACGGATCGACAGGCGTACGCCGTGTCCGTTCTGCCTCTTCGGCAGGTTTTTCTACCGTGTGGGTTGAATTCGACTGGGGCACAGATATCTACCGCGCACGCCAGATAGTAAACGAACGACTTGCCTCTCTGTCAGAACAACTGCCGTCATCAGTCAATACTCCGGTTCTCGGGCCTCAATCCTCTATCCTTGGCGAAATGATGATAATAGGTCTGACAGCCGACACGACCTCGCTTCTCGATCTCCGCTCAATCGCCGAACGGCTTATTCGTCCGCGTCTGCTGGCCATGGGCGGCGTCTCGCAAGTGTCTGTAATAGGCGGTGATGCTAAGGAGTATCAGATCAGACTGCTGCCCGAGAAGATGAAATATTTCGATATAACGTTATCAGAATTGCTCGAAAGTGTCGAGGCTATCAACGACAACGCTTCCGGAGGAGTGGTATATGAATACGGCAACGAATACATCATAAAAGGAAATGTAAACACTACCGATCCGGCAGAAATAGCGGCAGCTGTAGTGCGCAGCGACGAGCAAGGCATAGTCACCGTAGGAGATCTGGCAGCCGTAGAGATCGGCGCGGCTCGTCCGCAGATAGGTCTCGCCTCGGTCGAGGCATCGCCAGCTGTGATCATAACTGTTACGAAGCAACCGGCCGAAGGCACAATCAATCTGACCGAACGCATCGACCGCGAACTTGCCGAAATCAGTAAATCAATACCCCGTGACATTGTCATCTCAACCGATATATTCCGTCAAAGTGATTTTATTGATAATTCCATCAACAACTTGCAGAAAGCCCTGCTCGAAGGCGCTTTATTCGTAATAATAGTCCTCTTCTTCTTCCTTATGAATCTGCGGACAACGATTATTTCCGTCGTTGCACTGCCATTGTCGATCATTGTCACCGTTCTTATACTCCATTTCTTGGGTTATACCATCAACACAATGAGCCTCGGCGGCATAGCTATAGCCATAGGATCACTGGTCGACGATGCCATCGTTGATGTCGAAAACGTGTATAAGCGCCTGCGTGCAAATGCCGCCCTTCCCGCAGAGCGCCAACTGCCGTCTAAAGAGGTGGTATATCACGCCTCGGCCGAAGTCAGAATGCCGATTTTCAATTCATCGCTTATCATCATAGCAAGTTTTTTGCCTCTATTTTTTCTTACCGGTATAGAAGGCCGTATGCTTATCCCTCTTGGTGTATCGTTCATTGTAGCGCTGCTCGCATCCACAATCGTCGCTCTTACTGTGACCCCAGTACTCTGCAGCTTCCTGCTGACTACAGGCAGACAGTCACAAGATATGGACCGCGATCCGTGGCTCTCACGCAAATTAAAATCAGTCTATAATGTATCTCTGACAGCATCGTTGAAAAAGCCTTACATTATAATAGGAATCACAACCACGCTACTTGTTGTATCGATCGCTTTGCTTTTTACTCTCGGCCGAAGCTTTTTACCGAGCTTTAACGAAGGTTCATTTACCATCAATGTTTCTACTCTACCGGGCGTATCGCTTGAAGAGAGCGACAAAATAGGCCGTGAGGCCGAACGCATTATAATGTCAATCCCGGAGGTCAACACCGTAGCACGAAAAACCGGCCGTGCCGAACTTGACGAACATTCTCAGGGTGTGAACGCATCGGAAATAGAAGCGCCTTACACACTGCGGTCTCGTTCGCGCGAAGAAGTGTTAAGAGAACTGCGTTCAAAGCTCGGAGAGCTTCCCGGTGTCAATGTCGAAATCGGGCAACCGATTTCCCACCGTATTGACGCCATGATGTCAGGCACCGAAGCCCAGATCGCAATAAAACTCTTTGGCGATGATCTCAACCGTCTGTTTTCAATAGGCAACAATATCAAGTCGATTATCTCATCTGTTCCGGGCATTGTAGATGCCAATATCGAACAACAGGTAGAACGCCCCGAACTAATAATCACTCCCAAACGCGAACTGATGGCGGCATATGGAGTAAAGATGTCTGATTTCAACAAAATCGTTTCTGTCGCAATCGGCGGTAAATCCGTGTCACAGGTATATGAAGACGGTCAACCGTATGATCTCACGGTCATACTTGACCCTTCGTCACGCAATACGATAGAAAGTCTGTCGGAAATGTCCATCGACTCATCAAAAGGCAAGATTCCATTCAGCACTATTGCCGATATTCGCTCAGCCACAGGCCCGAACACCATCAACCGTGAGAATGTCAAACGGCGCATCATAATTTCGGCCAACGTCGACGGCCGTGATCTGCGAAGTGCAGTCAATGACATCCGCGACCGCATAGACAAAGAAATTCAGTTACCTCAGGATTACTATATCTCATATGGGGGACAATTCGAGAGCGAAGCCGCAGCCTCATCGACGCTGATGTGGATGTCGCTCTGCTCACTGGCCCTGATTTTCATGTTGCTATACGGCGAATTCAAAAACATTGCGCAATCGCTCGTAATACTGATCAATATGCCTCTCGCACTTATCGGCGGCATCATAATTCTCAGACTGACTTCCGGCGAACTGAACATTCCGGCCATCATTGGTTTCATATCACTCATGGGCATTTCTACCCGCAACGGCATGCTGCTGATGACACGCTATAACCATCTGGCTTCCGACGGCGAGAATCTTACCCGCAGAGTCGTCCATGGATCAACCGACCGGTTGCTGCCCATAGTCATGACCGCTCTGACCTCGGCTCTCGCGCTCATACCGCTTGCTCTTGGAGGCGATAAACCAGGCAACGAGATACAGTCGCCTATGGCTATCGTCATCCTGGGAGGTCTTATTTCATCAACAGTGCTCAACATGTACGTTGTCCCGGCCATATATTATCTCTTAAACCGTAAAAAATGAAACGTAAGGTCATATATATGTATCTGTCAGCTGTGGCTTTAAGTCCGTGTATAGCCTTAGCCGATACCAACTCAGTCTTCGAAACCGCTGTTACGGAAATTCTCTCCAACAATCCGACACTCGCCGCAAGCCGCGCCAAGGCCGAAGCAGAGTCTCTCAATCTGCGGGCCGAAAACAATCTTCAGGATCCCGAAGTCGAATTCGAGCACCAATGGGGGAGCCCGTCAGTCGGCGGGAACAAATGGTCGATATCAATAAGTCAGTCATTTGACTGGCCGGGAGTCTATCATATTCGGTCCAAAGCCACGGAAGCTCAAGTAACGGCATACAGGCTGCTATATCTTGCCGACGAGTCAGATATGCGTTTGCGCGTAAGCAGTACACTTGTCGACTATATAGCCGCCCGCAAGCAGCTGCGTCTGGCTCAGACAATCAGTGACAATCTTTCAGAAATAGCGCTAAAAACATCCCGATCATTTGACAGCGGCGAAGCTACAATAATTGATTTCCGTAAAGCAGAGTTCGAACGCGTGAGAGCTCTTGCCCGAACGGATGCAGCCCGCAGTCTGGTTGATAATCTCAGATCTGAGATCATCAGTCTTAACGGAGGACGTTATGTCAGTCTTGATTCATTGAATGAATTTCCGAACATAGTACTTCAGACCGAAGACTACTATGCCGCACGCCATGCCACCCACGACCCGGCAGTCATAGCCGGAACTTATCTGACAGAGGCGGCGGCAAGGACTGCTAAAGCCGCTGCCAGAAACTGGCTGCCGGGACTATCGCTCGGCTATATACATAATGTTGAACTTGGCGACCATTTCAACGGCATCAAGGCCGGCATCACTCTCCCGATTTTCGCCAACCGTCACCGCCGTGCGTCAGCCCTCGCAGAAGAGGAGACCGCACGTCTCACTGCTGAAGAAACTCTGCTTGCAGTCAACAGGCGCGTTATGTCAGACTATGCCGAGGCCAAGGCTCTGACTCTCCGCGCTAATGAATATGCTACACTTTTTCCGGACGGGAAAGACGAGTCAGACTATCTTAGCTTGCTTTTCAAGTCATTTGAGGGCGGACGTATGTCGCTGATTGTCTATCTGTATGAAATAAACTATTACAACGAAGCCCAAGCTGATTTCATTTCGCTTCTTCACAAACGGACATTGTCGCTGCTGAGTCTCTCACGCTTCGACTGACAAAGACCGGCTTCAACTTTTACCTGTTAAAATCGTTCTATCTTTGGGTTGTACGAAATGTCAGTTTGGCATACTTTTTGCAACTCATCCGATAGAACGATTTTTTATTAAAACTCTAAATATTTTCAGATATGCAGAAAGGCACAATCGGGGTAACGACGGAAAACATATTCCCCGTCATCAAAAAATTCCTTTATAGTGATCACGAAATTTTTCTCCGTGAACTTGTATCAAATGCAGTCGATGCCACTCAGAAGATGCGTACGCTTTCATCATTCGGCGAATTCAAAGGGCAGCTCGGAGACCTCAATGTCAGAGTAACAGTCGACAAACAGGCCGGCACACTGACAGTCAGCGATCACGGCATCGGTATGACCGCAGATGATATAGATAAATACATCAACCAGATTGCATTTTCCGGAGCTGAAGAGTTCCTCGAAAAATACAAAGACAACGCTAATGCCATCATCGGACACTTCGGACTCGGTTTTTACTCGGCTTTTATGGTCGCCAAGAAAGTGGAGATCAGTTCACTGTCTTATGAAGAAGGCGCCGAGCCGGTAAGATGGTCATGTGACGGATCACCCGAGTATGAAATGACAAAAGGAGAGCGTACTGTGAGAGGTACGGATATCATACTCTATATCGACGATGATAACAAAGAGTTCCTCGACCAGTCGCGTATCGACACACTGCTGAAAAAATACTGCCGATTCCTCCCCGTACCGGTAATCTCCGGCAAAGAACAGGAATGGAAAGAAGGCAAGATGATCGATACTGACCGCGACAAAGTGATCAACAACACCGAACCCCAATGGACAAAAAAGCCATCGGAACTCACCGACAAAGATTATCTTGATTTTTATCATGAGCTTTATCCGGGACAAGATGATCCCTTGTTTTGGATTCACCTCAACGTGGATTATCCCTTCACTCTGACCGGAATCCTGTTCTTCCCCAAGATCAAAAATAACTTTGAGATTACCAAAAACCGCATTCAGCTCTACTGCAATCAGGTCTTTGTCACTGACTCGGTAGAGGGTGTAGTGCCTGAATTCATGATGCTCCTTCAGGGAGTCATAGATTCACCCGACATTCCTCTGAATGTTTCACGAAGCTATCTCCAGAGCGACTCCGCTGTTAAAAAGATCTCATCATACATTACCAAAAAAGTCTCATCGCGTCTTGACGAAATCTTCAAAGCCGACCGTCCGGAGTTCGAGAAGAAATGGGATGATATCAAGATCTTTATCGAATACGGCATGCTGACCGACGACAAGTTCCGCGATGCAGCCATGAAGTTTGTCCTTCTCAAGGACACGGACAACCGATATTTCACTCTTGACGAATACAAGACTCTGATCGAGGCACAACAGACCGACAAAGACGGCAATATTGTCTATCTTTACACTACCGATCCTGTAGCCCAATTCAATTATATCAAAGCAGCAACCGACCGCGGCTATGACGTTCTGCTAATGGACGGCCAGCTTGACAGCCATTTTGTCGGACTTCTCGAGAACAAGCTCGAAAAGGCCACCTTTGTACGTGTAGACGCTGACGTTATCGACAATCTCATCCGCAAGGACGACAAGAAGGATGTCGATCTCACACCGCTCCAGCGCAATATACTCACGACAGTTTTCCGCTCGCAGACACCGGAAGTAGACAAGGCGCAGTTCCTCGTCTCGTTTGAGGCACTGTCGGACAAATCTCAGCCTATCGTAATCACACAGAATGAATATATGCGACGCATGAAAGACATGGCCGCCATGCAGCCGGGCATGAATTTCTACGGCGAACTCCCCGACAGCTATAATCTTGTAGTCAACACATCTCATCCTCTTATTGCCGGCATACGCGACGCAGCATCAAAAGCCCTCGACACAACAGTCGCTCCGCTTGCCGAAAAAATTGAGGCAGACAATGCCGAGATCACCAAGATACGTGAGGCAGCAAAGGGTGCGGCACTAAGCGCCGAAGACGATCAGAAAGTGAAAGATCTCGAGAAGGCTGTCGGAGAAACACGCGAGACTCAGGAAACAGCCATCGCCGACTATGCAAAGACACAGCCGGTCGTAAAACAGCTTATCGACCTTGCGCTTCTCGGCAACGGTCTGCTTAAAGGTAAAGATCTGAGTTCATTCATAGACCGTTCTATCTCACTTCTATAATACGGATCTACCTACCATAACCGACAAAGCCCGTCTGAGAGACGGGCTTTGTTTTTTAAGAATATTATTGTCACACCCTTACCATTCAAAGGCAATTGAAGCGCCAAAAGAGTTCAGAGTCAATGTACGGTCATACCATGAATAGTTGTTGCCTGATGTCAGCAGACGGTAAGTCACGCCGAAGTTTATAGCCTGACGCGAATTGGATGAATTCACCGGAATGCGCAATCCTACCGAAGGCTGAAGAAAGAACTGTGCGCCATGGCCCATAGAACCGTCATGGAGTTGGAGATAATCATCTCCCAAAAACCATGCAGCTCCGATTTTGGCATCAATATAAAATGAGACTGCCTGACCAGCCGGTATACTAAAACGGAAATCAGAGAAGACAGGTATCATCGCCACTGTTTCGGCATTATTGTCGTTATAATATGGAGAATATGTATCAGGATTCGTACGGTTTTCATTGTTACGTGCCATTGCAATGTCGACACCTATACCTGCCCCCATAAAAAACCAGGATGAATATTGGAAACCCTGAGATGTAGAAATGCCGATGAAGTTGGCACGATTTACACCGATGCCTCCGAGACCGCTGACTTCGACAAATCCCTTGTAAGCCATAGACCCTGATAAAGCAGGAGAAATCAGAGACGGAAGAGCATTAGCTATCTGATAATATTGAGCATCGGCTATAGTAGCCGACGCGGTAATAACAGACAGCGTAACGGCTATTAATGTTTTGAATGACTTCATAATCCATTTAATTAAAGATCGTTTCATAATTAACGGACATGCAGCGGGAATGTTCGACGAGAAAATATGTTAAAACAATACGTGGATGCTTTTAACTTATTATAACAGTCTCATTAAGGTGTAAAAGTATATAATATAGTATATTTGAATGTTATATTCTGATTGGAACTATAATCTATAGATATGAATAACCTTAATGAATTTATCGAGGAGCTACTAACTCAACACCGTAGCGTAGAAATCGCCGAATCAGAATTCCGACGTATGTTGGCCGACGATGACCATCTCCGTCAGGAATATAGGGAATGGTGCGATGAATATGGATACACCGAAAAACACGGTTTTAGAGATTTTTGTGATGAATATCTTGAATCTCAAGATTCAATATGGGACTCATTAAACGATTATGACGAATAACATAACAGACAAGCTTAGGCTTCCGGCAGAATGGGAACCACAAGAAGCTGTACTTCTTGCATGGCCTCATGAACTTACCGACTGGAATTATATGCTTGACGAAGTTAGAACATGTTACAATGAAATTGCCCATGCCATAGTAAAGTATGCCCGTCTGATTGTAATAGCTCCTGACTGCTCTGCGGCCAAAACTATGTTATCTGATATAAGTTCTGATAAAGTTAGTTTTCATGACATCGACACCAATGACACATGGGCAAGAGATTTTGGCGCCTTAGTGACATTAGCCAACGATAACAGATACATCGTCAACGATTTCAAGTTCAACGGGTGGGGACTGAAGTTTGCCGCAAACCTGGATAATCTCGTTACCCGCCGGATGATGGAACAAGGAGCACTCACGGGTATCTATAATAACTGTCTCGGCTTCGTGCTCGAAGGCGGATCAATTGAAAGCGACGGCAAAGGCACACTGCTTACGACATCTGAATGTCTGCTTTCGCCTAATCGCAACGGAGACTTGAACCGAGAGCAGATCGAGGCTAGACTATGCCGGACATTCGGGGCCCAGAGAGTGCTGTGGCTTGACCACGGAGCACTTGATGGTGACGACACCGACAGCCACATCGATACACTCGCACGCCTCGCGCCGGATGATACGATATTATATGTCAGATGCGACGATAGCGCGGACAGTCATTATGAAAATCTTAAGGCAATGGAGCAGCAGATACTGAACCTGCGACGCGCCGATGGCTCGCCATACAACTGTATCGGTCTTCCACTGCCTGATCCGATTTATGATGAGGACGGCGAAAGACTACCGGCGACATACGCCAACTTTCTGATACTTAACGGCGCAATTCTGATGCCGATCTACGGACAGAAACAGAAAGACGAGCTTGCTTCGCAAATAATGAAAGTCGTGTTCCCTGCTTATGATATCATAGGCATAGACTGTAACGCACTTATAAAACAACACGGATCATTGCACTGTGCGACGATGCAATTTCCGGCATAACACAATTACAACGATGAATAGAATAATAAAGACCGGGATTATACAGCAACATAATACGGCAGACATAGCCGACAACCATTGCCGTCTGGCTGAAAAGATCAGAACGCTTGCGGCACAAGGAGCCGAATTAATTGTCAACCAAGAGCTCCATGATTCATTGTATTTCTGTCAGACAGAAACTGTAGACGGATGTGACCTTGCTGTCAGCATCGAATCCGAAGCAACAAAGATGTACAGCGATCTGGCTAAAGAATGCGGTGTGGTAATTGTGACATCAGTATTCGAACGCCGTGCACCCGGACTGTATCACAACACGGCTGTCGTATATGACAAGGACGGATCAGAGGCTGGACGCTACCGCAAGATGCACATACCCGACGATCCGGCCTATTATGAAAAATTCTACTTCACTCCAGGCGATCTGGGTTTCAAGCCTGTCGAAACATCGTTAGGCCGGCTTGGTGTGCTGGTGTGCTGGGATCAATGGTATCCAGAAGCAGCCCGGCTGATGGCACTCGCCGGAGCTGAGCTTCTGATCTATCCGACAGCAATCGGTTGGGAAAGCTCTGACACGGAAGATGAAAAAGCGCGTCAACGCGAAGCGTGGATAACGGTGCAAAGGGGCCACGCCATTGCAAATGGTCTGCCAGTTATAGCCGTAAACCGCGTGGGACATGAAAGCGATCCATCAGGCGCGACCAACGGCATAGAGTTCTGGGGCAGCAGCTTTGTGGCCGGCCCCCAGGGCGAATTTATCTATCGATCGCCTGACGACGCCGAGGACACGGCAATAGTTGATATCGACTGCGGAAGGTCAGAACAAGTCAGACGCTGGTGGCCTTTCCTTCGCGACCGCCGCATTGATGCTTACGGAGATCTGACCAAAAGATTTATCGACTGAGGCAACCGAAATCAAATAGATCAACTATAAAAATGATTATGACAGTCTGCTCAGATTGAAGTAGACTGTCTTATTTTTACCATTAATGCTGAATGTAGCTTTCCAGTTGCAATTGCGGCAATATGCGCCGTCAGCATAGCGTTCGGTACGTTTGATTTCCACCGGTTTTTCAATAAGAGTCCAATTACTGTCGGAAGAATCATCGGCAGCGGCATAAGCAATCACCCGCATGACCTCGCCGGGTGTCGAACTTATCCATATTTTTATCGGATACTGACGGCCGGTATCGATATTAAAGCAAAAGCCAGCTCACGCTAGCGTATATCAAAAAAAGGATACTCAATCAGTTGTTGTCAGAGGCACGGCATTTGCAGCAATTCGATCAGTAAGTGCTATATCTATAACCTGCTCGACAGTATCGACATAGTGAAATGTCAAGCCAGAAATATAGCGTTCGGCAATGTCATCAATATCCTTTCTATTCTCTGAAGAAAGAATAATATCTGTTATGCCGGCACGTTTGGCCGCAAGGATCTTTTCCTTTATGCCGCCGACGGGAAGCACCTTTCCCCTGAGTGTAATCTCGCCTGTCATAGCGATCCGTTCGGCTACAAGTCTGCGTGTAAAAGCCGACACAATGGCAGTAGCAATTGTTATGCCCGCTGACGGACCATCTTTGGGGATAGCACCCTCAGGAAAATGAATATGCAGATTATAACGTTCGAACAAAGCCGGATCGATGCCGAGAACCGACGCATGAGCCTTGACCCATTGCAGAGCAATGGCTGCCGACTCTTTCATCACATCGCCAAGATTACCCGTAATTGTCAGTTTTTCGCCTTTTCCCGGAGAAAGAGAGGCTTCAGCCATAAGGATTTCACCTCCGACCTGAGTCCATGCAAGGCCAGTTACCACACCCGCGAAATCGTTCCCCTCGTAACGGTCTTTAGAGAAAGGCGGCAAACCGAGCATATCATGAAGATGTTCAGGCAAAATCTCAGATGGGAAATCGCGGCCGCTCATTTTTGCAAGAACCGCTTTGCGCGCGAGGGCTGAAAGACGCTTTTCGAGCTGACGCACACCACTCTCAGACGTATAATTCTCAATGATCTTGATCAAAGCCTGATCGCTTATATTGAGATCTTCCGCCTCCAGTTTGTGTTCATTGCGGACACGTGGCTCGAGATGACGCCTTGCGATCTCAACCTTTTCCTCGAGAAGATAGCCTGAGATATCTATAATCTCCATTCGGTCAAGCAGCGGCTGCTGAAGGGTCGACAACGTGTTGGCCGTAGCGATGAAAAGCACATGAGAGAGATCGTAGTCAATATCGATATAGTTATCGTGGAAAAATTTATTCTGCTCCGGATCAAGCACCTCAAGCAGGGCCGACGACGGATCGCCTTTGAAATCACGTCCTATCTTATCGATCTCGTCAAGAAGAAGAACCGGATTTGATGATTTGGCGCGCTTCATAGCGTCGATTATACGTCCGGGCATGGCTCCGATATATGTGCGCCGGTGTCCGCGTATTTCAGATTCGTCATGCACACCGCCGAGCGATACACGCTGATAATTACGGCCAAGAGCATGAGCCACAGACTTACCGAGCGAAGTTTTTCCGACTCCGGGAGCACCGACCAGACATAATATCGGAGCCTTACCCTCAGGATTATGCATAAGCACAGCCAACTGCTCAAGAATGCGCTCCTTGACCTTCTCAAGACCGTAATGGTCGTCTTCAAGAATACGACTTGCCGATGCAAAATCCGTATTAAGTTCAGTTTCTTTGTTCCAGGGAAGCTCAAGAAGGGTATCAAGATAAGAGAACTGAACGGAATAGTCGGGCGACTGCGGATTGAGACGGCGGAGTTTTTCGACTTCCTTGTCAAAGACAGCACGAGCTTTTTCAGGCATTTCGATCGCATCGGCACGACGGACGAGTTCGTCGGCATCGTCAGAATCACCATAGAGTTCTTCGCGGATAGTCTCCATCTGCTGCTGAAGGAAAGCGTTACGCTGACTCTGATCCATATTCTGCCGGGTGCGCTGAAGTATTTCACGGCTGATGTCTACTTTTTCCTCATTTTTGACCAGTTCTGACAAAAGCATGAAAGTGCGTTCGGCCAGTGTCGGTTTGGCAAGAAGGGCGACTTTGCTGTCAGTGTCGATGTGCATGTTGGTGCATAGGAAATTGACCAGTTCGGCAGGCGACGATGTCTGATTGATCGAGAATACAATCTCTTTTGAATTTTCGGCGGTCTTATTTACAATACTTATTGCAGACTGCTTGACTTGCTCGATCATCACTTCGAGTTCGCCGCTGATCTCGGGAGTCTCCTCAGCGATTAGCTTCACACGCGCCGACAGAGAAGCCCCGGGGATCAGTTTTCCGGCACCGCGTCCGATAATGCGGAATTTGCCGCGCGAACGGACGAGAGCAGTCTTTGATCCGTCGGGAAGGTCAAATACTTTAAGGACATCAGCCACGACACCATATTTATACAGACCGGTCGTCACAGCCGGATTTTCCTCTTCGGGATGCAACTGGCATACAACACCGATCGGTATCTGGCGTTCGGAAGCCTCAGTAGCAGTAAGAATCGAGTTCTCACGTCCGAGCGAAATAGGGATTGTCACACCCGGGAACAATACAAGGTTACGCGTAGCCAAAACAGGAAGATCATCTACAGAAGGAACGATGTCGAAACGTTTGGCATCAATGTCTATCTGCCCGAACACGGCAGACTGTTTATCTTGATCAGTATCTTTCATCATAAATAAAAATAATGGAGGAGAAGGTATATGAGTATGTATAACATACGTCATAGCAAAATCGATGCCAAAATTACTAAATAATCATCAATCTGCAAAAATGCGCCTCCATATGATTTTTCATGGAAGCGGCTTAAAAAAAAGAAATTCTGAACATTTTAAAAAATCATGATGTTATTATACAGAAAGCAGAGAATATCAGACGTCCAAAACGAAAGACATTCAAAGCCCGACTTTACGAACATACCAAAATGCAATATTTACTTTTAGATTTTTAAATTATGATTGACCCTAACTTCAGGAAAGGAGATGCGAAATCAGATGTATTCGCAACCGACGCAATGTTATCACCCGCTCCAGTCGACAAAATACCTGATGGTCCGACTACTCCGGAAGTAGCTTACCAGATGGTCAAGGACGAAACTTTTGCTCAGACACAACCTCGTCTGAATCTTGCAACTTTCGTCACAACCTACATGGATGACTATGCCACCAAGCTGATGAATGAAGCCATCAATATCAACTATATCGATGAAACTGAGTATCCGCGTATAGCTTATATGAACGGCAAATGTATCAACATCATGGCCAATCTCTGGAATACTCCGGAGCAGTCAAAGTGGAAGACCGGTGCATTGGCTATAGGTTCATCTGAAGCATGTATGCTCGGTGGTATCGCCGCGTGGATACGATGGCGCGAACGCCGTAAAGCTGCCGGCAAGCCATTCGACAAGCCTAACTTCGTCATTTCGACCGGCTATCAGATCGTATGGGAAAAATTCGCTCAGCTCTGGCAGATCGAAATGCGCACAGTGCCTCTGACACTTGAGAAAACCACACTCGATCCAGCAGAAGCCATCAAACTTTGTGATGAAAACACAATATGCGTCGTGCCTATCCAGGGTGTCACCAGGACCGGTCTTAATGACGATGTAGCAGCTCTTGACGCAGCTCTTGATGAATACAACGCCAAGACAGGCTATGACATTCCAATCCATGTCGACGCAGCTACAGGCGGTTTCATACTGCCGTTCCTTTTCCCTGAAGTAAAATGGGATTTCCGTCTGAAATGGGTTCTTTCGATTTCAACTTCCGGTCACAAGTTCGGCCTCGTATATCCCGGTCTGGGCTGGGTATGCTGGAAAGATAAAAAATATCTCCCTGATGTAATGAGTTTCAGCGTAAACTATCTCGGTGCAGAGATCAGTCAGGTCGGTCTGAACTTCTCTCGTCCTGCCGCCCAGATTCTGGGACAGTATTATCAGTTTATACGTCTCGGCTTCGAAGGCTACAAGAATGTACAGTTCAACTCGCTTTCAGTCTGCAAGTATCTCCACGATGAAATCGCAAAGATGCCTCAGTTCCAGAACTACAGCGAAGATGTGCCGAATCCTATAACCGTATGGTTAATGAAGCCTGAATACCAGAAGACAGCAAAATGGACACTGTTTGACCTTCAGGACAAACTCGCCCAGCGCGGATGGATGGTACCGGCCTACACAATGCCGGCCAACATCGAGCAGATCGTTGTCATGCGTGTTCTTTGCAAACAGGGCTTCAGCCGTGACATGGCCGATCAGTTACTCAACGACATCCGGTTTGCCATCACAGATCTTGACGCCTTGGAATACCCGACAACGACAAGAATCAAAATGGAGAAGAACGTTCCGCTACAGACCACGGCGTTCAATCACACAGGGCGTTGATCCAATCAACATAAGAGTTAATCGGGGGGAGTCGACAATAAAAATCAGACGATCAAATTGTCGTCTTCCCTCTTTTTAATACCTTCATATATGAAAAGAAGCATCACCAAAGATCAAATAAAAGCCACAGTCGAAGAAGCTTACAACGAATGTAAAGGAATAGAGGGTGGCGTCAACGCCCACTATATCCCCTACCTCGCCAACGTCGACAGCAATCTGTTCGGGATATCTGTAACACTTCCGACAGGCGAAACATTCGGCTTCGGCGATACTGAATATCGCTTTGGCATAGAGTCTGTGTCAAAGGTACCTACGGCAATTCTGGCCATGCGTCAGCTTGGTCCGCAAGCTGTGCTTAAACAAATAGGCGCCGATGCTACCGGACTGCCTTTCAATTCGATATTCGCCATTCTTCTTGAGAATGATCATCCGTCGACTCCTTTAGTCAACGCCGGAGCCATCTCGGCATGCTCTATGATCACACCGAAAGGAGACGCCGACAGTAAATGGAAGGCGATCACAGATAATATCACCGACATGTGCGGATCGGCGCCGTTATTGATCGATGAATTATATAAATCGGAAAGCGAGACAAATTTCAACAACCGCGCGATAGCATGGTTACTGAAAAACTATAACCGCATCTACGATGATGTTGCGATGAGTCTCGATCTTTACACCAGACAGTGTTCGCTGGGCATCACTACGTCACAGCTCGCCGTAATGGCGGCCACAATCGCGTCAGGCGGATATAATCCTCTGACAAAAAGGCAGATTTTTGACAAAGACATCAGCGCTAAAGTGACTTCACTGATAGCCACCGTAGGTTTCTATGAACACACCGGCGACTGGCTGTATACGTCAGGCATACCGGCAAAAAGCGGTGTCGGCGGCGGAGTTCTCGGTGTTCTGCCCGGCAAACTGGGCATTGCTGCATTCGCTCCACCTCTTGATGACGCGGGCAACTCGGTCAAGGCTCAGGCAGCGGTGAAGAGTGTGATCTCAAGACTCGGGCTCGGGATATTCGAGAGCGACGAAGTTGAAATCGTATAACGCTGTCTCACCGTTAAGAACACAAAAATAATTGTATCACGTATAAACTATTTATCATGGCAGAATCTTCAAACACATCCGCCTCTGTTCAAGGAAAAGCGACGGTCAAAAGAATGGCCAAGCTGGGCGTTTCAGCTTTGGTGATCATGAACATAGTCGCCGTCGTATCGCTCCGCGGACTCCCCGCTGAGGCAACCTACGGCGTCAGCTCCGCATTCTATTACCTGTTTGCGGCGATAGTATTTTTGATTCCGGTCTCTCTGATTGCAGCCGAACTCGCAGCAATGTTCCCTTTCCAGCAAGGCGGCATGTTCCGCTGGGTCGGCGAGGCATTCGGCAAAAAACTCGGTTTTCTCGCCATTTGGCTTCAATGGATAGAATCGACGATATGGTATCCTACGGTGCTGACCTTCGGCACAGTCTCTCTCGCCTTTATTGGCATGGACGTCACTACCGACTCTGTTCTCGCGTCAAATAAGGTGTACACAATCGTAGCGATGCTCGCTATATACTGGATCGCGACGTTTATCACCCTCAAGGGTATGGGCTGGGTAGGCAAAGTCACAAAGGTCGGCGGTATTGTCGGCACAATCGCGCCTGTGATACTGCTTGTAATTCTCGGCGTAATATATTTATGTATGGGCGGTCAGATTCAGATGAACCTCCACGGCAGTTTCTGGCCTGATTTCTCAAATTTCAACAACATCGTCCTCGCATGCTCCATATTTCTCTTCTATGCCGGAATGGAAATGTCGGGCATTCATGTCCGTGAAATCAAAGATCCGACGCGCAACTATCCCAAGGCCGTGTTCATCGGTGCATTCGTAACAGTGCTGATCTTTATTCTCGGTACCTACTCTCTCGGCATCGTTATACCGGCAAAAGACATCAACCTCGTGCAGAGCCTTCTCGTAGGATTTGACAACTACTTTGCATTCATGCACGTGAAATGGCTGTCTCCGGTAATCGCAATCTGTCTGGCATTCGGTGTCCTCGCCGGTGTGCTCACATGGGTCGCCGGTCCTTCGAAAGGTGTGTTCTCTGTCGGCCGCGCCGGTTATCTGCCTCCTTTCTTCCAGAAAACCAACAAGAACGGTGTGCAGAAAAACATCCTTTATATTCAGGGAGCTATCGTGACATTTCTCGCGTTTATCATGGTTGTGATGCCATCGGTCGAGAGTTTCTATCAGATCATGTCTCAGCTTACGGTTGTACTCTATCTGATCGCCTATCTGCTGATGTTTGCGGCTGCGATATATCTGCGCTACAGCATGAAAGACGCCAAACGTCCGTTCAGAATCGGATCAAAGGGCAACTGGTTAATGTGGATTGTCGGCGGTGTCGGTTTCCTCGGCTCACTTCTGGCCTTCATATTCAGCTTCCTGCCAACTAATTCAATCGATATGGGCTCGCATGTCGTATGGTTCTCGGTGCTCATCGGCGGTGTAATTCTCTTTGTGGCACTACCGTTCATTATACTGAAGTTCAAAAAGACTTCATGGCTTATGCCCGGCAACGAGTTTGTGCCCTTCCACTGGGACAACAGTCCTGAGGCAAAGGCAGCTCTTAAAGCCGCTCAGGAAGAATTCGATAAAGAACAGGCAAACGGATAAGACCGCTTATCGTCATGGCAACAACTTTAAGAAAGCCAATTACGGCAATGACCTGGGCCGCAATCATGTCACTGGCATTGATTGTGAATCTCCCGGGTCTTGCCATTTCTCCTATGCTCGACAACCTTAAGAGTATCTTTCCTCACGTATCGGATCTTGAAATACAGCTTCTGACGTTGTTGCCGAATGTATTCATCATTCCGTTTGTGCTATTGTCCGGCGAACTGTCGATGTCGGCCCATCGGGTCGGCATCGTGGTTGCCGGCCTGTTGATATTCGGTTTCAGCACGATCGCCTATCTGTTTGCTACAACAATGACACAGCTTATTGTCATCAGTTGTGCAATGGGTGCCGGCGCCGGACTCATTATCCCGTTTTCGACAGGATTTCTATCCGATTCATACGGAGAGCCGGCGCTGATGAAACAGCTCGGCATACAGTCGGGTATTTCCAATCTCGTCCTTGTAGCAGCAACATTTATCGCCGGCTGGCTGGCGACAATGAAAGACTGGCATATGCCGTTTCTCGTTTATACCCTGGGAATCATACCGGTGATACTGATACCATGGCTGAGAGGTATTCCCCGCCCGTCGCATGACCCGTCATCGCAGAACGATGCCACAACCCCGACATGCGATGATGAATTCATCGATAAAGTACGGTTCCGCAGCAATGGCTTCAGCTTGGCACGCACAATAGTACTCTTCGCACTATACTTCGCCGTCACAGCTCTGACAATCGTTATTTCATATTATGCGCCGTTTTTGTTCGAACAGCGTCATTGGGACGAATCAATGACAGGAGCTGCAACGTCTGTATATTTTCTTTTCATATTTCTGCCTGGCTTTATATTGCCGTGGATATTGAAGATATGTAAAAACTCAACTTCATTTTTATCTATGCTGGCGATCGTCCTCGGGCTCGCACTAATCGTTTTCATACCGACAAAGACAACTGCATTTATAGGTTCAGCGCTCTGCGGCATCGGCTATGGTGTCTTTCAGCCTCTGATCTACGACAAATCGACACAAATCGTCAACACCCCGGCCAAACACACGTTGGCCATGTCGGTCATACTTTCATCAAATTATATAGGTATCGTATGCGCGCCACTTATAATTGACAGCACACGTTGGCTGCTCACCGACGGCGGCCAAAGTGAGACATTCCCATTCGTCATGAATTTCATCATAGCTGTCGGCCTATTGTTCACCACAGTCATTTTCCGCCGTCACTTCTGCTATTATATTCCTAAAGATTATTACGACGGTTCGCGAAAATAAGCCCGAAACCGTCAATGACCGGAGCTTTGGTTCGACAAACGGACAAAAAAATGCAAATTATGTTATGTAACATATTATCTTCCGCTTGCAGAAACAAAAAAAATTACGATATTGCGCGGCGAAAACAAAGACGAATCTCAGGTCAATAATACAAACTAATATTAATCTCTAATAACATGAAGATTTATAAGACCAACGAAATCAAAAACATTGCTCTCCTCGGGAGCAAAGGATCAGGAAAAACCACGCTCGCTGAAGCTATGCTTTACGAGTGTGGAGTGATAAAACGTCGCGGGACAATCGACGCCGGCAATACCGTGTCAGATTATTTCCCCGTGGAAAAAGAGTATGGCTACTCTGTGTTCTCGACGGTATTCTATGCCGAGTTTCTCAACAAAAAACTCAATGTCATTGACTGCCCGGGAGCCGACGACTTTGTCGGCAATGCGATCACCGCTCTCAATGTGACCGACACCGGTGTCATTCTTGTCAATGCACAGTATGGTGTTGAAGTAGGTACACAGAACATTTTCCGTACAGCATCTTCTATCAAAAAGCCTGTAATATTCGCCATCAACCAGCTCGACGGCGAAAAAGCCGACTATGAAAACGTGATCGAACAGATGAAAGAAGTATTCGGCCCTAAAGTTGTTGCTATCCAATATCCTATCCAGTCAGGACCGGGCTTCAACGCTATGATCGACGTGCTTCTTATGAAAAAATATTCATGGGGGCCCGACGGCGGAGTGCCAACAGTCGAAGACATTCCAGCCGAAGAGCTTGATCGCGCCAACGAACTGCATAAGACTCTTGTCGAGGCTGCCGCCGAAAACGACGAGTCTCTGATGGAAAAATTTTTCGAATCCGAACATCTCACCGAAGACGAAATGCGTCTCGGCATCCGCAAAGGTCTTATCGACAGATCTATTTACCCCGTATTCTGTGTCAGCGCAGCCAAAGACATGGGTGTAAGACGTATGATGGAATTCCTCGGCAACGTCGTGCCTTTTGTTGACGATATGCCCGCGCCTGTCGACACAGCCGGCAACGAAGTAAAGCCCGATTCTAATGGTCCGCTGAGTATCTTCATGTTTAAAACTACTGTGGAACCTCACATCGGCGAAGTCAGCTACTTCAAAGTAATGTCAGGCACACTGAAAGCGGGAGCCGATCTCGATAACATCAGCCGTGGCAGCAAGGAGCGTCTCGCTCAGCTCTTCTGTGTGTGCGGTCAGATCAAGACTCAGGTCGACCAGCTCGAAGCCGGCGACATCGGAGCAACAGTCAAACTCAAAGATGCCCGTACAGGCAACACACTTGATGAAAAAGGATGTGATATCGAATTTGATTTCATCAAGTATCCCGCGCCTAAATATCAGCGTGCGGTAAGACCTGTCACCGAAAGTGACGCCGAAAAGCTCAACGCCATTCTCACACGTATGCACGAAGAGGATCCCACCTGGCAGATCGAACAGTCGAAAGAGCTCAAACAGACCATTCTTTCGGGTCAGGGCGAATTCCATCTCCGCACTCTCAAGTGGCGTGTCGAAAACAACGATAAACTGCCTATAGTCTTCGACGAGCCCCGTATTCCATACCGCGAGACTATCACAAAAGCAGCCCGTGCCGACTACCGGCACAAGAAACAGTCAGGCGGCGCGGGTCAGTTTGGCGAAGTTCACCTGATCATCGAACCATATGTCGAAGGATCTCCCGCTCCGGATACATATCGTTTCGGCAATCAGGAATACAAAATGAGTATTCGCGACACTCAGGAAATACCTCTTGCATGGGGCGGCAAACTCGTTGTCCATAACTGCATCGTCGGAGGTGCTATCGACGCCCGATTCATTCCTGCCATTGTCAAAGGTCTCATGGACCGCATGGAGCAAGGTCCCCTTACCGGCTCCTATGCTCGCGACGTGAGAGTCTGCATCTACGACGGCAAGATGCATCCGGTCGATTCTAATGAAATATCGTTCAGACTTGCCGGACGCAATGCATTCAGCGAAGCGTTCCGCAACGCCAATCCAAAGGTGCTTGAGCCAGTCTATGATGTAGAAGTTTTTGTTCCTGCCGACGTTATGGGCGATGTTATGAGCGATCTTCAGGGACGCCGCGCCATCATCATGGGCATGTCAAGCGAAAACGGCTTCGAAAAGATCAGTGCCAAAGTGCCCCTGAAAGAGATGTCGAGCTACTCCACAGCTCTGAGTTCGATCACCGGCGGACGGTCATCGTTCACAATGAAGTTCGCAAGCTATGAACTCGTGCCGGGCGATGTGCAGGAAAAACTCCTCAAAGACTACGCAGAAACTCAGAAAGAAGAGTAAACACGCAGCATACAACTCACAAAAGGTCGGGAATCATGAATTTCCGGCCTTTTGTTTATTAGACTCCGTTCCGCACGAGTCATCAAACACTCCGGATATTATGCGGCTAATTTAAAATCATTTTAAATAAAAAGGTCGGATTCGCTTTTATAATCGGGTATTTTTTTGCAATTTTGCACCCCGAAAAGCAAACTAATGATTTTGCCACAAATGCGACTTTCTGACTTAAACACCGGTGAAACCGGAATTGTAATCAAAATACTTGGACATGGCGCTTTTCGGAAACGCGTCATGGAAATGGGCTTTGTCAAAGGACGACCTGTCGAAGTTCTGCTCCACGCACCGCTCAAAGACCCTATCAAATACTCGATTATGGGCTACAGCGTATCACTCAGAGCATCTGAAGCCCATATGATTGAAGTTGTCAAAGTTGACGAAAACATCAATGTGGACAGTATTCAAGGTTCAGGCACCATTACCGAAAACGGCAGGAACGGCAGCATAGTAGAACGGCAGCACCGCATAATCAATGTTGCTCTGATCGGCAATCCAAACTGCGGAAAGACATCCCTCTTCAACATCGCTTCAGGCATGAAAGAACGCGTGGGCAATTACAGCGGAGTCACTGTCGACGCTAAATCAGGGACATTCGACTATAAAGACTACCGCTTCAACATTGTCGACCTTCCCGGCACATATTCTCTCGCCAGCTATTCACCTGAAGAACTATATGTTCGCCGTTATCTGCGCGACTATACACCTGATGTCATCATCAACGTGGTTGATGCCTCTAACATTGAACGGAACCTGTATCTGACTACCGAACTCATCGACATGGACCGCAGCATGGTTATCGCCCTCAATATGTACGATGAACTAAGATCACGAGGTACCAAACTCGACTACAAGATGTTAGGAGATATGATCGGCGTGCCGATGGTTCCAGTCGTCGCACGTAATGGAGAGGGGATCAACAATCTTTTCGACACGGTTATTTCAGTCTACGAGGGAAGCGACAGTTCCGTTCGCCACATCCATGTCAGTCTCGGACATGATATCGAGGCCGGAGTTAGAAAACTTATCGATGTAATAAAGGCCGACGGTACGATCGGTCGCCATTTCTCACCACGTTATATTGCGATAAAGCTACTTGAAGGTGACCGTGAGGCTGAAGATATTGTCAGCCACTCTGACCGCAGCAAAGAAATACTGCTTATGCGTGACGAACTGCGAGGACAGATAGAGTCAATCAACGATGAAGACATATCCTCGACCGTCGCGGCTGAAAAATACGGTTTCATAGCCGGCGCACTTGCTGAGACCATGGTGTCGGGCACCGTCAACACCGAAACAAAAACCAACATAATCGACAGTTTCGTCACTAATAAATTATTCGGGTTTCCGTTGTTTTTTCTGGTGATGTTCCTGATATTCTGGGCGACATTTGCCATCGGACAGTATCCTATGGACTGGATTGACGACTCTGTGGCGTGGCTGAGTTCGGCCATACAGACTATTATGCCTGAAGGCATCCTTAAAGATCTGATCGCCGACGGCATTATCGGCGGTGTCGGCGGAGTAATCGTTTTCCTGCCAAATATCCTGATACTGTATTTCTGTATATCATTTATGGAAGACTCCGGATATATGGCCAGAGCGGCCTTCATAATGGACAAGGTTATGCACCGCATCGGCCTCCACGGCAAATCATTCATACCGTTGGTGATGGGTTTCGGCTGTAACGTGCCGGCGATAATATCCACACGTGCCATAGAAAGCCGTTCGAGCAGGCTGATAACGATTTTGATCAACCCTTTCATGTCGTGCTCGGCGCGTCTGCCTATATATGTGCTGCTGATCGGCACTTTTTTCCCTTCTCACGCTCCGCTTGTATTCATGAGCCTGTACGTTTTGGGCATAATCGTGGCCGTGATTACCGCCCGACTGCTGAGGCGCTTTCTGTTCAAAACCGACGAAACTCCGTTTGTAATGGAACTGCCGCCATATCGACTCCCGACATTGAAGGCTTCTATGCGCCACACTTGGGCCAAAGGCGTTCAGTATCTCAAAAAAATGGGAGGAACTATTCTGGTCGCCAGCATAATCGTTTGGGCACTCAACTATTTTCCACGCCACAATGATGAGGCTGATACAGCCACGCCAACGACAATGATAACCGACAGCAGCACTATCAATCCCGATCAAGATTCCTATCTCGAAATGATGGGTAAAGCCATTAACCCTGCCATGGAACCGATCGGTTTCCATTGGCGTGCCACTGTAGCCGCAATCGCCGGTATACCCGCAAAAGAAATCGTCGTGTCGACGCTCGGCGTACTTTACACCGACAATGAAGCTGCCCCGGAAGAAAGACTTAACCAACGGCTTAAAGCTGACGACCCGCTGACTGGAAAACCTGACTTCACTTCTGCGGCTGCAATCAGTTTCCTGATCTTCATTCTGCTATATTGTCCGTGCATCGCCACTGTAACAGCCATAGCCCGTGAAAGCGGCAGCTGGAAATGGGGTATCTTCAGCGTATTCTATAACACTATCGTCGCCTGGATTGTCGCATTTGGTGCTTATCACATAGCTTTGCTATTTTGATTTGTCTTTTCGGCATAAAAATAGTACCTTTGCTTGATAATCACCTATCAACGATGAATCAGACACAACAGAAGCAGGAAAATCTCGACAAACGCTATCTCCGCATGGCATCTATATGGGCCGAGAATTCTTATTGTCAGCGGCGCAAGGTCGGCGCTATAATTGTCAAGGATCAGATGATAATCTCCGACGGCTATAATGGCACTCCATCAGGATTTGAAAACATCTGCGAAGACGAAGACGGCCGCACCAAGCCGTATGTCCTTCATGCCGAAGCCAATGCGATTACAAAAGTTGCCCGCAGCAACAATTCGAGTGACAACGCGACTCTCTATGTCACAGCCTCGCCGTGTGTCGAATGCGCGAAACTTATTATACAGGCGGGCATCAAACGTGTTGTCTACAATGAACTCTACCGCATCTGCGACGGCCTCGATCTGCTGACTCGCGCCGGCATTGAGTGCGTTCACATCGCAGACACAAAATGATCTTACACTTTAATCTATGAATAAAGATAACAGGATTAACAAATGGCTCCCGCTGATTGGAGCCGTTTTACTTGCAGGCGGCATATGGATCGGTTTCGCTTTTGGCGGTAGCCGCGCCAACCGTCCCTACCACGACAAACTCAACACACTCTACGACATAATCGAAAACGATTATGTCGACGCAATTGATCTCGACAGTCTGCTTGAAACTCAGATTCCTGCGCTGCTCAAAAGCCTCGATCCTCATTCCTCTTACATTCCCGCAGCCGATCTTGAAGCTGTCAACGGCGAACTGGAGGGTAGTTTCGGCGGTGTTGGAATCCAGTTTCAGGTCATGAATGACACTATTTGTGTTGTTGAAGTCATTCCGGGCGGTCCGGCCGAAAAGGTTGGTATGCTGCCCGGCGACCGTATTATCGCGGTCGATACCGTCGACATAATCAAACGCCACATCTCAGACGAAGACGTCCGGTCTATGCTGCGCGGACAAAAAGGCACCGGAGTTTCGGTAAAAGTCAAACGCAACAATTCACCCAAAACACTGTCATTCGATATCGTCAGAGGTGAAATTCCTGTCACATCTGTTGATGCCGCATATTTGATCGAACCTGAGACCGGATATGTAAAAGTAAACCGTTTCTCCCGCACGACATACAACG
The DNA here is from genome assembly GCA_947573135.1 of uncultured Bacteroidales bacterium. Classification (GTDB taxonomy): domain Bacteria; phylum Bacteroidota; class Bacteroidia; order Bacteroidales; family Muribaculaceae; genus CAG-873. Next base: position 32,086 of record CANPDU010000004.1, on the reverse strand, counting down.
AATTCCTTCAGGCTATCAGTCAGCTCCGCTATAAAGGAGCGAAAAGTCTGATCGTCGATCTTAGAGGAAACGGTGGAGGATACATGGAGCCGGCAATTTTGATGGCAAACGAATTTCTCCCGGCCTACAGCAATATAGTAATGACCAAAGGACGCGACACCGACAGCAATTCAAGTATCGTCAGCGACGGCACAGGTGCTTTCACTGACATTCCCCTTGTCGTACTCGTCGACGAATTCACAGCTAGTTCGAGCGAAATTTTCTCAGGTGCAATTCAAGACAACGATCGTGGACTCGTTGTCGGACGGCGCACATTCGGCAAAGGCCTTGTCCAACGCCCTATAATGCTTCCCGACTCAAGCGAGATACGACTTACTGTTCAGCGCTATTACACTCCCTCCGGACGCTGTATACAGAAAAACTTCCAGCGCGGACAGGCCGACAAGTACGACGAAGAGATAATCGAGCGCTACAACCACGGCGAAGTTTTCAATGCCGACAGCATCAATCTCAAGACAAACGAGATATTCAAGACGCTAAACGGCCGCACTGTTTATGGTAGCGGAGGCATAATGCCTGACGTTTTCGTACCGTCAGACACCACCGGTTACTCATCTTATTATGTCAACGTCTCCAATGCCGGACTGCTTCAGAAATATGCCTACGAACTCGCCGACCTCAACCGCGAGGAATTCTCTAAGGCCAAGACGGTCGACGACCTTCTGAAAATGCTGCCTTCCGATGCTACCCTTCTGCAGTCGTTTGTCTCGTATGCCGCACAGAAAGGCGTACCGGCCCGTTGGCACTACATCAACATTTCGGCAAACTTGATTGTTAATTATCTAAAAGCACTTATCGCACGCGACACACTTGGTTTCAGTGCGTCTTACGAGATTTTCAACACACGCGACACCACCGTGGCTCGCGCGCTGCAGCTTCTCAAGGACGGCGAAGCTGAAATTCCCGTGCGTTACGAGAGGCTTAAGACAAATGACATTCAAGCCACGACTGAAAACGAAAGCAATGAATAAAGAAGACATACGTCTGCGGATACGTACCCGCAAAAGTCTCCTCGACGACAACGAACGCCGCGCGGCAGCTCAGGCTGTGTTCGACTTACTCGAACGTACGGCGGCCTTCATGATGTCAGACCGCATCCTTCTCTACCACTCTCTCCCTGACGAACTGTCGACAGTCGAATTCATCGACAAGTGGAATAATCGCAAACAGTTTTATCTGCCGCGCGTCAACGGTCTCAACCTCGAGATACTCCCCTACGCCAAGTCGCGTCTCCATCTCGGGGCATTCAACATTGAAGAACCCGACGGTGACGATACCACGTCAATTGATCAAATCGACATGGTAGTCGTTCCGGCTGTGGCTTACGACCGACGCGGAAACCGCGTAGGCCGAGGAAAGGGCTATTACGATCGTCTGCTCAACGACACAAGGGCGATAAAAGTAGGTGTTGCCTACGATTTCCAGCTTGTCGACGAAATCGATGCCGAGACCCATGATGTCGCAGTAGATTACGTAATCACAGAGCGCGGCATCATCCGCACATCACGGCGCAGACTTCGCTGACACTGATACATCCCATTGTCTGTCTGCGACAATTGATCCGTCATTTTATCACATTTCCATCACAAGCTATGTCAAAACCCCTGCTCCGCATCCTCGCCTTTTTTGGCATATATCTCCTCATTTTCATTTTGTTAAAACCAATATTCATGGCTGTCTACCAGTCCGCGATGGGCGAGATTTCAGCCTCAGACTGGTTCAGTGTGATATGGCATGGACTGCCTATGGACTGCTCCATGGCCGGTTATCTCACAATTGTTCCGGGTTTGCTTACTATAGCAGGCATATGGTTTGACAACAGAGGCATACGCATAGCCAACAGGGTCTATATTGCCATTACTGCCGCAGTCATCTCTATTGTTGCGGTTACCGATCTCTCACTGTACGGTTACTGGAACTTCCGTCTTGACACCACTCCCTTTTTCTACTTTTTCAGCTCTCCGGCCTCGGCGCTTGCAAGTGTAAGCGTTTTCACGACCATTCTCGGCTTCGCCGGATGCATAATCTTCGCCACCGCTATATACTATATTATACACTGTACGGCTGACAGAATTTCCTCCGCAGCATCACGCCGCGTTCCGGCGACAATTTTTTCGCTCGTGATGACAGCTGCATTGTTCATTCCGATCCGCGGCAGTTTCACAGTGTCGACGATGAACCTGAGCCGTTCTTATTTCAGTTCAAACCAACGACTCAACCATGCAGCCATCAATCCCTTATTCAGTCTGATGTATTCAGCAACCCATCAGAGCGACTTCTCGTCGCAGTTCCGTTACTTTGACGGCGGCCGGGCTGAAGAAATATTCACGAGGCTGACCGGTCATGAATCCATACCTACTGACAGCATTACTCCACTTTTATCGCTCAGTCACCCCGACATATACATTATTATACTCGAAAGTTTCTCGGCTCACCTTATGCCTTCACTCGGAGGCGAGGCTGTCGCCACAGGACTCGACTCCATAGCCTCTCAAGGTCTGCTGTTCTCTGACTTCTATGCCTCAGGCGTACGCACCGACCGGGCTATTCCTGCCGTTCTAAGTGCGTTTCCGGCTCAGCCGACCACAAGCCTTATGAAATTCGCCAAAAAGATCGAACACGCGCCTTCGCTGCCACGCACCCTCCGCGACAGTCTCGGCTATGACATGTCATATTATTACGGCGGCGACGCCAACTTCACAAACATGCTTGCCTACCTTGTGAGCTCCGGGTTCGATCACATCGTCTCCGATAAAGATTTCCCCCTTTCTAAGCACACAAGCAAATGGGGCGCTCACGATCATGTTGTGTTCGAACGCGCCTGGAGCGATATCGTCACAGACTCGGCCTCGGCCGATCGGCCTCGTCTCAGGGTTATACAGACATCAAGCAGCCATGAACCATTTGAAGTGCCCTACTCCGACCCGCGTTTTGCCGACAGCCCGCGTAAAAACGCTTTCGCCTATGCCGACAATGCGGTCACTGCTTTTGTCGACAGCCTGAGCGCCTCGCCGATATGGAACAGATCGGTTGTCATCATCACCCCCGACCATTATGGAGTCTATCCCGAGCAACTCGATGATCCATTGGCCCGTCACCATGTCCCGCTCATAATCACCGGTGGCGCTGTCAGTCGATCACCGGCAGTCATTGAAACGGTAGGCGACCAGACCGCTATAGCAGCAACGCTTCTCTCAGCTCTTGGCATTGACAGTTCTGAATTCACTTTCAGTCGAAATCTGTTTGACTCATCGTCTTCACATTACGCTTTCTTCTCTGAGCCCGGCATAGCCGGATTCGTTACCTCAACAGATACCGTAGCATTTAATCTTGACAATAATCAGCCTCTAATTATGTCAGGAGCGTCGTCTGCCGAGGCCGCAGACAACTGCAAAGCACTTCTACAGATAATATACGATACTCTTTCAGATCTATAGCTTACCTCAATTATGATCGAAACGCTTCAAAACCTCGACTCTGAGGTATTCCTTTTCTTCAATCAGGCTCATTGCCCTTTTTTCGACAGCTTCATGTCGCTGTATTCAGGCAAGTTTATATGGATTCCTATGTATGCGGCGCTCCTCATCGTCATGCTCAGACGTTATCCGCTCATTAAAGTTCTGTTCTTGCTTGCCGGCATTGCACTGTCTATAACGTTGGCCGATCAGATATGCTCTTCGCTTATACGTCCGCTATGCGAGCGCCTGAGACCTTCCAATCCCGACAATCCTCTTGCAGAGTTAACACATATAGTCGACGGATATCGCGGCGGAGCTTACGGTTTCCCTTCTTGTCACGCCGCCAATTCTTTCGCGCTCGCGGTTTTTGCGGCGCTCATGCTTCGCCGGCGAGGCTTCACTTTGTTTATCATGCTTTGGGCCGCGGTCAATTGTTATTCGCGGATTTATCTTGGCGTCCATTATCCGGGCGACCTGATCGTCGGAGCACTTATCGGATCTGCCGTCGGATGCCTTTGCTGTTTTGGCGCGTTATCGGCATGGCGTATGTTTGCCGCCCGGCATCGGAGCGATAGAACCCAGATCCTGCATGCATCTGATGTCGCACTCCCCCGGCCTTTGCACAGTCTCAATTTAATGGAGATAGTCGGATTTATCACCGTTATTGCCATTATTTTGATATCTTTGTCCTGAACGATTGCATAGCATCGGCAAACAGACTATCTTTGTCTGACTTTTAGGATGTACCCTTTATTATATGAATAAACGTTTCAACATATTTGTCATATTCATCGTCGTGTTCGGAAGCCATCTCATCGCAGGCGCGCATTCCGATTCAATCGCGACTGACACAATGGTTGTAACGCATAAAAATATCATTGATAAAGTCCTCGATTACTTCAACTCATCCAATCAGGTCAAGCCTCAGAAAGATTTCGACATCAGTTTTATCGGCGGACCGCACTACTCGTCAGACACGAAATTCGGAATCGGCGCTGTAGCAGCCGGAGTGTACCGTCATGACAAGACCGACACTTTAAACCAGCCATCCAACGTTTCGATTTATTTCGATGCAACAACAAGTATGTTTTTCAAACTCGGTGTCAGGGGCACTCATTTCTATCCTCACGACACACGCCGCTGGTCATATGATGTCAACTTTGCGTCAGTCTACACTAAATTTTGGGGCATCGGCTACGACTCCGCTGTCAACGACGACAATGAGTCTAAATACAAATACCTCGCGTCTAGAGCCGAAACAGAATTTGTCTGGCGCCTGTTGCCAAACTTCTACGTCGGTCCTAAAATAGCGTTTGACTATATCAACGGACGCGATTTCGACAAGCCGTGGCTTTGGGAAGATGAAGCTGACCGCACCTTCAATCTCGGTACAGGTCTGACTTTACAATATGATACGCGCGATAATATTACCGCAACCACACAAGGAACGTATCTAAAACTCGACCAGATGTTCAATCCGCATTTCCTCGCCAACAAATATGCCTTTTCTCTCACCGAACTCACTGCATCGTCGTTTCATCCTCTATGGAAAGGAGCTATCCTTGCCACCAATCTACATGCCAGACTGACTTACGGCAACACGCCTTGGGGGCTGTTGTCGACACTCGGCGGAAGCGACAACATGCGTGGATACTTCGAGGGCCGCTATCGTGACAAAAGCGAGATCGACGCCTGTATCGAACTTCGGCAGCACATCTGGCGCCGCAACGGAGCGGTCGCCTGGATTGGCGCCGGCTCTATTTTTCCGCGTTTTGCCGACATACGTCTGCGACATGTTCTCCCTAACTACGGCATCGGTTATCGTTGGGAATTCAAACGTTATATAAACGTACGGCTCGATCTGGGCTTCGGCCGAAATCAGACCGGTTTTATTTTCAGCATAAATGAAGCATTTTAAACACATATTGACTCCGTCTTTACTTGCCTGGATATTTCCGGTGTTCCTCATTGTCCCGAATGTAGCACTCGCCTTCACTGAGCATGATCCCATACTGTCGAAACTGACCGATATCGCTCTTCCGCTGGGTGTCTACTATCTGATAATGTCACTGACCGTTTCGGTCGGCCGCACGGTTCTCTGCTGTATTCCGCTGATGGTATTTGCCGCTTTTCAGATCGTGCTTCTGTATCTTTACGGCGAGTCGATCATCGCCATCGACATGTTTCTGAATGTTGCCACCACTAATATTAAGGAAGTCTCTGAGCTGCTGAGCAACCTTGTCATTGCCATCGTGACCGTAATCCTGATCTACGTTCCCCCGATAGTCTGGGCGATTGTGCTGCTTGTCCGTAAAAAGCGCTGCTCCAAACGGCTGTTATGGTCTTTAAGAGTGACCGGATTCATTTCGGCCGCGACCGGCATATTGCTCCTGACGGCATCATGTATTTTCCTGCCGGGATATTCCGTCAGGCGCTCTGTTTTTCCGATCAACGTTATAGCCAACATGATCGAGGCCGTCAACCGTACCGTCGACACAAGCCGATATCATGCTTCATCGTCAGCCTATACATATGGGTCAGAACTCACTCACGACCGCGGACTCCGCGAGATATATGTCCTTGTCATAGGTGAGACATCACGCGCCGACAACTGGCAGCTCTATGGTTATGACCGGCCGACTAATCCGAAACTTTCGCTTCGCGACGGACTCGTTGTCTTTTCAAAGCCATTGTCTGAAAGCAACACCACACACAAAAGCGTGCCGATGCTTCTGTCTCCGCTCTCCGCTGCAACATTCGGAGACTCGATATGCTTTACCAAAGGCATATGCTCTGCTTTCAACGAAGCCGGTTTCAACACCGCATTCTTCTCCAATCAGCGTCCCAATCGGTCTTTTATCGATTTCTTCGCATATCAGGCTCAGACAACCGAATTTATCCGTGATAATCACCCGGGAGCCAACGATATCGATCTAATAGATCATCTAAATGATTTCATAGAACGTTCTCCGGCCGACAAACTTTTCGTAGTCCTTCATTGCTACGGTTCGCATTTTAACTATCGTGAGCGCTATGATGACAATTCGCGTGTGTTCACACCCGATAATGCTTCCGAGGCGTCAGTACTCAACCGACGCGAGCTGGTCAATGCCTATGATAATTCTATCGTTGCCACAGATGCCATGCTTGATAACATCATCGCATCTCTCGACTCTCTCAGCGTTCCGGCAGCTGTATTCTACACTTCTGACCATGGCGAGGACATTTTCGATGATGAGCGCGGACGTTTTCTCCATGCCTCACCGACGACAACATTCACTCAGATCCATGTTCCGCTTATCATTTGGCTATCCCGAGCCTACCGTGAGACTTTTCCTGCGGTCACCGGGCTGCTTGAGTCTAATTCGGGTCGGAACGTCTCCACTTCGCGCTCTCTGTTTCCGACTGTCATGTCTGTTGCCGGAATCTCTTCGCCTCATGTCTCGGCGACCGACGATCTTTCGTCTCCGCAATATACCGAAAAACCAAGATTATACCTCAACGACTATAACGAACCTGTCAGTCTGCGCAAAGCCGGATTTCGCAACTATGACATAAAAAATGCCGAACGCTACAACATTTCAATAGACTAATTGCAATGAAGTTTCCCGAAAAATTTTATAATATAATGTAATTCAATGATTTACATTTTTAAATAGATTAAAAAGTTTTCCAAAATATATTTTTATTAAAAACTTTAGCGAAATTAATTTTGCAGTCTGACATAATATTCATAGCTTTGCAAAGTCGATCACAATGATCGGCTTTTTACTTTATTTCTAATTCGTAAATCCAATTTTAAAACCGACATGATACAGACCGTTGTCAAACGTGATGGCCGCGTAGTGGGCTATAACGAAGAAAAAATCAAAGCCGCAATCCGCAAGGCCATGCTTCAGACCGAACTTGGCGAAGACGAGGCACTCATCCATAAAATCACCGATCGCATCGGTTTCAACGGCAACGAACGCATGTCGGTCGAAGAGATTCAGGATCTTGTCGAGCTTGAGCTGATGAACTCGCCGCGCAAAGAAGTGGCAAAACGCTATATCGCCTACCGCGACCAGCGAAGCATCGCGCGCCGCGCTAAGACTCGCGACATGTTCCAGGAGATAATCGAGGCAAAAAACAACGATATCACCCGCGAGAACGCCAACATGAACACCGATTCGCCGGCAGGAATGATGATGAAATTTGCCAGCGAGACCACGAAGCCCTTTGTCGACGATTATCTTCTCTCACCCGAAGCCCGCGAAGCAGTACGCCACGGCTACATCCACATCCATGACAAAGACTATTATCCGACAAAAAGCCTCACTTGCGTCCAGCATCCGCTCGACCGCATACTCGAGAATGGTTTTATCGCCGGCCACGGCGAGTCTCGTCCGGCTAAACGCATCGAGACCGCGAGCATCATCGGTTGCATATCTCTCGAAACAGCCCAGAATGAGATGCACGGCGGACAGGCAATTCCGGCATTCGACTTCTATCTCGCTCCCTATGTGCGTTCGTCTTACATAGAAGAGATCAAAAATCTCGAAGCTCTCGACGGAGCCGACTACTCTCATCTCTACGATCGCCGGTTTGACGACTATATCAAATGTCCGCTCGACGGTCTGAAGGGCGAGGATCGCATTGTGCAGCATGCCGTCAACCGCACTGTCAGCCGTGTACACCAGGCCATGGAGGCATTCATCCACAACATGAACACCATCCACTCGCGAGGCGGCAATCAGGTAGTTTTCAGTTCGATCAACTACGGCACCGACACCTCTGCCGAAGGCCGTTGCATCATCCGCGAAATCCTCAACACCACCTATGAAGGCGTAGGCAACGGTGCGACAGCGATTTTCCCGATTCAGATCTGGAAAAAGAAACGCGGCGTGAGCTATCTGCCCGAAGACCGCAACGGCGACCTCTTCAAACTCGCATGCAAAGTGACAGCCCGGCGTTTCTTCCCCAATTTCGTAAATCTCGACGCCACTTTCAATCAGCACAAAAAATGGCGTGCCGACGATCCCAAGCGCTACAACTACGAAGTGGCCACAATGGGTTGCCGCACACGTGTGTTCGAAGACCGTTACGGCGAAAAAACGTCTATCGGCCGAGGCAATCTCAGCTTCACCACTATCAATATCGTGCGCATAGCCATCGAATGTATGGGCATACGCGACGAGGCCGAGCGTATCGAAACATTCTTCAAGCGCCTCGACAACGTTCTTGAAATAGCCGCCCGACAGCTCGACGACCGTTTCAACTTCCAGAAAACCGCCCTCGCCAAGCAGTTCCCGCTCCTGATGTCGCGTCTGTGGAACGGAGCCGAAGTTCTCAAACCCACCGACACCATTGAGCCGGTCATCAACCACGGCACTCTCGGCATCGGTTTCATCGGTCTCGCCGAGTGTCTTGTGGCGCTCACCGGGAAACATCACGGCGAGAGCGACGCGTCGCAGCAGCTCGGTCTCCGCATCGTCAGCCACATGCGAAGCCGCGCCAACGAATTTTCCGAGCGCTATGATCACAATTATTCCATTCTCGCGACACCGGCCGAAGGTCTCTCAGGCAAATTCACCGTCAAGGACCGTAAATCGTTTGGCATTATACCCGGCATAACAGATAAGATCTACTACACCAACTCTAATCATGTGCCGGTCTACTACCACTGTTCGCCTAAGCATAAAGCCGAAATCGAGGCTCCATATCATGAACTCACACGCGGCGGACATATTTTCTATGTTGAGATCGACGGCGACGCCACCCACAATCCCGAGGCTATTGCCGACATCGTAGCTCTCATGGACCGAAACAACATCGGTTACTGCTCTGTCAACCATAACCGCAACCGCTGCATGGACTGCGGATACGAAAATGCGGCCGATACGCTCGACACCTGCCCGAAATGCGGCTGCCACAACATCGATAAACTCCAGCGCATCACCGGCTATCTCGTCGGGACTACTGACCGATGGAACAGCGCGAAACTCGCCGAACTCAACGACCGCGTCGTTCATAAATAATGGAAAGCACAACCCTTAGGGTTATCGATATCATCGACGGCACATCGGTCGATGGTCCCGGACTGCGGACCTCGATCTATTTCGCCGGTTGTGATCATCGCTGTCCGGGATGCCACAATCCCTCGACATGGGATTTCAAAGCCGGTCATGATATGACCGTCACTGAGCTCATGGACCGCATTGTCGAAAATGATTTCAACGTCACCTTTTCAGGCGGTGATCCCCTCTACCAATATCAGGCACTCGTTGTTCTTGCCCGCGCCATAAAGGCCGTGGGCAAGACAATATGGTGCTACACGGGTTTTACCTACGAGCGGCTCGCCGCAGATCCACGTTATCACGAAATTTTATCTCTTGTCGATGTTATTGTCGACGGTCCTTTCGTCGAGGCTCTCCGCGACACCGATCTCCGCTTCAGGGGATCGTCAAATCAGCGCATCATTCATCTTGACGGAGGCTTACCCCGTCAATATCCCGAAGACGTGCTCTGAGAGCCTCCGCATTATCGCGTCTGACCCGGAGTGTCATCTCACACGAATTGTCGAATGTCTGACTCATTATCTCTGCGTCGCCGTTCTTACACAATCTCATCACGTCATTCATAGCCAGATATGGAAATGTGAAACTCACATCGGCCGTCTCATGGCATTCGATTATCTCGGCCGCAGTCAGAGCCTCACGCGCAGCCTCCCTGTATGCGACGATAAGGCCCGAAGTCCCGAGCTTGATCCCCCCGAAATACCTTACAACAATTATTACTACATTAGTCAGGCCAAACGAATTGATCTGACCTAATATCGGCTTCCCGGCCGTCCCCGACGGCTCACCGTTGTCATTTGACTGAAATTCGGTTCGCGCCGCCCCGATCATATACGCCCAGCACACATGACGGGCGTCATAATATTTTTTTTGAAATTCGGCAATATAAGCTTTCGCTTGCGAGGCTTCCTCAACGGGAAAAGCAAACGCAAGAAATTTGCTCATTTTTTCCTTGTAAATGCCTTCCGAAGGCCCGGCTATAGTCTGAAAACTGTCTCCCATATGGCCTATTTGATTCGCAATTCGACCGACAGCACTCCGTCTAAAGCGACATCCAGTCTGCCGTTTTCAACAAGTCCGACCGTCATGGATCTGTTTCCGAAGATCACAAGATCGCCCATTTTGAGAGTCATAAAATCCGAGAGTCCGCTGACCGCGCGGTCGGCATCGAGATCTGACATTGTAAACGTTATCTCCCTGCCATCCGCTGAAATCACATGAACCGTATCGGCTGACCCTGCCGGCCGGAAGTCTCCGACGCAATAGGCCGAATCCATCATGAAATATCGTTCGTCGGCGGTCATAGGATCGCATGAAACATCTTTGGGCATAAACAGACACAGCGCCGCCGCCTCATTGTAATACCGGCCCGCAAACTTCGGCGCTATATGTGTACCGAGCCTGCTTATTCTGACGGCCGGACATACAACCGCAACCCATTTGCAGCCTTCATCGGGCACAAACCATGGCTGCCTGTTACGTTGCTGAGCTGAGTCGGCATAATGTCTGGCCCGGTTTCCGTCGATCAAAATAGCTTTCACGTCCTTCAGAGATTAAGAGTTCCGAGACGGTTGTACATCAGTGCCAGATGAGAGTAGATCGACGTGTTGGCGATCACCACTCCGTCACGCACCCTGATACGGTAAGGAGTAAAATTCCAGATGCCTTTGATTCCGGCCGCAACCATTGTGTCGGCTACATCCTGTGCGCTGTCGACAGGCACAGCGACTATACCTATGCGGATATTAAGTTTTTTCACAAGTTCTTTCAACCGGTCGACATGATAGATCGGAATGCCGCCGATTTTAGTTCCTACGATAGCCGGATCGATATCGACTCCGGCTACAATATTTAGCCCGTAACGCTGAAGGCCCGAGTCTGAGATCAATGCCGCGCCGAGACTGCCCGACCCGACCATCACAGCATTGTGCGACTGCCCGAACCCGAGAAAATCCTGAAGTGCGGTCTCGAGCGACGCCACCTCATAGCCTATCCTTGTTTTACCTTTTATATTCAGAAAAGACAGATCTTTGGCTATCTGCGAAGAGTCGACGGCGAGTTCGTCGGCTATCTTTGTCGACGAAACATATTCGACATTGTTCTTGCGCAGCATCGAAACATATGCGAGATACCACGGCAACCTTCTTATAGTCGGTTCGGGAAGCAGCTCGCGATTGCTTGTCATTTGGTTTTCATTCATGATTTCGATCAATCAGTTATATGCACAAATTTAGCGAAATTTTGCGACATTGCGACCAACATTGACCTAAAATCATCCCGTTCGCCTTGATTTTGGCCGTCTCCGCGCTTAAGTCTTAAAAAAATACTTATATTTGTGAATTGTTATTTTTAACACAAAAAATCTATATAATGAACTGTATAAAATCAATTCTGGCGTTTCTGCTGATGACCCAGACAGCGATCACAGCCGCTGCGGCTGACCGGGAGATCAGATCCTGCGACCGGCTTCCGATGTCAGCATATATCTGGCAAGGGAATCTGCGTGACTCTGATTTCGTTAACCGCATCGATTTCGGTAACTTCGATATGGTCTACCTGATGGACAAATCGATGTGGCAGAGCCGCGACGATTTCGACAGAACAATCGACAGCATTCTTGCCGACCGCGACGCTATAGCTCCGCTGACCAAACGCGATCTTTTCGCCCTGTCAGTTGACAGCGCGCACGCTGCCGGAACAAAAGCTCTGTGGTCGGTCGGCAACGATCTGCTCTACACGTCGCTCGACGACGTGCGCCTCGACAAGATGTGCCGCGTGCTCGCAAAGACCGTAGACATAATGGATTTCGACGGTCTCGACATCGACTGGGAGATCGATGTGTGGCGCCATTTCGACCGGCATGCCCTGCTTATGGCGTCGCTCCGCAAATCTCTCGACTCGCTATCCAATATTACCGGTAAAAAATATCTGCTATCTTCGGCTCTTTCGGCTGAAGCCAACTACCCCGACGAACACCGCAAAACTTTTGCCGACGCCGTCGATCACATCAACCTTATGGCCTACGATCTCGGCGGCTGTCTGTGGCGCGATTATGCCACGCACAACACCCCGATGCAGATTATCAGCGACAATATCGACAAATACTGGTATGGTTTCCCACGTAACAAACTGCACCTCGGTCTGGCAAGTTACGGATTTATGTATAACGGCATTCTGCCTGGCGAAAAAGTACCCGAAGGCAAGACTATCGGCGACTATGGCCGTTTTGTCGACTATTATGCTATGCTGCCCTATCTCTATGGCAACTCCGCCTGGCGCGTGCAATACGATCCGGTCGACAAAATGAACTATTTCATCGACGACAAATCGCACTCGTTCATAACTATGGAAACTCCCGAAAGCGTTGTCCATAAATTTGACTTCACCGTCAGTGCGGGACTTGGCGGAACATTCTGGTGGGAATATGCCAAGGATATCGTGCCTGATAATGATGGCTCGCCGCGTTGGCGCCATATACTTGTGCCGACTCACCGTCAGATCTCCCGTCAGAAAAATAAATGAGCAGCCTGACAGATCATATTGCTGCTGTCGTGCGTTTTTATGTTGACGGATTCAAGAGCATGACCGTCGGACGCAGTCTGTGGTTGCTGATCATAATCAAGCTATTCATTATTTTCGCCATCCTCAAACTGTTTTTCTTTCCCGACAAACTCGGCTCAGATTATGACAGCGACGCTGAACGCGCAGAAGCCGTCAGAAATGCGCTTATAATTAACAAACAGACTACTGACTAATTTTAAAACCATAAACACAATCACCCAACAATGAACGATCTTTTAGGAGTTGTAGACTGGTCGAGAGCGCAATTCGCCCTTACGGCCATGTACCACTGGTTGTTCGTGCCACTGACAATCGGTTTGTCAGTGATAGTTGCTATCATGGAGAGTATCTATGTGCGCACCGGCGACCCCAAGTGGAAAGGAATAACCAAATTCTGGATGACGCTTTTCGGCATCAACTTTGCCTGCGGCGTCGCAACAGGCATTATCCTTGAATTCGAATTCGGCACCAACTGGTCAAACTACAGCTGGTTTGTCGGCGACATCTTCGGCGCGCCTCTTGCGATTGAGGGAATCGTGGCTTTCTTCATGGAGGCTACGTTCGTGGCCGTGATGTTCTTCGGATGGAACAAGGTAAGCCGGCGTTTTCACCTGACCGCAACCTGGCTTACTGCGATCGGAGTCTCGTTGTCGGCTCTCTGGATCCTTGTGGCCAACGCATGGATGCAAAATCCGGTCGGCATGATATTCGATCCCGAACAGATGCGCAATGTAATGGACAACTTTACCGAAGTAGCGTTCAACTCCGTGGCCATGAACAAGTTTTTCCATGCCGTATTCAGCGGATGGGTACTTGCGGCGGTCTTTGTTGTAGGAGTGAGCAGCTGGCTGCTGTGGCGCAGACGCAATGTCGACACTGCCCGCAAGTCGCTCAAAATAGCTTCCTGGTTCGGACTCGTCGGCATGGTTATGACCATGTGGACAGGCGATGGTTCGGCTGTCGAAGTCGCACGTGTCCAGCCGATGAAACTGGCTGCGATGGAAGGCCTTTATGATGGCAATGTCGGTCAGAGCCTCGTGGCCGTAGGCTTTGTAAATCCCGACAAGAAACCCGGTGATGACCTTGAAGCCATCAAAGGAGAGATTTCCATACCCTATGGTCTTTCAATTCTCGCAAACCACGACCCTGACACATTCGTTCCGGGCATCAACGACATTATCGAAGGCCGCACGATAACTGCAGGCGGCGACACAGTCTACGGCGACAGCTATGCCGACCGCATCGCCATGGGTAAAGCCGCCCGTGAGGCGCTCTCTCGCTATGCGGCAGCCAAATCGGCCGGCGACACTGCAGCCATGGAACAGGCCAAAGCCGATGTGATGGCCAACTTCAGATATTTCGGCTACGGTTATCTCGACAAACCCGAGGAAGCTGTTCCGCCTGTGGCTCTCACCTTTTATTCGTTCCGTGTGATGGTAATGGCCGGCGGCTATCTGATGCTGCTGTTCATTGTGCTGCTCTTTGTGTGCTACCGCCGCACGGCTGTCCTCGAAAAACCGTGGCTCCACTGGCTCGGCATCATCTCTATCCCCGTTGTGTGGATCTGCAGCCAGGCCGGATGGATTGTTGCCGAAGTAGGCCGTCAGCCATGGGTAATTCAGGATCTTATGCCGACCCGCGCCGCCATATCCGATGTCACGACAGGTTCTGTCCAACTCACATTCTGGATCTTTGCGGTCCTCTTCACCCTGCTGCTTGCAGCTGAGATCAGCATCATGCTGCGCTACATCTCCCGCGCATCCAAGAAAAATATCGAACAACCCGAATAATAACATCAAGTCATGACAGAATTAGAAATGTTTCAAGCCTACTGGTGGCTGATTATCGCCGTGCTCGGCGCAGCATTGGTGTTTTTGTTATTCGTCCAGGGCGGTCAGTCCATGATCTGCAGCAACATCAGCGACAAGAACCGTCAGCTGATTGTCAACTCGTTAGGCCGAAAGTGGGAACTCACATTCACGACTCTCGTGGTGTTCGGCGGAGCGTTTTTCGCTTCATTCCCGCTGTTTTATTCTACAAGCTTCGGCGGAGCATACTGGCTCTGGATGCTCATATTGCTCAGTTTCGTGGTTCAGGCCGTCAGCTATGAATTCCGCCGCAAAAGCGGTAATCTCTACGGCACCCGCACCTACGATCTTTTCCTGATGTTCAACGGGCTCTTCGGTTGCGTATTGCTCGGAGTGGCGGTCGGGATGATGTTCTTCGGCGCTGAATTTACTGTTGTGAAGACAAACATTCTTGATCCGGGTGCGCCTGTAATCTCGCAGTGGGTTCCGACGCGCGGCCTTGAAGCCATCGTGTGCTGGAAAAATCTCCTGCTTGGCTTTGCCGTGTTCTTTCTCGCCCGGACTCAGGCTGCTCTATATTTTATCAATAACGTAGACGCTGACAAAGAATTCGCAGCCGCACTGCGACGGAAAGTTCTTGTCAACGGTCTCATATTCGCAGCGATGTTTGTGGCTTTCGTTGTCGTGCTTCTCCTCGCCGACGGAGTCCGCCAAAACGCTGACGGAAACTTTGTTGTGACAGACAATATCTATCTCCACAATCTCCTCGACATGTGGCCATTGACCGTAATTCTGCTAACAGGGGTAGTGATGGTCCTTTACGCTATCTTACGCTCGGCACTGTGCAGCGGCTTCAGCAAAGGCATCTGGCTCTCGGGGTTAGGAACAATTCTTGTAGTTGTCGTGTTATTCCTTATTGCAGGCTATAACAATACGGCATATTATCGCTCGCTGGCCGATGTCGGTTCGTCGCTTACTATTGCCAACAGCTCGTCATCACTGTTCACTCTTAAAGTGATGAGTTACGTGTCGATACTCGTGCCGTTCGTACTGGCCTACATCTGGTATGTATGGCGTAAGATGAACAGCACTCCACTCACAACCGAGGAACTCGACAAAGAGTCACATCAATATTAATAATTTAAA
The DNA here is from genome assembly GCA_947573135.1 of uncultured Bacteroidales bacterium. GTDB lineage: Bacteria > Bacteroidota > Bacteroidia > Bacteroidales > Muribaculaceae > CAG-873. Next base: position 15,997 of record CANPDU010000004.1, on the reverse strand, counting down.
ACATAGCATTTTAATTTATATAACTAACATTTTTATGAAACTTATCAAAACAGTCCTTCTGCTCGCCGTTGTCGCACTTGCGACCGGGCTCGGAGCATGTAGCAAAAATGACAATCCTGCCGATAAATTTGCCGGTGAGATTGAGAAAATCACTAAAGAAGTAAATTCGATCAAGACTCAGGAAGGTTTTCAGGATTTGCAGTCAGGCTTGCTTGCTGCCGATCAGATAGCTAAAGACAATGCTGATTATGTTCTGACCGACGCTGACAAAGAGACTATCAAAAAAGCAATGGGCGATTTCTTCCGCAGCGTATTCAAAAAAGGAATGGAACTTGAAGGCCACGAAGTGTCCGATGCTCAGATCGACATGATGGTCAACATGGCCACAGCATCTGTCGACAGAGCATCTACGCTCGGCGAACTCAGCTCTCCCGCTCAGGGAGCCACTGAAACAGTCGTCGAAGAAGCGACTGTCATCGAAGAGCCCGCTGACTCCGATGCCGTTGCGTCTGAAGAGACCGAAGTCCTCGACTGATCAATCCTATACAACAATTAATACAATATCGCCGGATCGGCAGTCCCGACCCGGCGATATTTCTATAAATAATAGCTCTATGAATATCATTCTTAATATAATCTGGTTAGTTTTCGGGGGTATAATGATTGCAATTGAATATGTCATATCAAGCGTGGCTATGATGCTGACAATAATAGGCATACCCTTCGGACTCCAGACGCTGAAACTCGCCGCGCTGGCGTTGTGGCCATTCGGAACACAAATCGTCGATGCCGGTTGGCCTTCCGGTTGCGTTGCCGGATTAATGAATGTTATCTGGTGGTTTTTAGGAGGCATAGTGATTGCATTGACCCATTTAGTGTGGGGCATTATATTCTGTATTACTATAATAGGTATCCCATTCGGACTGCAGCACTTCAAACTTATGCGATTTGCGCTCTTCCCCTTCGGAAATTCAATTGCCTGATATTTGTGATTTTATATTTTATTAACTATGTTTTATAGTTCAAACTACAAAACATAGTTATATCTTTGCGGTGTAAACTTTCTGAATATGGAAAAACTGACCGCAAAAGAAGAAGAAGTCCTCGGTTTCTTCTGGAAACAAGGACCGATGTTCGTCAAGGACATCGTTGAAATGTATGATGATCCGAAACCTCATTTCAACACGATCTCGACAATCGTACGCACACTCGAGGAAAAAGGATATGTCGGACATACCCAGCACGGAAAATCATATCAGTACCATGCTGTCGTGGCCGAGCAGGATATGGGCAAAAAATCGCTGTCGTCGGTTATCGGACGATATTTCAAGAATTCATATATCAGTGTAGTTTCCTCTTTTCTGGAAGACGGGAATATTCCGGTAGAAGATCTGAGGCGCCTGCTTGATGAAGTGGAAAAATCACATGACGGAAACAAGTGATAGCTATGGGCGCGCTTTTGTCTTACTCTCTTGCCGTTTCGGTTATTATTCTGGTGCTGTATCCCATTTTGCACCGGATAGTAAACCGCAGCACATCGTTCTGCTTTAACAGGTCGGTCATAATCTGCGGGATCGTGTCGGCACTTTTCTTGCCACTGTTACTGAATACAGATCTAATATCATTACCTTCAGTGTTGGCCGCTGCCTCTGCTGATATGTCGGCACAAGCGGACCATTCGTTTTCCGACAGTATTCCGACTGCGGCCGGCGATCCTACAGTTGAGCCGGCAATGGTATTTCCGTGGGTAGCTATTGCGCTTGCCGTTTATCTTGCAGGTGTCATAATTATGCTTGGCCGTGAGATTGCTGCATTCATACGCCTGTTCAGGATGATATCAAGCAGTGAGAAAACAGCAAAAGACGGCATCACAGTCTGCCTCATAACCGACAACGCTACTGCGCCGTTCAGTTGGGGCAATTTCATTTTCCTGCATTATACAGACAGTCAGGATCTCTCCGGCTGCATATATCTCCACGAAAAGTCTCATACCGATAAGCGTCATTGGATCGACGTTCTTTTGGCCGACCTGCTATGTATACTGATCTGGTATAATCCTTTCGGACGGATGACGAGACGACTCATGAAGCTAAACCATGAGTTTGAGGCCGACTCGTCAGTGATCAATTCCGGAATAGACACATATGATTATCAGCGGTTGCTGGTGACAAAAGCTATGGAGACGAGAGCCATTCAGTTTACAAATAGCTTCGCGGCCGATAAAAGAGCTTTCCGCAAAAGAGTTCTTATAATGAACCGAAAGCGTTCATCCCGGCGCACAATGCTTCTTGCCGTATGGGCGATGCCGGCGATATTTCTCGCAGTTTACGCCGTAGCTTCGCCGATATCAGTTCGGGTGCTTGATACCATTTCCGACTATAAATTCAGCGAAGACATATCTGCTGACGATAATCATGACTCCCCTGCCCGATCGGTTTCCGACCTAACAACCGATCTTGTGACTCCGGAAGAAAAAAATGATACAGTCATGTTGATTCCGTCGCCTCTGAAAGATCAGACTGCATTAGCAGAAATTATAAAATTGTCGATGAGTAATATTCAAAATGACCGAGAAGTTAAAGTAAACATCGAAATAGTTGTGGATAAAAACGGCTATATCAAGGATGTTATAACAAACGATCCCTCGGGATCGCTCCTTGCGGCGGCCATCGACCGGAATCTTCGCGGTGTCAGATTCGAACAGACGACCGATAACGGTAGCCCGATAGAAACACACTTCAGTATTCCCATAGTCATAAAGAAAACGGAATAATATAACCCGCATATATCAACCATTTGGATGCCAACTGTTTGACATCCGGCCATATTCATACCCTTATGAAAGTGACAATTTTGGCATTTACAATCATATTATACACTGTATTTCAATCTGTTGGACAAAGGAATATCAGTGGTAACGTCAAAAATACCTATGGCTGCGGCATGGATTTCGTCAATATCATCGCTATGCCCGCAGATGCGCCGAAAACCATCCTTGTATCCACTTTTACCGATGAAATGGGTCGGTTCAACATGTCAGTCAACATCGGCTGTGACAGCATCATTCTGAAAGCATCAGGCATGGAAATCGCGCCTTCGCAGATTACAGTCCCCAACCGCTCAGGTAGCTATGAAATCATAGTTGAGAACCGCGCAGTTGAGCTTAAAGAGGTTGTAGTAAAGTCTAAGAAGGTCTATTCGCAGGGGGACACAATCAACTATAATGTAGGCTCTTTTCTTTCGCAGACTGACCAGTCAATAGCCGATGTATTGAAAAAGATGCCGGGTATAACGGTGTCGGACGCCGGACAGATATCTTATCAGGGTAAACCGATCAAGAACCTTTACATCGAGGGGCTTGACCTTATGAAAGGACATTACGGCATAGCCACAAATAACATCGACCCCAACAACATCGCTACGGTGCAGGTGCTTGAAAACCATCAGGACATAAAGGCGCTCAAAGGGCTGCGCCCGGAGGAACAGGCATCTATCAACCTGCGGCTCAAAGAGGGCGTCAAAGGAGTGTTCAATCTCATTGCGACAATCGGAGGAGGCTATGGCGACGAAGAACTGTGGAACAACTCCGCTATAGCTACATATTTCCGTCGCAACAGCCAGTTTCTCGCCACATACAAAGGCAACAACACCGGCGAGGACTTGTCGCAGGAACTGTATTCATTCGACAACGATTATTCGCGCACAAGCAATATCTCATCAATCTCCATGCCATCGGCTCCGGGTATTGACAAGCGGCTCTATTACTTCAACCGATCCCACAATGCCACGTTCAACAACGTCTATCGTATAGGTCAGTCGGGCGAGTTCGGTATCAACGCCGCTTATCTGAACGACCGCGACACGAGGCAGAGTCATTCGGCGACCACTAATTACCTGCCAGACGGCGGAGTGAACACCGTTGACGAAATGATGAGCGGCACAGCACGTATGCAGAAAGCATACGGCGACCTTACATATATGAACAACGGCGATGAAAGCTATATCAAAGAGCAGCTTAAATTTGATTTGAGCACAACCGATGCCGCCAGCCGGATTATAGCCGTAGGCGACAACGTGAGCCAGATTGGTAAGACCGACACATACCGCTTGCTCAATAAATTCCACATGACGCACCGCAATTCCTCCGACCGTGGATTTGAGATTTCCTCGCTTGTCAACATAGAGAAACGTCCCCACAGCCTGGCCGTCTTCCCGAATCTTTTCCCGGCTATGATAACGGGCGAAGTGCTATATCAGCATGTTGATTTCCGAAATATATCCACAGAAAACAGCGCGGGATTATTGTCGGTTCTTAAAGTCGGCAACCTCACCCTACATCCGTCGGCAATCGTCAACTATCATCACAACGCACTCGAAAGCAGCCTTGACATGATGCGCAATAATCTCACGCTTGATTATCTCGATGCAGGCCTCGGAGCCGAAATGATGTTCAGCACCCGAAACATCCATGCCTCACTCTATCTGCCGATGAAATGCCGGATGTTCCGGCTTGACAACAGACTTGACGGCGACATCACCGACAAAAAACGTTTCCGAGTCGAACCGTCCTTCAACTTCACATACAAATTCAACAGCAGCCATAACCTCAAAGCGGCGGCAATGCTGAATTATTTGACACCCTCGATTGAAACGCTGTATTCCGGGCGCATACTGACATCTTACCGCCAGTTATCGGCTTACGATGTGACAGGGCTATACGAAGGCTTGAATCAGCATTACTCGTTAGGCTACGATTTCAAGAACATTCTTTCAATGAGTTTCGCCGGAGCGGAAGTTTTCTGGAACAGACAGTCGCCCGAAGTGCTTTACGGCTCATACTATGACGGCATCGTGCAGCGAACAATAAGCCGCCGAACATCTGAGAACGTAGATATGATCTCGGCTAAAATCCATGCAAGTCAGGGATTCGACTGGCGCCGCCTTAAAATAGGGACCTCGTTCGCATACTCCTATTATGACAGCCCTCTGCTCGTTCAGGATGCAGTGGTGCGCTATACAGGTAACACTTTGGGGGTCAATGCCGACATAAGCCTGACACCATTCAAATGGCTGAGCGTGTCGTATCAAGGCTACTACTCGCAGTCGGCGACACAGCAGAAAGGATATGACAGATTTCCGTGGCTGCGCACGGTAACGAACAAAGCTTCGCTTGATTTTACAATTCCCGGAGGTGTTACACTGACGACTTCGCTTTACCATTATTACAACAACTTCAACGACGGCGACCGTTCATTCATTCTTCTCAACGCCGAGGCTAAATACACCATAAAGCGTTTCAGCTTCACGCTGTCATGCGATAATCTGCTCAACCGCAAGTCGTATTTATATTCCGGTCTGTCGGCTCTCACAGAGTCAAAAGCAATCTACAACTTACGGCCGCGCAGTGTGTTACTCAAAATTCGGTTCAGGATATTCTAAAACTTAAATAAATGAAACAGTTATTTCTTTTTATCTTCTGTATGCTAGTCTCGAAGACAGGGCTGACTCAAGAAACATGTTCTCGCATTATCGATAAGGCGAATCCTGTAGACACGGCTAAGTACAATGTCACCTATTCGTTAAAATATAAATTTCATCCCGACATACGTGACTATTATGACGACGTCAGAATTGTACAGATTGGCAAACGCTGCATCAAAGACTACAGCGACATAATCAACCACTTCGATTCGTTGGCAACCGAACAGATCAGACGCGGAGCGGAATCGTATTCCAATGTGTCAGGCGAACCGTGGCCTTTGGAAATCATCAGACCCATTCGAGGTGAGAAAGCTGATTTGAAATATCGGCTGTCAATATCAGCTTTCTTTGTTTATCAGGATTCCGTTCCGTCTCTGGAATGGAATTTCAGCGACGAAGGCGCCGACACGATTATGGGCTATGAATGCCGTAAGGCAACCGCCAAATTTGCCGGACGTAGATACACTGCATGGTTTACACCTGAAATCCCGTTGCCTTTCGGACCCTACAAATTCGGAGGTCTGCCGGGATTGATTTTAAAAATAGAAGATGCCGAACGGCAGTTTATTTGGGAAGCAATTGGGTTTCAGAAAACTAACACTCCGATTATAGAACATACCTATCGGGACGGCAACGACAAACGATGCTCGGCAGCCGAGGTTGAAAAGACTCTTGTCCGCTATTTCAAATCCCCCGTAGGTTTTATGATTTCTGAAATGGGTGGCGATAGTGGCAAAGTTCATATTGTCGGCAAAGATGGCAAAGTAATGAATAATGCTGATGCCTCACAAATATCAGTTCCATACAAACCTCTCGAAATAAAATGAAGATATTACCTATAATAGCTCTCACCCTGTTCATGTCAGGCTGTGCCAACGCACAGTCAACTATCACAACGACAAAACTAAAAATATCCGGGGAGCCTTTACCTGCAATAAGGCATATAACTGACATGAAAGTATCGGGCGATACGCTGATGTTTGTCTGCGAAAGAGAGGACGGCCACGGACAAAGATTCCTTCGCCGCGCGCTCATCAGTCTCACAGATAACATAATTAATGTGAGTTCCGATATAGGCAGACTGGAAGACGGTTACTATGCCTCCTATATGCCTTATCCTTTTATATCCGATAATGGCGCAATCAGCGTAATCGGTCAGGACGACTGCGAGATTTATTCAATCATTAATGATACATCATTAATACGGACCGGACAATATCTGCTGGACGGAAACAGTACACTGCCGTTTCCGATATCACAGTACGTTCAGGATATTTTTATGACCGGTCCCGATAAATTTATCTTCATCGTTCGTGAACCGAAAGGAGGACGCCAATTTGCGATGACGGCAGATCTGACTTCTGATAAAATCGACACTATAAGACAAATCTGCATATCACCTGAATTACAGGCGTGGATGCCTAATGCCGGAGAGCTTGCATATTCGGCCAAATACAACCGTCTGGCATTTGCGTATAAACTGCATCCTATAATCGAACTGTCGGGCACTGACGGCAAGACAATCAGATCGGTAAAGATTGGCGAAGAAACTTTCAACCCTAAAACTCTTCAGGAAGCTGATATCGACGAACTCAATAGTCTGCATACAGTTGATATAACATATACACCGAATTATATCTATGCTCTGTATTGGGGCTTCAAATATGCCGATAACATGCAGTCAAAACCAACCATTATCAAACTTGACTGGGACGGAAAAATAATTAGCCGTTACCCCGATTCAAACGGACCGATTTACCGTATAAGTGCTGTCAATGATTCTACGCTCATAGGATGGAACGGTAAAAACTTCATATTCATAAACCTGTAAGCCTCTATTCAGCCGGTATTAAAGTTGTAATAAAATGTGTGAGTAATTTTAACTCGCTTTATTCTAAAGTTTTATATTTTATATAGTTAATCATAACCGCCTCCGAGGGCGTGATAGAGGTTGATGACGGCTTGTATGCGGTCGAAGCGTCGTTGTGCGAGGGTCATTTCCGCATTGAGAAGTGTCTGCTGCGCTGTCAGCACTTCAAGATAGGTCGTGTCTGAATGTCGCATAAGCAGTTGTGTCTTACGCACGGCTTCATTCAAAGTTTCTACCTGACGCTCTGAAATGTCAATCTGTGATTTTGCCGTCTGCCATGCGGTCAAGGCATCGTTTACCTCCTTACCGGCATCGAGCAGTGACTGTTGGAACAACAGCCGTGCTTCTTCCTGTTGTGTTTTGGCTATTTTCAGATTGGCGATGTTGGTACCACGGTTGAACAACGGCTGGGTAAGCGATCCGATAGCATTCAGCAACCATTGGCCGGGATTGGTTACGATTCCACCACCGTTGTTTGTCCACCCAAGAGTGCCTGAAAGTGTGATGCTCGGATAAAAGGCGGCTCTTGCAACATTTGTAGCATAGAAAGCCTGAGCGAGATTCATCTCCGCGTTCCGCACATCGGGACGATTGGAGAGCAACTGTAAAGACACACCTATGGCAATAGTATCAGGAAAAACCGCATCGCTCAAATTTCCACGCCGTATTGTCTGCGAAGGCATAGCAAGAACAGAGGACAAAGCATTTTCTGTCTCTGAAATGCTTTTGAGGATAGCCAGACGAGAAGCTTCAAGCTCCATTACACTTGACTTCGCCTGCAATACTCCCGCTTCATTGGATTTGCCAACCCTTTTCAAAGCCTCAAGAGTCTTTACCGTATTGCGCCAGCTTTCAAGCGTCCTGCCGTTGATTTCAAGTTGTGCGTCAAGCATGGCAAGCGTATAATAACTGTCGGCAATCGTTGCAATCAAACGGGTCTGAACAGCCTGCCGGTAATCACGACTCCCTTCCAGTGCTGCTACAGCTCCACGTTTCGCGGAGGTCAGTTTGCCGAATATGTCGAGTTCCCAGTTCGCTCCGCCCCCTACGTTATATGTCTTGGCAGTGCTTCCGTCATATCGGCTTACACTGCCTTCCGCCGTAAGTCCTACGGACGGAAGGTATGCAAGTTTTGCCGCAGACAGAGAGGCTTCCGCCGCTTCAACACGCAAACGTGCGACATTATAATCGGTGTTGGCAGACAACCCTTTTTCAATCAATGATTGAAGGCAGGTGTCAGTGAACATCTCGTGCCACGGCAATGATGCTATTGTCGAGGTGTCGTTTGCCACAGGTAAATCACGGAATAGTCCGTCGGTCGATACCTCCGGTCTGGTGTAGCGGCTGTAAGTACCGCAGCCCGTAAGCATCAGAAGGGATAATATGATCAATACAGTATTTTTCATCTTTTACGTTTTACTCGTTCCTGAATATGTTGAAATACAATAAACAGTGAAGGTACAAGAAACAGCAGGGCCAATGTACCGATGAGCATACCACCGATTACGCCAGTGGCAAGAGAACGACTGCCGTTTGCTCCGACTCCGTGTGCCAGCATCAGCGGCACTAGTCCGAACACCATCGCCAGCACCGTCATCAGAATCGGACGCAGACGCACCTTAGCCGCACTGTATGCCGCCTTAACCAGTGACATTCCTTCGGCACGGCGCTTCCCTGCATATTCTGTGAGCAGAATTGCAGTCTTGGCTAAAAGTCCGATAATCATAATCAGTCCGGTCTGCATATAGATATTGTTTTCAAGGTCGAACATCCATGCAAACAGGAAACTTCCCATCAGTCCGCAAGGTACCGAAAGCAGCACGGCAAACGGCACGAACAGGCTTTCGTAGAGAGCGCACAATATCAGATAGACAAGCACGAAACATAGGATGAAGATTAATATTGCGTTGTTGGATGTCTTGCTCTCCTCGCGTGACAGACCTCCGAACTCATATCCATAGGATGACGGAAGCATCTCCTGCGCAGTCTCGCCGATAGCCTTTATTGCCTGACCGGAACTATAGCCCGGTGCCGGAGTGCCGTTGATGGCTATTGCGTTGAACAGATTGAAACGGGTAAGATCCGAAGGCCCGTTGGTCTTTGTCAGGCGCACGAACTGGCTGAGCGGCGCCATTGAACCGTCAGATGTGCGCACATACATCATATTCAGCGATTCCGGATTTATACGGTATTCCGATGGGGCCTGCATCGTAACATGGTAGAGCTTGGAGAAACGGTTGAAGTCCGACACATAGCCGCCGGTATAGTAGCCTGCCAGAGTGGACAGCACTTCTGACGGCGAAACGCCCGACTGCTCGCATTTTGCCGCGTCGATATCCACCCAATACTGTGGATAATCCGTGGCGAAGGAGGAATACACGTCGCCGATTTCAGGACGTTGTGACAAAGCCTCAACAAACTTGTCCGCCTCCTTCTTGAAGATGTTTATATCTCCGCCGGTCTTGTCCTGAAGATAAAGCTCGAAACCGTTGCCCATGCCATACCCGGCAATCATAGGGGGAGACATGGCGAACACGGTGGCATCCGGAATGTCGGAAGTCCGCGCATAGATTTCCTCTATCACATCATCGACCGACTGACCTTCGCCTTTACGCTCCTTCCAGTCCTTCAGCGTCATGAAATACATTGCTTGTGACGACCCCGAACCGTTGAACGAGAAACCGGCGACGGCCCCATTATATTCAATCTCGCCTATGCTGTCAAGGCTATGATTTATCCGATCCATTACTTTTTGAGTCTGAGCCATCGAGGAGCCGGGCTTTGTGTTCATGCTAACCAATACTGTACCGGTGTCCTCTTGTGGGATAAGTCCGGTCTTGGTGACATTCATGAGAATCACAAGCAGCACTATGGAGGCACCGATTACACTCCAAATCAGCCATCTGCGATGAACCACATACAGCACGCCGCGCACATAGCGGTTGCTCATGCGGTTGAAAACGGCGTTGAAAGCCTTACGGAAACGGGCGGCAAAATTGTTTTTCGCATTACCTTCTTCATCGGTATAGGGTCTGAGCAACAGCGCGCAAAGAGCCGGAGACAGCGTAAAAGCATTGATTGCCGATATACCGACCGCCACAGCCATCGTGATACCGAACTGTGCATAGAATGAGCCGGAGGTTCCTCCCATCATCGCCACCGGGATGAATACCGCCATAAATATTATTGTGGAAGTCAGCACGGCAGACGACACACTCTTCATGGCATCGTCGGCGGCAAGCACCGGCGAGCGGTATCCTTCGTCAAATTTTGCCTGCACAGCCTCTACCACCACTATCGCGTCATCGACCACGGTTCCGATTGCTAAGACAAGGGCGAAAAGTGTCAGAAGATTAATCGAGAAACCGATCAGCGACATGACGGCGAATGTACCGATAATCGAAACAAATATTGAAATTGTCGGTATCAGCGTCGATTTTATATCCTGCAGGAACACATACACTACAATCACCACAAGCAATATGGCTTCGAGCAACGTCCGTATCACCGAATGGATAGAAGCGTAGAGGAATTTGTTTGTATCGGTAAGCACCACAAATTCCGCACCATCCGGCAGACTGCCTTTAATGTCATCCAGGACTTCATGTATCTCGTTGATTGTGCTTGATGCGTTTGACCCTGCTTTCTGGTTTATCAGCATCATGGCGGCGGGATGTCCGTTCACCTCCGACGAGTAGTTGTAATACTCATCGCCGAGTTCCACATCCGCAACATCCTTCAGACGCAACACATCACCGCCCGGTAACGATTTGACAACAAGTTCACCGAACTCCTCCGCCGTAGAGAGACGTCCGCGATATTTCATCGTATATTCATTTGCCGTCTGATGATTGGCACCGAAAGAGCCGGTAGCCGCCTCTATGTTCTGACCGGCAAGCACGTTTGAAATATCATCGGGAATCAGTCCGTATTGCGCCATTCTGTCGGGTTTCAGCCACAGACGCATACTGTAGTTGGAGCCGAAAAGTTGTGTCTTGCCCACGCCACTGATACGTTTCAGCCGTGGCTCGACATTGATCTTCACATAGTTGTTAAGGAAAGTCTGGTCAAAACGGTCGTCGGGAGAATACAGCGCAAAAGTCAGAAGCTCGGCGTTCTGCTGTTTCTCAGTCATAATACCGGTTCTGGTGGCTTCGGCAGGCAATTGGCTGAGCGCACTGTTCACACGGTTCTGCACGTTAACAGCCGCCATGTCGGCGTTGGCGCCTTGCTTGAAATAGATCATGATTGACGCATCGCCTGTGTTGGAGGCAGTGGATGTCATATATGTCATATCCTCCACACCGTTGATGGCTTCCTCCAACGGTGCTATGACAGCCTTCTGCACGGTCTCGGCATTTGCACCGGGATAAGTCGCCCATACGTTGATGGTCGGAGGCGCGATGTCGGGATATTGTTCCACCGGCAACGAAAATATGGCAATCGCTCCCATCAGCACGATTACGACCGATATAACCCCGGAAAACACCGGGCGGTCTATGAAAAAGCGCAGGTTCATTTCTTCTCGGTTTTAGGGGTAACAGACATTCCTTCCTTTACCAATCCCACTCCCTCTGAAATGATTGAATCTCCTACGGCCAGACCATCCTTCACCATGTAGTTGTTGCCGTCATTCAGACGGTCAACAGTAAGATATGCAGCTTCGGCCTTACCGTTTTTAAGTCGATACGCTATTATCTTGTCCTGCAACTCGACTGTGGCTGTCATGGGAACGACAATAGCATCCGAGCCTAATCCCTGAATGACAACATTGCCGATTGTACCGCTCAAAAGCTCTTTGTCCGGATTTGGGAAAAGAGCTTTTATCTGTACGGCACCAGTTGTGGAATTGACGACTCCGCTTATTGTCTCTATCTTTCCCCCTCGTTCGTAGAATGAACCGTCGTTTAACTGAAGTTTAACCGCAGGTATCTCGCTTATGATTCTGTCGATAGAGCCGTATCTGGCAACCAACTGACGCAGCTTGTTTTCTGATACAGAAAAATAGGCATACATCTCCGAATTGTCCGATACCACGGTAAACGGTTGCTCTATTGTCGGACTGACGAGTGCGCCGATACGGTAAGGGAGCGTTCCTACCACACCGTCGCTCGGACTTTTTATTTCTGTGTACGACAGATTGTTGCGTGCATCTGCTTCATGAGCTTTTGTCTGCTCCAACTCTGCCTCTGCCTCAGCCAATTGATTGCGTGCGACTGAAAGCTCATAATCGGAAATCACGTTTTCATCAAACAGGGATTGTTTCCCGTTCAGTTCGATGCGGGCTGTCTCAACTCTTGCTTTCGCAGCACTTACATTGGCGACAGCCGTGCGCAATGCAGCCTGATACGGTACTTGGTCGATGATGGCAAGCACCTGTCCGCGTCTCACCCTCTCGCCCTCTTTCACACACAGACGCGTTATGCATCCCGAAATCTGGGGGATAATATCCACATCCTGACGCCCACGGATGGAGGCCGAGAAAGTCTCGGTAAGTTCCACCGGTTGCTCTGAAACTGTCAGCACAGGTAATGACTGCTCTGTTTCCGTTTCTTCTGACGATTGCTTGCACCCGGTCAGTTGCAGGACGCAAACGCCCGACAAGACAGCTGCTTTTATTGTATTAAGTATATTCATTGCGTAATGATAATTAGATTTTTGACCATTCTTTTTTCAGGAGGGCATAAATACAGGTGTCTTCATACTTTGGGGTCCCGTCCGGGTTGTTGACAAAGGAAATAAACTCCTTGAAACATCCTTCGTATCGCATACCCAGACGTTTGCATAGGTTTTGTGAGCGTATATTGTCGCTCTCTACATATCCATATATCCGGCGTGCGCCTTTACAATCGTAAAGCCATGATATGAAGGCGCTCGCAGCTTCAAAGGCATATCCCTTACCTTCGAAGAGCTGATTTATATGCCAGCCGATTCCAAATATGTCGGGTTCTTCTTTCTCTGCAAACAGTTCTCCGATAAGCTCATCTGTCTCTTTGAGGCAAATTGCAAGGCAGAGATTGTCCTTCTGCCTTTCGGCGATATATCGCAATGCGTCCTCCATTACATACAGCTGCTGGTCTTTGAAGCAGTTTACACGGGGATTCCCGAGATATGTGAGCAATGCCGCCGCATCCTTTTCCATGAAGGACCGCAGACAGAGCCGTTCAGTTGTTATTGCTGTAGTCATGATGCTATTCTTTTGGCGGTGCAAAATTATCCTTCTATTATACTGCATAAAAGAATAAACTGCATGAGTCGGACAAAATGGGCTATGAAGCGGACAATTCGGCAGTTGAACCGGCACGTGTGCCTTGTCCGCTTCATTTATTGTTTTGTCCGCTTCAACCGTTGATTTGTCCGTTTCGATTACTTTTCCCTGAGAAGCTCCAATGACATTATATATCTTTGCTGAAAAATGAGTAACTTTGCCCTAATAAAGTCATTGACAGATGGTAACCTCGGACACAAGCATAATGAACTGGAAAAACGGCATTATTCTTTCTACCGTTTCCTATGCATTGTACCTTATAATTTGGCTGTTGCTTGACGATGAGACATCGAAACAACTGCCTGAAATGATATGGTCTGACTATATGTTTGATTTTTCGTTATGCGTTTTATTCACCTATATCTCACTCTGTTTTTGTTATTTGCTATTTAGATTCCTGCCATTCAGGACATCTTATCTTTGGGCAATTGTCTATGCCTCAGGACTCCTAATAATAAACAATGTCGTTGCCTTTGGCATGGTCACGCTTTTCTGTCTTATCTGGGGCGAGATAGACAGTAACGCCGTATATAATGAGTTGATAAATATGAAGGGTGCTTACACATTTGCCATGATAGCGACCTTCATATCAAGCGTATATGCCAACTCATTTTATCTCAAATCATATCTGAAATCGCAGGATGAAAAACAAAAACTGGAGATCGCCCTTATAAAAGAAAAGGAAACCGCGTTGCAGTTCCAGTTAAACTCTCTGAAACTCCAGATAAATCAACATTTCCTTTTCAATAATTTCAGCACTCTTTCCGAACTGATAGAAAGCGAGCCGGCAACGGCAAGCGATTTCCTATCACATCTGTCAAAGGTTTACCGACATATCGTGCGGAATCTAAATGTCAATCTAATAGACCTCCGTGACGAAGTTAAATTCATAGATTCATATTTCTATCTGATGAAACTCCGTCATGGAGAGGGAATAAAGGTATACATTGACAACAGTTTACGTACTTCGGGCTATAAGATTCCTCCGGCCTCGTTGCAACTGCTCGTCGAGAACGCGATAAAGCATAACGCCTTTTCTGCAGAACTGCCTCTGATTATTGATATAAGGGCTGAAAAGGATTATCTTGTGGTAAGAAATCTGAAACAGCCTCTGGAGTGCCCCGCTGAATCCACCGGCGTAGGTCAATCGAACATCGCAAGCCGATATTCATTATTAAGCTCAAAGGAAATCAGGATAGAGGACAGCGACCACTTATATTCTGTCAGCGTTCCGTTATTATAAAGAATCCGGTCATGAATATACTTATTATAGAAGACGAGAGACATAACGCCGACAGGCTCACCAGGCTTCTCAACGGCAACTTTGACGACATAACAGTTTACGGCCCCCTGCCAAGTATAGCCGAGATCCGCCGATTCTTTAATGAACCGGAAAATATTGATCTCATACTTGCCGACATACGCCTTTCCGACGGACTGAGTTTCGACGCGCTGAAGGATATCCCCGGCTATATCCCCGTCATTTTCACCACCGCTTACGATGAATATGTAAGGCCTTTCATTACAACGGAATCGCCTATCTTCTGAAACCGATTGACAAGGAAGAACTTGTCGAGGCTGTCGAGAAAAGCAGAAGGTTGACAGCTCCGTCAGCGACAAAAGAGATAGCCGAGATTTACCGGCTATTGCAAGGGAAATCGGAAGTATATCGCCAGCGGTTCCTTGTAGCGGAAAAAGACGGATATATCACCGTGCCGGTATCCGAAATTAGCTACATCTCCACAGAGTCAGGACTTGCACGCCTGTATCTTAAAAACAAGAGGCAATATCACATCGACATGGCTCTCGATGATATTGATACGCAGCTCGACCCGTTGCAGTTTTTCAGGGCGACCCGCCAGCAGATAGTAAACATATCGTCGGTCCAGCGGATTTCCAACTGGTTCAACCGCAAGATCAAGATAATTCTTTCTGAGTACCCCGATGCAGAGATTGTCGTAGGCAAAGATAAAGTCACGCGCCTGAAGCAATGGCTCGACCGTTGAAATGACAGCAAAATAGTTTTTTCGGATAATATTGACCAACAGATTGTTGTCGAAAATTATTACTCTGCGCCAAAGTTCCGAACAAGTTCCGGTCAGCAAAAAGAAAAGCACCTACAAATGAATGCAAGTGCTTGATTTCTAAGAAGTGGTCCCACTTCGGCTTGAACTAAGGACTCACTGATTATGAGTATGCGGACGGTGTGATTTTAAACGAAACCGCATGAGACTTCGTTAATAAGATGTAATTTGATTATCAGATATTTGCAAGCATCAAAAGAAGTTTGTCATTTTGGATGAGACCTCTTGAAACTTGCGGGTTGTGTTCAAAATGTGTTCAAATCCCATTTGCTGAACACGCTCCCTGATTGTTTT
>CANPDU010000003.1 GCA_947573135.1 uncultured Bacteroidales bacterium | reverse complement strand
CTCTTTCTCAAATCGGATAGTTAATAACCCGTCCAACTTTTGGGGGTCACTTCATTGTGCGTCCTTTTTCTTTGCTGATTGCTGTGGCATATTTATTATATATTAATTGATATTAACTCTTTTTAAGATGGGGAGGGGGGTAATTTATTCCTAAAACCTTTATTAACTTTGAGCGTAAAACAATCTAATTAAATATTTTATGAAAAAACTGTTTACCTCTTTAGCTCTTATGAGCGCGACTGTTGTGCTGTCGGCTCAGGTTCTGGATTCTCCTGCCGTGCTGCCGAGCCGCAACACAAACATGATGCCTGCCGCATATACGGCTTCGGGCGCTTCCATGCTGGTGCTTGACAGCTACAATGACGACGATTACTCATCGACGTTCTCTATCTATGATGAAAACCTCAGAGAGGTGGTTACATTCGCGACACCTGTGCCCCCGTCATTTGAGGTGACTTATTGGACCCAGAGCAAGGTTTATGGTCCGATCGGCATTAAAGCTCGTCCTAATATGACTAACGAGTATCCTGATCTCAGAGGAATGTCTATTGATGAGGCTCTTGAATTCATAAGAAATAATTGGGGCGGAGAAGCGGCTATCAAGAATGTTGACGGGGATAGAGTGATAGTCCCTTATCCTGATTATTATTATTCTGAATTTTTCGGAGAAACATATCCTACAAGATATCTGAAAAATGTCGATGGAGCGTGGCAGGAGTTCTATGTGGAATATAGCTATGAGGACTGGGGGCCGACCGATAAATGGGGAGAACCCGAAGAGCGTACTGACCGACGCACTCCGCAATATCCGGAGAGCATGGAACTTGTCTCCGACTATGGCAATGATCTTGACATGGAAGTGACTCAGACATTCTTCAATGATGATGACAAATTTGAATATATTCTTCCCGTATGTCAGGTGGGCAATTTTACTTATGAAGACGATCAAAATCGCAGTGGCGGCCAGCGTCTCGAATACCGTGGCTTTGATGTATACACATCCGACGGCTCGCTTGTCCGTCAGTTCCGTCTCCCCGCCGGTTATGTTTCCGAATACCTTGACGCGAGCGCTTTAACCCTCGGCGACATAAACTACGTTGCGATCCGGGCAGACAAAGACGGTGAGGAATATGTACTTGTCTATCGTGCCGACGGCGCCTCTATAGCTGCCGCTCCCGCGCTTATCCAGAAAGCCTCGTCTGTCTCTCCGACAGCTCCGCAGCGCGGACAGACTGTCCATGTCGACCTCGGCGTCGAGGCTAAACCCGGCTGCAGTGTTTCTGTCGTCAACGCGCAAGGTCGCGAAGTGAATCGTATCAACGTTGCCGAAGGCAATAACGCAGCCGAGATCCGTACAGACAGTTTCGACCGCGGAGTCTATGTTGTCGTGGTTAAAAACGGTAATAAAAAACAGGAAGTAACCAAAATCGTAGTCCGCTGATCCTTATTCCAATAAAATAAACATAAAGAGAGGCTCGCCTGATTTCAGACGAGCCTCTCTCTTTAGTGTCGATACAAACGTGCTCGGAGTTTTCGCGTTACATTTTAAATGTTTGTGTAATTACTTCTTGGCAGTCAATAGTCTCGTCTGTGACTATTATGCAAATTTGCAGTGTCACTGCAAATTTGCATAATAGTGTTATTTAGTTGTCTATCATAAACGCTCAAAAGGGAACAAGTAGGCATCAGAATAAAAATACTGGAGTTCTCCGAGAGCTCAGAGATAATAAGAAGAGCCGGGCTGCGTAGTGCAGTCCGGCTCGGTATTGTGGCGATTGCTTGTTATGATCAGCAGTATTTGGCGAAGTCGGCGTTCTGCATGCTGCCGGTTTCGTTGAATGCGCAGTGGAATTCGAATGCGGCCTGCAGCGTGACAGGTGTCTGACCGCCCTTGCCGAGCTTCAGATAGTCGAGAAGCAGCGGACGATAGATCGGGTGAGCGCAGTTGTTGATGATCTCATATGCGCGTTCTACAGGATCTTTGTGCCGGAGATCGGCGATACCCTGGTCTGTAACAAGGATATCGACAGAGTGCTCGCTGTGGTCGGGGTGAGCGACCATAGGCACGATGTTGCTGATCAGGCCGCCTTTTGATACTGACGGGCAGCTGAAGATCGAGATATAGGCGTTGCGGGTGAAGTCGCCCGAACCGCCGATGCCGTTCATCATCTTGGTGCCGAGTACGTGGGTCGAGTTGACTGATCCGAAGATGTCGGCTTCGAGCGCGGTGTTCATCGCGATGACGCCGAGTCGGCGGATGACTTCCGGATTGTTTGAGATCTCGGCCGGACGCATAAGGATCTTGTCGTGGAAATATTTGATGTCGGCGAAGAGGCTTTCCTCGGTGCTGTCAGAGAATGTCATCGAGCATGTGCTGGCAAATGTACATTTGCCTTTCTTCATAAGCTCAAGCACTGCGTCCTGAATAACTTCGGTGTACATCATGAACGAAGGCAGTTCCTTGCTTTCGCCGAGATCATAGAGCACTGCATTGGCTACATTGCCAACACCTGACTGGAGCGGAAGGAATTCTTTGGGGAGTCGCCCTTTGACATATTCGCTCACAAGGAAACGAACGACGTTAGAGCCGATCTGCTTTGAAATTTCATCGGGGGCACTGAAAGGCTTGACTCCGTCGTATGATTTGGTCTTGACTATGCCGACTACTTTGTTGGGATCGATCATAAGGGTTGGAGTGCCTATACGGTCGTTTGCCTTATATATAGGTATTTCGCGGCGGTAAGGAGGATCCTGAAGCAGAATGACGTCGTGCATACCGTAGAGCGATTCGGGAAGCGCCTCATTCAGTTCTATAAAAATCTTGTCGGCCAGTTTGGCATATGTCGGAACATTGCCGACTCCGCATCCGAGCAGAACTTCTCCGTCGGGGCTGATGGATGTAGCTTCAATGATAGCAAAATCGATTTTGCCGTAGAAACCGTAACGCACTTCCTGAGCCATCTCTGACAGGTGACGGTCGAAGTAGTGGCAGTCATGGCTGTTGATACGCTTGCGCAGGTCGGGTACATTCTGATAGGGAGCGCGCATATTCAGCGCATTGGCTCGCGACAGATTGCCGTCGGCGCGGTCAGAGGTCGAGGCTCCGGAGAATAGGTTAATCTTATACTCTCTGCCTTCCTCATGTTCTTTCGCGGCTTTCTTGGCGATTGCTTCCGGGATGAATTTTGGTGTTCCGGGAGCTGTGAAGCCCGAAAAACCGATGGTCGATCCGTTAGGGATCATCTCGGCTGCTTCTTCAGCAGTGATGTAATTGTATACCATTATATTAGAGTTAGTTTTTAAGGATATTTTCTGTAATTTAGAATTTTCTCTTTAGTATTTCGCTCCATATCACCGCTTTCCGCAGTTCTTCGCTGTCAGGTGAGACTGTCTGTGCCGGATTTTCAGGGGCGGTTTCGGCTACATTTACTGTATTGCAAGTGACAGCTGCAGATTCCCGCTGAGCTTCCGTCGGCTTTTCGACAGTCATTGTCTGCGGCCTCGCGGGCGCAGACCGTGGCTTAGGTTTAGGCGCGGAGTGTTGCACGGGATGCTTCGGCCTTTGGCTTTGATTTTTCTTCTTTTTAATAAAATCAGAAATCGCCTGACCGAAAAACATTATACCGATCATGACCAGGAATAATATTGTCGTTTGCGGCTTGTCCACTTTTTTTGTAATTTTGCACAAAAGTACTCAAACTTGTGCTATTGCACAAATATTTCATTAATTAATGACCGAAACTCACTCTAACATAGCTAATCACGACCGGCATCTGTTTATCGAGACTTACGGCTGCCAGATGAATGTCGCCGATTCTGAAGTCGTCGCATCTATTATGGGCATGGCCGGATATTCGATCACAGACGATATCGCTCAGGCAGATGCTATTCTTCTCAACACATGTTCGATACGCGACAATGCCGAACAGAAAATCGTCAGCCGTCTGCAGTATCTCGCTTCTCTTCGCCGCAAGAAAACCGACCGGCTTATTGTCGGCGTCATAGGCTGTATGGCCGAGCGTGTCCGCGACCGTCTGCTCGACGATTATGGTGTCGATGTCGTGGCCGGTCCTGATGCTTATCTCGATCTGCCGGCTCTGTTTGCGGCCGCAGAATCAGGCCAGAAAGCTATTAACGTCGAACTCAGCACCACCGAGACCTACCGCGAGGTGATCCCGGCGCGTATCGGCGGCAACACAGTGAGCGGTTATATCAGCATCATGCGTGGCTGCAACAACTTTTGCAGCTACTGCATCGTCCCTTATACCCGTGGCCGTGAGCGCAGCCGTCCCGCCGAAAGCATTCTGACTGAGCTCGCCGATCTACGAGCCAAAGGGTTCCGAGAAGTGACTCTTCTCGGCCAAAACGTCAACAGCTATCGTTACGTTACGCCCGACGGCGAGACTGTCGGTTTTGACCGCCTGCTCGCCATGGTCGCCGAGGCGGCTCCCGACATGCGTGTGCGTTTCACAACGTCGCATCCCAAAGATATGAGTGACGCGACTATCGGTGTGATAGCCGCGCACGACAATATATGCAATCATATCCATCTGCCCGTGCAGTCAGGCAGTAATGCTGTGCTTAAGGCGATGAACCGAAAGTACACCCGTGAGTGGTATCTCGGACGAATCGAAGCTATCCGCCGCGCCATACCCGACTGCGGCATATCGACCGATCTTTTCACCGGTTTCCATGACGAAACCGAAGAGGATTTTCAGCAGACACTGAGCCTGATGCGCGAAGTCGGCTTCGACTCGTCGTTTATGTTCAAGTATTCCGAGCGTCCCGGCACACTCGCCTCTCGCACTATGCCCGACAATGTACCTGAAGATGTGAAGATCGAACGCCTCAACCGCATGATAGCCCTTCAGAACGAGCTGTCGCTCGAATCCAACCGCCGCGATATCGGCAAGATTTTCGATGTCCTCGTTGAGGGGGCGGCGAAGCGGTCGGCCGAGCAACGTGTGGGCCGCAACCAGCAGAACAAGACCTGCGTATTTCCTCGCGGCGACTTCCGCATTGGCGACACCGTTAAGGTCCGCGTCACCGACGTCACTTCGGCCACCCTCATGTGTGAGCTTGTCTGACGGTCATTCGTCTTTTAGAATGCGGTAAGCTTCCTTGCCGCCTTTGTCCCATACCTTGAAAAGAGCCTGTTCGACCGGTGAGATGATGAAGCCATCGTTTTTGTACACAGCTGACGGAAAGTCGAGATCGCGAACCGAACCGAGCCGTTGTTCCTGAAGTTCGATGATCGGGTTGATTTCATCACCGTATCTGACATTGTCGAGAAGCTGACGAATATACTTGTCCTTGTTTTTTAACCCTTCGTCGGTCAGCGCTATTTTGAGTAATAGAGCGGGGTGACCGTATTTGCGGAGATATACACCGACGCAATGCCGATAATTGATAAACGGATTCAGATAGTCAAATTCCAGCGTGTAGACAACCGCCGTGTCAGCATTGGCATATTGCGGCAGATCCTTGCCTTCGGTCACTTCTATCAGCGGTCTGACGTCGAGAGCGAGATCTTTGCGGTTGAATCGTAACTCATCCTCGACGACATGCCCTTTGCGTATGATCTGTCTGCGGCTGTCAGCGTCTATCTTCGGGAAGAGGAATGCGGCCTGAGCGTCGGGCGACTCGATGCCGACTGCGTAGATCTCCTCGTCAGACGGATAAGCCGGATTGATCGACCGGTCTAAGCGTGTGCGGTTACGCATGTCAATTTCGCTGAAATCCTCCGGAGCACTTATCGTCACGTCGAAATATTCGAGATCACGGCAATACTGTCCGAACGGTGTCAGCGGAGTCTCGTCGCTCTTGTCGGCTCTGTGGGAGTAGACATCCGTTTTATTATTACGGTGATATTCATCCACTTTGTCAAGAAGCTCCTGTCCGCCGTTGCTTCTCACCGCATTGTCATATAAAGCTCCTGAAACCGGCGGAATGATGATTCCTCCGCGACATGCATGAGTCGGAAAGTTGAGCATGTTTTTCCCGGCCGTCTTTTTCTCTGCTTCTACAAATTCCTCGGCAGGATTGTTGCCGAACTTGACATTGTCGAGCAACTGACGGATATATTCATCCTTATGTTTCAGACCCTCGTCGGTCAGCACTATCTTGAACAGCATATCGGGATGGCCGTATTTTCTCAGATAGACGCCAACGGCGTGCTCATAACGGTCGAGGAAGGGACGGGGGTTGCCGTTGAAACCGCTGCGCATTTCATATTCATACACAACCGCAGTGTCAGCATTGGCGTAGTCCGGCAGATTTTTACCGGGGATCACCTCGATAATAGGTCTCACGTCGAGATCGAGATCGCCGTAGCTTGCTCTGAGATCACCTTCGATATGGTGGTCGATCTTTACCATATTCTGTTTATCTGCGAAAGTAAGTGTCGGCCATAAAATCACGGCGTTTTTAGCCGAGTCTTCAAGACCGATACAATTCAGCGTCATGCCTAAATAGGACCGGAAGCCCTGCCTGCCGCGCATGTCGATTGATCTGAAGCCCTCGGGCGCTTTTATATCAATGTCCATCGCTTTGAGTTCGCCAACGTATTTGTTGAGCCGAGCATCAGCGTCGGCGCCGACAAAAGTTGTGTCTTTAAGACTCGTAAAAAACTCGGATGCCGGTTGTTTGGCTGTCGCTGTTCCGGCGAGCAGAATAATGCTCAATAAAAACAGATGTTTCATAATGTTGTGTATTTGAAAGTTTTACAACGGCAAAGTTAAAGGCAATAATGACGATCAGCAAATTTTCGGCCATGATTCTGTGTTACACGTTATGGCTGTAAACAGTTGTTGCATAGCCGATTGTGTCGCTAATTCGCCGCGATTGTGTTACACGCAAAAACGGCGCGATTTTTCGTCATGAAAATCGCGCCGTTTTAGAGCTATTTCTGCGTTAAAGTTACTTTTTTTGCTCGGAAAGCGGGTCGAGCCAGAAATGTGCTTCTTTCCACTCCGGATCTTTTTCTATTTCATATTTGAAATGAAATGGGTACTTATCCGATTCGATTAATTCTTGCAGATATTTATGTGCTAATTTCGGATTATTGACATACCACATCATCTGCGTCTGACCTTTACCGGTCACTCTGCCGAGAAAAAGCGCATTGGGATGAGACCGGTCGATTGCAAGACTGTCATCCAGCATATCAGAAAAATCCTGCATCTTGACTGTGTCGTCATTATTGGGCATTTCATCCGTTTCATTAAAACGGACTATCAGCGTAAGAAACCAGCCGAAAGCTTCTTTCGGAGAAAGCTCCATTATTGAGGGAACAAATATACCGATGTGTTTTTCTCCTTCATAATCAAATTCCGTCAGTGTGTATGTCGGTTCGCCTGAAGGAAGTGTGACTTTGAAGATCTTTGACTTGGCAGCTTGCCTGTGAGCCTTGCATCCTGATAATATGACAACTGACAGCAAGGCTATCGCCCCTAACACCAAAACGACATATCTGAAAGCAGAGTGAGTGATATCCGTTTCCATTATATTTTATTTGGCGTTACGTGCGGCTGCCTGTATGACTTCCGACAGGGTGGGATGACCGTGGACGAGTTCGTCGGCGAGTTCCTCATGTGTCGTCATGCCGAACATCAGCGCCGCAACCTCTGCAATAAGATCTGCGGCGTGCGGCCCGAGGATGTGACAGCCGAGGATAAATCCGCTCTCACGGGCAAAAATAATTTTGATCGTGCCGTCGCCTTCGCCCATGGCGAGAGCCTTGCCGTTGGCAGCGAACGACGCCTTGCCGATCATTATGTCATAATCCTTGCTCCGGGCGGCGTCTTCTGTCATGCCGACCATCGCAGCTTCTGGTGTAGTGAAAACAGCCGACGGTATCACGTCGAGATTGACGTCGCTGCCGATGGCGCGCCGGGCCTGAGCCGATGCGGCGTGGGCAAGCATACACAGGCCGTTGACGTCGCCCACTGCGCAGATGCCGGGCACGGATGTCTCCATCAGTTCGTTGACTGTGATAAACCCGCGTTCGTTAAGTTCGATGCCTGCGGATGCCGTACCTTCGGGCAGTACCGGTCGGCGGCCGACAGCCATCACTGCCAGATCGCAGTCGAGTGAGTCTTTGCCTTTCTTGCCTTCATATATTATATGCAGACCTTTTTCGATGGCAACGACGCGTGTCGACGTCAGGAATTTTATGCCGCGCCGCGAGAGTGTCATGCGCAGACGTTTGGCGATTTCACTGTCGAAGGGCGGCAGTATTTCCTTGCGGAATTCAATCACCGTCACTTCACGGCCGAATGCGGCGAGTATCGAAGCAAATTCAAGCCCGATCACGCCTCCGCCTATAATCGCCACGCGCTGAGGCACGTCGGTCAGCGACAGAAATTCGTCGCTCGTCACGGCAAACTCTGCTCCGGGTATGTCGAGGCGTGCGGGTTTTGAGCCGGTGGCGATGATGATCCGGTCGGCGGTGAGCTCTTCACCGTTAACCGTCACGATTTTGCTTGGTTTCAGCGAGGCTTCGCCCTTGATAACCTCAACATCGCGCAGCATTGCCTCGATGCCTCCGCGCAGTTGATCCATCACGCCTGCGGCGCGTTGCGCTGCCCTGCCGTAGTCGGTCGTGAACGAGGTCACATCAACACCGAATGCCGCCGCTCCGGCCACTGTCATCGCAGCCGAAGCCGACGCGCAGAGACATTTGGTCGGTATGCAGCCGCGGTTGAGACACGTTCCGCCGAGCAGGTCTCGCTCGATCAGCGTAACCTTGCGTCCGGCGGCAGCGAGCTCGGCGGCCACTTCGTAGCCGCCGGGACCTCCGCCTATGATTATGAATTCTGAGCTGCGCATAAGTCTTGCCATGTTGTGACAGGATGCAGTGCCGCCTCAGTGTCGTCGGGATGCGACACCGGGGTGTCGTGAGGCGCGTTTTTCACCGTTTCGGGGTCGTTGGTGGCCTCGTCGGCGATGCGGCGCATGGCTTCGATGAAACTGTCGAGCGTTTCGCGGCTCTCGGTTTCTGTCGGTTCTATCATCAGCGACTCGTGGAAGAGCAGCGGGAAATAGATTGTCGGAGCATGGAAACCGAAGTCGAGCAGGCGTTTGGCCACATTGAGCGTGGTCACTCCCGTCGACTTGTCCTTGAGACCGTCGAACACGAATTCATGCTTGCACGGTCCGGGTATCGGCAGTTCGTAGACGTCCTTGAGACGATTGAGCACATAGTTTGCGTTGAGCGTCGCCAGCGGACCGACTTTGGCTATGTTCTCGGCTCCGAGACCGAGTATATATGCCAGCGCGCGCACATAGACAGTGAAGTTGCCGAGCCAGCCTGATATGCGGCCGAGCGAACTGTCCTCGCATATGACGTCAAACGTTCCGTCAGTTTTTTTCACCACTCTCGGATTGGGCAGGAAGCATTCGAGCCCCTTGCGCACACCGACAGGCCCGGCGCCGGGACCTCCGCCGCCGTGGGGCGTCGAGAATGTCTTGTGCAGATTGATGTGCATCACGTCGAAGCCCATGTCGCCGGGGCGGGCAACACCGAGCATCGGGTTGAGATTGGCTCCGTCATAGTACATCAGGCCGCCGGCGTCATGAACCAGACGCGCGATCTCGGGAATGTTTTTCTCGAACATTCCGACCGTGTTGGGATTGGTCATCATCATGGCGGCCACGGAGTCATTGAGCTTTGACCTAAGGTCGTCGACATCGACAGTGCCGTCGGGGAGGCTCTTCACTTCGACGACCTTGAAACCGGCCACGGCAGCCGATGCCGGATTTGTTCCGTGAGCCGAATCGGGTACGAGAACAGTGTCGCGTCCGGCATTCTGGCGCGAAAGATGATAAGCCTTGATTACCAGCAGACCGGTGAGCTCGCCGTGTGCGCCGGCAAAAGGATTGAGCGTGAATTCGGCCATGCCGCCGATCTCGCTCAGTGCGCGCTGCAGTTCCCAATAGATGGTGAGGGCGCCCTGCACGGTGTCGGCCGGCTGCATCGGATGGAGCGTAGCGATCGAGCGTGATGCCGCCAGAGCGTCATTGATCTTGGGATTGTATTTCATCGTGCACGATCCGAGCGGATAGAAACCGGTGTCGACACCGAAGTTGTTGGTGCTCGAGTTGGTGTAGTGGCGCACAACGGTCGGTTCGTCGACTTCGGGCAGAGCCGGAGCCTCGGCACGGCGGCAGCTTTGCGGCAGTTCGTCGATATGGCGGTCGAAGCTGTTGCGCGGCAGGCTGTAGCCGTGGCGTCCGGCGCGCGAATGTTCGAATATCAGTTTATCGTAGAGTCGGCGGTTCATAGCTTGATGTTTTTGACGATTGATATATATCGGTCCATATCTTCTTTGGTCTGCATCTCGGTGACTGCGACGAGCAGTTCGCATTCGTCGGTCTTGACACCGGCGAGTATGCCCTCGGCGGCAGCGGCCTCGAGAACCATGTCGGCGGTCAGCGGATCAGATGTGCGGAATAGCGCTTCGTTGACAGTCGGCCGTTCGGGATAGACAAGGCGCATGCGGCCTGTGGCGGCGAGTCCGTCGGCGAGATAGCGCAGGCCTCCGTAGCCGAGATCGTTGATGCGCCGCAGCCCTTCGGCGCCGATAAGCGAGAGATAGACTGCCGTATGCAGAGCCATCAGTCCCTGATTGGAGCAGATGTTGGATGTCGCTTTATCGCGTCGGATGTGCTGCTCGCGGGCCTGAAGCGTAAGGACAAACACGCGCTGGCCGTTGCGGTCGGTGGTGGCGCCTACGATGCGTCCGGGGAGCTTGCGCATCAGCGCTTTGGTCGTGCACATGTAGCCGAGATAGGGGCCGCCGTAGTTGAGAGGCATGCCGAGCGACTGGGCGTCGCCGCAGACGATGTCGGCTCCGAGCGAGCCCGGAGTGCGGAGCACGCCGAGAGTCGAGGCCTGACAGTTCATGATCAGCAGAGCTTTGGCGGCGTGGCATATGTCTGCCCAGCCGTCATACGGCTCGATGATGCCGTAATAGTTGGGATAGCCGACGATGACACCGGCTACGTCGCCGGCACCCATCATGGCCTCGAACTCCGTGCGGTTGGTGACGCCTTCGTGTTCGGGAATGACTTCGAGCGTTATGCCGTGATAGCGTGCGTAGGTCGATACGACTTCGGCCACGGCCGGATTGACAGTAGCCGAGATCAGCACTCGGCGTTTTTTGCGTGCGCTGTTGACAGCCATGATCATGGCTTCGGCGGTGGCGGTAGCTCCGTCGTACATCGACGCATTGCTTATCTCCATGCCTGTGAGCGCGCACATCATCGACTGGAATTCAAAGATATACTGGAGAGTTCCCTGTGAGATTTCGGGCTGATAGGGAGTGTAGGCTGTCAGAAACTCAGAACGTGAGAGTATGGCGTCGACTACGGCCGGAGTATAATGGTCGTAGTAACCGGCCCCGGCAAAGCAGACCATACGGCGGTTGCGCTCGCCGAGACGGTCGAAGTAGTCGCGCAGCTCTTTTTCGCTCATCTCCTGCGGCAGAGCGTAGGGATGGCGGAGTCTGAGCCCTTCGGGCACGTCGCTGTAAAGATCGTCAAGCGACGTCGCGCCACAGACCGCCAGCATGTCGGCGACATCCTGCGGCGTGTGGGGTAGGTAACGGTGATCAGACATGGCCGTGGCTTTGGATCAGTGTTTTTCCGATGCGCAGAGCTTTTCGTAGTCTTCGGGCGACAGAAGTGCCTTGACTTCCGACGGATCGCTCATCTCGACCTTGATGATCCAGTTGTTCATCGGGTCTTCGTTGATCAGACGCGGATTGTCGATAAGAGCCTCGTTGATTTCGATCACGGATCCTGACACGGGCGAATAGAGGTCAGACGCTGCCTTGACGCTTTCGATGGCACCGAAGTCCTCGCCTTTTGTTACATCGTCGTCGGCTTCGGGCATGTCGACATAGACTACGTTGCCGAGCTGGCGTGCTGCGAATTCTGAGATGCCGATAGTGGCTACATTGCCCTCGATACGGGCGTATTCGTGGGTGGGAAGATAGTAAAGCATATTATTGGAAGTTTTTATATTGTTTGTAACTGTTTATTTCTTGTAGTTGGGTGTGTAGAAGCGTTTTTTGATTACCGTTGCCGGGAACACTTTGCGGCGCACTCTGACCTGAAGCGGAGTGCCGATTGCAGCCGAACGGGCGTCGATAAGCGCCATGGCGATGTTGCGGTCGAGGCTGATGGAGTGATAGCCTGTCGTGACTGCACCCACGGGATTGCCTTCGGTGTCAAGCACCTCATAGCCGTGGCGAGCTATGGCCTGACCTTCGATTTCGAGGCCTGCGATCTTGCGCGCCGGTCCTTCTGCTTTCTGACGTGCAAGAGCCTCGCGGCCGATAAATTCCGGTTTGTCGAGCTTGACAAATATTCCGAGACCGGCTTCGAGCGGAGTGATGTCGTCGGCGAGTTCGTCGCCGTAAAGCGGCAGACCGGCCTCGAAACGCAGTGTGTCGCGGCAGCCGAGCCCGCAGGGCTGCACTCCGGCGGCGATCAGCTTGCTCCACATGTCGCGGATGGCTTCGGCGCCGGCATAGATCTCAAATCCGTCTTCGCCGGTGTATCCCGTGCGGCTCACTATCATGTCGCCGACGGTCTTGAATGTATAGAAGCCGAGATCCGCGCCGTCGATGCCGAGCACGTCGCGCATCACCTTTTCAGAGTCCGGACCCTGCACAGCCAGTTCGGCCCAGCGGTCGCTCTGATGATCGACGGTGACGTTGTAGCCGGCTGCGTGACTTTTGATCCAGTCGACGTCCTTGTCGATGTTGGACGCGTTGATCACCAGAAAAAAGTCGTTGTCTGAGCGCTTATAGACAAGCAGATCGTCGACAACGCCCCCGTCGGGGTGCAGCATCATGCCGTAGACGACCTTGCCGTCGGGCAGCCCGCTCACGTTGTTGGTGAAGATATGGTTGACAAAGCGTTCGGCGTCGGGACCGCTGACGGCCACTTCGCCCATGTGGGACACATCGAAGACGCCGCACTTTCCGCGCACGGCTTTGTGCTCCTCTTCTATGCCGGCATACTGGATCGGCATGTCGAAGCCTCCGAAGGGGCTCATCAGAGCTCCGAGCCCGACATGGAGATCGTGGAGGCAGGTTGTTTTAAGTTCTTCGTTCATGATATAGATGAATATGATTTATGAGTTTATATTATCAGATCTATGAATTGAGGGGTCGACAGGCCGGCTATCACCTGCGACGCGTCGGTCCCTTCGAGGGCGCGCGAGATGTCGTCGCGGGTGTATCTCACGCCGCGCAGTCTGTCGAGTAGGGCGCTGTCGAGATCCGACAGCAGAAAGAAGTCACCTTCGAGGTTGATGTCGGCGATGCGGCCGTCGCTCAGACTTATTCCTGCAACAGGTTCGCCGACGCCTTCAATGCGCCGTCCCTGACGGATGGTCGCCGAGCTCCGGCGGCCGAAGATCCATTCCGGGCGGTAGTAAGGCCGCTCCAGCTCCTCGATTTCGCTTATCATGTCGGCGTTAAGGATGATTTCCGAGTCGGTCAGATAACGGATGGCATAGCGGTGGAACTCGTCTATCCCCATGTCGAGATGCTCGCTCAGAGTCGTGATGTGGGCCGCTACGGACTGAACTTGTTTAGATTCAAGTTTGGAACGCGACGGGGTGATGGCGTTGGCCATATGTCGGAGATCTGTGTCATAGAGCATCGTGCCGTGGACTATGCTTCGTCCCGGTACGTGATAGAATGAATTGCCCGACACTTTCCGTCCCTCGATCGTGATGTCGTTGCGGCCCGAGGCTTCGGCCTTGAGCCCGAGCGAGCGCAGCATCCCGGCTATCATCTCCGTGTAGCGTGCGAACGTTGTCGTAACATGCTCCGACGGCGTTATGTAAGAGAACATTATATTGTGGCTGTCGGCAAACACACATCCGCCGCCGCTTTTGCGGCGGTAGGTCTCGATGCCGTTGCGCCGGCAGTAGTCGAGGTTCACTTCCTTGTCGATGCACTGATTGCGTCCGAAGATTACGGTCGGGCCTACCTGCCAGCTGAAAAAATAATCGGCCGGCGGCAATTTTTTTGCCGCCCACTCTTCCATGGCGAGGTAGAAGGGCAGACGCCGTTGTGTTGTGTCGTCGATTCGAAGGTGTATCATCGAGGGGTGTATAGCGTTTATGCAAATGTAGTTATTATTTTTACCTTGCCAAAATTTATATAACGCGAAATATCAAACTTTTTTACATGGTAATGGCATCATTGTCGCAAGATAAATTTTCTCGTGAAATTTTTATTGGATATTATTTGCGAATATCGAATTAAATTGTAATTTTGCAATCAAAATAATTTTAACAACAAATACGCATTTAAAAATGAAACACAAATTTGTCTCTGCCGTTCAGTACTTCAGCACCCTTCCCAAGACTGTCTATCTGTTCAGTAACCTGTGGAAAGAAGGTAAAACCGCTCTCATTCACGCTCCCCGTCAGGTCGACAAATCGTCGGTCGCTCTTGACATTGCCGCCTCACTTGCCGAAAACGGCCGTCCGGTCGCCTATGTAAACGCCGAAGGCCGTGTCGAAGATATCATCGGCCGTCATTCATCAGTTGAAAATCTCTATGTATTCACACCCGAATACGAGTCGCCCGACGACACCACCGACTACGCTGATCTCGTAATCGCAGGAATAGAGGAGGCTGTCGCTACGACCGATATCCGCACGTTCGTCATTGACTCGGTGACACGCATTGCCGCTCTGTCGTTCGGCCGCAATGCCTCGGCTGCCTACGTCATGAAGCGCCTTGTCGCACTTCAGGTACGCTGTCGGTTGTCGCTGCTTGTCGTTTCACATGACTCGACCCGTTCGGCCGACCGCGCGCTCCTCAACCTTGCCGACTCAGAGATCCTCATGCCTCAGTCCGACGAGTCTGACGAGTCCGACAAATCAGAGTGCTCAGAGTCCTCCGAGATCTCCGAGCTCTCTGAGTCCTCGCAGCCTGAGATCCCGCGCCGCCCTCTCTCGCGTCGCGACCGCCGCATCCTCCGCCGGGCTGCACAAAAACGGAAGTGAGATTATTCGCAATTTGTTGATTTTTTGCGGGTGACAGAGGGATTTATTATTTTTGCAGTTGTCCTATAAACCAACGGCGCTCCGACGCGGTTATTTACTTAAATAACATTCGTCCGAATAATTCATCGCTCAGTGAAACCTGCTATTGTAATAAGAAAAATATTTAAGGCTTTCGGCTTCGTGGTGCTGGCTCTGGTGCTCCTTGTAGTCGGCACGGTCGTGGCCCTGTATTCTCCCTGGCTTCAGGAAGAATTACGCGCTAAGATCGTCGAGCGTATGAACTTGCGTCCGGGTGTGGAGATGACCTTAGACAGTTTCAGGTTCGGTTTTCCGCTGAAACTGTCTCTCGGAGGGCTGAGCCTTGTGCAGCAGGGTGATACTATTATTGCCGCGTCCGAACTTTCAACTTCGGTCGGACTGTTGCCCTTGCTTAAGGGTGAGGCTAAAGTCAGCGAAGTGTCGCTCAGCGACGCGCGTTTCGTGATGGGCTCGCCTGACTCGGCGATGTATATGACTATTGCCGCACGATCTCTTGATCTTCGTCCGGTGACTGTCGGGCTTAAAGATATGGCGATCGACATTGAGAGCGGCGACATTTCTGATGCGACTGTCTCAATGGTCATATCTCCCGATACATCAACTGTTTCGGCTCCTCCGGCTGAGCCGACCTCTATGAGCATAAGGCTCGGCGATCTGGCGCTTCATGATTTCACATATAAGATGCGTCTGCTCCCGGCGATCGACTCGCTCGGCGCGACGATTGCCGACGGCCGGCTGACCGACGGTCTGATAGATCTTAAATCGCAGATCGTCAGACTCGGATGTTTCGGCGGACAAGGTCTCGCTGCAGCCTATATAGCTCCTGACTCCGCAACTGTGGCGGCGACTCCCGTTGTTGCGGCCGCTGACACAGTGATGTCGGCGCCGTGGACAATCGAGATCGACTCCATTGCGTTTACCGGTTCGAAAGCCCTTTATACTACCCGCGGCGTTTCGCCGATGCCCGGCCTCGATTTCGCATATATTGCGGTTGATTCGCTTGACCTGACTGTCAGTCATTTTTATGATCAGGCGACCACGCTGCGCTTGCCTCTGAAACTGAAGGGTACCGAACGTTGCGGCGTAAGGCTTAATGCCGAAGGAACCTTTGCTCTCGACTCGGCGGCGATGCATCTCGATAATTTACGTCTCACGACTGAAACAACAGATCTTGATATCGGGATGCTCATGGGCATGGGCGATCTTATGTCTGACCCGTCGCTGCCGTTAAGGCTTGATGTCGGAGGCGGAGTGGGCGTGGCCGACCTGCGTATGATGTTTCCGGCCTTTTTGCCTTATCTGGTGACTCTTCCGGCGCGCGACCGTGTCGGCGTTGATATAGCTGTCGACGGCACGATGGGCCGACTTGACATCGACCGACTTAAACTCGCGGTCAACGGCTGCGTGAATGTCAGCGGCAAAGGCTATGTCGGCAACCTGACAGATATGAACCGCCTGACGGGCGACATCGCTCTGTCGGGCAACGTTATCAACGTCAACGCTATCAAAAACGGCGTGATGGGTAAGGAGGCAGGCAAGGATCTCAACATTCCGCGCATGGCTCTCAATGGCCGCGTCAGGATGTGGTCAGGTGTTGTCGACGGAAATGTTAAGGTGAAGACCGGCGGCGGAACGGTTGCTCTCGACGGTCACTGGAATTCGAGAGGCGAGGATTATAAGGCCGATCTTTCGGTCGTCGATTTCCCGGTGCAGACATTCATGCCCAATCTCGGAGCCGGCGAGGTGACGGCCGGTCTGAAAGTAAATGGTCATGGCTATAATCCTTTCTCTCCGGCAATGAAAGCCGATGCGGCTCTTGAGGTTAAAAGCGCGCGCTACGGTGACTATACCTACCGTGATATATACCTCACCGCTGTTATTTCCGATGGCCGAGGACACATCGATCTCCATTCCGACAATCCTGATACAAGGATTAAAGTTGTCGCCGACGGCAATCTGTCGCCGGAGCCGTATCAATGGAGTCTGACTGCCGGCGGAGACGAAATTGATCTCTACGCACTGAAACTATCAGAACTCGAAAGCACTCTGTCGTTCAACCTTTCAGGCAACGCTTCTGTCGACAGGCAGTCCAATACCGTCAGCGGCGAACTGACGCTGACCGACCTCGATTATGTGCAGCCGGCCAGTCATATAAGCCTTTCTGATATAAAGGCGCGCCTCGATTCCAACGATTCTATAACAGATATTTCGCTCCATAACCGTGATCTCACGGCGCGTTTCACCAGTCCTTCATCGCTCGACTCTCTAATGGCCCGCTTCTCTGATTTTTCAGCTGTGCTCGACCGTCAGATCGCCGCAATGGTTTTCAACGTCGAAGAGATCCACAATGCGCTCCCCCGGTTTGATCTCGATGTGTCGGCCGGATCCAACAATGCTATTACCGATGTGCTGTCTTCAAGCAAGATGGCATTCAGAAAGTTAAATCTCGGCGCTGCCAATGATTCGACTTTGCGACTCGACTCGCGTGTGATCGGTTTTGTGACGGGAACGACGCGTCTCGACACCATCGGCCTCACGGTTGATCAGCACGGAGAGTTTATGGCGTTCAACGCCAGGGTGGAGAACCGCCCCGGCACATTCGATGACTGGGCGCACGTCAATCTCGGAGGATATATCGCCCATAATGAGGCCGGCCTGCGCCTGACTCAAAGCAATATTTCGCGCCGCCAGGGATTTGATGTCGGCATGAAAGCCGATATTGTGGATTCGGTTGCGACGCTGCGCCTCGTGCCGACTGATCAGGTCATAGGTTATCAGCCGTGGGTCGTCAACGAAGACAATTTCATATCTTACAGCATTCCGACAAAGCATATCGACGCCAACCTTGTCATGACCGGAGGCAAGAGCAGGCTGTCGGTCCTTACAAAGCACATAGAGGGCAGCGACGGTCAGGAGGATCTGAACATAAGCCTCAGTGACATCCATCTTGCCGACTGGGTGTCGATCAATCCCTTCGCACCGCCGATCAAAGGCGATCTTAACGCCGATATCAGCTTGCGTCAGGTCAACGGAGATATTAACGGAGTCGGTGATCTTGAAGTGATCAATTTTTATTACGGCAAAGAGCGTGTGGCGTCGATGAAAGTTGATTTCGATGTGACGACACGCCCCGGCGGAACTCTCTATGCCAAATCTGACGTTTATGTAGACGGGATGAAGACTATGACTCTGGCCGGAGCGCTCAACGACTCGACCTCGACGTCGCCCTACAATCTCGATTTCTCGATGATACGCTTCCCGCTCGCCACTGTCAATCCCTTCCTGCCGCCGCGCATGGCCAAGCTGCGCGGTGTGCTCAACGGCACAATGAAGATTTCGGGTGAGAAAGACGCGCCGGTATTCAACGGCTATCTCGATTTTGACAGCACGGCCATACTGCTTAACATGACCGGCACGGAGTATACGTTCAGTCCCGAGAAAATTCCGGTTGTCGACAATCTTGTCAGCTTCGACCGGTTCACGATCAGGGGCGTCAATGATAATCCGCTGTATATCAATGGTGATGTCGATATCTCGTCGCTCGCATCACCTAAGATCGACCTTACTCTCAAGGCCGACAATATGCAGCTCGTCAACACAAACCGCGCCCGCAAGGGTGCCGATATCTACGGTAAGGCTTTCATATCGCTCGACTCGCGTGTCCACGGCGACATGAGTCTGCTGTTTGTCAACGCCGATCTTCGCATCGTGCCGCCGACCCATGTGACTTATGTGATTTCCGATGCAGCTAATGCGATAGCGTCGCAGTCGACAGGAGATATGGTCAAGTTTGTCAATTTCACCGACACTACCGCTGTGATGATCGCCGACAGCATCACATCTTCAGAGATGGCAATGATACTCGATGCGTCGCTGACGATAGAGAGTGGTACGACTATTGGAGTCAATCTTTCGAGCGACGGGAAAAACCGTGTGCAGATCGAGGCCGACGGTACACTCAACTACACAATGTCGCCGCTCAGCGACGGACGCATGACCGGGCGCCTCGACATCAACAACGGCTATGTCAGATATTCGCCGCCGTTTATGTCTGAAAAGAATTTCGAATTCGACAATAACAGCTATGTCGCCTTCAACGGCGATATCATGAACCCGACGCTCAACGTCCATGCCACCGACGTGATCAAGGCTAACGTCACCCAGACGGGCCAGAACTCGCGTCTGGTCAACTTCGATGTGATGCTTAACGTCACCGGCACGCTCGACCGCATGGATGTGGCTTTCGACCTTTCGACGGGCGACGATGTGACCGTGGCCAACGAACTGCAGTCGATGAGCGCCGACCAGCGCGCCAATCAGGCCATGAACATGCTGCTCTACGGCATCTATACCGGGCCGGGCACCAAAGGCGACGCCTCGATTTCGGGCAACGCGCTCTATTCGTTCCTCGAGTCGCAGCTCAACAGCTGGGCGGCCAACAACATCAAGGGTGTCGATATCAGTTTCGGCATCGATCAGTATAACCGCACTGTCGACGGTTCGAGCTCGCAGACGACGAGCTACAGCTATCAGGTGTCGAAATCGCTGTTCAACGACCGTTTCAAGATCGTTATCGGCGGGAATTATTCGACCGACGCCAATGCCGACGAGAATTTCTCGCAGAATCTTATCAACGACATATCGTTTGACTATTATCTCAACAACAGTCACACGATGTATGTGCGCATATTCCGTCACACGGGCTATGAAAGCATACTCGAGGGCGAGATCACTCAGACCGGCGTCGGCTTTGTCTACCGCCGCAAGCTCAACCGCATCGGCGATATGTTTAAATTTTTGAGACGTAAACCCAAAGAAGATGAAAACTCCGGATCCACGAAATAGAATCATGACCCTCTGTGTGCGCGGCGTTGCGGCTCTGATCGCCGGATGTCTGCTGTGGGCGTGCTCGACGACGCGTCGCATTCCCGACGACGAACTGCTCTACAACGGACTGAAAAAGGTGGAGTTCACCGAAGATTCAGTCAAGGTTCCGTCTGCGCTCGAGAGTTCGATACGTTCGGCTGTCGACGTGCCGCCCAACAACTACTGGAAGATGCTTCACTGGCACTATCCGTTTCCGCTCGGACTGTGGGTCTACAACAACTGGAGCAATCCGCCGTCGGGACTGAAACACTGGCTTTATGAGAAACTGGTAGCCGAACCGGTGCTTGTGTCAGACGTGCGGCCTGAAGTGCGCACGAGGATGATCGACGAGATACTCGATAACAACGGTTATTTCCGCGGTGCGGCGACTTATGAGCTTGTCAAAGGCCGCAATCCCAAGAAGGCCAAGATACGGTATACGATCACTCCCGGTCCGGCTTATCCGATGGAGGTAGTCGAACTGCTCCCCGATACAACCGCTCTCAACCATATGATCGACTCGCTGGTGCGCCGCGATCCGTATCTGACGTCGACCATGAGATATTCGACCGACTCGCTCAACATTGCGCGCACACGTATCACCAACAGTCTGCGTAACCGCGGATATTATTTCTTCCGGCCTGACTATATCGAGTATCTTGCCGACAGCATCGCGCAGCCGGGACGCATACTGATGAAGATAATGCTGGCGGCCAACACACCCAAATTTGCCCTTCAGCGTTACCGCACAGGTAAAGTCATTGTAGTAGCCAACCGTCATCAGGGCGGAGGAGTTGCCGATACGATTGTGACGCCGCGCGCGACGCTGATACAGATGAAACCGTCAAAGTTCCGGTCGAAGCTCATACCTGAGAACGTCACTTTCCGTCCGGGACGCGTTTTCTCCGTGCGGGACATGAACCGCACTCAGACTAATCTGTCGCGCCTCGGCATCTTCAATTCGATCAATATTGCGGCGGTGCCTGATTCGTCGAATACAAAAGACCATCTTCTCAACGTGTTTGTCGACTGTACGTTCGACGCTCCGTGGGAGGCGGCGTTCGAGATCAATGGATCGTCGAAGAGCAACAGTTATATAGGTCCCGGTATGTCGGTCAAAGTGACCAACAACAATATCTTCGGCGGCGGCGAGCAACTGACAATCGGTCTCACCGGATCATATGAGTGGCAGACCGGCCACGGCAGCCGTTCGATATTCAACTCCTATGAAGTCGGACTGAACGCTTCGCTTGCGATGCCGCGGCTCATAGCTCCGAAATTCATACCGCGCAGCCGGTTCCAGCTCAACTGGACACGCTTCCAGCTCGGCGCCGATCTGCTCAACCGTCCTCATTATTTCAAGATGGCTCAGTTCAATGCGTCAGTCAACTATGACTGGCGTGTGACGAGGCATGTGTCAAACACATTCACTCCCATTAAGCTGACTTATACCAATCTGATGCACACTACGGCAGTGTTTGACTCGATCATGAACGCAAATCCGGCTGTCGCCCAGAGTTTCCAGAGCCAGTATATACCGCAGATGATCTACACCTATGTCTACGACCGTAATTTCGGGCGCGACAATACGTTGAACTGGCAGTTTACCATTCAGGAGGCCGGCAATGTGTTCTGGGCAATCTACCGCGCATTCGGCAAAAAAGGCGAGAAAGAGCTGTTCGGCACTCCGTTCTCACAGTTTATCAAAGGATCGACTCAGCTTGTCTACGGACGCCGCGTCACCGAGGGCGACAGCTGGATTGTGAGTCGCGTTGCTGTCGGCGCGGCCCATGCCTACGGCAATTCGACCCAGGTGCCGTATGCCGAGCAGTTCTATTGCGGCGGAGCCAACTCTGTCAGGGCGTTTACGGTGCGCAGCATCGGCCCCGGCAGCTATCACGATCCGGCGCTCGATGATACATATTTCGACCAGACGGGTACATTCAAGTTTGAGGCCAATGTCGAGTACCGTTTCCCGATCGCCGGACCGCTCCACGGAGCGCTGTTCCTCGATGCCGGCAACGTATGGCTGCTGAAAGATGATCCGCAGCGTCCCGGCGGACAGCTCAAGGCAAGTACATTTCTCAATGACATAGCTCTCGGTACAGGCGCCGGCCTGCGTTTCGACATCGGCATGCTTGTTGTGCGCGGCGACCTCGGCATCGGCATCCACGCTCCATATGACACAGGCCGTTCGGGCTACTACAACATGACATCGTTCGGCAAGTCACTCGCCTTCCACCTCGCCATCGGATATCCTTTCTGATCCTCATTTTGAATCACGCGGAGGCGTAATGATGGCACGCAAAGGCGCGGAGGACGCAATGAGTCGATTTTTAAGGGGAGGACGCATGATATTTTGTGGCACGCAAAGGCGCGGAGGGCGCAAGGGACATTGTATTACCAACTCAGAAGTTCGGGTTTTAGGAGAAAGTCAATAAGTCCGATGGTGACTATACCGTCATCGTTTCTTTTGGGTTTGATGTAGTCTTTAACTATGATGATTTTTTTGAAAGAATCATCAATGTTAAGCAAAGAGGCGGATTCCTGCCGCTCTTTGGCTTCTGTCGGCATTACGAACGCAGACTGAATGTAATAGCGTTGACTTCCTTGATTTGCTACGAAATCCACTTCATATTGCTTACGAATAGTCTTTCCGTCTTTGTCTGTCGTTCGGTGTTCAACCATACCGACATCGACTTGAAAACCACGTATTTTTAACTCGTTATAAATGATATTCTCCATAATGTGGTTCTCTTCTTGCTGTCTGAAGTCGAGAATCGCATTTCTGACACCTATATCCGTGAAATAATATTTAGACAGGGTGTTTATGTATTTCTTTCCCTTGATGTCATAACGGATTGCCTTTTCTGTTAGAAATGACTCGCAAAGGTATGTCAGGTAATTATCAATAGTCTTATTTGACAGAGATACGTTTTTAATGCTTTTGAAGGTGTTTGCCAACTTATTGGGGTTTGTCGGAGAACCAATGGCAGAAGCAATTATCTGAATCAATTCTTTCAATTCAGATTCACCTTTAATTCTATATCTCTCGACTATATCATTGATATAGACAGTTGAGTATAGTCTTTTGATATAGTCGATTTTCTTTTTAGGAGTTTCTAAAGTCAACACATGAGGAAGGCCACCGTATGTATAGTAATCGCTCCATGCATCAATGGGATGCCGGTTGTCAACAGACATAAATTCGGCAAAGGAAAGCGGATATACATGAATCTGATCACCTCGACCTCTAAATTCTGTGATTATGTCTGTCGATAGAAAGCGAGAATTGCTTCCGGTGACATATACATCGGCATTTTCTATCTTGAGATAACTGTTGAGAACATCTTCAAACTCCGGAACATGCTGAACTTCATCAAGAAGAATGTAGTACATGTCATCATCCACCATCTTAGAGTCGATATGTGCAAGCAAAGCATCCGGATCGCGGAGAGGCGCATTTCGCCTATCCTCTAAATCCACTTTAATGATATGATCATCAGTAACTCCCTGCTCTTTCAGATAGTCATTGAATAAGTGGAATAACAGATATGACTTACCGGAACGTCTTAGGCCGGTAACAATCTTTATAAGCCCATTATGTTTGGCGGTAATAAGCTGATTTAGATAATATTCGCGTTTGATAATCATGTTTCTACTCCAAAAAAGTGACATTTATGCCAATTATTTGGAATGCAAATATAAGTAATTATTTTGAATTATCTAACTTATTGGGAGTTAATATGTCTATGGCGGTGGGACGACAGGGGGATGGCACGCGAAGGCGCGAGAAAGGGATTTAGAGTCGTTAGGGTCTTTAGGGAAATTAGGGTCGGTTAGGGTCTTTAGGGAAATTAGGGTCGGGCGATTTTATAGGATCGTGAAGAATTAATGTATTATGATGTCTCGAACTCTGCTTTTGCATAAGCAAAAGCCTCGCCGAGAGGATGTCCCGGCGAGGCTGTAATGCGGAAAATGTTATATTAATGTTTTTCTTTTATCGGCCTTAAGGCCCTTCAGGGGAGGGGTCAGATTGCTTTGGCGATTTCGGCGTCGAGGGTTGTGGGGTCGGTGATGCGGGTGCGGAGGACTCCGTCGCGACCGATGATGTAGGTGAGCGGCAGGACGCTGACGTTATAGTTGATCAGGGCTGCGGAACCGTCCTCGGGTGCATTCCATACGGTGATCCACGGTAGATTGACAGCTGACTGTTTCCACTCAGCTTCGTCAGGATCGAAGGCGAGCTGGAAAATTTCGAAGCCACGGTCACGGTATTTTTTGTAGAGATCGGCAAGAATGACATTGTAGGCCGGTGATGATTCGAGTTCGTAGTTGGTGAAGCTCAGCAGAACGATGTTGCCTTTTGCAGCGACGTCGTAGAGGCTGTGCTCGACTCCTTTATTGTCATAGGCTTTGATGTCAGAGGCAAGGCCGCTCTCGGGCACTTCGATAGTGTTCTGTTCGATGCGTTCCGGATTAGCGGCGATTTTTGCCGACAGGAAAAGATTGCGCAAGGTTATCGTGCGGGGGTCGTCGGGCATGGCAGTGTCGAAAGCCTGAGCGACAGCTCCAATAATTGCGCGGTCACGCTTGTCGGCGGGGTCAAACAGAGGCTGGCCGCCGATGCGTTTATTGATGATGTAGTAAGCTGCGATCGGCTGGCCCGAAGTGAGGATAATCTGCGACAGATTGCGTTTGAGCAATGAATCAGTGGCTGCAGCTTTTTCGCCTTTGGCACTGACTGTCGACGTGATCATAGAGTCAATTTCAGCAAAACGCAAAGCAGCCTCAGATCCGGAGAGGGAATAGTCATGACTGAATGACGCCGCATCGGCTGAGACGGTGATCCGGCTCACAGAGTCGACGGGGAAATAGATACTCGATCCGTTGAGTGACAGACGAAGCACTTCAGGATAGGGCGCAGGAGCCGCGGCCATATATTCGAATTTATCGCTGCCGGAGATCAGGATTGAATCGATAGTGTACCAGTTATTGTTGTTAAACGCCTGAAGAGCCACTTTCTGTCCGGCAGCTCCGGCTATCGAACCTTCGACCGACCAGCCTTTGGGTCCGGAGCATGAGACTGCGGCAGCCAGTGAGGCAGTCAGCGAAGCGATGATGATTGATTTGAGTTTCATTGTTGAGCAAAATTGTGTCTGTCGGTCAGACTGTCGGTTAGAATTCACGGGCTATGCTTTCGGCGATCTCTTTCATTCGCTCGGGCGAGGGACTGAGTTTTTCGCCAAAAAAGTTCATGTCACTTTCTTTATTGATAGGTATCAAGTGGATATGGGCGTGAGGAACTTCAAGCCCCATAACAGCGACGCCGATGCGGCGGCAGGGGATGGCTTTTTTCATTGCCTCAGCGACACGCTTGGCAAACAGCTGTAGTCCGGCATATTCGTCGTCGGATAGATCGAAGATATAGTCTTCCTCGCGCTTTGGTATGACGAGGGTATGGCCTTCGGCGACGGGATTTATGTCGAGAAAGGCAAAATAGCGGTTGTCTTCGGCGACTTTGTAAGATGGAATTTCGCCGGCGGCGATTTTGGAAAATATCGAAGCCATGGCAGGATCAGAAAGATATCTCGACGATTTCAAACTTCATAAGGCCGGAGGGCACTTTTATCTCGACAATCTCGCCGAGTTTGTGGCCAAGAAGGCCCTGGGCGATGGGAGTCGATGAAGCGATCTTCTTGGCCTTGAGATCGGCCTCGGAGTCGGCGACGATAGTGTACTCCATAGTCATGCCGTTGGCGACATTTTTGATCTTGACCTTGTTGAGGATCTGCACTTCGTCGGTGTTGAGCTTGCTTTCGTCGATGATGCGTGCCTGAGCAACGAGATCCTTGAGCTGGGAAATCTTCATTTCGAGCATTCCCTGGGCCTCCTTAGCGGCGTCGTATTCGGCATTCTCGGAAAGATCGCCTTTGTCGCGGGCTTCGGCGATAGCACGTGATATTTCGGGACGCTTAACTGACTCCAGATAAGCGATTTCTTCCATTTTCTTTTTATAACCTTCTTTGGTCATGTAAGTGATAGCCATAAGAGTATCGTTTAGGGTTATGAATGATTTTGAGTATTGATAAGTAGTAAAAAAATAAGAAACTCGGCCGCATACGGGCGAGTCCCCTCTGTTCATCTGTTAATAACAATTTTCGGTTACAAAGGTAGGGACTTATTTGTTATGGCGGAGTGTATATCTGGTTAATAATTGTTAATATCAAAATAGTGCGAGCCGCCAATTGTTAGTATATTATAACTTTACAGACAATAAAGACAATAATATGATAGGAACAGATAATAAAGCACTGGAAAATATCCTGACGCGCACATCAGTGCGCAGTTACTCGTCCGGTAATGTCACCGATAAAGAACTTGAGACAGTTATTAGGGCGGCGATGTCCGCTCCGTCGGCTATGAACAAGCAGCCGTGGCACTTTTTTGTGATCCGAGGTGCGAAGCTCCGGGAAGCGATAGCCGAAATGCTGGAATATGGCAAGCAGTCGTTGCGCAATGCTTCGGCAGCAATTATTATCGCCGGTGACAAATCGCGCTTTTTTGAGGATCCGGAAGCTGTTGATTACTGGGTTGAGGATTGTTCGGCCGCAGCCGAAAACCTTTTGCTGGCAGCGCATGCAATCGGTCTTGGGGCAGTGTGGTGCGGAGTTTATCCGATACCCTCGCGCATAGATCAGATGCGTAAGGCTACGGGTATAGGCGACGGATATGTGCCAATGTGTATAATTCCACTGGGTCACACAGAGGGCGATCATGAACCCAAGGACAAATGGGATCCGGCTAAAGTGACATATCTTGACTGATAAGCGCTGTCTACCAAAGATAGCGTCGGTCGCTCCGGAGAATGCGGGGCGCCTGCAGGGCACCTGCGAGCAAATGTCGTAATGC
Source organism: uncultured Bacteroidales bacterium (assembly GCA_947573135.1). Taxonomy (GTDB): domain Bacteria; phylum Bacteroidota; class Bacteroidia; order Bacteroidales; family Muribaculaceae; genus CAG-873. The sequence continues at coordinate 101,454 of CANPDU010000003.1, read as the reverse complement.
TGCCGGGAGTGAGCATTGTCCGGCGCGAAAAGCGCGCCAGGCTTTCAGCGGTATGCGCATGAAACAGGAGCGCGGCCATGCGATGGCTATATAGCACCCGAGCGCCCGCAGATTACCCGGCGATAGAGTTGCGGTTGTACCGGTCGAGAGGTTGGGGTGAGTGCAGATGTTGACCGGGAAGAAACGGCAGTGCAGCCCCCTGCGTATGGCAGCGAGTAAGAAAAGCTCGTCGTCGGCTCCGGTAAATACCGGGGCTCCGGCGCCGAATTCGGGATGACATCGGAGATCGCCAACCGACTGTCGCCGACAGGCGATCTGATAAGCCGACACCCAGTAGCCGCGCGGCAAGGGATCGCCGAGACGGCATGAGGCTGCCGGATAGACGGGTCCGGCAGGATGAGTGGCTTCGAATGTAGCGACGTCGACATCGGGATTGATTTCAAAAGTCTCGATTACCTGAAGCAATTGCTCAGGGGTATAGATCAGATCATCATCGGAGAAAAGGATAATGTCGGCCGTGCAGCAATCGATAGCATTGTTGCGGTTGACGGCGGCTCCGCGGCTTTCGATGCGCGAGACAGTGACGTCGGGGCGCAGGAGAGAGTCGGGCAGGTAGGCTCCGCCGGAGCATTGCCATGAAATGACGTATCGCACACCGTCGATATGCGGAAGGTTCATAGCCGCGACACGGGCGATGCCGTCCGGACCGAAAGTTATGAGTGCGAGATCGAGTGTGAGCATGGGGTCAGTAACGGTTGAGTCTTGAAGTCCAGAAATCGAGGTATCGGCTGGCGACGGTTACGCAGTCGTTGTGTTTCTCGACAAACCTGCGGCTGCGTCGGCCGCGCCCGGCGATCAGTCCGGGGTTAAGAACGATATTTTCAAGTGTGTCAGTGAGTGCGTCGAGCTCGATCGGCGCATTGATTATCGGTCGGTTCTCGTATTCGCCGATGAAGTCATAATAGTCATCTTCACCCCCGGAAACGACATTCAGACCGTAGGCCATGGCCATGAGGGCTGTTGTCGCCGGGGTATAGCTGTAGATCTGATCGAGGACAACGTGGGCGTTGCGCAGCAAGGTGACGAATTCGCCGAAGGGGCGGTTCTCGACAATTGTAAGCTCGGCACGGCCGGGATGACGGTCTATGACAGTGCGCGCGGCCTGCTCGAGCAGATCGGATCCTTTGACCATCATGCGCGAGCGGTCGCGTCCGAGAAACAGCCGCACCTTGCCGATATCGTCGGGAAGCGCAACCGGGGAGAAGCTGTCAAGATCAACCGGGATGCCGCCATAGGCAATCTTCTCGGGCGGAAGAACCCGCTCAAGGGCGCAATGATATTCGTAAAGCGCGGAGACGGCACCGTCGATATGATCGTAGACGTAGCTGTGATAGCGTGTCATTGCCTCGGTGTGCCATAGGCTCCACTCGTCGGCTGCGGCTTTGAAGAGTCTCGTCGGCCGTCCGGCGGTGAACCACTCGCTGTAGGCGAGGGGGCAGTCCGGGTCGGCGAGCATGTCGAGGAAAGGAACATCATAGCTCATGGCGTTGAGAAACACAGCACCGTTGTCGCGGCGCAGCCGGTCGAACACTTTCCGCAGGAGAGCCGGCCGAAGAGATACAAAGTTGGGATCGTTGACTGAAACGATGTCATAGCCCCGCAGATGACGGCGCAGAGTAGTCGAAAGTCTTATATAAAGTTCCAGGCCTCCGAGTTTGCCGGGTCTGCGCGTCAGATCGATATCGCGTTCGCACCCCTGCCACGACGAGCCGTCGGAAACGAGCGTCACGTCGCAGCCCAGACGGCGGAGGCCTGTGGCAAGCGAGCGCTGGCAGTTGCTGTAGTCGCCGAGTAAAAGAACCTTGAGCTGACGTGACATAATTTTAAAACGTCTTATCCCATCGGTTTAGTATCAAGAAATAAGAGAAAAAGTCGTAACTTTGTCAATTATGAATGCATTTACCGAACTTCTTCAGCAATGGCATGTGCTCGGTCTCGCTATCGGGCTGTGCACTTTTCTGGTTATCGGACTGTTTCACCCGATATGTATAAAATGTGAGTATTATTATGGCACACGCTGCTGGTGGTGGTTTCTTTTGTTAGGGATAGCAATGTGTGCGGGTGCGGCGGCAGTTGACGATGTGTTCCTGTCGACGCTTTTCGGCGTGATCGGCTTCTCGTCATTCTGGACGATCAAAGAAATATTCGAGCAACGCGAGCGTGTGCGTAAGGGGTGGTTCCCGATGAACCCCCGTCGCAAGGACGACTATCGTGACTGAGCGGCACCAACGGTGCGGTCGAGCCAATCGGCGATGAGCCGCAGCAGAGACGGATCAGCGTCGCCCTGAAGGCGCGCATATTCGTCGGGGGAGCCGGTAATGCCTTTAAGCATGATGTGATTGAGTCCGTCGATGGCGACGGTATCGGCAGAGGCGCACAGAGAGGCAATGAGATCAAGATTGTCGGGCGTCACCTGTCGGTCGATTGAGCCATTGACTGCGAGCCACGGGACTTTGACCGCGGCAATGTCGGCGGCAGGGTCATGGCGCAGAAATGTTCGCATCCAGTCAGAACAAAGTGGTCCGATCTCTTTGGCAGCCCGCTCACGGAACTGAGGCAGCGCGGCCATCTCGGGCTGTGCAATGGCAAGCTCGGCAAGAACCTGAGCCTCGATGATCGGTTTTAGACCCGGAGCCATTACTATGTCGTAGCGTCGGCGCAGTGAAGGATAAAGAGATGCGAACTGACTTTCGGCTCCGGCTAAAATCATGGTCTCGCGCACCTGACGCATAAGGATTGAGTCGCCCCTGAACGCCGGTGCTCCGTAAGTGATTATGAAATCGACATCAGAGCAGGTCGCAGCGAGATGCTCGGCTATCAGTCCGCCTTCGGAGTGACCGAAGACCCCTTTTGGAGTATCGAATCCGAGTATTGAATCAGCAGCCGCAAGAGCAGTGGCAATATCGGTGGCAAAATCGAAAGTAGTAGCCGAAGCGAGATCGCCGGCTTCTGAATCGCCGGCTCCGCGGTCGTCCATGCGCAGGACTGCGTAGCCGCGGTCGCTTAGATACTCAGCGACAGCCTTAAACGGCTTTTTGCCGAAAATGGTTTCGTCGCGGTCCTGCGTGCCGCTCCCTGTGGCAGTGACGATCAGCGCCTTGGGCCGATTGTCGTCAGGCAAAGTGAGTGTGCCGGCGAGCCTGAGTCCTGAACGGCGGTTGAGCAGACCGACTTCGCGCGACGTAAATGCATCGGCGCTGATGGTCGCGAAAATAAGCAAAAGGCTAACAATACATAGCCTCGATTTCGTGGGCATAACGGTTGTTGATTATTGGGCGTCGAAGTTTGAGCGTGTTTGTGAGTTCGCCCGACTCGATTGAAAATTCCTTGGGAAGAAGTGTGAACTTCTTGATTTTCTCGAAACTGGCGAAACCTTTCTGAAGCCTTTCTATGCGCTCGGCTATCATGCGTTTTATCTCGGAGTTCTGGATGAGCTCGTCGATGCTGCGGAATGCTATTTTCTTTTTGCGTGCATATTCTTTCAGCGCTTCGAATGCCGGAATGATGATTGCGGTGACGTATTTTCGCTGGTCACCGATAACGGCAACCTGCTCGATGTATTTGTCTTCGCCGAGTCTGCTTTCAAGCGCCTGAGGAGCGATGTATTTCCCGTTGCTGGTCTTGAAAAGATCTTTGATGCGTTCGGTCAGAATGAGTGCGCCGTTGTCGTCGAAACGACCGGCGTCGCCAGTGCGGAACCACCCGTCGTCGGTGAATACTGCGGCAGTCTCCTCGGGGCGCCGGTAATAGCCCTGCATTACGGTCGGGGCCTTTACGAGGATCTCGTTGTCTTTTCCGATTTTGACCTGAATGCCGGGTAGAACTGTGCCAACGGTGCCGATCTCATATCCGACTGTCGGGAAGCATGACACTGTGGCCGTTGTCTCAGAAAGGCCGTAGCCTATTACGATGTTTATGCCGCAGGCGTGAAAAAACTCAACAATGTTGGACGACAGGGGAGCCCCCGCTGTAGGGAATATATTGCCGTGGTCTATGCCGATGGCCTTACGCATTACAGACAGAATGCGGCGATCGAAAAATCTGTATTGCATCTCGATCCACCAGGGAGCGCGCTGCCCGATCCGACAAAACCGGAGATTGCGTATCGCTCCGATTTTAAGCGCTCGTGTCACCATGGCTTTCTTAATGCAGGTCATCGACGATATCTTTTCCTGAACGGCAGTATAGACTTTCTCCCAGAAACGCGGCACACTGCACATACATGTCGGTCTTACTTCACGAATTGCAGTCTGTATTTCTTTCGGGTCAGCATTTATTGTGACTCTGATGCCAAAATCGAGACAAAAATAAGTCCATGCCTTTTCGAAAATGTGGCTAAGCGGAAGGAAGCAGAGCGAACGGTCGTCGACAGTCAGTGTGTCGAGACGCTTGCGATGGATCTCAATAGCTGCGTCGAAACAGCTATGAAGCAGCACGGCGCCTTTGGGCTCGCCTGTGGTCCCTGACGTGTAGATCAGTGTGGCAATGTCGCCGGGACGGGCATCGGCAGCGCGAAGTGAGACAGCGTCGCGGCATTCCGCACTTGCTGCCCGACCCAGCTCGAGCATGGCCGAGAAACGCATGGTCATGTTGTCGGAACTGTCGATGACGATTGAGTCGTCGAAGGTGACTATAGTTTTCAGCTCCGGACAGTCGGCTGCGACCGAGCGGACGATATCATACTGTTTCTGATCGCCGACCATGATCATGGACGCGCCTGAATCGTTGATTATGAATTTTACCTGTTCGGGGCTGCTTGTCGAGTAAAGAGAGACCGGAACGGCACGGTTGCGGAAACAGGCAAAGTCGGTGATAAGTATCTCCGGGCAGTTTGCCGAGAAAACGTTAACCATGCTCTGTGGCTCGACACCCATGGTCTCAAGAGCACATGCGAGGTCTGAAACCAGACTGTCAAGTTCGTTCCACGACATTACGGTCGTGTGAGAAGTCCCTCGGTCCTTAAAGCTGATTGCCTCGCGAGAGCCGTAGATAAGGGCCTGTCTCGTCGTTAAATCAGTTAATATATTGTGCATATAAATAGTCTGCGTTGCTAAAAAAACGGTGCAAAGTTAAGCCAATCGTTATTTTAAATAACAATCGAGCCCGGTATAAATGAGCACGGGTTAACAAATATTGCCATGTTGCACATATAGTGTTAATGGCTGTTAACGGGTTAAATGGCGAAAAATTTTACGCCTACAAAATAAGTGCGGGGCTGAGTCGGACCGTAGAAATAGCCCGAATCTCGGAATTCGCCCTTGTCGAGATCTTTCTGGAAGGCGCCGGTGATGTTTTTCACGCCGGCCGACAGCTGCATGCGGAGCTTTCCGGCAAGAGGAATTGTATAAGAGGCTTTTACACCAAGTTCGAAAAACGACGGACTATGATAGAGAATATCTCTGTCAGGGTAAGGATAAGGATAGTCTTCGGGCACATCTTCAGGAGCGGGAGCAAAATGAGGCACATACATCCGGCCGGTGTAGACTCCGGAAAGTGAGCATTCGAAGCGTGTCAGCGGGCGGCAAGAGAAAGTGAAGTAGCCGTATAGATCGGGAGCGCGGGGCATGAGCCGGGTAGGAGAAATAGACTCGTCCTCGCTCCAGGCTTCGGGCGAATTGTAGCGGCTGCGCTGGGCAGTGAAACCCAGTTGGAGAGAATAGTCCGTGTAGTCGAAAGAAATATCGGCGTTTGCACCATAAACTTTAGCTCCGGAACCGTTGCGGCGCTCTTTGATGGCGGATCCGTTAGGATCGTGTCCGATCATTTCGAGAACAAAGACATCGTGGAGCTCGGTGTAAAAGCCTTCGATGAGAAAATCTGCGGCAACATCGCCGAACCTGACATCCCAGTCGACCGAGCCGCTGAAACTGTTGGATTTCTCGGGTTTAAGCCCCTCTGCAAGCCGGATGACAACGCCTTCGCCGCCTACGGCCGTGACGTGAAGATCCTCATCATAAGCCTGCGGCGCGCGGAAGCCCGTGGACCACGTGCCTCTGATCTGCCATGCCGGAGCCGGTCGGTAAAGCAGATTGATGCGCGGGCTAAGGATGGGATTGTCGATCAGGTTGTGGTTGTCGAGGCGCAGCCCGGCGAGAAGGGTGAATCGACGCAGTTTCCATTCGTTCTGAACGAATGCTCCGAAAATGCTGATATTTTGGCGCATGTCGCGTCCATAGCCGGTCATAATGTCGTGGAGTCGGTTGGCCTGATATTCGATGCCTGATGTAAATGTCGCCGGAGAGAAGATCACGCGGCTGAAGTCGCCGCTGAAAGTGGCACCGGCAAGAGCGGTCAGATCACTTGTCTTGCCGTATGCGTCGGGGTTCTGCTGGGCGCCGTAATAACTGTTGCGGTCGATATGCTGGGCAGAAGCATAGACATTGAGTCGCCGGGTGAAATCGCGCCAGTGCTGTGTATAGTTCAGGCCTCCGCTGTTGATATAGTGCTGAGTCTGCTCGGTAATGTCGGTCTGGAATGGTTCGAGATCGAATTTGTTTCCGCCACGTCGGAATTCATAAGTATTGTGATACTCAATATTAATTTTCTTTGTGTCATCAAAACGGTAAAAAGCATTAATGCCCAATGTGTTGGCGTTGAGTTTGCCGATTTCGGAGAAACCGTCGCCGTCGTGGTCATAAGGGTTTCGCTTGCGGTATGATTCATAAAATGCCGCTCCATAACGTCCTTCCTCGCCGACAACTGTGGCATTGGCAGCAAAATTTTCTTCCCACGATTTGCCGTTATGGTTCTCGACATCAGTGCTTGCCTCGAAACGGTTGTTGACCGGTTCGCGGGTGATCACGTTGACCGTGCCTCCGACGGCATTTGCACCGAAAAGAGCCGAACCGCCGCCTCGGACTACCTCAATGCGCTCAACCATGTTGACAGGCATCTGTTCAAGAGCATAGACACCCGACAGCGAACTGACAACCGGACGGCTGTTGACGAGGATCTGGGAGTATGCGCCTTCGAGGCCGTTGATGCGCAGCTGAGGAAATCCGCAGTTCTGACAATTGTTCTCGACTCTCAGGCCGGGCTGATAGTTGAGAGTCTGAGCGAGGTCGGTAGAGTTGACAGTCTCGAAGAGCTTGTTGCTTAGAACTCCGACAACCACGGGAGCCTCACAGCGCCGGACTACGTTGCGGTTGGCCGACACAACGAGTTCGTCCATCTCGACACGCGACTCGCGTGCCGAGATGATGATACCGCTAATGTCGCGGTTTATGTCGACAGAGGTCTCCACCGGTTCGTAACCGACCATGGACACTTTTATTTTATGTGGCCCCCGGCGGTCGGTCTTCAATGAGAAAGCACCGTTATCGTCGGTCATGGTCGCAGCCGATGATCCAGGAATGGCAACGGACGCATAGGCTACAGCTTCGCCGCTATGGCGGTCAATGACTTTGCCTGAAATGTTATAGGCATATACATGTTCGACAGCAACTGTCATGACGACAGCTGCTAATAAACTAAACTTCATGAGTTGAGCTGATTAGATTTCGACGTGTTGAAAAAGTGCGCGACGTGCATCCGGCAGTCGCGGCGAGAAGAGACCGGGATCAGATTGCCGTGAAGGCAGGAGGGTCCCGGCCTTTCAGCGCGTGAACGAAGCCTAATCGTGTGCTGCCGCATTTTCCGGCAGCTCTTTCAACGGGAACCACAGCAGCAACAGGCATCAGAGGCTCAGACGAAGAATCGTCGGTCAGAGAGCTCATCGCAATCATTGCGAAAGCTTCGAGTTCGGAATTCGAGTGCTGGCGGTCAGGATTGTTGAAAGGGTGGGAGTGAGAAATTACCGTATTCCCGAATGTGTGTGTATGGTAACAAAACATTCTCCCTCCCTGAAAACTCAGGAAGAGAACAAGTAGCACAGCTGCTATTATACGATATTTGGAATTCTCATTCATTTAACGAAATGCAAAATTAAGAAAAATATTCAAATTGATCAGGGCAAAATGTGCTCCAAGTATTGACAAACGCTTCAAAATGTATTAATTTTGCACGAAATTATGGCTCAAAGACGCTCAAACCATATATCGACTTTCGGCTCTCAATTGACTGCAATTGTTAGTGTTACGCTGGTACTCCTGATCTTAGGCATCCTGGCGGTTGTCGGTATAGCCGGCAATTCCGGAGCCGATATGCTTAAAAGCAATCTCGGATTTATCGTTAAAATAGAGCGCCAGACTCCCGAAACAGAGATCAACAGGCTAAAGCAAATGTTGAATGCGTCGCCTTATGTTGCGTCATATGTTTATTCGTCGGCTGAAGAAATTATGGCAACAGAGTCGCAATATCTCGGAGAAGATATAGCTTCTCTTATTGATGTCAACCCATACGGAGCCGAGTTTGATGTGAAAGTGAAACCGGAATATGCAAGTGTTGACAGCATCGAGGCTATAAGCGCCAGACTTACCGGCGACAGCGCTGTCGAAACTGTTCTGACCGAAAGCACGATGGTCGCTGCTGTCAATTCGACGCTTGAAAGGGTAGGTCTGATGCTTTTTATGGTAGCAGCGGCTCTCCTGGTCATATCGATAGTGCTTATCAACAATACGGTTCATCTTGCGGTGTATTCACGTAGATTTGTGATCCACACGATGAAACTTGTCGGCGCCACCGGCAGCTTCATACGCCGGCCATTTATCCTCGCCGGAGCGCTCAACGGGGTTATATCGGCAGTTATCGCGTCAGTTCTTCTGATCGCATTGCTGGCTTATGGCGCCAATGTCGATCCGCTTTTGGCGGCTTGTTTCTCTCCGCAGTTATGCGCCATGGTCATATGCGGCATGCTTGTGACCGGCGTAGTGATATGCACACTCGCGTCGTTGTTTGCGACCAACAGATATCTGAGGGCCAACTATGACGACATGTTCATGAAATAAACAGACACTTTATAATAAAAGGTATAATGAAAAAGGAAAAAGATTCCGGGCTTATCAAGGAAAATAGTCAAACTATGCCTCTGACAAAAAAGAATTTTATCGGGATGGCGATTTCAGGCGCGCTGATCGTTGTCGGATTTTTACTGATGCTCGGCGGCAGTTCGACACCCGAAGAGTTTAACCCTGATATATTCAGTGTGCGCCGCATCGTGGTCGGACCTTTTCTTGCTTTTGCCGGGTTTGTGGCAATGGCGGTTGCTATAGCCGTGAGACCCCAAGACCATAAATAATAAAACACGCTAAAGACATACAATATGGATTGGATTAACGCCCTTATTCTCGGAGTCGTACAAGGCCTTGCGGAATATCTGCCTATCAGTTCGTCGGGTCATCTTGAAATATGCCGGGAGATACTCGGTCTGGATCTTACCGGAGCCGAGAGTCTCGAATTTGATGTTATGCTGCATGTAGCGACTGTGCTCAGCACGATAGTTGTGCTGTGGAGAGAATTTGTTCCGCTTTGCACATCGTTCTTCTTGTTCAAAGGAGACCGCAACTTCTTTTATGTCGTAAAAATTCTTGTGTCGTGTATTCCGGTTGCCGTTGTAGGTCTGTTTTTTAAAGATACTATCGAAGGATTTTTCGGCGGCGGTCTGGGTATTGTAGGTATCTGTCTGTGTGTGACAGCCGCGTTGCTGTCGTTCTCATATTTCTTCCGTACACGGGAGTATATCAAGCATTCAAACGTAAATTCCTACCGCGGCCGTGAGATAACAATGTTAGATGCGTTTATCATAGGCTGCGCTCAGGCAGTGGCAGTCCTGCCGGGCCTTTCGCGTTCGGGTACAACTATCGCTACCGGTATCCTGCTCGGCGACCGTCGCGATAAGGTGGCTCAGTTTTCGTTTTTCATGGTTATTATTCCTATCCTCGGCGAAGCGCTCCTTGATATAAAGAAAATGGTAGGAGGCGAAGCACTTGCCCAGGAGGCAATAGGCTGGCTGCCGATGGTTGTAGGTTTTCTTGCGTCGTTTATCGTCGGGTGTATGGCATGTAAATGGATGCTCGAGCTTGTCAAGAAGGGCAAACTCGTATGGTTTGCGGTCTACTGTCTGATCGTCGGAGTGGTCTGCATCGTAACAGGCTTCTGATATGAATTTTATCGAGGGAGAAATATTCTGTATAGACAAACCGTTGAACTGGACCTCGTTTAATGCGGTCAAACGTCTTCGCGGAGCTGTGATCAGGCGCACAGGATTGAAAAAAATCAAAGTCGGCCATGCGGGCACGCTTGACCCTCTTGCGACCGGAGTGCTGATCGTCTGCACCGGAAAAGCGACCAAGCGCATAGAAGAATTGCAGACCGGAGTAAAGGAGTATGTCGCCACGATCGCTCTCGGCTCGACAACCCCGTCATTTGACCTCGAGACGGAAATAGATGCGACATATCCGGTCGACCATATCAATCGCGAACTTGTCGAAGAAGTGCTAAAAAATTTCGTGGGGCGTATCGAACAGGTGCCACCGGCATTTTCGGCCTGTAAAATCGATGGGAAACGAGCTTACACGATGGCCCGAAAAGGTAAGGACGTCGAGCTGAAAGCCAAGGAGCTTGTAATCGACGAAATCGAACTTCAGGATTATAAGACCGGAGAAATAAGCGTAAGAGTCGTATGCAGTAAAGGTACCTATATCAGAGCGCTTGCCCGTGACATCGGCGAGGCACTCGGCTCAGGCGCGCATCTGACGGCGCTGCGCAGGACAAGGGTCGGAGATGTGAAGATCGATGACTGCCTGACAATTGACGATGCAGTCGCTCAGATTGCCGGTGCCGAGGTAGAAATGCCGGAGAATCAATAATGATAACTAACTAACAAAAAAAGTATATCAAAACGCATTAAGATAACATATCAATAATTATGAAACTATCTCAGTTTAAATTTCGTCTGCCGGAAGAATTAATAGCCCAAACTCCTATAGATCACCGTGATGAGGCTCGGCTGATGGTCGTGAACCGTAAGACCGGAGATATCGAACATAAAGTATTCAAGGATATCCTCGGCTATTTCGACGAAGGCGATGTGATGGTTTTCAATGATACCAAGGTCTTTCCGGCTCTTCTTTTTGGGAACAAGGAAAAAACCGGAGCTCGGATAGAAGTGTTTCTGCTTCGCGAACTTAACGCCGAAAACAAGCTTTGGGATGTGCTGGTGGAGCCTGCACGCAAAATACGTATAGGCAATAAACTCTATTTTGGCGAAGATGAGTCGATGGTTGCAGAAGTGATTGATAACACTACATCACGCGGCCGAACATTACGCTTCCTGTATGACGGGCCCCACGATGAATTTAAAAAAGCACTTTATGCGCTGGGTCACACACCACTGCCTGAATATATCAAACGCGAATCTACTCCTGATGATGCTGACGCATATCAGTGTATTTTCGCAGATAAAGAAGGTGCGGTCGTCGCACCAGCCGCCGGTCTGCATTTTTCCCGTGAGTTGCTCAAACGGCTGGAGATAAAGGGCGTTGAGCAGGCATTTATAACTGTTCACAGCGGACTTGGCAATTTCCGTGAGATCGATGTCGAGGATTTAACTAAACATCGCATGGACTCAGAGCAGATGATAGCTTCGCAAAAACTCGTAGACACTGTCAATCATGCGAAAGATAATGAAAAGCAGGTGTGTGCAGTCGGAACATCGGTGCTCCGCGGTATAGCGACAGCAGTCAGCATGGGCGGACATATGAAAACCTATGACGGCTGGACCAACAAATTCATTTTTCCTCCTTACGATTTCACAGTGACAACTGCGCTTGTGAGCAATTTCCATATGCCATACTCAACAATGCTTATGATGGTTTCGGCTTTCGGCGGCTATGATATAGTGAAAAAGGCATATGAAGTCGCAGTCAAGGAGAAATATAAATTCGGCGCTTACGGCGACTCGATGCTTATCATCTGACGCTGTGATCAGTCTGTAGCCATACTGCGTATCACCCTGGCCACAATGTCAGGTTCGAAACCGCGAGAAAGCGCAAATCTGAACAGACGCGTACGTCCGTCGTAAGAGTCAGCGTTACTGATTGTCCCGGCTTTTGCCAGGACAATTTTTTTTAAAATCCCGATATACTCGTCTTCATCAATCATGCCGAGCGTTTCGGAGACGATCGACCGGTCGACTCTTTTCTGTGTGAGCGCGAGCATGATTTTGCGTCTGCCCCATCGGGCGAAGCGTAGTTTGTCACGGACAAAGGCCTCGCAAAATCTGCGGTCGTCGATAAAACGCCTGTCGACAAGAGATCTGACAATACACTCGGCATCATTGGCGTCAAGCCCCCAAGAATACAGTTTTTTATAGGCTTCTCCGGTACATTGTTCGCTGCGCGCACAGAGCTCCTCGAGCCGCGACAACGCGTTTTCGGGGCTTACAGTTTTTTTTGACCGAATCATGGGCGAGGACTTCCGGCAGTGATGAAACGATAGCGACCGAGATAGTCGCGTTGCATATCGATGTCAGCGAAACCTCTGTCGCGCAGCATAGCCTCAATGCCCGGACCGAATCTGGGGTTGATCTCGAAATACAGACCTCCTCCAGGTCTAAGAGCCGCGACTGCATATGATATTATCGATCGGTAGAAAACCAAAGGATCATTATCGGGAACAAACAATGCATTATAAGGCTCATATTTTATGACTCTGTCGTCCATGTCGGCAGCTTCTTCTGCGGCAATGTACGGCGGATTGCTGACAATTATGTCATAGACCGGTTCATCAGGCGTCGCTAATTTCAAAATGTCATGCTTGGAAAAACGCACAGATGCTTTTAGCCTGAGCGAATTTTTCGCCGCCACATCCAGTGCGCTCTCACTGATGTCGATCGCATCAACTTCTGAAAATGGCAGATTTCGAGCGAGTGCAATGGCTATACAGCCACTGCCGGTGCCGCAATCAAGCACCTTAAGATCGTCAGACCGACCCCAATTTTTCACGATCATGTCGACAAGACCCTCGGTCTCCGGACGGGGGATCAGGACGTCGGGTGTGACGATGAAGTCCATGCCGTAGAAACGGGCTGTTCCGACTGCATATTGGACCGGTTCGCCGGTAATGACTCGTCTGACTATATCGTCAATACGGCCGACGGTCGCTTGTTCGACTGTGCGGCTGGCGTTGACTATAAGATCAGTCGGTGTGACGCCCCTGACGTCTTCCATTATCACTCTTGCTGCAGAGCGGGCTTCGCTTTGCCCGAGCACAGGAGTAAGCCGGGAAATAATGCTGCGATAAACACTGTCGATGGTCGGATTGGTCATTTTTCGTCTTCGTCGGTGTCTGCGTCCTCATCCCAGTCGTAGTCCTCCTCGCCCCATTCATCTGGAGAAATCGACTGCAGATCTTCGGCTTCGTCCTCATCCTCAAGTGGCTCGTATTCGAAGATGAATTCATCTTCTTCACGCACACGATGGCGCACATCGAGCGGACGACGGACAATGTCTACTGTGGCCACATTGCTTTCGTCGGTGATCGCATTCCAGAGCACATCTTTCAACTCGCTGATGCCTTGCCCTGTTACCGATGAAATAAATACGTGGGGAATATCCGGAGGAAGTGTACGTGCGATTTCATCTATCAGTTCATCATCGAGCATATCGCTTTTGGATATGGCAAGTATGCGGTGCTTGTCGACGAGCTGGGGGTTGAACTGACTCAGTTCGTTGAGCAGAATGCTATATTCGGTTGCAATATCGTCGGCATCGGCAGGAACCATGAAAAGAAGCACCGCATTGCGTTCGATATGGCGCAAGAAACGAAGACCCAGTCCTTTGCCTTCGCTGGCTCCCTCTATGATTCCGGGAATATCAGCCATGACAAAAGATCTGTTGTCGCGATAGCTGACGATGCCGAGCTGAGGCTCCATTGTAGTGAACGGGTAGTCGGCGATTTTAGGCCTTGCGGCCGAGACAGCCGACAGCAGTGTCGATTTTCCGGCGTTCGGGAAGCCGACAAGACCGACATCGGCGAGCATCTTCAGCTCGAGTACTATTGATTTCTCAATAGCCGGCTCTCCCGGCTGGGCATAGCGCGGTGTACGGTTGGTCGAACTTTTGAAGTGCCAGTTGCCCAAACCACCACGGCCGCCTTTAAGCAGTTTCACTTCTTCACCGTCGCCGGTCACCTCACAGAGAAATTCTCCGGTCTCGGCATCATAGACCACAGTGCCGCAGGGCACATCGACGATCACATCATCGCCGTCCTTGCCGAAACTCCGGCCGCCTGATCCGCTCTGTCCGTTACCTGCGAATATATGCCGGCGATATTTCAGGGGCAGAAGTGTCCACATGTTCTGGTTGCCTCTAAGTATTATATGTCCGCCCCGGCCGCCGTCGCCACCGTCAGGGCCGCCTTTCGGCACATATTTTGCGCGATAGAAGTGACGGGAACCGGCGCCGCCTTTGCCCGAACGGCATAATATTTTTACGTAATCTATAAAGTTAGTGTCTGCCATATCATTTTATGTTATTGTTGTGACTCATATTGCGGTGGTGCCGCATTATATCCGTGGCGTGTCGGAAATCGACCGGAGAGCCGACATCGATCCATGTGCCGTTGACGGGAAAAAACACGACCTTTCGTCCGTCGTCGACAGCGTTCTGGATGAAATCAGTAGCGTCGATATGTCGTCCGGGGGCAAGCGTGTCGAGCATAGCGTTGGATATGAGATATATGCCGGCGTTAGCATAATAGGAGTATGCCGGTTTCTCTTCTATGCCAGTCACACGGCTGCCGTCGGTCGACAGGATCGCGTAAGGCACTGATATCTGATAGGGGATGACGGCCACAGTTATGTCGGCGTTTTCGCTGACGTGACGGATATACAGATCCTCGAACGACAGGCTCGTGAGCAGGTCGGAATTCATTACAATAGTCGATTTTCCCGCCGGATGACTGATGAGTGAGGCGGCTCCGAGAGTGCCGAGCGGAGAGTCTTCACGAACACATTTCACATTTATGCCGGCGACCGGCCGTGAGAAATGTTTGAAAATTTTTTCCGACAAGTATCGTGTGCAGACAGTTACGTCTGTGATACCACACGCAGCAAGAGCCTCAATATTATAATCGATAATGGCTTTTCCATCGATCTCAAGTAGCGGTTTAGGAGTGTCAAGAGTCATCGGTCTGAGACGTTCTCCTTTGCCACCTGCCATGAGGATGGCACTCAGAGGAAGCCGTGTGTTTGTAGTATTGAGATTTATGATTTCTCTCAACGAGTGTTTTTCGTCAAGAACAGGAATGATGTTGATGCCAATTTGGCGGCAATTGCGCAATTCGTCAAGATCGATATCGCCCCATCTGAGCCATTTGAAGGCTCTGTGAGTAGCTTCCGACACATTGTCGCCGGTTCCGAGTCCCGACAGCAGAGCACGGCGTATATCTCCGTCGGTCAGTGTGCCGACGATCCGATGACAGCTGTCTTCGACAAAAAGAGTCATTTCATTGCCGGGGAGTCTGTTGAGTTTGTCGACAGCCTCAATCAGAAGAGCGTCCTCACTTATTATATGTTGTTGATTTTCGTTAGGTGGCATATATAAGGATTGCTGTTTTATAACGGTTGGAGTTATCGGTTGGTTTGCTTCATGAGTAATTCGGCCACAGTCCAGTCGAGAGGAGAGTCGAGGTCGATGCTGCGTTCGCGCGGCATGACAAACGGCACTCTTGCGGCAAACCCGCCGAGTCCCGACCGTCTGACAGACTGTGGATTGATCACATAGACAGCTCCGTTGTATTCCCATGCTTTGGGTGCGTCCTGACGGCGTGTAAGCCTACCGTCGCCCTTTGACACATGCAGGAAACCGCTCTCAGGATCAATCTCGAAGCAGTTGTAATAAGGATTGCTTGCCGCTTCGGTGACGCTCACTACCATGTCAATATCGTCACTGTAGAGAGCGAGCGCGCCTCTGACATCGTCGGCGTTGCGCATCGGTGATGTCGGCTGCAGCAGGACGACGCAGTCATATACGATGCCTTGTCGATCGGCCCAGTCCATAGCGTCGAGTATCACTTCGCGGCTGCCTGCGGTGTCGGTAGCGAGTTCGGCAGGACGCATATATCCGACTTCCAGCCCGAGTGATCGTCCAGTATCGGCAATTTTCACCGAGTCAGTCGACAATATGATGTTGCGTTCGTCTGACGCGCACTCGCGGGCGACATCGATAGCGTAGGCAATCAATGGCCGGCCGCACAGGTTTTTGATGTTCTTGCCCGGTATGCCTTTGCTGCCGCCGCGTGCCGGAATTATATATAATGGGTTCAACATGAAGGTAGATCGTAAAAATGTTTTGAAGACAAAGCCCTGAGGTCGGCGTCCATGATGGCGTCGGCCATCAGCTGCAGAGTGTCGGTTTTGAAATATGGATTGTCTTTTTTAGCTGCAAGTTTCTTAAAATCAGGACTCATTGCTTTGTCTATCGCTCGTCCGATTTCGTCGGTTGTATTGCCGCAGTGGATCACCGACATTGCTGCGGCTCGGCCCCGTTGCCTGATGCCTATGTCGATTGACGGTATTCCTGCCGACGGGACTTCGACAATGCCGCTCGAAGAATTTCCTATTGAAAATTCGGCATAATGCAGCGTCGAAAGGTAACGCCTGAGTCCAAGCGACTTGACGAGCTTCACTTTGCCGGGGCGGAGTGAGGCGTAAGACTCTATTTCGTCGATAATGGAGGCTGATCCGGGGTCGTTGTTGGGATATGTAAGTATAACTTTTAGGTCTCTGTGGCAGTCAAGGGCGCATAGCATTGCCCGGCATTGCGCGGCCGGATCACTGTTGTCGAGTGTGGCCGGATGGAAAGTAGCTACGGCATATGGCTGTGAAAGATCAAATTCCAGCTGTCGGCTCAGTTCGTCCCTGTCGAGAAGTGTGATATTGTTGATGTTCCAGACGCCTATCGCGCCTGTATTGATCACACGCGAAGGATCTTCGCCCATCGCAATTACGCGCCTGCGGTATTCTTCGGTTTCAGTCAGATGGATGGCCGACAGTTTGGTTATGGCGTGACGTATCGAGTCGTCGATTGCACCTTCAGAGATCGCGCCGCCGGCAATATGGACTATGGGCAGTTTCATGACTGCTGCGGCAGAGGCGACGGCAAGCATTTCATATCTGTCCCCGAGTATAATCACCATATCCGGCTTTATTTCTGCGAATGCGTCGGCCATAGCGGCCATACAGGTAGCCATTGCCTTTACTCTCGCCCTCGGCGAATCATCACCTGTCTCCATCTCGACTCTTATGGGGTTGAAGCCGTCATTGATTATGTCATTGACGGTCAGTCCGAAGCGTGGGCTGAGGTGCATGTTTGTGGCTATCACTGACACATCGCACCCGTCGCGCCTAGACAGTTCTTTAGCCAGCGGCGACAGTAGTCCCCAGTCGGCGCGGGTACTCGACACTATGCATACCAATCGTTTATCTTTGACCTGACACATTGCGATACATTAATTATGCAAAATTAATAAAAAACATTAATCGCAATGG
Organism: uncultured Bacteroidales bacterium; assembly: GCA_947573135.1. GTDB lineage: Bacteria > Bacteroidota > Bacteroidia > Bacteroidales > Muribaculaceae > CAG-873. The sequence goes on along the minus strand of CANPDU010000003.1, from coordinate 83,966 downwards.
TAATTCGCGGCCGATTGGCCGAAAATTACGTTTTTTTGAATTATGTGACAATCTAAAATTTGGTTTTACACTGTCTTATGATTATCTTTGCAGACTGATTCTTGTATAAAAAATAATTTACCGAAGACTTCTTTATTTGATAATTCTATGACTTTATTTAAATCACTGGCTCTCGCTTCTGCGGCTGTGTTTGCTGCTGTCGGCCTCTCATCGTGTAACACCGACAGTAATCCCGGCGAACCCATATATCTGATCGACTTCAATCAGACTGATATCTCGTTTAATTCAGACAATTATTGGTCGGACTGTTATAATCCGGTGGCCGGAAATTTCGTTTCCGAGGGCTTCTCATATAGTCATAACGCATGGATCGACGAATGGGACGGTGTGTCTTATCCGGGATGGAACGGTTTTTGTCCGTCGCGTGTGAATGACAACCTTGATCATTCCGGAGACTGGATTGGCTATCAGTGGGGTTGCATTCCGCAGAATCCTTATGGCGGCATTTATCTTGTGGGTAACAGTGAAGCGGTTGTCAGCGAAAATCCGCTTGAAAACACAAAATGTTCGATGCGCATGACCAATTACGCCGAGTTCAATCCGAAATATGCATACGTTACTAATTCAAGCTACACGTATTATTGTGCCAAAACCGGTTCTGCGTTCAATGAAAAATTCACTGCCGGCGATAATTTTGTGCTTCACATAGTCGGAGTCCGTAACGGTGTGATGACTGCACATCTGAAATATGCCCTGATAGCGAGCGGCCAGTTCCTCGACCAATGGGCGTTTATAACTCTCGAACCGCTCGGGACGGTCGATGAGGTCCTGTTCTATGTCGACTCGACATCGAAAGATAATTACGGACTTAAAGTGCCGGCTTATTTCTGTATCACCAATTTCAGCTACAACCTGCCGCAATCGGCGTCAGGGCTCAATTGAACTTTACGTTTCCAAGATAGATTTCAAAAAGACCGTCAGACGGTCTTTTTGCTTTTTTTGTCGTCCTGATGTCGCTTTTTTTAGCCTGACGCGGTCTAAAAGGTAAATAATGCCTAAATTTGCAAGGTAAAGACGCAACTATGAATATAGGACATATCGACTTGGGTAACCGTCCTGTCATGTTGGCTCCGATGGAGGATGTGACTGACGAGTCGTTCCGGCTTATCTGCAAGGAGTTCGGAGCCGATATGACTTACACTGAGTTTGTTTCGGCCGATGCTCTTATCCGCAATATCTCGGCCACAACGCGTAAACTGGCGATAAATCAGGCTGAGCGTCCGACTGCTATACAGATTTATGGCCGGGAGGTCGGGCCTATGGTCGAAGCCGCACGAATAGTCGAAGCCGCATCTCCTGATATTCTTGATATCAACTTCGGTTGCCCGGTCAAAAAAGTGGCCGGGAAAGGAGCCGGAGCCGGCATGTTGCGGGATATACCGAAAATGCTGCAGATCACCCGGGCGGTAGTTGATGCTGTCAGTCTGCCGGTAACGGTCAAGACACGTCTCGGCTGGGATCATAATTCTAAAATTATCGTTGAGCTGGCCGAGCAGCTTCAGGACTGTGGCATAAAGGCTATAACAATCCACGGTCGCACCCGTTCCCAGATGTACACCGGCGACGCCGACTGGGAGATGATAGCCCGTGTTAAAGAGAATCCCAGACTTACGATACCGGTAATAGGCAACGGTGACATAACGACGCAGGACAGGCTGTCAGAGGCATTCGGCCGCTACGGAGTCGACGGAGTGATGGTCGGGAGGGCTTCGATAGGCGCGCCATGGATCTTCAGTGAACTGAAAGCCGGTATTTATCCCGGTTTCAAAGTGCCGTCATTGTCCGAAAAATTTGATTGTCTGCGCCGTCAGATACGCGAAAGTATCGACCGCATCGACGAATACCGCGGCATTCTCCATATCCGTCGCCATCTTGCAGCCTCGCCTTTGTTCAAATGCATACCCAATTTCCGTCAGACACGGATAGCGATGCTCCGCGCGGAGACTTCAGACTGGCTGCTGGATATATTGGACAGTGTCGAAAACGATATTTTACCCTCGATAAATTTATGACGGATGTATTGCGTGTCATAATATCACTGATGATCGTGCCGCTGTCGCTGATATACGCCGATGCCAGAGGTTTCGACGAACTGCATGTCAGCGGTCCCTGTGAACTTCAGCTGGTTGAATCACCGGATTCATGCGGGCTGATCTCATCAGGCGGTGATGTCACAGGCCTTGATTTCAGATATGCCGGCAATGCGGTTTATGTAACAGTCTCCAATTCATCGTCGGCAACAGGCCGCCGATGCGTCAAATTATATTACGACGGACATCTTCAGCTTGTCAAAGCTTCCGGCCGCGCCATAGTTCGGACTGAAAAGCTCGAATCTTCAGCCCAGCTGTCGGTTGTAGCGTCAGGAGCGTCTTCGATTGCGATCGGCAGGCTTTCGGCGGCAAACGTCAATCTGTCGCTTTCGGGTTCCGGAAAGATAATTGTCGGAGACGCTCTCCTCGCATCGACAGTCAATTTTTCGCTTATCGGCAGCGGTTCGGTTTCTGCCGAGGGTATTACCGCGAGCCGTATGACCGTGACTCAGCGCGGCAGCGGCAAGATGGATTTCGGAGGTTCGGCTCACGATTGTGACGTCGTCGTCCGCGGCACAGGAACTGTCGATGTCCGTCGTCTCGTTGCCGGCGAGATGGACCTGAAATTATTTGGAACGGGGCATATTTTTTACCCTGCAGGAGTTAGGGTAAGTCTGGCCGGAGATACAGACAATATAAAACAAGTAAAACCATATCAACCTCTTTAGTTATGAAACTGGCAAGATTAGCAGCTGCCGTTATGGCAGTAGTTGGAGCGGTTTATGCTGCCAACGCTCAGAAGGGTCTTTATAAACTTGATGTCGGCGATTTCAGTGAGCTTAAAGTAACCGACGGTATAAATGTCGTATATAATTGTTCGACAGATTCGGCCGGATGGGCTTATTTTGAGTGTGATCCTAAAACGGCGCAGATGCTGATGTTTTCCAATAAGAAGAACCGCCTTAACATTCAGGTAGCGACAGATGGAGCAAAGGTAGATGAACTGCCTACTGTCTATGTATATTCGATGACGTTGCAGAAAGTCGAAAATTCCGGAGATTCGCTTGTAAGGGTCGTGAACACTCTACCTGTGCGCGATTTTAAAGCTACGGTTATCGGTAACGGTTCGATGATAGTTGAGAATATAAAGACTCATAACGGCGATTTTGCTATTAAAACCGGCAACGGTCATCTGGTTGCAAACGGCTCTGCTCGAAAGGCCAGTCTGAAAAATGTCGGCACAGGCAAACTCGAGGCTTCAGGTTTGCAGGCTGAAGAAGTGAAGTGTAATATTCTCGGTACCGGTCCTATCGACTGCAACGCGTCGGTTGCTCTGACAGTAACAGGCGCCGGATCCGGTAAGGTTTACTATGGAGGAACGCCTTCGAAGATAACTAACCGGTCGATAGGAGTCAAGGCGGTTTCGGTAGATTCGAATCAGGTGATTGACTGACACTTCTCGCTTTTTTAACTATGAAATATATTTCAGGCCTTCTTTTTGCCGCTGTCATGTTTGTGTCCGGGGCTCTCACCGTATCGGCGGCTTTCTCCGAAGTCTCCGATATTGATGACCTTGTGCTGATATATGTCGGTAACCGCGACCGTACTGAGTGGACTGCCGATAAATTGCGGCCTTATGTCGTGCACACTTATGAAGACGGATCGCAGACATGGATGTTCGACGGGTTTCTGATGATCGATTTTCTGACTTATAACGCTTCCGGGGCCAAAGTCTCACTGGGTGAGTATAATGGTCCGGGTGCCGATAAAAATGACTGGCTACGTTATCTCGACGCTCAGCTGGGGCTCGATGATAATCGCAGCTGTAAGGCTCTCGACAGTCTTATCGAGAGCTTAATCCCGGTGCTCGGCCGTCCGTCTCACCCTCACAAAGTGGTTTTCAGTCTGCCAATACCTGTCGGATCATTCACCGGGTGGGGTGAGATCGACGGACGCAGTCTCGACTTCAATAGTCTTGACGACAAGATTGCGGCTATGCGATGGTATGTCGGGGTGCTTCTTGAAAAATGGCGTCTCGCCGGGTTTAAAAATCTCGAGCTCGATGGTATTTATTGGGTGAAAGAGTCGTTTGATCAGCCTACGATTGATCTTGCCACAGGCATTAATGATTATTTTCGTTCACTCGGGCTTAAAGTCTACTGGGTGCCATATTCTCAGGGAAAAGCCCGTGCAGACTGGGCCAAAAACGGAATAGATCAGGCCTATATGCAGCCTAACTATTCGGTTTGGCCAAATGCTACGGTCGATCAGCTCGACAGGGTGATAGATTTCGCGAAAACTCACGGTATGGGGCTTGAGGTCGAATTCGACGGATACAGTTTCTATCGTGACATGAAGGGCGATTCGCTGGTAAGAACTATTCCGCGCGATTGCTGTCTGTATGGTATATCGCCTGAGTATCATGGACGTTTTACTGAATATATTGATCGGTTTGAGCGCGAAAATGTGTTTGATACAATGCCGGTAGCCTATTACACAGGATATCAGGCAGTCTATGATTTTCAGCACTCTCCTGACATCCGAGACCGTAAACTGCTTGACCGACTTGCAGCAATCATTAACCGCAGGCACATAAAGTCGGGTTGGCTGCTGCCTTAAATTAGCTTAAATTCTGCATTTGCTAATTTATTTATTAAAACATTGTCGGATAATAAATTTTATTATTATATTTGTGTCTCTAATCCTAAAACATCATACTATAGTGAAAAAAATAATTATCGCAGCAGGTCTGTTGCTCTCATCTCTTTTTTCGTATGCTCAATTCTCGACGGTTACCGACATAGATGATCTCGCTCTGATCTATATAGGCAGTCAGCATCGTCCTGACTGGAACAAGGATCTCTTTGGGCCCTATGTCTATCACACATATCCTGATGGCAGTAAATCATGGATGTTCGACGGATTTCTGATGATTGAGTTTCAGGCTTACAACGAGAATGGCGATGCTGTATCGTTCGGAGAGTCTGCCGCGTATGTTCAGGGTGCGCGCCGTGAAGACTGGGAACGTCTCCTTCACGAACAGCTTGGCACATACAGTGGCAATGGCTGTCGTGCGCTTGACAATCTCATTGACGATCTTATTCCGGAGCTTGGAGAACCGGGCCACAAGCACAAGGTCGTATTTACGCTGCCTGTTGCCGAGACAAAATCTGACATATGGGGCGAAATTGACGGTAAAACATTGAATTTTACCCGTCAGGAAGACCGCATTACGGGTATGAAATGGTATGCCGACCAGCTTGTCAGCGAATGGAACAAGGCCGGTTTCAAACATCTTGAGCTTGACGGGGTGTATTGGACCAACGAGACTTTCAACGGCCGCGACGAAAAGATGACCATAGAAGTTAACAAATATTACAAAGAAAAGGGTTGTAAGATCTACTGGATACCTTACCTGTTGCGCGATAACAATTCTGATGTCCTTCCGACACAGTCTGCCGATTCGTGGCAGGAAGTGGGCGTTGATGTTGCATATATCCAGCCCGGATATTATTTTCAGAGTGATCGTCCAAAAAAATTTTTGGAGCAGGCTATCAATTATGCTTGGGATCATGACGGCATGGGAATGGAAATGGAATTTGAAGGATACAATTTCGGCTGGACTTACGATGCGTCGACCAAAACAGGCACGCGCTACCGTATGACACCGGCAAATGCTGTAATGTACGGAATTTCGCCTGTCTACCACCAGCGTCTTATCGACTATATCGATTATTTCGAGAATATGGATGTATTCGGTTTCATGCCCGTGGCTTACTACTCAGGTTTTGAGGCTGTCTATGATCTCGAGCGCTCAGGACATCCGAAAGACACTGAGTTGCTTAACCGTCTGGCGACGATACTTAACAAGCGTCACGTTCAGACAGGATGGGATAAAGAACCCTCGTCGGCCGGAATTGATGATATAACCGTTGACGACCGCGTTCTGGCTTATGGTCTTGAAGGAGCGGTCTACATTGCTAATGAGGGTGCTGAAGATGCGGCGATTTATTCAGCCGACGGCCGCCTCGTATATTCGTCCGCGGCCGGATCATCGCGCTCTGATCTTAATTATGGCATCACAGTGCCTTGCTCCAAAGGAATTTATGTGGTCCGCATAGGATCAAGAAGTGTGAAAGTTTCTGTAAAATAAGATACAATGAAATATTTGCGTTCTCTGATAGTGATTTTTTCTGCGCTGTCGTTTACGATTGCTGACGCCCAGCAGTTTGGTTCGATTGACGATCTCGCTCTTATCTGGGTAGGAGCGCGTCACCGCCCGGACTGGAACAAAGAACTGTTCACGCCGTATCTTGTCCATGAATATCCCGACGGTCACAAATCATGGCTTTTCGACGGCTTTCTGATGATCGACGGCTGGACTAACGGCGAAAGGCAGGACGGGGAGGATCTTTCTTCTTATCTTAATCGTAGATATACTTTTGGAGAAGCGAATTTTACTCCTGCCGACAAAGACATGTGGGAGTGGTTGCTCCATCGGCAGTTGGGTACTTATGACAATTTGGCGTGCCGTGCGCTTGACGACCGTATTGGTGAGCTGATTCCCGAACTTGGCGCTCCAGCGGGCAAACATAAAGTTGTCATGACCCTTCCGATTTCATATCAGGCTTATAACGGCTGGGGCCGAATCGACGGTAAAATGCTGAATTTTGCCAATCTGGATGACAAACTGGCAGCCATGAAATGGTATGTTGATCTCCTTTTGGAAGAATGGGAGAAAGCTGATTTCAAGAACATCGAGCTGGCCGGAGTCTATTGGCTGAGGGAATCTATTTCCGATTCTTTCTATGAAGTGTCCTGTGCCAAAGCTATGAGTGAGTATGCTCATGAAAAAGGACTTGAAATGTACTGGATCCCGTATTATCGTGCATCACATTATAAGGATGGCAAGAGCTACGGTATCGATATGGTATATCATCAGCCCAACTATGTGTTTGACCTCAGTCGTCCGCGCGAAATGCTTGTCAACGCTATCGAGGATGCTTATGAATATGATCTCGGCATGCTACTCGAATTCGAGGGTAACTGTATCGACGGTATCGACGACGGCATAAACGACACACGTAAGGTTGTCGCTCAGTCGAACTCTTGTCTTTACGATCATTCGCAGGCGTTTTATAACCGTTTTGTCGAATACGTCGATCTGTTTGAGGAGAAAGGCGTTTTTGATTTCATGCCGATCGGTTATTACGCGGGTTACCAGGCAGTCTATGATTTCACGAATTCAAAGAATCCTAAGGATCAGGAAATAATCAACCGGCTTGCCTCTTTCATTGAAAAACGCCATATTCAGAGTGAGTGGTATATTCCGCAGTCAGCCGGGATAAGTGATGCGGTCGGTGATAACCAAGCGACTGTTTACGGCCTTGATGGAGCAATTTATATTTCCGATGTTGCCGCAGGAAAGGTTGAGGTATTCGGCGTTGACGGTCGTAAAGTTGTCAGCCGTGAGATTTCCGGCGGCTTCAGATATGGTGTTACAGTAGATTGTCCCTCCGGCGTATATATAGTCAGAGCCGGTTCAAATGTGACTAAAGTAACAGTGCGCTGATAGTTAATTCGTTATTCTATACGGAAGCCCGGACCGGATTTTGGTTCGGGCTTTTTTGCAGTGAAGTTGAGACGTTGTTTCGAACTTTCCTCTTAAAATTTTGTTTTTTCTATTAAAAGCAGTAACTTTGTACAACAATTACGAGAACTTTAGAGGGAATTAATTTTATCGGCTCTTTCTATTATGACCGGTTTCCCCGTTTAATCAATTTCTCAATGCGTGCCTTATACGTTCGCTTAAATTCATTCACAGACTAACAAATACAAATTTCGATATTCGCATCAATAATCTTGTGCAATACCGGCTTTTCCCCAATGTAAATTCTGAGAGTTAACCACTTCTCCGATGTTGAAATTAATAATATATGTATAATATCTCACAGCTCAACGAGATGGCCGATTCCGAATTGAAATCTGTTGCAGAGGCAATGGGTATCAAAAAAATCGACCTTTCACAGAAAGAAGACCTTATTTATAATATACTCGATCAGCAGGCAATAGATCGCGCCGCTTCAGGTTCGGCCGCTTCTAAGCGTAATGACCGTCCCCGTCAGCCTAAATCCAACGGCGCTGACGATCAGGCTGCCGAAGAGAAAACGCCTAAAAAGCGCGGACGCAAACCAAAGAATCAGACCGCAGGTCAGGAGCCGCCCCAGCAGGTCGGGCCGGCTGAAACTGCAGCCGCTCAGCAGCCGGTAGAGACGGCTCCGGATGCCGGAACTGAAAAGGTCGATGAAGCCCAGTCTCCAAAGCAGAAACGCCGTGGCCGTCCGCGCAAGAACGTTGAGACCCCTGTTGAAACTCAGCGTGACTTGACAGAGGTTCAACGTGAGAATGTCAGCAACGAAACAGAAGCTGAAAGTGCTCCTGCGCCCGCTGCTGATGTGCCTGCCGATGTCATGGTGGAAACAGGAACTCAGGATGATGTGCGCCAGCCCGAACCTGAAAATCCCCGTGACGACCGGTCACACGAAGGAGAGCAGCAGCCCCGCCATCTTGATTTCCGTCCGAAGGATTCTGCTTTCGGCCAATTTTTCCCGCGTAGCGGCGGTCAGAAATTTGTGCCGCGTTCGCAGCGTGAAAGAGAAGAAGCCGAACGGCAGGCCCAGCAACAGCAGCAGGTTCAACAGCCCATGCCGCAGGGCCCGATTGTTATCGGCGAGCCTACGGCCAACAGTCAGATGCCTGTGCAGACTCCCCAGCCGGGTCAAGGGAAAAAGAAGAAAAACCGCAACAATAACCAGAATCAGCAGTTCAATCAGGAACGTATTCAGTTTCCGCAGATGCCTCGCTATGATTTTGAGGATCTGATCGAGACAACGGGTGTTCTTGAAGTCGATAATCAGGGCTTCGGTTTCCTGAGATCCGCCGATTTCAACTATATGCCTTCACCTGATGATGTTTATCTCACTCAGCAGCAGATCAAACAGTATGGTCTCAAGACCGGTGACGTCGTCGAGGCTACGATACGCCCTCCGCGCGAAGGCGAAAAATATTTCCCTCTTTCTTCTGTAAAACGTGTCAACGGCCGTTCGCTCGATTTTATCCGCGACCGTGTGCCGTTTGAACATCTTACTCCGCTTTTCCCTGACGAAAAATTCGATCTTACCAGCGGTACTACCTGCAACCTCTCGACAAGGGTTGTCGATATGTTCTCGCCTATCGGCAAAGGCCAGCGCGGTCTGATTGTCGCTCCGCCTAAGACCGGTAAGACCATTCTCCTTAAGGATATTGCAAATGCCATAGCAGAGAATCATCCCGAGACTTATATCATGATTCTCCTTATTGACGAACGCCCTGAGGAAGTAACCGACATGATGCGCAGTGTCAATGCCGAGGTGATCGCCTCTACATTCGACGAGCCGGCTGACCGCCATGTCAGGATCGCCGGGATCGTTCTTGAGAAGGCAAAACGCATGGTCGAATGCGGTCACGACGTGGTCATCCTTCTTGACTCTATCACTCGTCTGGCCCGTGCGTTCAACACATGTTCGCCGGCATCGGGTAAGATTCTGTCAGGCGGTGTCGATGCCAACGCTCTTCAGAAACCTAAACGTTTCTTCGGTGCTGCCCGTAACATCGAAGGCGGCGGTTCGCTCACAATAATCGCGACTGCCTTGACCGAGACAAGCTCGAAGATGGATGAAGTCATTTTCGAGGAATTCAAAGGAACAGGTAACATGGAGCTGCAGCTTGACCGTAAGCTGTCGAACAAACGTATTTTCCCGGCAGTCGATATTATGGCATCAAGCACTCGCCGCGACGATCTTCTTTTGCGTCCTGAAACTCTCAATCGCATGTGGATTTTGCGCAGATTCCTCTCCGATCGCAACTCGATCGAAGCGATGGAATTTATCAAAGACCGCATGGAACGTACCCGCGACAACGACGAACTGCTCCGCACTATGGGAGACTGATTTTTCAGCCTAATCGATACAACCTTTATAGCTTTCGCCTTGTTTTATCTTTATGATGAAACAAGGCGAAGTTAATTTCAGACTGTCGGGACTGCGTGAACTGCCTCAGGAATCGCACATCTCTTCTCGCTTGATACGCATATGCAGGGGAGAAGAAATCGGCGTCGCTCTCAGACTGCGCGTCGAACCTGATGTCAGATCATCGCTTGTGAGACTTAAACTCGGAGTCTGCTATTCGTGCGTCCACGGCTATCTTCGGCGCACATTGCTCGATTATCACATCGAGGCCGATTTCGAAATCGACCGCCTGCAGGAGCACGTGGAAATGAGCGGAGCTGACGCCGTGCTGTCGACAAGGTTGATGACGATGATGCTGAGCGTTACCATAGGATCCCTACGGGGAATGCTCGCTATACGCACCGCGCGAACATGGCTCGCCGACTACCCGCTGCCCGTAATTAATATCTCGGAACTCATCAGTCGTCTGCACTATGGGTCGGATTGGAATGCTGACGCCCTGCCACTCGTAAACTTCATTTATAACTGAGTACAGACTTTCTAACGGGCGGTAAGACAATATGTTAGCGTCACTGTCGCGAATCGCGGCGGTGACGTTTGAGTTTCTGTCGGTGCCGGAAAATCTTCGTGCTAACCCAATGCAAAGTACGGTGATAAACGAAAATAATAGAAAATAAATTTGTATATGTAAAACATTCGACCTAAATTTGCATATCGATAATCGATAAATATTTATTTAATTTCAACAAAACAAAGAACTATGATTAAATCTAATCTAAAAACAGTGAAGATTGTGGCCATGATATGTGTGGCCTTATGTGCATTGTATCTGTGTTATGCAATTTATAATTGTACATGCAGAGAGTATCGTTTCCTGAATTCACCGGGAGAGAAATTCTTCTTTTTCGCACCCGGATGGATCAACAGTTTTATATGCGTGTTTATAATTGTGTTTATCTGTAGAATTTTAAAGCATCTCAAAACCGGTCAATTATTCGTGCCTTATAATTACAGGTGGCTGTTATATGCGGCAATATGTTGTTTAATTGAGCCGTTATTTTTCGAAACGTTTCTTAGAATGAGTCGAGAAATAGGATTCGACTGGTCATATATTCCCAATATGATTTTTAAACCCAAAAATGTGCCTTATATGGTCAGCGCATTGATGCTTTATTTATTTGCATGCCTTTATCGAATAGGAGAGATTGCGGCTGAAGAACAGCGATTGACGATTTAATGTTTAATATTAGACTTATGGCAATAATAGTAAACCTTGATGTAATGATGGCCCGCAGGAAAATGTCATTGGCCGAGTTGTCAGAAAAAGTTGGAATAACTATGGCAAATCTGTCAATTCTAAAAACGGGCAAAGCCAAAGCGATACGCTTCTCAACGCTTAATATGATTTGCGAGGTCTTGGAATGCCAGCCGGCGGATATTTTGGAATACCGTGAGGATTGATTGTTAGGGCTGACTATTTTTAAAACAGAAGCTGTGTCAAAATGAAGTAATCTCAAAAAGTTTAACTATCCGATTTGAGTAAGAGTTCGGTAATTGCACCGAGCTCTTTACTTTTGTCGCGACTCTTAGTCAGTTTAGGACCAGTTCGACCGGACAATGGTCTGAGCCGTAGATGTCGGCGCGGATATTGGCTTCGGTTACTTTCGGCGCCAGTCTGTCAGAGACGACAAAATAATCGATACGCCATCCTATGTTCTTCTCGCGAGCTCTCATGCGGTAGCTCCACCAGGAATATGCGTCGGTGAGATCCGGATGAATGAGCCGGAATGTGTCGGTGAAACCGGCTTCGAGCAGTTTTGTGAATTCTGCCCGTTCTTCGTCGGTGAAACCGGCGTTGCGGCGGTTTGTCTTTGGATTTTTCAGGTCTATTTCTTTATGAGCGACGTTCATGTCGCCGCAGACGATGACCGGCTTCTCGCTGTCGAGCCTTTTGAGATATGCGCGGAAATCCGCTTCCCATTCCATGCGGTAGTCGAGACGGGCGAGCTGATCCTGAGAGTTGGGCGTATAAACTGTGACAAGATAGAATTGCCCCATATCGAGTGTGATCACGCGGCCTTCATGGTCATGACGGTCGATGCCGAGCCCGTAGCTGACTCCGAGCGGTTCGTGACGGCTGTAGATAGCAGTGCCCGAATAACCCTTCTTGTCGGCAAGACTCCAGTATGAGTGGTAACCTTCGAATTCAGGGACAGCAGCGCCGGGACTTAGTTTTGTTTCCTGCAGACAGAAAAAATCAGCGTCGAGATCTGAAAATATATCGGCAAAACCTTTGCCGGCGATGGCTCTGAGGCCGTTGACGTTCCAGGATATAAATTTCATAGTCTAATACCAGATAATGCCGTTGGTGCGGGATGAGCGTTTGTCGTACTTTAAGTCGCTGAGAAGCGAGGATTTTACGGAGATATGGAAGTTGTAGCTCTTATAGGGTCCGACGGGCACAAAGCTTGCATTCATTGTAAAGCAGTGCAGGTCGCGCCCGATGTTACAGTTCATATATGCAATCTTGTGGGTGTCGAAATTGTATGAAGCAGAGAATGAGAAATTCCAGTTTTTCGTCGGTTGTATATTACCTGAGAAACTAAGGTTCTGTGTAATGCGGCCGTCATACTCCAGCTTCTGTTTGTTGAACGCTCCGTAAGCGTACGATATTGAGTAGTTGACCGACAGACTCCACGGCACGGTCCACTTCATGTAACCGTCAGAGTCGAAATCACCGCTGCCGCCGCTGTCGTTCTGACGGTCACGTTGGTTGCGCTCATACTGGTCTCCGCTCGTGGTTGAGTCGTCGTTATTGTTATTTTTGTTGTTCTTGTTGTCTTTCTTTTTCTTGAATGTGTCGTTGTTGAAAGTGTAAGAGAATGAAGTTCCGGTCGAACGCAGACGGCCGATACCCTTCCCGGCTTTCCATCGCGGTATGTTGACTCTGACCGGATTGCCGTATTCGTTGAGCTGATATGTGTACACATCCCAGACAGCCGACAGGTTGAGATTGAAGCCTTTTGTGACGCGTATAAGTATCGAAGAGTTTATGTCGCTGAATTTCATCGAGTCAGCGGCAAAGTTATAGCTCTGCGACAATTGAAGATTCTCGATAAGCGAAATTTTCTTTTCGCCGATAGAGTCATTGTCACTCTTGATCTTCATTTCAAGATTGTTGGACAGTGAGTAGCTCAGCGAACCGGTTTTTCCCTCACCGGGTACTCCGTAGAGCGCGTTGGGGAAATAGCTGTAGCGTTTGACAAGAGCCTGTCCGTTGGCGCCCATATACTGATATTGCCCGTAGTATCCGAAGAATCCTGAGCCGAAGTCAGGTGAGTAGTTGAACGATATAGACGGCGTCATCACATGGCGAACCATCTTGATTTTTTTCTTAAGGAAGCCTATCGGCTGATAGAAACCATAGAGTTTTGTGTCAAGCGAGACCGATGTCATGAAGTCATAGACGTTGTAGAAGTTATAGTTTGTATCGCAGACTTCCACTCCGCGGACTTCGTCCCAGTGACGGCGCACTTTGCTCGTGTACATTCGGTCGGTAAGCCTGATCGACGGAGTGATATTGAGATAATTGAATGCGTTGAATGTCGCCGAGATAGGTATTTCGTGGCGCATGCCGTTGCGCCAGTCTTTGATGAGACTTTTTTTGAAGAATACGTCCTGCTTGGCAGTCAGAGAGTTCTGGAACTGCCCGGAATATGACATTTTGATCTTCTCATACCATTTTTCATCGCCGGCGCGCTTTTTACGCTTGAAAGGATAGGTCTGGGACATTGACACAGTCAGGTTGGGAAACGACACAGCCAATGTCGAGTCCTGTGTGCGTTGCGAGACGTTGAGCGTAGTCGAGAACGACCATTTAGAATTAGGTATGCGGTATGTCATGTTGACAGTCGAACTCTTTGTGTTTTCGGTGAACGATGGCGAGTAGTACGATCCGAGGTCATTGCGTGAGTATCCGCTGGTGGTGAAGTTGACACTTGCCGAAAGATTCATGTTGGGATTGGCTTTGGCGTCCTGACTGTGCGACCATATGATCTGGAAGTTGGTCTGAGTCGAGTAGTCGGGATCGCCTTTTTCGCCGTAGATCGTTTTGAGGTAACTGACGTTGAAATTGCCCGAATATTTGTACCGCTTGACATAATTTGACTGAGCGCGCAACCCCCATGACCCTTTAGTGTAAACTTCGCCTGTTATTGCCGCGTCGATGTTGTCACTGATGGCGAAATAATAGCCTCCGTTGCTCAGATAGAAACCTCGGTTATAGTCGTCGCCGAATGTAGGCACGATCACGCCCGACGAATAGCTGTCGGTGAACGGAAAGTAGCCGAACGGAACTGCGAGCGGCAGAGGCAGACCGGCGAGCTCCATGTATGCCGGACCGGTAACAATGTTTTTACCCGGACGGATTTTAGCCTTTGTGAGCCTGAAACCGAAGTGGGGGCATTCGTGATCGTCGCAGGTGGTGTAGAAACCCTTCTGTGTGTAGAATGAACCGTCGTTGGCTTTCTTTGTGTTGCCTCCGGTCAGATAACCTTCGCCCTGCTGGGTGACGACATTGGTGATGAAACCTTTTTCCGACGACATGTTGTAGCGCATTGTTGCGGCTTCATACTCGGTGCCGTTGTCGTTGAATATCGGTTTGCCTTCGACTTCGCCAAGTGAATCGGTGCGTCCGACAGCATAGACTGTGTTGTCGGAAAGATCCATTTCTATCTGGGCGGCGTCGAGTTTGATCTGGCCGTACTGCACAGAACTTTCTCCATACATGAAGGCTGAGTCACGGCGTATGATGAGCATAGAATCTCGGGCCGAGAAATCGACTGTTGTTTCAAGATCGACTTTCTCGCGAACAATGCGGCTTTTACGTTTTGCCACTGTGTCACGCGGCATTATAAAAGTCGAATCGTGAGCAACAGACTGTCGTGCGGAGTCGGTTGCAGAAGTTGTGTCAGGGATTATTGCAGGCTCTACAGTCACACTATCGTCTAAGGAGATAGACGACTTTGTGTCAGATACTTCGTCGCCGTTACGGCTGAATGCCATACACAGCGAGGGAATGAAAAGCAGTGCGATGATATATATTATTGACGTTCTCAACGTTGGCGTAGAGTCTCTAATTCGTACAAAGTTAGTAAAAGTCCGGCTTATTTCACCTATATGCCCTCTTTTTTAACGTAGCTATAACATAAAAACGAGAGGCTGAAAATCATCGATTTTCAAGCCTCTTGCTTCGTCATTTTGAAAAAATCATTTTGTCTGATCATTTGGCCGCAGCCAAACGGAACACAAAGTGAACTGATTATTCACCCGGTTCGATTGCGCCGCTGGGGCACACTTCAGCGCAAGAACCACATTCGATGCAAGTATCGGGATCGATGTGATAGATTTCGCCTTCTGAGATTGCTTCTACGGGGCAAACGGGGAGACATGTTCCGCAAGCCACGCATCTGTCGGTAATTACGTAAGCCATAATTGATAATTTTAGATGATTATACGGGTTTCGTTTTGTTTTACGCTGCAAATTTAATGCTTATTTTTAATTCACCGCTATTATTGCCGAAAAAATACGGCTTTCACCGGCTTATTTTTTGAGTTCTATTATTGTGCAGTCATAGGTTTATCGGTCTGCTGAAACTTTGGGGTATATGATAAAATACCTAACTTTGTGCAATAAGCTGTAAACCGTATGTCCAAGCCAAGAAACATTCCTTTTTCAAAAATGGAGAATATATCAGTTTCGGGTATATTCATAAAGCGTTTCGACCGAGATGGAACGACTGCAATGAAATCTTACGCCCATCGTGACGATTATTATATTTTCGTGCTTTTGACGGGTGGTTCGGCATCCATAGAGATAGATTTTGAACGTAAGGAACTTAATTCCGGTGATATTCTGATTGTGTCTCCTTGGCAGGTGCATCGGAAACCGGCAGACGGATTATGGTGTGCCGACGGTTGGTTAGTTGCCTTTTCGCCCGAGATGCTTTCGGAGTCAGAGGTGCGTGTCATTGATGAATATTCCATATCGCCGCATACTTTCAGCGCCGGCGTAAATATAGTTGAAGATATCGTTGCACTGTGTTCTATGCTGGAAAGGAACAGCGATAACGACTATATTTCCAATGCGTTGGCTTCGGCTGTCAAATGTTTTGTGCTCTCTGCTCTCGATTCGCCGGACAAGGAAATATCGGGAAGATACACGGCAATAACATTGAAACTGAGAAAACTCCTCGACCGTCATCTGACACAGGAAAAGAGCCCTGCGGCATACGCCGCGATGCTTAATATCTCCGAAGTGTATCTCAACGAGGCTGTGAAATGCGCGACCGGTCTCAGTGCCGGTGCATATATACGCGGAAGAGTCATTGTTCAGGCTAAACGCCAGCTTACCTATACGTCATTGTCGGCAAAAGAAATCGCATATTCTCTCGGATATGACGACTATACTTACTTCTCCAAACTGTTCAGAAAATGTGTCGGAATGTCTCCTTCCGACTATCGTAAAAACCTTAAATAATACAACTATTCCCTCATCGCGGACATTTCCGCATGGTTCGGTCCGTCGTAATTTTGCGTTTGTAAAACAAAGCAAAATCCACGATAATGAAAAAGCAAAAAGACGGTATGATAAAGGTGACGGATTACCTCTGTGCCGCATCATCTCATGAATGCATAGCTTGCTGGAGTTGTGTCGACGTATGCCCGAAATCAATATTCAGTTTAGAGAAGAAAATATGAAGGCTGCTTTAAAACTTAAACTCTGCAACAGGAGTCTCGGCTTCCTGCTTGTCGTTATTCTTGCATCGGGTATTCAGCTTGAGGCAACGTCTGGGAAATACACCTGGTCAGTATGGGCGCATATAATAGCCGGCATTTTACTGATTGCAGTTTCGCTCTACCATATTTTTCTGCATTACAGATATACCAACTGGTTTTCTCGCTTTGCAAAAAATCGGAATACAAATACACGTGTCCTCTGGTGGATATTTCTCCTGACTGTGATAAGCGGAATTGCCGCAACTATTATGTGGCTTGGCGGCGAGGGTCATACTCCGCTTGGCGGCGTACATGGAAAAATCGGGTTCCTAATGGTTTTGGCTGCGATAATCCATGTAGTCAGGCATACAAGAAATCGGGCGAAGAACTGTTAAGCGTTAGTCTGAACCGGTCCCACGGTTACGCTTTTTGCTAAGGGGGCAGGTGGTTGAGTCGCAGCAGGCGCATTTTTTGCGGCGGCTTAGACGGCGCACGATGAAGATCAGGCATATGATCAGAATTACAATGACGGCCGCGGTCTGGATTATGTTGTTGGGGTTCATTTAAGCAGCCTGGTGTATTCTTGTTCGAAATTTGGTGTCAGAATACCTTTGCCTATAGCTGCGAGGATCTCTTGGCGACTCCAGAATGCGATCTCGCTGATCTCTTCACGCTGAAACTTGAAAGGGTAATCTTTATCGACTACGGCGACAAACGGATTGACAAGCTCACATTCGACTGCCGAGCGGAATACATAGGGCGCGAGTGACTTTGCCTCGAAGTCTGTCAGTCCGAGTTCTTCAGAGGCTTCGCGACTGAGAGCGTCGGCAACGGTCTCACCGAAGTCTATATGTCCCCCGACGGAGGTGTCCCAACGGCCGGGCTGAATGTCTTTGTCGTCGGATCTTTTCTGCAGCAATAATGATCCGTCATGGGTGAAAATATGGAGATGGACGACCGGATGGAGCAACATTGATCCGGAGTGGCATTCGCGGCGGGTCGCTGAGCCTATGACATTGCCGTCAGGATCTACAATAGGAAAAAGTTCGTTATCAGCCATTTTTCTTGATCTTTTCGGCCAGCTGGGCCGGGGTGAGTGATTCTGGATATTGTTCAAAAGGCAGCCGGCATGTGCATCCTCCGGCATAGAGCGAGCAACCGTAGGCTGTGCGGCCTTTTATGATGTGACCTTTGCCGCAGACCGGACATGGGATTGCTTCGAGCGATTCGATCTTTTTTTTGCGCGACGCGCGTTTTTGTTTAGGTTTGTCGTCAGGTTTCTTCTTATTATTGTCGTCTGATTTATCTGATCCGGTCTCGATGCGTCGCGCACTGTTGTCGTTGAGCACATTGATCACGATTTCATTGATCTGCGCCTTTAGCTCGGAGATGAATTCGGGCGCAGAATAGTCGCCGCGTTCGATGCGACGCAGTTTATTTTCCCAAAGACCGGTCAGCTTTGCGCTTTTGAGAAGTTCGTCGCGAATAGTGGCAATCAGGTCAATACCGGCCTGTGAGGCCATGATGTTTTTTCGCTCGCGGTAGATATAGCGTCGTTTGAAGAGGGTTTCGATTATAGCAGCTCTTGTGGACGGACGTCCGATGCCATTTTCTTTCATGGCTTCACGCAGCTCTTCATCATCGACTGTTTTTCCGGCCGACTCCATGGCACGAAGGAGTGTGCCTTCGGTGTAATATTTGGGCGGCTGTGTAGTCTTCTGTTGCAGAGCAGGCTGATGAGGACCGGTTTCGCCGACGGTGAATGGCGGCATGATGCTATCGTCGCTGTCAGCCGATTTTTCGCTGTCATTGTTTTCGCCGGTGAAAAGCGCGCGCCATCCAGGCGACTCGATGACCTTTCCGGTGGCTTTGAACTCGACGTCGGCAGCCGAACCGATAACAGTCGTCTGCATGAAAACACAATCGGGGTAGAAGGCGGCGATGAATCTCATCGCGATAAGATGATACAGCTTGCGCTCGTTGCCGACAAGAGCCGACGGTGACTGACCGGTCGGGATAATGGCGTGGTGGTCGGTGACTTTGGAGTTGTCGAAAACTTTTTTGCTTTTTGGTATCTTGGTTGCAAGGACAGGTGCCGTGCGGTCGGCATAAGGAGTCATCTGACGCAGTATGTCAGGGATCTTGGGGTATATGTCGTCGCTTAGGTAGGTCGTGTCGACACGCGGATATGTTGTCACTTTCTTTTCATAGAGCGACTGGATAAGCTGCAGCGACTCGTCGGCAGTCCATCCCCACCGCCGGTTGCATTCGACCTGAAGCGATGTGAGGTCGAAGAGTCTCGGAGGTGCTTCCTTGCCCTTCTTATCATTGACCGATGTGATGGTGAAGGACGTTTCGGCGAGCGATGCGAGAGTTGCCTCCGCTTCGGCCGGATCATTGAAGCGGCCTTTGGTGGCACTGAATGTGACATCGCGGTAGACTGTTTTCAGTTCCCAAAAATTTTCAGGCTTGAAGTCTGCTATTTCGAAATGACGCTTTACGATCAGTGCGAGAGTAGGGGTCTGAACGCGTCCGATCGACAGCACATTGCCTTGACCGCCGTATTTAAGCGAATAGAGGCGGGTGGCATTCATGCCGAGAATCCAGTCTCCGATGGCACGCGACATGCCGGCGTAATACAGATTGTCGAATTTGTCCTGAGTCTGGAGCGACTGAAAACCTTCGCGGATCGACTGGTCGGTGAGCGACGATATCCACAACCGCCTGACCGGACAGCGAACTCCGGCTTTCTGCATCACCCAACGCTGGATCAGCTCGCCTTCCTGCCCGGCATCACCACAGTTGACAATTTCATCGGCGTCTGCGACAAGAGTCTCTATGACGTGGAACTGTCGGCGAATGCCTTCGTCGTCGATAATCTTTATGCCGAACTTCGGGGGCAGCATGGGCAACGCTCCGAGCGACCATCTCTTCCAGAGAGGAGTGTAGTCGTGTGGTTCTTTGAGGCAGCATAGATGACCGAAAGTCCATGTGACCCTATAACCGTTGCCCTCGAAGAAGCCTTCGCGGCGAACCGAAGCTCCGATTATTTCCGCGATATCACGCGCTACGCTCGGTTTCTCTGTTATACAGACTATCGCCACGCCGCTTAATCTTGTTTTTTAGCTTCACACCACAGAGTCTCCATCTCGTCGAGCGACAGATCGGAGACAGCGCGGCCGCTTTCGGCCGCAGAGCGTTCGATATGGTTGAACCGGCTGATGAATTTCCGGTTGGTGCGTTCAAGCGCGTTTTCGGGATTGACGCCATAAAGGCGGGCGGCGTTGATTATGCTGAACAGCAGATCGCCGAACTCGACCTCGATATCGCTCTGAGAGCCAGACGCGATAGCTTCTGACACTTCCCCGGTCTCTTCGCAGACTTTTTGCCAAACGTCGTCGCGCTTTTCCCAGTCAAAACCGACATTTGCGGCTTTTTCCTGAATGCGGAAAGCCTTGATAAGCGCCGGCAATGCTTCGGGAACCCCTGCAAGCACGGTGCGGTTGCCGCCTTTCTCCTTTAATTTGATTTTCTCCCAGTTTGTCTCGACGTCGTGGGCGTTACCGACCTTTACGTCGCCGAATATATGGGGATGGCGGAATATCAGCTTGTCGTTGAGTGCGTCGGCCACGTCGGCTATGTCGAAGCGGCCCTGCTCGTCGGCAATCTTAGAGTAGAACAGAACATGAAGCAGGACGTCGCCGAGTTCCTTTTTTATATCGGCGGTGTCGTCGTTGGCAAGGGCCTGAGCCAGTTCGTAGACTTCTTCGATCGTGTTAGGACGCAGGCTTTCGTTGGTCTGCTTTGCATCCCACGGGCAGCGCACACGCAGAATGTCGAGCGTATCTATCACTCTGCCGAGGGCGGCAAGGCGTTTATCGCGGGTATTTGACATATTTGACCGTTAGAATTATATCTTGTTAACTTATCTGTTTTTGTAAGCTTCTGCGCCCTGATTTAGCCAGTCGATGAAAGCGTCGACATTTTCGTCGTAGGCGCGTGCAGGCGCAAGCGGCTGTCCCTTATTGTCGAGCAGAACATAGTAGGGCTGGGAGTTGATGCCGAATTTATGTCGCTGAAGGTAGCTCCAACGGTCGCCGACAGTCATAATGCTGACCGTTTTGCCATATTCTTCGACAGAGTATGGTGAAGCGAGACGCTCTTTGTCGTCGACCATGAGCTTGATGAGTACATAGCCGTTTTCGATGGCATCGCGGACAACCTGAGTGTCGAACACTGCGCCTTCCATCTTGCGGCAGTTGACGCAGGCATAACCCGAGAAGTCGACGATGACAGGCATTTTGTTTTCGGCAGCATATGCCATGCCTTCGTCGTAGTCATGGAATTCTTTGAATGTTCCGCCGTAGAGGTTGAAATCCTGAGTCGTCAGCGGCGGAGCGAAAGCCGATATGCTTTTCAGGGGAGCTCCCCACAGGCCGGGCAAAAGGTAGACGGCAAACGACAGCGACACCACAGCAAGGAAGAACCCGAGCACACCGGTGTGACGGCGCTCCGAGTCATGAGAGAAGCGGAGTTTGCCGAGCAGATACATGCCAAGCAGGATGAAGAGCACGATCCATATCGAGAGAAAAACTTCGCGGTCGAGTATGCGCCAACCGTAAGCGAGGTCGGCGACAGACAGAAATTTAAGTGAGAGAATGAGTTCGATGAAGCCGAGTACGACTTTGACCGAGTTCATCCATCCGCCTGACTGAGGCATTTCCTTAAGAAGCGAGGGGAAGAATGCGAAGAGACCGAACGGCAGCGCGAGTCCGATGGCAAATCCTCCCATGCCTACTGCGGGTCCGAGTATGCTCGCCTGAGACGCTGCCTCGACAAGAAGAGTGCCGATGATGGGACCTGTGCAGGAGAAAGATACGAGTACGAGTGTGAAAGCCATGAAGAAGATGCTCAGCATGCCTGTCGTCGACTCTGCTTTATTGTCCATCTTATTGCGCCAGCTTTCCGGAAGAGTGATGTCAAATGCTCCGAAGAACGATATGGCGAATACGACCAGAAGGACGAAGAATATGATATTGAACACGGCGCTTGTGGCTATCTCGTTGAGTTTGCCGGCATCAAAGATCAGTGTCAGGGCTATACCCATGACAAGGTAGATGACAACAATGCTCACGCTGTAGGTCACAGCGTCGGCTATAGAACGCCGGCGGTCTTTGCCTTTCTTGAGAAAGAAGCTCATAGTCATCGGAATGAGAGGCCACACGCAGGGGGTGAGCAACGCCAGCAGGCCACCGAGAAATCCGAACAGGAAGATGCTCAACCAACCGGCTCCTTCGGTCTGATGCTTGTTTTCCATATCAACTGGCTGCCACCACTCGGAGAGTTCGGCTCCGGAGACATTGGCCGGGACCGGAACGTTGACCGCAGCTACAGGCTGATCATCTGCAGCAACGGCCGGCGCAACTTCATCGCCGAAAGGCAGACTGAATTCAACGTGAGCGGGGGGAGTGCAGGCATCGTCGTTGCAGGCCATATAGTTGATTGTCCCTGAAATGTTGACCGCTCTGACTCCGTCGGTGAGTCTGAAACGCTGTGAGAAGGTGACATCTCCTGTAACCCAGGGAATGTTGAGTTTCATCATGTCGTCATAATGACTTTTGATCTCGACAGAGGCTTCGACATCGCCGACGAGAGTCAGCCCGTCGACCGGAGTAATGTCGAATGACGTCGGGGGTACGGATGGATCCGGCATCTCAAGACCATAGATATGCCAGCCATCTTTAATGACAGCGTTCCAATGAATTATGCCTTCGGTTTCGGATATTTTCTCGATGTCGGTTGTCCAATCGACATTGCTCGGGAGCGCCGCCAATGAGGAGAATACTGAAGAAACCGCAATGAAGAGAGTCAGAGCTAAGGATATCAGTCGTTTTCTCATCGTGGTTTTTTATTTGTGTTGAGTTCCGAAGGATTATATTCGGGTATGGTTGTGGTTATTGTCTCGGTCTTAGGCGGAGTGCATGTGCCGCCGTTGCAGCTCATAAACGAGATGGCTACTCTGACGCGCGCTTCTTTGCGCTCTTTGAGCGTGAACTGCTGGGTGAAAGTCACATTGCGGTCCCACCACGAAAGATTCTTGCCGAACAACGGATCCATCTGAACAATGGGCGCTTCTGACGGCTTCACGTCTCCGTCGAGTCTGATGCCGACACTATCTGAGAAATCGAAACGAGTGGGTTTAGGGCCGCCATCGGGCATTTCGAAGCCATAGAGATGCCAGCCTTCAGAAATGAGAGCCTTTATAGTTATCTCGCCTTCAGTGGGCGAAGTCATTTTTACGGACGCGCGCCAGCGCACCGGACTCTGGGCAACCGAAGCAAAGGCTACGGCAAAAACAGCAAAGAGAAGAATTAATGCTTTTTTCATACGATAAATAATTTAGGTCCGGTTATAGACCATATTAAATAATATATTCGATTATTTCACAAAATTACTACTTTAAGACCGATGTTAAAAGATAAAAATGCTGAAATGTGTCCGATGTTATCTTTGTTTAGCAGAATCATGGGCATTGATCTGGTCGACAATCTGCTGCATACCGGCGACAGAGGGGTGCCCTTCGATGCGGTCGATGTCGACAAGCTGTATATAGTCGACTCTGTAGTGATTGCAGATATCGACAGTCGATTGAGTGACCTCGTCGCTCAGACCGTTGTTGATAAGCACAACAAGCTCAACTCCGGGGTAATATTCCTGCATCGAGGCGAGCATGTAGGCCATAGCCGGGCGGAATTTGTAGAGATCGTCTTTTGTCCAGTCGTCATATTTGAATTCTCCGACGGGTACACCTGCCCAGGAATCGTTGGTGCCCCCGAAGATATAGATGATGTCGGGGTTGCCGAGATTTTTCATGCGGGCAATAAAAGACCGGTCGGAATAGTCGTTGCCCTTATAGCCGGTGTTGCAGACCGTAGAGCCGGAGAAAGAGTTGTTGCGGCACATGCGGTAGCCGCGTTCGGTGATGAGCTTGTGCCACCAGGTCTGATCGGCGCGACGTACATCTGTGGCACTGGCCGATTTCTTCCAGTACCATACATAATTTGTATCGGGGTATACACAATTCTGGAACGTAGAATAGGAATCGCCGAGGATAGAAACACCCTTGCGGCTTTGAGCGGAGACTGATACTGCAGGAAGAGCGATAATCGTCAGCAGCACACCGAAAATAAATTTTTTCATGACAATGAATTTAGAATTTTCGGTAAAATTAGGCATAAAAAAGAAAAACTCCGATGTTTGTCGGAGTTTTTTTGAGGTTCCTAGCAGAATCGAACTGCTGTAAACGGTTTTGCAGACCGGTGCCTAACCACTCGGCCAAGGAACCCTTTGGTGGTGATTGCGAGTGCAAAGTTAGATTCTTTTTTTCAAATACGCAAATTTTATTTTTTGTGTTGTGTTTCGGACAAAACAACAGTGTCTTTTGCCGGTTCCATGTGGATGTTGATGATTGTCGAATCGCCAAAATGCTGTCTTATGACTTTTTCAGCTTTTGTCGCGATTGCGTGTGCCTCGGCGAGAGTTATATTGCCGTCCATTTTTGCGTGGAGATCAATGGCTATGCTGTTGCCGATATGCCGAGTGCGCAGATGGTGGACATTGACAATTCCCGGCACCGATCTGACCAGCCGGTCGATTTCGTTCACATCTTCCTCGGGGAGGGAGCCTTCGAGGAGTTCGTTGACCGACGGTTTCATGATGTCGTAGCCGCTTTTAATGATGAAAATACTTACGACAACCGCGGCGACAGGATCGAGTATGCGCCAGCGGTCGCCGAGAAACATCGCACCGGCGACACCGGCAAGTGTTCCGGCCGATGATATCGCGTCACTGCGGTGATGCCATGCATTGGCTATGACGGCCTGAGATTTGACGCGCAGTCCGACTCCGGCGGTAAGGCGGTAGAGCCATTCTTTAGAAATTATTGAAATAACAGCGATTATCAATGCAATCATGCCCGGACGAGGCAGTATCTGGCCGTTGAGACCGTCAATTATATGACGGATGCCGCTGATCATCAGTCCTATGCCTGCAAGTAGAAGGATCATGCCGATAATCATCGTAGCAAATGTTTCATATTTACCGTGCCCGTAATCGTGAGTCTTGTCGCATGGTTTGCCGGCGATTTTTACAAATATGAGTACAATCATGTCTGTGACGAAGTCGCTCAGAGAATGTACTGCATCAGCGACCAGCGCCGAACTGCGTCCGAACACTCCGGCTATAAATTTCAGGGCGATCAGCAGGGCATTGACAATGGTGCCTGTGATTGTTACTTTATAGATTTCTTTTTCTCGGGAGTCCATGTCTGTAGAGTAAATATAGATAATGCGCCTGTGTCTTATCGTGCGAGTGAGATATTCATCGATATGCCGTAGGATGTGTTGGTAGTGGGGAATGCGCTGTTGGTGACGATAGGAGTATTGACCTGATGGTCGAAGTAGGCCGACAGAGTGACGCGGCGGCTCAGAATGTATTTGGCTGTAAAGTTGATGTTGACTGTCTTGGTTCCGCTCGTGGCCTGAGTATAATTGCTTTCGATGCGGCGGATTAGAGCCTGATTGTTTTGTATCGAGACATTGGCATCAAGATCCAGATCGTTGCTCACGCCTTTCTGCGAACCTTTGATCTTCAGAACGGTATTGAAGTTGACAATCTTATAGCCGGCGCCGAAAGTGAGACCGCGCGATGTCGCTTCGACGACCTGTCCGGCCGAAGAGTTGAGTGTCAGTGTGCGTTTGTCGCGGTATTCGGCCGAGAATTTGATGTTGTTCTGCATCGTAGCATTTACTCCGATCAGAGGTGCGAAACTTTCGTTGATGGCAACAGAAGAAATGTTGTAGGGCGACGACGGTATGGGTTTGCCCGTAAGTGCGTCGAGCGTGAAGCCGAGGTTCTGTCCGTCGGCGGTGATCCAGTTAAGATAGGATGAGTATGATCCGACGGTGTAAGTGCATTGGTAGGCGTGACTGATGGTGAATGATTTGAAAGTCTTGCGCATGTTGCCGAGATTGATAAGTCCCTCGTAGGTGACGCGCCAGTTTGGAAGCACTGAGGCAAATGACGGGAACGGATCGAGCGTCACGCGCGAAGGATTTGATCCGCTGTAAGCTGCGACGAACGCCGGAATCAGAACGTCGCTCGAAGTTTCGCTTACCGATCCGATAGCGGGATCGAAAGGCAGCCCGGCCTGAGGTGTACCGGCGAGGAAGCCTGCGTCGGGGTAGGTGAGGGAGGCATACTGGGCTTCGACGCGCTGACGGACTGTCGGGATATATTGCAGGAACTTGGCAAAGGCGTCGGAGTAATAGCCGTCGTCGGCTTTCGAAGAGCGCAGGGCACTCGCTATGGCGCAGTGTGTCTTGGTGTAGGATCCGGACAGTGATGTTGGCATGCCGTCGTACATGAACTGTATCTGCTGTGTGCGGTTGTCTGTGCGGTTGAATGTCAGCTGCACCTTGAAGCCCTTGAACAGCTCAAAATTGGTCTCGATATTGAGTTCGTTGGAGCGTGACCATACGGCCGGCGATGTCTGTCCGTCGTCTGTCATCAGCCATCCTCGCGCGAGCGCCTTGTCAATATAGTTTTCGCCTGAGAAGCCAAACGCGAAGTCGAGACCTGGAGACATCGGACCATAAGATCGGCTTTGTCCGAATATGTTGCCAATGTCGGGACGGAAGAGCGGCAGTGACATGCTGTGGGTGTTGCGGTAACGTACTGATATATTTCGCGGAGACATGACAAAACGCAGGGCATACTCGCCGATGTCGGTCAGCAGGGGTTTCTTTTCGTCGAGGATCTCGGTAATGGTGAATTTGAGCTTTTCATTACCACGCGTAAGGATCTCAACGTTGTTGGGGTCTATGATACGGGTTCTGAGTGCAAACGGTTTTCCGTCAGCAGTAGTGGCCGAAACCTTGACTTTCTTGTTGCGTAGATTGTGTTTGATCACAAGCGCGGTGTCGGGCAAGAGAGCCATGTCGCGCTCGAATTTTTTTGGTTTGGGCTTGCGGGCAGTCTGGCGTCGCGAGTTGGCAAAGCGTTTGTTGATCTCCTTGAGCAATGGAACTTTGTTGTAGATGTTCTCAAAATTGATACGGCCGTCGGCAGTCCATGCTCCCTGATTGGCTATGCTGTTGCCGACGCTTATGCCGTCGACAGTCGCGCCGCGGTCCCAGCGATATGTGGCGTTGTAGCTTGCCGAAGCGGTCAGGAAGTCGATAGCCGGTATCTTGTTGAACGGAGCGCGGTACTGGGCTGTGAATGTCTGGTTGTAGGCCCACGGAGTTCCCATCGACAGTATGCTCTGCCATACGGTGTCTTTCCACTCGCGGTATTTGTCGGGGAACAGTTTTCGATTGACTGCTCCTACGGTCTCCTCGATGCGAGCCGAAGTGTTGGAGTTGAACGTCAGCGACAGTGATTTGGTGATGTTCCAGCTGAGCGACAGCTGTCGGTCCCACAGAAAGTTTTTGCTCACTGATACCGGCAACTGGAACATTGCGTCGGTCTCGGAGCGTGTCTGCTGTTCGTAATAGTAACGCGACATGTTGGTCATGAACGATATCGTAGTAGGCAGCCAGTTTAGCTCCCAGTCTTTCAGAAATTTAGCGTTTTTAGATTTGGATTTTATTCCTTTGAACGGTTTGAATGCCTTGAAATACGGAGAATAAGTGTACTGCAGGGCGCCACGGTAGTCGTTGGTGTATTCGTATTCGGTCGTGGGATCCATCTTTGTCTGTTTGTTGAACGAGAAATTGATGGTGAAGTTGGCGGGATCCCACGGCATGGGATTCTTGCTTTTGACGTCAAATTTCAGACCCGACAGCGAGAAGTTCTCGACTGTAGAGCGGTCGACGGCATAATTTTCTATAGAATCTCGCTCCTGTTTTGTCCCGCATTCGTCGAGGGCGTCTTTGAGAAGTACATCCTGATCGAGCGGATTGTATTTGGGCGATGTCTTTTCTTTAGAAATCGAATAATAGACCGGCGCACGAAGTTTGACAGCCTCGGGCAGCAAGCGTCCGACATCGCCTTGCAGGGCAAAGTTATATTGTTCGTAGTCGTCGAGACGTCGTTCGTTGAGCGATTGATCGACTCCTCCGAAGCCTGCGGTCTCAACGTGGGCGCCAAAGTTAAGGGTTGCTATATCCGACACATTGAGAGTCGCGTTGGCTTTAGCCGCCCAGCCTCCTTCCTCGTTGAAGTCGGTGACTTTTAGTTCGTTGACCCATATGGTGCCTGCTTTTGTCGAGGTCGAGTTGTTGCGGACACCGATCAGCACCACGCGCACGTCGCTTAGCGAAGGGTTTCCGATGACTGCCATACGGTTGCGCTCATTGTCAGGATCACGGCCGGTGTAGAGTGTCGCGAAGCCCACGCCGCTCTCTTCGTTGCGTTTGGCTGTGTTACGTTGTTTTTTCAGATCCACAAGGTTCTGAAGATTGAAGTTGAGGTAGTTGTTCAGCGGCCATACTATCTCACGGTCTGATCCGA
Source organism: uncultured Bacteroidales bacterium (assembly GCA_947573135.1). Taxonomy (GTDB): domain Bacteria; phylum Bacteroidota; class Bacteroidia; order Bacteroidales; family Muribaculaceae; genus CAG-873. The sequence goes on along the minus strand of CANPDU010000003.1, from coordinate 55,579 downwards.
GCAGATTGTTGTATTTGCCCGGAGGTGTTAGCGACAGGGGCACTTCGTATTCGTAATAGTTGCTTTTCACATCTGATCCGAGTCTGATGAACATTGACAGCTCACCGGATTTCAGGTCTGTCAGATTGTCGATAAGAGCTTCGGCGTGAACCCACATCTGCATGCGCCTATAGTTGCGCAGATCAAGCATTGTGTTGCGGTAGACTCCGCGCGCGTCGCCGGCATTTAAATCGGTGACTTTTAGTGACATTGACTGTTCGTTGAGCTGCACGATCTGACTCTGTCCCGGGTCGGTTATACGGTTGACACCCGGAGGTAGAACATAGTTGACGGGCTCACGTTCGGCATTTTCCTCGATGTTTACAACCGAGATGTCGAGCTGGCCTTCGGCCGGAGCGTCTCCTCTTGAGTTGAGATTGAAGTCATAGCCGCGCCATTCGCCTCTGACGAGTTCGAGAGTGGCGAAACGCAGATGGGTGACGGCCTTGAAACCTGTCATGAACATGCGCATGAAGCGCACGGTCGAGAAGTCGTTGATCGTGCCGACCTTACGCTCGAAGTCGGAAAGAGGAATCTTGAACTGATACCATTCGACCTCAGGATCCTTGCCGTCGACTGTCGGCACGATCGACACCTGTTTGTCGGTGATATAGTTTTTACCGACGACGAGGTCTTCGGGACGTATAGAGATCTTGTACTGGAAGTATCGCTCGTATTCGTTGAGAGTATTGTCCTGATTGATGTCCTCCACGTCCGGAGTGCTTTTTGATGACTGGTAGAGCGGATCGGGAGCGTCTTCAGGAGAGAGGGAGTTGCCTTCGACACCGTTGTATCGTTTATAACGGGCGAGCACACCGAGACGCTCTTCGTCATAGTCATAACCTCGGTAGAAGTGGTAGTTGTCGCCAGCCGGATCGTTGAATGGTGAGAATTTGTCATTCTCCATCTCAGCGATGGTCGCTGCCGACAGCTTTGTGCGCAGACGGTCGAGATAGTCGCGGTAGCTTGGAAATATGAATTCGTCGTCATTGGGAAGCCCGTCGAGACCGACGTCCTGCACCAGACGTGATCCGGAAGCGTTGTCAAACGAATATGTCAGTGAGTTCTGACGCGACACGCGTCCCCAGGATGTTTCGGTCAGGAACTGGTCGTTGCCATCGTAGGGTATGCCGTTCTCATAGCTTTTGAGCCCGTCTTTCAGTATGTCTTCCGATATCTCTCCGAGATTGATATATAAATCGCCTCCGTCGTAGTTTGGGTTGTCGGGATCAAGAAATGGGTTCATCAACCAGAACTGTATGTACTCGATATTGCTTTGCTCGAAATTGGTGTTGTCGAGTCGCCGCATGATGCCGCCCCACCGGCGTTCGGGATGGAGAAGATGTCCGTTTTCGTCGATGTCGTCAGCGTCGAGATTATAGGGTCCGCGTTCGGTCGGATAGAACGACAGGTTGAGGGTCTGTATCAGCGGTGACTCGCCATAGTTGAGCTGTCGGCCGGGGAATATTTCGCGTGAGGTCACTTCGCGTACATATGGGTTGGATAGCTGGGCGAGATCGCTTTTTAGATAACCCGGAGCAAGTGACGAATTGCGCTGGGTGAACATACGGTCGATATAGTACCAGTTGAGCAGTGCGCGGTTCTTGCCGTAATCGACATTGTCGCTTAGTGAGGCTTCGGGGAAGAGTGCGTCGGGTCCGGATTCGTAGGGCGTCGAGGCGAGGAACCAGGAGTAGGGCGAACGCAGATCGATGCCGGTCTGTGTCGACTCAAAATCGTCGACATAACTTGACCCGCGGTTTGAGCCCGATTTCTGTGAGTGGGGGATAAGACGGGCATATTCGGCTGTCAGACTAAGATGCGACGGCTGTGTGGCGTTGACTGTCGGTATCTTGTTGACAAGATTGGTAAGCCACATAAAGTCTTTGTTATAGCTAAGATTGAAGCCGAGCATGGAATTGTTGACGACTTCGTCGCCGATGTTGACCTTTTCGGTAAGGGCTTTTTCTGAGAAGTGGAGCAGGGTAGCGCCGATATTCAGGTTCTTATTGAATTGATACTGAAGATCGAGTCCGAGCAGCGATTTGCGCTGGGTCGAGAACATCGACTGGTTCTCGAGTGTCACGCTTATGCTCTGGCCGGAGTCAATGATCGACTGATTGGTTATTGTGACTATGCCCATGGCATAATCTACCGTGTAGTCTGAGTTCTCGACGAGCTGTACGCCACCGGCCATAACGATGACCGATCCGCGTGGAACATTCATTGCGTTGAGGCTGATCTGCGATCCGGACGAAGCCTGATATTCACCCGTGAGGACAAATTTGTTTTTGTTGGCAATCTGTCGCGCCACAACGAGAGTCGAGTCGTACAGCTCTTTATAGACATATTGTTCGGCCAGCGCCGGATTGTTGATCTTCTGCTCGAGGTGACGCCCGAAGGGCTCGACGACTGGGAAAATGATCTTGCCTGACTGCGACAGTACGGTGTAACCCTCGATATAGTCAAAGAAACCGTCGGGGTTCGACTGTTCGTTGTTGTCGATACGGTCGAGGTTCATTACCTGGAGCAGCGACTGGTTGTTGAGTCCCGGCACGGGCAGATAGTTGATCTCTGTGCCTGTGGTGTCACTGAGATACTTGACTTGCATTTTGAAATTGCTTTTCTGTATCTGGCTGCCTCCTACCGAATATACATTTTTCATCATCAGTTTCCATGCCGGCAGTTGCGGGGTCAGCGTTGTGCCTTTGAGCATTTTCAGATACAGCGACTGCTGGGTTGAAGAAATGTCACTCGAAAATTCGCCTACCTGATAGACCTTGCCGCCATAGGTGTATTCATATGCCACGGCGAGGACTTCATCAGAGTTTAGCGCGCTCTTGATCGAGATATAGCCGAGTGTCTTGTTGAGGATATATTCGTTTGAGCTCAGCAGTCGCGCGCTCTCTACTTTCTCGTAGTCACGGCCGCCTTCGATGCCGAAAGCGTTGAGCGGCTCGAGCGCCTGAGTGACCATGTTGATGTTGCGGGCGTCTGGGTAGTCGTCTTTGATTGTCGACAGAAGATTGTTAGAGCTGTTCGACGGATTAGGCTGGGATGCGTCTGTCGTCCAGTGGTCTGAGGCCAGGTTCGAGTTCTCGCCGAGGTCCATGAATGCCACAAAGTTGCGCGATTGTGAGAAATTACTGTTTTTATTTGTTACCCATACTTCGATACGGGTGATGTTGACGCCTGATGATACATATGGCAGTCGCGACGCGAAGCGGTCATAGTTGTCGCGGAAAAAATGGCCGAGGAAGAAGTGGCGGTTCTGATCGTAGTTGTCGGCCGTTATCGAGAACTTGGTCGTCTGCACGCCGCCGCGCGAACTGACACTCTTAGACTCGGAGTTCTGCTGCGACACAAGGGCGGTAGCGGTCAGTTTGCCGAACTGCAGTTTTGTTTTGATACCGAAGAGCGCGGTACTGCCGCGGATAAGCGACGATCCTGTTGTCATCGACACATTGCCTGCTTCGATGCTTTTGACGATATCGTCCTCTTTGCCTTCGTAGGCGAGTTTGAGGTTTTTTGAATCGAAATCAAATGTTGCGTCTGTGTTGTAAGTCATGTTGAACTTCATCCGGTCGCCAACAGACGCGTTGATCGTGGCCTGGATTTTCTGGTCGAAGTCAAAATATGTCTTGCGGCGCGACGAGAGCGGGAGTGCCGGATTGTCTGTCTTGTTACTCTTTATGCCTGTCGCCACCTGGACCGATCCCTGGGTCTTGAGCTGTACGCCGCCCGGACCGAATATTTTTTCGAGCGGTCCGAGGGCAAAATTCATGTCGAGTACGTTGAACGGCTCTTTCTCTTTTTCAGTCACCTGAGCAAGATTGCGCTCGCGGTAGTATCTCTGCATTGACCGGCGCAACTGCCAGTCGTTATACTGCGCTGGTGTCAGCATGAACGGCGTGGCGATCTCGTAATCGCCCAAGCGCGTGCGCACGATATAAAAACCTGTTTTCGGATCATATTCGGCCGTAGTTTCGATATTTGACGGCGTGGACAGATCGTAGCCGAGTTCGTCTGCCATAAGTTCTTCATAGGTTTCCGGAACGGTTTGGGCGGCGCCCATAGGCAGCATAATCGAGTCTGCGGCATCAGCCAGACGGTCCGGTTCAGGATATGCCGCCGGCGGAGGGGGCGGCAGCTTTTCCTTATGTTGCTGACCCGGAGCAAGAAACGGCACGAATGCGACAAATGCTGCCGTTGCCACGGGCAACAGCTTGCTGATTTTTAGTCTATGTCGGAGTTTCGTTCTTTCTTTTTCCATTTGCAGACCTCGGCCGGACATTAGTCGACATTGTCCGGCTCGGTCGTCGGTGCTTACATCAGAGGCAACGCTTTACGTATGGCGGTTTCGACTTTCAGCCCCGGATCGGCGTCAAACAGTTTCTTCAGAACTTTGCGGCTCTGGGCTGCCGCAAATCCGAGCATGGTCAATGCCGCAAGGGCTTCGTCGAACGCTTCTGACATGGCCGGCGATTGTATGATTAACGTAGTGTCGGGCGCTTTTATTTTATCGCGCAGGTCAACTATTATGCGTTCGGCTGTTTTGGCGCCTACGCCTTTTACGCTTTTCATGCGTTTGACGTTTGATGTGGCAATGACCGTCGACAGTTCATCTGCCGAAAGCGCCGACAGAATCATGCGTGCCGTCGACGCTCCGACTCCCGACACTCCTATCAGCAGTCTGAATAGTTCTCGTTCTTCCTCATCGAGAAACCCATAGAGTGTCCAGGCGTCTTCACGTATCGCTTCATGCACAAGCAGACGGGCTTCTGCCTTGCCTTCGAGTTTTGAGAATGTTGGCAGACTGATCTGCAGCAGATATGCGACTCCGCCTGGAGTCTCGATGACGACGGCAGCCGGGTTGAGCGATGCAACTTGTCCTCTTACGTATTCGATCATAGTCGGGTGATTTAAAAAGAAAGTTTGTAATATGACATGTCTGACTTGTCCGTTCTGTCAGACTCGTCAGATACAGTCTTCTCGTTGAAAATTTATTCTGCAAGAATTCCTTGCAGGTAGTTTCTGAGATCCTTCCAGTGATAGAACGGAGCCATGTCAGTTTTAACCGGCAGTGACACTTCTCGCTCGTTAAGCATCAGTTTGGCTATGATGTCGCCCTTGTTGTTGCGGAAAAACACTATCTGAAGATTTGCGGCCATAGGCGAAATCTTGTAGTCGGCATACACTTCGTGCAGCTTGTACGGATCATCGGTCGACCCGTAGCACCCTTCTACTTTCATGAGTCCGAGAAGCGGCACTATCGTACTGTCATGGCCGAAGCGGAGATCAGCGCCATTGTTGCCGCGTGCGATTGCCGCGTCAGCGCATTCGAGGATGTTTGCGAGCAACGGACGACCGTTGTCGAGAACTGCGCCTTTGGCCGATGTCGGATTCGACATTTCATTGTAATAGTGGTAATTGTAGTTCTGCCATAGCTTATATCGTTCTTCCGGTGTAAACAGATCGTCAAGACGCTCGGCACACGGAGTGTTGGGCACATCAATAGCAATGCGAAATAGATTGAGCATAAGCCATTTGGATGTTTTTCTCTGAGACTCCGGGAAATTAGGCCGGGTGAATAGTTCCGACATAAGCCGTTCGGGCTGCACGATTTCAGTTTCGAACTTTTCCGACATGCGTGCGCCTGTATACGCAAATTCGCGAGCGCGCGGAGTGGTGGTCGACATGTATTTCATATATCTAGGAGCCGATTCTTTGGGTATTTCAAGCTTGGGGTTCATCTCCTTCAATCCTTCGCAGAAGGCTGCCATCGACAGTGCGCAACGCATGCGTACAGTTGACTTGGCTGTTATTGTAGGGTTACCGGCAAACACCTCGGGGAATGACTTGTACATTCGCCGGGCTATACCTTTATGCTGCTCAGCTCCGAGCGGAGTGAGCTCACCGGAGCGTTCAGACGCGTCGAGCCAGATGTTTTCAAGACGTTTTTTGACATCCTTGCCTTTTTCTGTAAGCACATCGGCTTTTTCTGCTGCAATGAACACTGCCAGTGGATCGGCATATTGTTCGTCACCGACGAGATAACGCGATCCGTGACGACCGTAGTGGCTGATGTAAAACGGCTTATAGCCTTTAGGGGCTTTGGTGTTGACACTCTCTGTCACCGGATACGGATAATAGAGTCCGGCTGCCTTGTCGGGCGAGGCACAAATTTCTTCATATGTCGTCTGGGCGGTCGCACACGATGCTGACAGCAGCAGAATTACAGGCAGGAGAAACGATTTCATAAATTAATTTAAGGTGGATTGCGGTTAATAAGAAGGCCGGAACACAGGGCTGACACTGCAGCTCATATGCTCCGGCCGGCTGATTGTCTGTGTAAGGTCTGTTGTCAGTCGTTGAATGTGAGTTCGTCGAAGCCTTCTTCGTCGAACTCGTCGGGATTGAACTCGCTCTCTCCGTAAAAATCTGCGTCAAGGTCATCGATCGATGATACGCCTGCGGCAGCTTTAGCGTCGATCTTAGCATCAAACTCGTCGAGATCGACGATTTGTGCCGGTGCGTGTCCAAGTGACAATGTGCATACCGGATCTTTGAGGTTTTTGCCGGGTATGAGTTCCTTCATTTCAATGAAGAACGCGCGGTCTGTCATATAATCAAAAACGTATAGCAACTTTTGCCCTTCATCTTCTATCAGGTCGCTGAGCACAGTGTCCTCCATCAGCCAGACATCCTGATCGGAGTCTGATCCCATGTCCTCATAAGTGATCTCTTTTTCTTTTTCCCAGTTGCGATCACACATAAAGAATGAACTCATCTGGTTCTTGTCGTAGCCAACCGAGTTGCAGATAGCGTTTTTCAGATCGAGAAACGTCGCGTCTGCGTCGATTTTGATTTCTCTTTTGAAGTTGTCGACTTCATCAGAGACTATTCTAAAATTGAATATCATATGGTTATATTGAATGTAGGTTCTGTTTTATATGTAAGTTTGTCTGTTTTCGCTGCGAAGTTAACAACTTGTCAAAATCTACGCAAAAAAATATATGTCATTTTCGTGTTTTTTTCAGTTATGCCGATTTTTTATGTCGTGGAAATATAACGTCTGTCTGACGATAATTGTGCGACACGACTACAATTTACAAAAAAAATAAAAAAATCGCTTAATATTTTTTTGTAAACTTGATTTTTATTACATTCGCATGATTTTTGCCCGATGGTTATACCGACGGTGAAATTCATGCGAATTCTCTATGACGATTATTCCATTTTGTCAGTTTAAGTAATTTTATTGCCTAACCAATTATAAACACATTTATATCATGAATCGACAAAACTTTGATGCGTTAGATCTGAAGATACTACGCGATCTGTCAATGAATGCAAGGAAGCCATATCTCGAAATAGCCAGAGAATATGGTGTTTCCGGTGCCGCAGTGCATCAGCGTATTCAGAAATTGCTTGCTGCCGGTGTGATCACGGGTTCTGAATGTCTTATCGATCCGACTTCAATGGGTTATGAGACTTGTGCTTTCGTGGGTATATATCTGCGTGAGCCTTCTCGCTCGGCCGAAGTCGTCGAGGAACTCAAAAAAATCCCTGAAATCATTGAGTGTCACTATACTACCGGCCGTTATGATATTCTTATCAAATTAATGGCTGTCAACAACGAGCATCTGCTTCATCTCCTTCAGAACGAGATCCAGCAGCTCGGAGCTGCACGCACAGAGACTCTCATGTCGTTCCGTCAGGTTCTCAAACGCCCGGTTCCGGTGAGATAATAGTAACAGATTTTATTTATAACTCATAAATTTATTATAATGGATATAAGCCATATCGAACACATCGGCATCGCCGTCCCCTCGCTCGACGAAGCCATTCCTTTCTACGAAAATATTCTTGGTTTCAAATGCTTCGCTATCGAAGAAGTGCCTGACCAGAAAGTGCGTACCGCCTTCTTCAAGGTCGGCCAGACAAAGCTCGAACTTCTCGAAGGCACAGCCGAAGACAGCGCTATTTCTAAATTCATCGCTAACAACGGCGGCCGCGGCGGCATCCAGCACATAGCTTTCGCTGTTGAGAGCGGAGTAGCCGAGGCTCTCGAGGAAGTGCAGTCAAAAGATTGCCGTGTTATCGACAAGGCTCCCCGTAAAGGTGCCGAAGGTCTCAACATCGCTTTCCTTCATCCGAAATCGACTGTCGGCACTCTGATAGAGCTTTGCGAAGACCCCAAGAAAAAAGCATAAACATAATCAATTTTTTTTGAATAATCTATTCATCAACCAATCATCAAAATGAGCAGTCAACTCGAAAAAGTTAAAGAGTTAATCGAGCTTCGTGCGCAGGCGCGCATCGGCGGAGGTGAAAAAGCCATCGAGAAGCAGCACGAACGCGGCAAATATACAGCTCGCGAACGTATCGCGCAGCTCCTCGACGAAGGTTCGTTCGAAGAACTCGACATGTTTGTCCGTCACCGTTGCACCAACTTCGGTCAGGAAAAGAAATCATTCCTCGGTGATGGCGTCGTTACAGGCTACGGCACAATCGACGGTCGCCTCGTCTATGTCTTTGCTCAGGATTTTACTGTCTTCGGCGGTTCTCTCTCTGAGACCATGGCCCTCAAGATCTGCAAGGTTATGGACATGGCAATGAAGATGGGCGCTCCTGTTATCGGTCTTAACGACTCCGGCGGTGCACGTATCCAGGAAGGCATCAACGCTCTCGCCGGATATGCCGAAATCTTCCAGCGCAATATCCTCGCTTCGGGCGTAATTCCTCAGATCTCTGCTATCCTCGGACCGTGTGCCGGCGGCGCTGTTTATTCTCCCGCACTCACTGACTTCACAATCATGGCCAAGGGTATTTCTTATATGTTCCTCACCGGCCCGAAGGTTGTGAAGACCGTTACCGGCGAAGATGTGACTCAGGACGCTCTCGGCGGCGCAGAGGTTCACTCATCGAAGAGCGGCGTATGCCACTTTGCAGCCGAAGACGGCGAACATGCCATCAAGATCATCCGCAAGCTCTTCAGCTATATACCCCAGAACAACCTCGAAGAGCCGCCGTTGGTTGAGTGCAACGACCCGATCGACCGCCTCGAGGATTCTCTCAACGACATCATTCCCGACTCGCCAACACGTCCCTATGATATGTATGAGGTAATCGGAGCTATTGTCGATAATGGCGAATTCCTTGAAGTGCAGCGCGACTACGCCAAGAATATCATCGTCGGTTTCGCCCGCTTCAACGGTCAGTCAGTCGGCATCGTGGCCAACCAGCCTAAATATCTTGCCGGTGTCCTTGACAGCAACGCTTCCCGCAAGGGCGCGCGTTTCGTACGTTTCTGCGACGCATTCAACATTCCTCTGGTGACTCTCGTCGACGTTCCGGGCTTCCTTCCCGGCACAGGCCAGGAATACAACGGTGTAATACTTCACGGTGCGAAACTGCTCTATGCTTTCGGCGAGGCTACTGTGCCCAAGGTTACAGTCACTCTCCGCAAGAGCTACGGCGGCAGCCATATCGTGATGAGCTGCAAGCAGCTCCGTGGCGACATGAACTATGCTTGGCCTACGGCCGAAATCGCCGTTATGGGCGGTGCCGGCGCAGTCGAAGTGCTTTATGCCAAGGAAGCCAAGGCATCTGACGATCCCGCCAAGGTGCTTCAGGAAAAGGAAGCCGAGTACAACAAACTGTTCTGCAATCCTTACAATGCGGCTAAGTATGGCTACATCGACGACGTGATCGAACCGCGCAACACCCGTTTCCGCGTGATACGCGCTCTGCAGCAGCTCGCCACAAAGAAGGTGACCAATCCGGCAAAAAAACACGGCAATATTCCCCTCTAAGCCGGCAGCCGGCAATCTTATCCGCTCTTAAAGCATATTGCATTTATGAAAAGAAAATTATTTTTGACAGCCATATTCGTTGCCGCGGCGGTTTCTATCGTCTCCGCTCAGAGCCGCAAAGCCCTGCGTGTCAACGAGGTCATGGTGGAAAACGAATCGAGCATTATCGACGACTACGGCGAGCATCACGGTTGGATCGAACTGTTCAACTCAAATTTCGCCCCGCTCGAAATCTCGAGCATCTATATCACCAATGACAAGCATGACCCTAAAAAGTACCCTGTGCCTCTCGGCGACGTGAACACTCGCATCGCCAAGCGTCAGCACGTGGTGTTTTTTGCTGACGGTCAGCCCGACAAAGGTACATTCCACACCAACTTCGTACTCGAACCCGGCAAAGAAAACTGGATAGGTATTTATGATGCCGACGGTGTCACTCTTATCGATGAAGTGACTATCCCGGCATCGTTGACCGCCGACAACAGCTATGCACGTTCGGTCGACGGAGCCGGCGAATGGGGTGTCCGTGACGGCGGTGAGGCTTATATCACCCCGTCGAGCGCCAATGTCATCCGCGATACTAACAACAAGATCGAGGAATTTGCCGAACGCGACGCCAACGGCTTCGGTATGACCGTAATGGCCATGTGTATAGTTTTCTCGGCTCTTCTGCTGCTCTGTCTGTGTTTCTACGGCATCGGCAAGATCGGCGCGAGTGTGTCGCGTCTCAACAAGATGCGTGCCCACGGTGTCGAGAAACACGATGTCGAGAAAGGCGAGATCGTCCACGATTCAGGCGAGGAAATCGCCGCAATCGTAATGGCTCTCCACGATCATCTTAACGCTCACGACACCGAAAACGCCGTCCTCACCATCAACAAAGTGAAACGCGCTTATTCTCCCTGGAGTTCCAAAATATACGGTCTCCGCGAGGTGCCGGGCGTAAATCATCGCCATTAATCAATCTCACCCACACAAAATTTATTCAATTCTACTAATACGATCAAACAATGAAAGAATATAAATATAAAATCAATGGCAACACCTATAAGGTAGCCGTGGGCGACATCGATGGCAACGTGGCTCAAGTCGAGGTCAACGGTGTCCCTTATAAAGTTGAACTCGAACAGCAGGCTGCAGCTCATGTCAAGTCTGTGAGCGCTCCCCGTCCCGAGGCCGCTCCCCGCAACGCTGCGGGTGAGAAGGTTATCGCCAAGCCTGCTCCTACAGGCACCGGTGACGCAGTCAAGGCCCCGCTGCCCGGCGTTGTGCTTTCGATTCCCGTGAAAGTAGGCGACATGGTCAAGGCTTCTGACACTGTGCTTCTTCTTGAGGCCATGAAGATGGAAAATGCCATTCATGCCGGCCGCGACGGCAAGATCGCTTCTATCAACGTCGCTCCCGGTGACTCTGTACTCGAAGGCGCTGTACTCATTACAATCGCTTAATCGACCGTAATTATGTCATTTGGTGATTTTCTATTGAAAAACCTGCAACAGTTCTGGGAACTGACAGGTTTCGCCAATGCCGAGATAGGCAATTTTATAATGATTTTAGTTGGTCTCATTTTTATTTATCTTGCAATCAAGCGTAATTTTGAGCCCATGCTGCTTGTGCCTATAGGTTTTGGTATTCTTATCGGTAACGTGCCGTTCAATACTACTGCCGGCCTTGAGATCGGCATCTATGAACAGGGTTCAGTGCTCAATATCCTCTATAACGGTGTGAGCGCCGGATGGTATCCTCCGCTGATTTTCCTCGGCATCGGTGCTATGACTGACTTCTCGGCTCTGATCGCCAACCCGAAGCTTATGCTTATCGGCGCTGCTGCCCAGTTCGGTATCTTCGGTGCTTATATGGTGGCTCTCGCTCTCGGTTTCGCTCCCGACCAGGCCGGTGCTATCGCTATCATCGGCGGTGCCGACGGTCCTACTGCCATCTTCCTGTCGTCGAAGCTTGCTCCTAACCTTATGGGTGCGATCGCAGTCTCGGCCTACAGCTACATGGCTCTCGTTCCGCTGATCCAGCCGCCGCTGATGCGTCTGTTCACAACCAAGAAGGAGCGCCTTATCCGCATGAGGCCAGCGCGCGCCGTGTCGCAGAACGAGAAGATCATCTTCCCGATCGTCGGCATGTTGCTCACTTGCTTCGTTGTTCCTTCGGGTCTGCCACTGCTCGGTATGCTCTTCTTCGGTAACCTGCTCCGCGAGTGCGGTGTGACCAACCGTCTCGCCAAGACAGCCAGCAATGCTCTCACCGACATCGTTACCATCCTTCTTGGCATGACTGTCGGCGCTTCGACACAGGCCTCGCAGTTTCTTACTCTGCAGACGATTTTCATCTTCTTCCTAGGCTTTATGGCGTTTGTGATTGCTTCGTCGTCGGGCGTGCTCTTCGTCAAGCTTTTCAACCTCGTGCTGCCGAAAGACAAGAAGATCAACCCGCTCATCGGCAACGCCGGTGTTTCGGCTGTGCCTATGTCGGCGCGTATCTCCAACAACCTCGGTCTCGAATATGATCCGTCCAACTATCTGCTCATGCATGCCATGGGCCCGAATGTTGCCGGTGTGATCGGTTCGGCTGTGGCCGCAGGCGTGTTGCTCGGCTTCCTTGCCTGATAATTCTATAAACATGTCCCTGTCATTACGATAAAATGTCAGGGACATGTTTTTTATATTCTGAAAAATTGTAAAAATTATTGTTTGGCGAAAGAACTTTTTAACGGATCCGAAGTTATAATATTAAAGCGGTGCAACATCGACAATGTGCTATCTTTTCTCCTTAAAATATGCCGACGTGATCCGTAATTCAAAATGCCGTCAGCGGCGCAAAACAATAATGAGTTATGATTACAAAACAAGTAATAGACACCCTTTACAAGAAGTACAGTAAACTGCCCAAAAGCCCGGACTGTCTCGACTTCGGTCTGCTGTTCGACACAGTGGCCGAGCATCACGACATTTCTGTAGACATGGATACCGATAGTCTGATTATACATAGTCTTGGCGAAAGGTCTCCGTTCTATACAATACCTTTGTCAAAGATTCACGCTATTGTGCCTTTTGAAGAGTGGGTGGCTATTGTACTTCATTCGTCAGTAATATTTCTCAATCGCACGTCGGCAAAAGTTTCCGTCCATATCAAACCTCCCAAACTTTCATTGATCGACAAAGTGAGAATGTCGTTGACAAAAGACTGATAGAAAACTTTAGAAAAACGGGAGACCATATAGCAGGGATTAAAAATCTTTTGGTAAATTTGCGGTAATAATCACGCTTAAACATATTTACCAATTATAATTTAGTCCATGAGAAAATCATTGCTTGCTACGGGCTTTCTGATGCTCGCTTTTTCTCTTGCTGCGGCTGATATTACGGTAGCCGACGGCGATGTGTATTATTCGGAGACGACAGAGTGGGGTAAGGTCGAGACAAATTTCAAAAAGTGCGGTAATAATAAGTTATATACCTTCTATAATGTCCTGCTTGACGGTGTTGAGGTCAATCATACACGGTCGAGCAACAATATCGGCGGCTTTCTAGCCGACGGGTGGTGGATGGGCGGCAACCACAATGATGGCAAGCCCAATGCGGCCACGGTCAGCGTAGCGATAGCGGTTGACGGTGTTGAGGTCGATGGTGACGCAATTGTTTCCGGAAAAGTGCTGACCGTTGATGTCGAAAACGATATTTTCTTTGCCGACGGTGTGAAATTCTGCACCGAGCATATCAGTTACAGTGTTTCGGGCAACAGTATCGAGGTGCGCGGTCGGCATGATTATTGCCATCCCCGTGCTCTGACTATAGATAAATACTATCCTATGCAGTCGGTCTTTGTCGATGAGAGTGAAATACTGACTCCCGGCGGCAGATGCCGCACATGGACGCCGCTTGTCGTGACATCTGAAGGCAACGAGATTGAATTTTCACGAGCGTCGGCTCCTAATTTCTGTACTTTTGTCGAACATGGCGCTCACGGCTATCAGGCCGTATATCTGTCGCGCGAAGGTATCGGCGACCGCAGCTGGGTGCGCCCGGGCGACGTTGTGTTCATCGGCAACAGCTGGGGAAAATCATATCATAAAGTTATTGGCGACTATGAGGTCAAGTCTGGCGATGTTTCAGGCTGGCACGGTGTCTACTCCTGGTTTCGCGAGCCGGTGACAGACCGCTGTCGCAATGCTTCCGACGATCTTACGTTTGAATACGGTGCCTTTATCGGCGGTGAGCCGGTGGTGATGAGTCTTGGTCCGAGCGGACGCCTGTCGCAGACATCAGGCATCGATGATGTAGTCGCTGACAGCGGTGTTGTTGATTTCGCTTCGGTCGGCGACGGTTGCATATCGATTTCGGCTGATGCGCCCGATGCCCGCTGTTTCAGCACATCCGGAATGCTTGTCCATGTCGGCTCCGGGATGTTTGAGTGTCAGGCCGGCATTTATCTGGTCAGCGACATGCGCGGCAACACCGTCAGACTGTCTGTCAAATAATTTTCCACCTACTGAAAAATCCGACTTATGAAAAAAATGATATTCCGTCTTGCCGCGGTTGCGGCTTTAACATTTCCGTCTGTTGCCTTTGGCGCCGGATCGATAACCGAGATATGGAAATACACTACGGCCGATCTTAACTCTGACTGGGATCGTGATGCTCCAGACTGGTCGCCGTCGGCCGCCGCTGTAAAATCGCAGTCATGTGCACGCTTCGCTACAGCCGCTGACGGTAAGGTTTACACGGTCAACATGAAGACCATGAGCATAGCCGAAATCTCAGCCGACGGATGGCGCGACCTCTACCGGCTCCCTGTCCCCGATGATGCGTCCGATTATTACGGCACGGCGCTTTCTGCCGATCAGGCCGGTAATTTTCTTGTAGGGCATTATTTCACAAATGTTCAGAAAAGCAGCATTGTATGGTCGGTCTATTGCCCCGCGTCGGGCGAAAGTCACCGCTTGGAACTGTCTGTTCCCGATGATTATCAGGCCGTTGTCGACGGCAAGACATATTCCGGAGTAGGACGCATCGACTGCGTGGGGCGTGTGCTTGGCGACTTGAGCCGAGAGGCCGTGTTTTTTATCGCTCCGGCGTTCGGCAATGCCGCGCCCTTTGTCCGTATGGTCCGACTGTCTTACGACGGCACCGGATCTCCGGTCGTCGATGCGACGCCGTCACCTGCGCTCCGCCACAAGACCTCATCATCGTCGCTGAGCATAGCCCAGCCTAAAGATGCGTCGTTTGCCGCTTTTGCCGGACGGTCTAATCCTGAAAGCGGCTTTATAATGTATGTCAACGCCGGGCGCGGTGCCACAGACTATTGCTCGTTTGCCGACGACGGAACGTTTGATGAAGCTCTTTTCAGCAACTCTGCGCTTAATAGTGTCACAGCGGCGTCGACCGGAGGTTTCGATACTTTCGTGATTGACGGTGTCCGTTATTTCGTTGTTAACTATCTGAGCGAATACGACGGTAAGAACTGCAACACGATGGACATAGCGGTTGTCAGAGCCGACGGCTCCGTAGTGGCTCAATGGCAGAAACCCGACTATGCGTCGCAGTATGGCTATTCGTCGATCATCGCCGAACCGCTCGCTGACGGCACTGCAAATATCTATGTCTACAACAGCACCAATGCCGACGGTACTTACGGCCGTCGCGCTTGTGTGGCTGCTGCAATGCTTAACTTCGACCCGAAAAAGACTGCCGAGCCCGATCCCGATGTCAGACCCGGATCATCGGAAGACAATCCTATCGTGATTTCTTCGGCCGACGATCTTCTTAGCCTTGGATCAAAACTTGTCAACGGCGATAATTTCATCTCGCTTGCAAATGACATAGATATGAGCGGCATCGAGTGGCGCGTTCTTTGTCCTGAAGGATCGCGCGCAAAAATACATCTCGACGGCTGCTGTCATATTATCCGTAATCTCCGGCCGTTGTCAAGCCCGGGTCAGAACGGCTCTCTGATAGGATATTTCTCCGGTTCGGTCAAAAATCTTGGTATTGAGGATGTAACGGTGTCCAACAGCTGGTATTGCGTGGGTGCTATTGCCGGTATTGCTGTTGACGCTACGATCGACAATTGTTTTGTCACCGGTTCGGTCACCGGCGCGGCTTCGGGCGCGTTGGTCGGCTGTAATAAAGGTCAGCTGACTGTCACCAATTGCTATTCGTTTGCCGACGTTGCCGACAAGACGGGCGCGGCCGAATATTCCGGCGGACTCGTCGGGCGTAGCGATGCCCCGCTTTCGGTCAGCTATAGCTATGCAGCTTGTACGGTCACGTCTACCGGAGGCCATGCCGGCGGTATTGTCACAGTGCAGCGTTCGACTTCTGTTAAGCTTGATCATGTCATTGCCTGGAACATGGCTGTCGACGGAAAGACACTTGCCGATCCCATATGCGCCGGCAATGCTGCCGTGACAAATTCGTTTTATTGGGATGCGATGGAGTTGAACCGTAAATCTGTCACCGGCGGACTTTCGTTTGATCAGCTCAGAGACGAAGTCGCCACTTGGGACGCTTTCAGTCTCGGTAAGATAAATATTGTGACCGAGTTTCCGGCTCTCAACTGGGAAGAGCGGTTCGCGACTTCATCGGTTGATGATATCGTGACCGACTGTGACTGCGCCGGCTCAGAACCGGTTTATTATAATCTTCAGGGCATACGCGTTACCACTCCCGGCAGCGGAATCTATATCGAGCGCCGCGGTAAGACGGTCAGAAAGGTGATTTTATAAGTCAAAGGCTGATCTTGTGCATTTGTCCGAATGCTAAAATTGCTATGAAAACTTTTGTGAATATAATCAGAGCGACAGTAATGGCGCTGATGCTGTCAGGATCGCTTGTCATGCCTGTATCGGTCAAGGCCGAATACACGTATGCAGATTTTCAGAGATGGAACAAAAAAGCCGAGGCCGGCGATCCGGTGGCGATGAGGCATGTAGGAGTATCCTACTACTATGGCTCTGCGGTCAAACGAGATTATGGTCTTGCGCTGAAATGGTTAAGAAAGGGTGCCGATGCTGGCGACCCGGAGTCGATGCGTTATGTCGGCAAGATATATTGGGGCGGACTGGGAGTCGACCGCAACTTTAGTCAGGCAATGTATTGGTACAAAAAAGCGTCGGCTGCCGGTGACTCTGAATCGACTATGTATATAGGCAATATGCTCTATAACGGCGAAGGAGTAACTAAAAATCATAACGAGGCCTTTAAATGGTATAAGAAAGCTGCCGATGAAGGAAATTCAGACGCAATGCGTAGTGTCGGTGTTTTGTATAATAACGGAGAGGGAACTCCCCGGGACTATGCAGCTGCCAGATATTGGTATGAAAAGGCTGCTGCTGCAGGAAATACAAAAGCACGCGAGTATCTTGAAAAGAATAACAAATCGCAAGTCTCGCGGAACTCAAATCAGAATGTCGGTCAGACGCTCGGTAAGAAACAGAGTCCCGGGCGTACTGTAACGGCCGGGAGCGCGGCCGGAAATTCTTCGGCAAATCGCCCGGCACTTACCGCTGATCAGCAAAAATTCCAAGACGCCATGAAAAAGGCCGAACAGGGCGATGCAAACGCAATATTTAATATTGGTTATTACTATGATACCGGGACAGGCGTCAGGCAGGATTACCGTGAAGCGATGAAATGGTATAAACGAGCGTCGGAGCTCGGCAAAGGAATTGCATCCAACAATATCGGAGTGTTGTATGAGTATGGTCGCGGAGTGTCCGCAGATCTGTCTAAAGCCAAGTATTGGTACGAAAAGGCTATTGTTCAGGGCGGATCTTCAAGGGCTCGCGAAAATTTTGACAGTGTTGTCGCTGAGATTGCCAGAAGATCTTATGGTCAAAGAGAGGCCGAAAATGATTATGTAAACGGCAAAGCTCTTAGTAGCAAGTATAAGTTGTCTGATGCGCTTCCATTGCTGACACGGGCTGCCGAATGGGGTCATAAGGAGGCTATGTTTGAGCTTGCGCTATTGTATGCCCGGAAAAGTCGCGGATCGGAATATGACGATTTGATTGCAAAATGGTTGATATCGGCAGCCGAGGCCGGTAATGTAAAATGTTACAAATATGCCGGAATGATTTATGAAAACGGCTTTGGTTGTATGAAGAATTATTATAAGGCGCAGGCATGGTATCAGAAGGGACTGTTTTCAAATGTTGAGCCGGAGCGCATATTATGTGATGGCTATCTGCGGTCCCTGCAGAACGGTTGGGGCAATCGGTTCAATAGATATACCATCGTGCCTGTAGATCCAAAGGATGTTCAATATAGCCATTCTTCGGGCAGTTCGTCGCCTCAAGCGCGGCCGGCAAAAGAGACCAGAGAAGTCCCGTGTACGAACTGTAATGCAACAGGTTTGGTTGTTCCGTTAAGAGGCTCCTCAATGTGTTCAATGTTCTCCGAAAAATGCTATAATATTGATTGTAAGGTATGCGGAACAAGACATTGTCATCATATAAACCGTCATGAATTATGTCCCAGATGTGAGGGAAAAGGAAAGAGAAGGCAGGTTAAAATCAATGGCAGTTGGTATAATGATTTAAATCAGGATTAGGTCAGTCTTCGATTAATTTTTTATTTCAGGCGTCTGAAAAATTCTGTGTAACTTTGCATCTGATATGAACGTTGCACATTTCAGACAGATGATAAAGCCGTGGATGCTGCCTGTTGCTATGGTGACAGGCATGATTTTCCACGCAGAGATAGAGAGCGTGCAGTTTCTCGCCCCCTATCTTATATTTGTGATGCTGTTGATCACTTTTTGTAAAGTAAATCCGCGGGAACTGAAATTCGGCCGCATGTCGTGGTCGCTTCTGGCGGTGCAGCTGCTCGGAGGAACGGGGCTGTATTTCGCGCTGCGTCCGCTGTCGCCGGTTCTCGCAGAAGGAACATTTATCTGTGTCTTCTGTCCTACTGCTACAGCGGCTCCGGTGATAACCGGGATGCTCGGAGGCTCGGTTGTCAGGGTAGCGATGTACTCGATCGTCAGCAATGTAGCCGTGGCTCTGACGGCTCCGGCGCTGTTTGAGTATATGGGCGGAGAGTCGCTCGGAGGAACTGTAAGTTTTGTCGAAGGTTTCACGACGATCTGCATGAAGGTCGGCCCGCTGATCATATTGCCGTTGTTGACGGCATTCTCGCTCCGCTATGCCGCGCCTAAAGTTCATCACGCAATAGCCTCACATCAGTCGCTGTCATTTTACATTTGGGCGGTCTCTCTGTTGATAGTCGTCGGCAAGTCGGTCAGTTTCGTGATGAGCGAGCCCTCAGAAGCCATACCGATAATGGCCGCTATAGCCGGAGCGGCGCTGGCTGTCTGTGTGTGCCAGTTTATCGTCGGCCGCAGGATTGGAGGACGTTTCGGCGACAAAGTGGCGGGGGCTCAGGGACTGGCCCAGAAAAACACAGTGCTGGCTATCTGGATGTCGCTCAATTTCCTTAATCCCATATCGTCTGTAGGCCCGGCGTCATATATTTTGTGGCAGAATACGATCAACTCGGCACAGATATATTTCAAGACCGGAAAGGAGACAAAAAAACTTTAATGGCTGCGCCTTGTTGATATAATAAAGACTTAAGACAATATATACATGAACAGTATGTTTGAAATTCTTATGGAGCTGCCGTTGTTTCGCGGAACGACGCGCGAACGCATGGCCGAGACGGTCGGTATGGCTAAGTTCCATTTTCTTAAATATCTTCCCGGCGAAACGATTGTCGAGGCAGGTTCGCCGTGTACTCACATAAAATTTATAATTTCAGGCAGCGTCAGATCTAAGATCGTCAACCCTGATGAGCGTTTCAAGGTGAGTCAGACGCTTGTGGCTCCTGATGTCATATCGGCCGATTATCTTTTCGGTCGTGCGACCAACTATCCGTGTACGGTCACGGCAATAGAATCGACCGGAATACTGCAGATCGCCAAAAATGATTATATAAAGATCCTGAAATCAGATGAGGTGTTCATGTTTAACTATCTCAATCTATTGTCGATGAATGCCCAGAAGTCGGTAAGCGGAATGCTTGCACTGACCACAGGCAGCATTGAGGAGCGTATCGCATTCTGGATCATTGCACTCACACAGCCCAGCGGCCGCGATATCTCGCTTGAGTGCCGCCAGCGAGATCTGTATTCGTTTTTCGGCGTACAGCGTGCGTCGTTTATTTCGACGCTCGACAGTATGAAAGAACGCGGGCTTCTGACCTACAGCCCGACCAAGATCGATATAGTCGACCGCCGTTCGCTGATTGAATTGTTGGAAATTCGGCTCCACGACAGTGTGACCAGCGACGATGTTTAGGCGTGCGGTTGTAATATTGTCGTTATATGCGATTTCCGGAGTCGCGGATCTGACGGCTGCCGGTCATGATGTTGCTCAGTTGTCCGGTGGCCTTGATCAGGCTATTGTCGAGACTGACGCGTATATCGGCAGGAGCCGTGACTATTCGCAAAGAAAACTCGACCGCATAGCTGCGGCCAAAGACAAACTGAGCAAAGCCGAGAATGATTTGTTGCCTGAAATAATGTTAGAAGTAGGACGCGAATACCGACGGTATAATGTCGACTCTGCCTCTCAGTATTTCAGCAGTGCTTTGCGTCAGGCAGACCTATACGGCGACAGTGCAATGAAGCGTGTGGCGATGCTTGAGCTTGTGGCCGTGAATCCACTCAGGGGCATAATCAAAGAATCTGTCGATATGTTCAAAACGATCGACCGGGAGTCGCTTACCGAAGAAGATCGGATGACTTATTTTGATAAGGGCTTCGACCTGTTTGTAGCGACGGCTGCATTCTATGCAGACAATCCGCTTGGCAAAGAGTATGTCGGCAAGGCGCTGACTTTCAGCGACTCGTTGGTTAAATATCTGCCGCCCGGATCGGCTCATCAGTTATATCATAAAGGCTGGAGCGCTATGAACCGCGGCGATAATACTGTTGCGCTTGCCGAACTGCGTGCTGCGCTCGATGCCTCGGAGTTCGGTGAGGATCTTTATGCTCGCGTGGCGGCTTCGCTTGCCGATTATTATCAGACCTGTGCTGACGACAAGGACAAAGCCGCGTTTTATTTGGCTTTATCGTCGATGAGCGATGTGGCTGCAGGGACAAAAGAAACAACTTCGCTGCAACGTCTCGGACTTGAACTATACCGCCGTGGTGATATTCCTCGGGCTTACCGCTATATGACACAGGCACTCGACAATTCGATAGAGTCGGGCTCGAAGATACGCACTATCGCCGATGTCAACATGCTGCCGGTAGTATCGAAAGCGTATAAGGATAAGGATAGTTCACGGATAAGATGGCTTTATGTCCTTGTTGGCGTTCTGTCTGTTGCAATAGTGATAATGGCGGTGATGGTGTGGATGCTTTACCGGTCAAAACGCCGTATATCATCATATCGATCCAAACTTGCGACTACTAATATGCACAAAGATGCATATATCAGTCAGATACTGGCAATATGTTCGTCATATATCGAGCGTATAGAGGAATTGAACCGTCTGATAGTGCGTAAAGTAAAGACCGGTCAGGGGCAAGATCTTTGCCGTATGGTCGAGAGTGGAGAAATGATGCGTGACCAAAGCGATAAGTTTCTCAGGTCGTTTGACGAAGCTTTTCTGAGTATATATCCTGATTTTGCGAACGAACTTAACAGCCTTCTCCGTAAAGATACGAAGTTTGCAGAACTGAGCGAAAGAAGACTGACGCCCGAACTGCGTATTGCGGCTTTCATGCGTCTGGGTGTCGATGATAGTGCGAGGATCGCAAGGCTGCTGGGGCTGTCACTCAACACTGTATATACCTACAGAAATAAGCTTAAAAATCGTGCTGAAAATCGGGAAACATTTGAGGATAGCATTAAAAGAATAGGAAATCAAGCTAAATTTTAGTTTATATTTATTGACGTAGCTTGACTTTATATCGCTCTAATTATCAATGGTATAATTTTTTAATATGTTATAAATTGTTTATATTTTATTTGTATGAAGGGTGAAATGTATAATTCGTGTAATAACTTTGCGGTGTAAATAATTATTAGGTCTAAGATATTATTAGGCTTGTTAAGGATTTAAAGTAAAAAAGGATTTTAAATGGTTTTAGGTATTTAGTGTTAGAGACACTTGAACGCAGCCGACCCGAGAGGGCCGGCTGCGTGACTTTTATAAGTTAATGATGCAGTGGCGTGATTATCTGCCCGTGCCGAAACGCGAGATGTCGATATCGTTATCTTTAGGCTTAAAGCCGTTGAAACGCCAGATGAAAGTAAGCTTTAAATTGTGGGTCATATCGCGGACTTTCATCCGGTAGTCCTGGCCGGCTTGATTAATGGTCATGGTTGGAGACCATGTGTTAAATATGTCATCAGCCTTCAGAACAAGTTCGCAGCAGCGTTTAATTCCGAACTGCCATTTAAGCCCGGCATCTACTCTCCAGATGTCCGACATTTCTGCTATCCCTTGTAAAGACGGGGAAATATAACTGAAATCAACTGATAAAGATACCGGGCTGTTCTGACTGAACTTGAATGAGTTGTTTATCGAACCATAGAAAATCCATTTGCAGTTGTCAAAACTTATGTCATGGAAATGATCGGCCTTTGCACGCCGGTTCATCACATTGGCCGTGGCTGCGGCGTTCCAAATGTAGCTGACGTCGAAAGGTGCGTAAAGATTAAGCCCGGCCACTCGTTCATAGTTCATATTGACGGTCTGATATATGAGATTGAGATCATCGGGAGATTGATACGGCAGCTGTACTGTGGTTTTGTCGCCATATTGAAAATAGAGTGTCGCGACATATTTCTGCTTCAGGATGTAGTTGAACTGTGCATCGTACTGAATATAGGGCTGCAATTTAGGATTGCCGATAACGGTAGAGTAATCGTTTATGTAACTTGTGCCTCCATGCAGCTCCCAATAGGAAGGATAGATACGCTGAGTGCTGAGATTAAGTTGGAAGATGCTTGTTGGTGTTCTGTAGTAAGTAGCTCCAAACTGAGGTATGAAATTCCAGTTATGCTGATACTTGCTGTGATAGTATTCTCCTTTTGCCGAAACATTGAACGACAGGCCCCGGTCAAACGATCGTTGCGTCCCGAGATAGAGACCTGCTACATCCTCGTTGAGACTGTCGTCAAAGTCGTGATTGTCAGACGAACC
The DNA here is from genome assembly GCA_947573135.1 of uncultured Bacteroidales bacterium. Classification (GTDB taxonomy): domain Bacteria; phylum Bacteroidota; class Bacteroidia; order Bacteroidales; family Muribaculaceae; genus CAG-873. The sequence goes on along the minus strand of CANPDU010000003.1, from coordinate 32,553 downwards.
GTAGGTTTGAGAGCTATGATCTTCAGATCGCTGGTATTCGGCACCGTAATTGAGTGTCCATTTCCCGATATTGTGTTCTTGATCCAGATAGACATGATAGCGGTTGATGCGTTGCCGGCAGTCAGAGTCAAGCAGAAAATCGGTGTCTTTGAAAAGTGTTTGTGAGCGGTTCTCGGAATACCGTGTGTAGTCGCCGCTGACTGACATGCCGAACGGTGTCTCATATCGCAAGGCTATGTTATGATAATTGATCGGCGACAACATTTTATTCTCGTTGGTGAAATCGCCGAGTGTCCCGGATGAAAGGCTGCGGCTTTTTTGCCCTGATACTATCTGACCGTTATAAGTCAGTTTTAATGTTTTATATGAGGCAGATGCAAAAATGGTGTTGCTCCAGTTACGGGTGATACGGCGCATATCGTCCTCAATCATCTTGCGCTGACCGTTCAGGAGATGATTGGACCATGTTTCCTCCCGGCTCCATGATTTTGTTCTGGATAATCCGTAATTCAGATCGAAAGTCCAGCCCTTGATTGCATAGGTGGCAGCAAGCGCGCCTCCATATGAACCATAATGAGCCTGATTATATCCGGCTCTGACCTGTCCCTGCAAGCCGTCGAGTGGCGTAGGCGTTTTCAGTACGACATTGATGACAGCGCCATTGACATGATACTTTGCCGGAGCGGAATACATGACCTCGACATTCTTCAGCCTGTCAACGGGAGTGGTATACAGAAGTTGATATAGATTTTGGAGCGGCATATTTGTCAGCTCGCCATTGAGAATAATGGTGACGTTGGATGCCCCGGTCAGACCTATCATGCCGTTATTGTTCGTCACGCCCGGCAGATAGCCGAGGGCTTCAAGTATATTATTAACGGGCTTATCCCTGACAATCCCCGGCAGGTCAACGATCATGATGCCGTCCTCGCCTCTTACCTGTGGTTTCTCTCCTTTAACAATGATTTCGTCAAGTTGCTGTTCGGAAACGGTGTCTGCGATCTCTGTCTGTGCATAAGCAGCTATGCTATGTGCAATTGTGATGAAAAGTAATGCTTTTTTCATTGCTGTAGATTGTTTCTGACGCAAAAATACAACTGTTTTCATGGACGGCGCGTATCACGGGCCTTATTTAGACTTAAATGTTCTCTTATTTAGTCTTAAATCGAATCGAAGCTTATCGATTGTATGACGTATTATTGGTAACTTTGTAGATATGAAACGCTTTAAGATAATATCTACCACTTTCATTATTGTCATTGCAGTCATTTTCGGCTGCAATGTATATTATCTCATATCCCTTTATAATTCAATAAGAGCCAATGTTGAGCGTGATGTGATGACTGCTTTGGCTGATGCAGATATCGATGATATGTGGGAACGGGCAGACAGAGCCAATCGTGCCGCGATAGCCGCACAGAAAGCCGCTGTGGAAAATGGAGATTCTATTTATTCAAATCAACGCGGCGGTGTGTCCGGGGTGAAAGATCCTGATGGAAATTTCGTTACTACATCGGAAAATAAAGATGGCACTGTTACAGTGAATAAAACCCCATTACGGCGCGACAGATCATATACAAATCAGATGGTCAACGAAATGAGTCAACAGATGCATGAAAACATGGACCCTTTTGTAGATTTCAATCTTGCTATTATGGACAGTATTTTATTACAGCGTCTTGCCGACCGCAGGATATACCCCGATTTCATCGCTGTTGAGATTATTGATTCAAATGGAGATGTTCTTAGAGGTAATGTTCATGTCCCCCAAAATGATTTGAGTTACGATGTGTTCACCCTGTGTTTTAATCCGGAGACCGGGCTGAATTATCGAGCTTATATGACTCCACTGACCGGACATATACTGTCGCAGATGCTTGGGGTAATTGTCACGGTTTTTCTCCTGATGCTTGCATTCGCGTTTGCATTTTGGTACCTGTTTCACGCTGTGTCAAAAATGAGGACAATAGAAGAAATGAAAGATGATTTTGTCAGCAATATGACGCATGAATTGAAAACACCTATCGCCATCGCCTATTCCGCCAATGATGCACTGCTCAATTATGACACTGACAATGACCCACAGAAAAAAGTGACATACCTCAATATAGCCAACAAACAGCTTAAAAGACTCGGGGAACTTGTCGAAAACATATTGGCAATGAGTATGGAGCGGCGAAAAACCATGGAACTAAAACCTGAGATAATTCTATTGCGACCTTTTGTTGAGGAAATAGCTGCCGCTCAGAGACTGAGAGGCGAAAAGGATGTAATCATCAGTGTGGATATTGATGATAAGATCTCGATTGAGGCTGATAAAGCGCATTTGGCTAATGTGCTGAACAATCTGATCGACAATGCTATTAAATATTCAGGCAGCAGTGTTGAAATAACCATATCCGGCAATGACAAAGGAATTTCTGTCGCTGACAACGGCATAGGCATACCGGCTAAGTCGATACCTTATCTGTTCAATAAGTTTTATCGTGTCCCTCACGGTAACCGCCAGGATGTGCGCGGTTATGGGATAGGCTTATATTATGTCAAAAGCATATTTGACAAAATGGGGTGGTCAGTCACGGTAAGAAGTAAGGAGTCGGAAGGTTCGGTATTCACAATTAAATTCAGCAACGATGGGTAATAAAATACTGTTTGTTGAAGACGAGGAGGACCTCACTCTGATTGTCACTGACACACTGCGCGGCCAAGGATATGAAGTTATCACTGCCATGGACGGTATCGCCGGACTTGAAAAATTCAAGTCCGAAGGTGCTGATATCGTTGTTGCTGACGTCATGATGCCAAAGATGGATGGCTTTTCGATGGCGAAGGAGATACGAAAATTATCATCGACGGTTCCGTTGCTCTTCCTCACAGCCAAAAGCACGGTTGATGATGTTGAGGCAGGTTTTGAGATCGGAGCCAACGACTATCTCAAGAAGCCATTTGAACTCCGCGAACTTATTGTTAGAATAAAAGCACTCCTCCGCCGATATAGCACCAATCGTGTAAAAGATATTAAGTACACAATCGGACACTATATTTTCAATATTACGACCCAGACACTTTCGATAGGAGACCGAAGTCTGGAATTGTCACACTTCGAGGCAAAAATACTCGAAAGGCTGGCTGTAAATATCGGAAAAACCGTGGATGCCTCAGAACTGATGATTGCAGTATGGCAGCGTGACGAACCAAGTAACCGCAACTCTCTCCATGGCTACATTCACAAATTGCGCCAGGCATTGTGTCAGGATCCATCAATTACCATTATCAATCAGCGCGGTTTCGGATATATGTTGACTGTCAAACAATAAGGCTTATGGTACATAAGATTTGTCTGATATTCGTTTTTATGTTTTTGCCATATATCGGTTTTGCGCAGGTTGAACATACGGGTTTATCCCGACCCGATGTTAAACCGGCTGCTGACTCGGTATCATATTCGGCAAGAGACATCAATTTTGTGAAAAATGATACTGCGTCTGTAAGTTATAATATACCGGTTAGATATAAACCGTTAACTGTCGCGCTTGAGAATCAAGTTTCTCATACTCTTGATCTGAAAATCCCGGATTTATCGTTCATTCCGGGACAAGTCTCTGTGACATCATGGAAAAATGGCGAAATAACAGCAAGAGGCGGCTCGGCGGAATATCCCGGTCTTATGCAGATCAATAATGCTTCGTTCGGCATATACCAACGTGCAGGTAACTTTCTGTTTTATGCCGGCGGCCTTGTTAATAAGTACGGATATTTCAGAGGATTGCATACTCAGTATGGATTTGACGGGAGCATAACATATCAGTTCAGCCCAAAAGTATCTTTCACTGCGTTCGGTACTTATTATTTTGGGAAGCCTCCTGTTATGGGAGGTGGCCTTCCTATGTCGCCGGCTATGGCGGGTTATTACGGAGTATCGAAGATCGGAGGCTATGTCGATTATGATGCCGGAGAAAGATTTGGCGTTATGGTCGGAGGCCAGACAGTCCAACAGATCGGATCACGAAGATATGAAGCCGAGCCGATAGTCACCCCATATCTAAAGTTCGGGAGCGGCAAAAAGAAGATTGCCGTCGGACTGCCTGTGGGTCAAATTCTGTATGGAATACTTAGACACTGATAAATTTCCACACGGAAAAGACTGAAATTTAATGCATGATAAGAAATGAATTCACTTCTGTTCAGCGAGTGAACCTCGCTTGAAGGCGTCGATGTAGCTGCCGGGAGTGGCGTTGATTATCTCGACGCCGAGTGAGTCGGCGAAGCGGCGTATTTTGTGGTAGCTGAGAAATGCGACGTAATAGCTGCGGATAATGTCGTGCAGACGATATGAACGGTATTCGTTGCGCGAGCGGCTGACTTCGGCAGACGATTCCTTGTAGAAGTGAGACATGCCCGACACGACTTCGTTGTCGTCTGTGACACGCAGATCACGCATCCATGAATGGTCGGCACCGCAAATGAAGATTCTGCGATAACCAAGCATGATGCCGATCATGATCGACGGGATTAATACGTTGCGCGGACGCGGCATTGCGAGGCGCGAACGGTAGGCGAGGCGCTCGAACCAGGCGAAACCTTCGGCTCCGACAGCATTGAACGTTTCGACTGAAATGTTGGCATTGCCACCGAGCAGGGAGACAAAGCGTCTGCGGTAGCGGCGGTCGACAAACAGCCGCATCGGCCATGTCACTTTCCGGAGATTATCGAAGAGAAGCTTTACATTCGGGTCGTCAGTGGCGTTGACGAAATGAGGATCGGCGAGGACATAGTAGCGCGGTTTGAGTTGAGTGAACTCCGGAGCGTTGGCGGCAAAATTGACAGCAAGTGTCGGAAGCGACTCAAGTAGCGCGCCGTGGTCGGTGATAGTCTGACGGAGAGACGGGCCGTTGGCGAGAATTACGAGCGGCATGTCAGCTGCGTCAACTGCCTTGCCGACAGTAACGGGTCGTGACTGCAGTGCGATCTTTACGATGCTCTTGAGGGTAGACCCGAGATCGGCGGCGAAATCAGAGACTCTTTTCATCGTAGACATGGTTTTTGAGATAATCGACAGTCGACACAGGATTGAAGTCGCCGGCCGAACGAAGTTTCTCGCACGAGAATGTCAGAGTCCGCGTCTGACGGTCGTATTTTTTCTTGCCGAAGATTAGACGATACCATTTCGGTTTCAGGTAGAAGTTGCGTTTCTGAGCAATGCGCCATGCGAGTGCTTCGGCAAGGTCATTGACAGTCGGATCAACCGTGTCGGTGACGTTGAAAATACCGCCGCTTGTCATAACGCATCGTGCCGCGTCAGGAAGGCTCACGGCATGGACGACACTGCAACGGGCATCATTGCCCGAGATGCCGATGTATGTTCCGCGATAGATTTTCTCTGCTAATTCGCGCGGCATTCCGGTCATACCGGTAGCGACGATCGGTGCGCAGCGCAAGACGGTCGGAGGCAGAACGGCCTCGGAACAAGCCGCAATGAAAGACTCTTCGGCACAGGCCCACGGGCCGTCGGGCACAAGAGGCGACAGCTCGTTGAAGTTTGTTCCGCATCCGACATCATATATATCGGTGCTCGACACCATTACAGCGGCAGACGCCGAATCAGGAGTGTCGGCGATGCGCCATTCGGGCATAAGGCGCTCGAAGTAGGGACGCACAAAGTCACACGACGGAGTGAAAAGATATAGCACCGGCCTTTTGTCTTCGTTTGATTCGTTCATTTTGAAAGAGTAGAAGGTAAGTTTCACGCAAAATTACAAAAAAGTGAGGCGCGACATAACGACACATCGGACTAATTTTAATAAATTTGCAGTTCAATTAAATCAGAAACATTGCAGAACATGACACATCAGCCAACGGCGCCAATAAAAATAGATGTCAGAGCGATCGTCAGAGAGCGCCTTGGCGCAGCGTCGCATGCCGTGCCGTCATTTCTGCTGAAAAAACTTGAGAAACTTATCTGCCAGGACAGGCTCAACGCACTGCTTGAGCACAATTTCCCGAAAGAAGGGGCTGAATTCTGCCGCGGAGTGCTTGACGATCTCAACGTCAGAATCGAAACTGTCAACGCCGACCGTCTGCCGCCGAAAGAGCAGCGGCGGGTGATCATCGCGTGCAATCATCCGCTCGGCGGCCTCGACGGAATGGCTCTGATCGACTATTTCACGCAGCGTTACGGCGGTCGGCTCATGTTTATCGTCAACGATCTGCTTATGGCCGTCAAGCCGCTCGCACCGGTGTTCCTCCCGATCAACAAGCACGGGCATCAGAGCCGCACATCGCTGACGGCGATCGATCAGGTGATGAGGGGCGACGATCCGGTGCTGATATTTCCCGCCGGACTATGTTCGCGCCAGCGCACTCCGGGCGGAGAAGTGGCCGATCTCGAATGGAAGAAAATGTTTATCAACCGGGCGATAAGTTTCAAACGCGACATTGTGCCGGTCTATTTTGACGGCACGAACTCCGATAGGTTCTATTCCTTCGCCCGTAAGCGCGAAGGACTGGGGCTGAAATTTAATTTCGAGATGGCATTGCTGCCGTCGGAGGTTTTCAAGGCCGAAGGCAAAACATTCCGCATCAACTGCGGTTCGCCGCTGCCGTGGCAGAGTCTCACCGGCGGTCAGGAAGCCGAGGCCGAAGCGCAGGTCGTCAGACGTATGGTCTACGATCTGAAAAAAGAATTAGAAACGATTACTAAGCCACAATCATAACAAGTCAATGAACCAGCGAATAATCAATCCCGTAGACGCAGAACTTATCGAGTCAGAACTCACTGACGAATACTTTCTCCGCGACACGAACAAAGCCGGCAACAAGATCTATGTCATCGACGCGAAAAACGCGCCCAACACCATGCGTGAGATCGGCCGTCTGCGCGAGATAGCGTTCCGTCTTGCAGGAGGCGGTACGGGCAAGGAATGCGACATCGACGAGTTCGACACTATGGATCCGCCGTGCCGTCAGCTTATCGTATGGGAGCCGGAAAGCCGTCTGATACTTGGCGGATACAGATTTATCTGCGGCAAAGACATCCGCAACGACAGCGACGGACGTCCGCGCATAGCCACAAGCCATATGTTCAACTTTTCCGAGCGGTTCATGAAAGATTATCTTCCCTATACGATAGAACTTGGCCGGTCGTTCGTGCGGCCCGAATACCAGTCGTCGCGCGCCGGAGCAAAAGCCATCTATGTGCTCGACAATCTGTGGGACGGTCTTGGTTCGCTGACTGTGGTCTATCCCGAGATAAAATATCTTTTCGGCAAGGTGACGATGTATCCGAGCTATATCCAGACGTGTCGCGACATGATACTCTATTTCATGAACAAGCATTTCCCCGATCCCGACAAACTGGTGACACCGATCACGGCCCTGCGAACAGACTATGACAAGGCGGATATGGACCGGCTTTTCACCGGCGCTGATTTCAAGGCCGACTACAAGATACTAAACGGAGAGGTGCATAAATACGGTCTGAGCATTCCGCCGCTGGTCAACGCTTACATGAGCCTGTCGCCGACTATGAGAATGTTCGGCACGGCGATAAACGACGAGTTCGGCAATGTTGAAGAGTCGGGCATCCTGCTTGCAGTGTCGGAGATACTCGAAGAGAAGAAACGCCGTCACATCGAGACGTTTATCCGCAAAGAATAAAAAGATTAATCTTGTCTGAAACTCTGACGGACTGCATCTTCAATAGCCCGGCGTTCGGGAGTTTCGAAGGTGCAGGGATAACTCTTCATGCCTTTCACGGCTTTCAGCCCTTTCTGATTGTAACGCCACGCCGAAAGCTTTGACAAAGGTGAAAGCACGCGGTGCCGTCCGAGGAAGGCGTTGACACGGCGTTTGAACAGAACGGACGCCTTGTCTGGCGGCGTGTTGTCAAGTTCGGTCACAATATCAAGGGCTTCGGATTGGGGGATAGCGCCGCGGTCAGCGAGCAGCGAGGCCAGGGCGGTGAGATATCCGTCATACTGCGGACGGTACTTCGGTGTGGATTTTAAGACCGGAATCGGAGTGGTGAACGATGTCGCCGACCCTGGTATCAGTTCGCGGGCACTGAAGAAACAAGGTAGTGTGGCGTATTTGCCCATGATCAGCATTGCGTTGTTGAAAAATTCTTCGGCAAGAAAGAGATTTTCGAAGCGCAGCTTGCCATCGCTGTCAAAACAATAGGAATAGATGATCCGGAATGAGTCGGTGCGGGCTACGCCATAGAGAAGCGGCGCATAGATGCCTTTTGTCTTTTCGCGCAGGCGTCCGGCCGGAGTGTCGGATGTGATCCGGCTGTCGAAGCGGCGTATATAGCGTGGATAAAATGTGATTTTCCGTTCGGTCGGGATAAAAGTCAGATAATGACCCTGGGCGATCGAATAGTCGGGGTTGCTGTCGAGAAACGCGGTGATTTCATCTATCGCCTGCGGCACGGCGAAATCGTCGTCGGCACAATACAGCACATACGGCGTTGTTATCATCGGAAGTATTTTCTTTATTTTCAATAGGAAATGAAGCCGTGGCCGATGGATATATATTGTAGTGGCTTCGTCTATTACTCCGGTATATGCTGCATCGGAAGAATCCGGGACAATGATGCGTATGCCTGTGCCGGCATAATATGAGAGCAGACGTTTCAGACGTTCGGGCCGGTTGTGGGCCGGTATGATCACAGTTACATTATCAGACATTATCGTTTTTATCTTTTTGTTGGCGTAATAACCTGACGGCCTCGCGAAGGATATCTGACCGCAGCGCCCACATCAGTATAGTGTAGAGGATGGCAGCGATCAGTATTTTTGACACAAGCGAGAGCCAGATTTCAGTAATCGGACGAGTGATGACAAGTGTCGCGGTCAGTACGGCCACGGTCGCGAGAAGTGACGGAAGAATATCGGCCAGAACGTCGCGCAGTCTCAGCCCTGTAGAGCGATGGGCAAAGAACTGCCATATAAACAGCCATACGATATTGACTGCGACATAGACAGACAGCATAACGGTCAGACCGTAAGGGTAGGTGAGTAGTACTGCGCCGGTCTGCACAAGCCCTATGGCGACAGTATTCCACATATAGACGGAAGGTCGTCCGATGCTGTTGAACAGGTTGCCGTAAAGAGTGGTCAGCGGCATGAACGCTCCTCCGATGCAGAGGATCTGCATCACGGCGACCGCAGGCAACCACTTGTCAGTCACGGTGATGACAATTAGTTCCCTTGCCACGATCGCAAGACCGAGTATGGCCGGAAAACTGATGAACGCCGTGAAACGCAGCAGTTTGCGGAATACGCGGATAAGCCGCTCCCGGTCTTCTACAGTCCGGCGTATCACAGGTTGCCCGACGCTGTTGATCATGCCCGAAAGGGTAGAATAGCCCATCGCCGTCCATTTGTTGCCCTGGGTATAGAAGCCCGTGGTCTTCATGCCGTAGAAGCGGCCCAGAAGGGCGGCGAAGAAGTTGTTGTTGAAATGATTGAAGAGGGCTACGGTCACCTGCTTGATGCTGAACGGCAGCATGTCGGCTATAGCTGCGCGCGAGAAAACAAACGCCGGTCTTACAGAAGCATAGTGCCACAGCAACACGGTGAGAACCAGTGAATAAGTCACCGTCTGCACGGCAATGCCCCAGTAGGCGAGTCCGGCGAGCGCACAGGCGATGCCGGCGCATCCCGACACCGCGACGGCGATGATCAGCGACTGGCTGCGCTGCCTGATCTTGAGATTGCGCAGAAGATAGCCGGAAGGAGCAGTGCCCAGAGCTCCGATAAAAAAGCTGAGGAACAGAAAGCGGGCGAGAGGCACCATCTCGGGCGTGCGGTAAAAGTCAGCTATCGGGACAGCCAGAAAGAAAAGCGCCAGATAAAGCCCTGCGCCGACGGCCAGATTGAACCAGAACACCGAACTGTAGTCGCTCTGACTGATTTCTTTTCGGTTGACAATCGCCAGTGTGAAGCCGCTCTCTGTAAAAATACCGGCCACGGCCGAAAAAATAGTAAGAGCGCCGACCATGCCGTAGTCGCCCGGAGACAATATGCGTGACAGCAGAATACCGAAAGCGAGATTGAGCAGCTGCATGCCGCCGCTGCCTATGCCGCCCCAGATGAGTCCGCGCGCCGTTTTCTTTTTCAGATCACTTTCAGCCATCACTTGTGAAATCAGATCTGCAAAGATAACGAAAAAATCGGTTATTTCTTAGGCTGGATGTTGAGACGGTACTGGACAGTGAAAACCATGTAACGCGGAAGCGAGTTGGTGTAGGACACGGTCCGGCCTGTCGCGGTGACGGCGTAGTGGACGTTCGACAGCTTGTGGAGCAGGTCGAAGCCGTCGATGCTGAACAGCCAGTGGTTGTTGCGCTTCGGAGAGAATGTAAGTCGCATATTCCAGACGGCGTCGGTCGAATCAAGCTCTTTCACTCCATAGCCCACGCGCTTGTAGAAGAAGAGGTCGGTGCTGATGCCGAAGCCGGCCGGGAGTTCGAATATGCCGTTGACGCCGTATTTGTAGTGCTGGGCGTTGATGGTGTTGAAGTCCGGGCGTTCGGATGATGTATGGCGGTGAGTGGCATTGCCGTTCAGTGAGATCTGTTGCTTGCCGATGCGGTAGCTGAGAGTCAGATTTTCAGACAGCATGGTGTTTCTGACCTGAGCCTTCTCAGGCGTGTCGGCGTTGATGCCTATCATATCGGTATTGTTGTCGAGGTTCCATGCCGTTGCTGACGAAAGCGAGAACTGTTTCTTGGACCCGAATTCCCAGTTAAGATAGTCGTCGGCTCTGAACGAATAATTTCCGCTGACATTATATGTGCGATAACGGCGCACACCGGTGTTCGTGTCATAGACATAGCCGCGGACAAGAGCATTTGATTCGGCGGTGTATTGGAATGTTAATCTGTTGTTGACGGGTTTCCCGAACGGGGTATACGCCCATTCCAGCGAGTGGGTCTGTGTGAGTGAGTTTTTCAGATCGGGATTACCCTCCTGGATATTAAGAGGGTCAGAGTCGTTGATAACATCGACGAGATGCAGCAGTTCCGGCCCTTCGGTGCCGAGATTGAAGCGATAGCTCAGCTGATTGTTGTATTGTCGTTTTGCAGTAGCGTCTTCGCTGCGGCCGAAGAAATATTGCAGCCATGCAGTCGCAAATGAGCGCGGCATGATGAAAGATGTGCGTTTGACCAGATAAGAGCGGTTCTCTCGCCAGTAGTCGAGACGGTGGTGATCAACTCCGACTGTAGGCATAAAATATACAAAGAACATGTTTTTCTCATTATATTTGTACCACTGATATGCGATGCTGAGAGTGTGGCTGTTGGATCGGGTTGTCGAGGTGTAGGAGTTGGCCGGATCGAGTGCCGAAGCATAATTTTCCGGGAGAACGCCGAACACTCCCATGTCGGAAAGCCGCTCGAGAGCATACATATATGAATCTTTAGCCATGTCGGTAAAAGCATATCGATAGATCAGATTCAGATAGGAACTGCTCATCGGGCGCGTGTAACCGACCGAAGCGTTCCATGCCTTACGGTAGTTGGGCGACTCGTCGGTGAACTGTCTGCGGCGCTCGGCCGGAACGGGATCGCTGCCGAAATTGATATTGTAGTCGTTCCACTGATTGCGTTTCGACGTCACGTAGGAGAAGCCTGCCGAAATGTTTATTCGTTCATTGGAGTTCGGAATGTGCAGGGATACATTAGGCTGCGCACGGAAACTTCCGGAGCGGAGCGTGCCTTCGCTGTGGTTCAGCGCGCGGTTGACCACGGCCTCAAGCTGCTCAGGTGATCCGTCGGTATAGATGGCTTCGAGCGCCTGACGGCTTATGTCGGAATAGTCGCTGTTGAAAGTTCCTGAAATAGAGTTGCCGTAATTGTCGCTTTTTGAATAGTCTCCTCCCAATGATATGCCGAAACGGTGCTGCTGGGATGTGGTGTATGCTCCCCAGTGGCTGGTGTTGAAAGAGAAATTAGATGACTTGGAGTCGCTGAACCGGCGTTCGTAGCTGTCTGCACCGTTAAGGAAACGCGTGGCTGATGTCGATGTATAATAATCTGTCGAGCTGCCTGTCAGATCAAACGATCCGTTGGCGTTGATTCTCTCATCGGTTGACTGGTGGTTGTATTTTATGCCGGCTTCACGGTGAGACTGAGTACCCGACGGCATGCTTTCAGGAGTCCAGCTGTCACTTTTGCCCGGTGTGCGGTTGTCGTTAAGGTTGTTTGTCATGCCGGTGATAACGACAGATGTTGTCGGTGAGAACCACGACGCGAACATTCGTCCGAGATATCGGTCGGCAGTGCCGTAGCCGGCCTGAAGATTGAGCAGCCAGCCGATGCTGTATTCCTTCTTGAGCTTGATATCCATTGTCAGGTGACGGGGCTCCGACTGGTCGAAGTTGAATTTTTCTTCCTTGGTGTGGCCTTTGAAAACCTCGACCGACTTTACAGTGTAGGCCGGAATGTTTTCAAGCATCAGCGAATGGTCGTCGTTGAAAAGATCCTTGCCGTTGAGTAGCAGAGACTCGACAAACTCGCCGTTGACGGTTATGCGTCCGTTTTCGTCGATTTTTGCGCCCGGCAGCTGCGAGATCAGCGCGTCGAGCATTGATCCGTCGGCAAGCTGGAAGGCGTCGGCATCATATACAATCGTGTCGCCCTTATTGTAGAACTTGACTTTTGACGCAGTCACGGTGATGTCTTTGAGCTGATGCACCTTATTCAGAAATATCAGAGGCATACGGCGCGAAAACTCGCGTTTGCCGAACGGCTCGATCGACCATGTCACAGTCTGAGTCTGAAATCCGGGGGCTCCGGCATCGAACATAATGAGAGTGTCGCCTCTTTCGACCGGGATAGATACTGAGGAAGTCTTTATCACTTCCGAACCGTTCCATTTATAGCCTGAGGCCATTATCGTGTCGAGCGGATTTCCGTCGGCGTCATATGGTATGATAAAACCGTCAGCGACATCGCGCTTGAATGTGGCGTCTTTAAGCGAAGTGAATAGGTATGTTTTTTCCACCTTATTGTCGGATGATTTATTCTTCTTGACTGAGCCTCCTCTGACGGATACCACGGCCTGTGCGCCGGCGGTCATGGCCACGGCGGCAAATATGAGGATTGATATGGCGGTTTTGCGGACTGATTCCATGATATGGTTTATTTGCAGATTTTAAACGGATGTGATGCTGATGTGATATGATTTTGAATGAGCCTGATTGTCAGAGACAAAAGTAACATAAATTTTCTGATATTTAAAAAAAAACAATAAAAATTAACATTCTTCAATTTCAATGAAATTGCATATGATAATGTATCAAATATCGTGCCGGTTGATTAATTTGCTGATAGACAGATGTTAGTGATTGGCGCGATTGTCCGATAACGGACACATTGTCCGCAAAAGCGGACAGTGCTTGGATAGTGGATTATATGCGTTGATATAATTTTTTTGTGTGAGTCGTCCCTGGAATCGGCTCAAAAAGCAGCAAAAATTGGGATAAATCAGCTCAACTTGAGCCAAAGATTCATATTTTTTAGTAATTTTGAGCCGATAAGACTATGGATATGACTCATCTGCATTCAAGCTGATTTTCATTGATCAATTCATCTTTGCTGTCAGAACCTATTTTTAGACTCTGCGATAGACAAATAGTCTGAAAGATTTGGAGTTGCGAAAAAAAAAACGTAACTTTGCAAGCGATTTTAAAAATCTCAACTTTATAAATTAATAATCAAACGTTTAACCCAATGAAGTACGAAACCGTTTTCATTTTAACTCCCGTTTTGTCTGACGCTCAGATGAAGGAAGCGGTAGAAAAGTTCAGCAAGGTCCTCACCGACAACGGTGCGACCATCGAGAACACAGAGGAATGGGGCCTGCGTAAACTCGCATATCCTATCCAGAAAAAATCGACAGGCTTCTACAGCCTTATCGAATTTGACGCAGAACCCACAATCGTCAAAAAACTCGAAACCGCTTATCGCCGTGACGAACGCGTGATCCGTTTCCTCACCTTCCGTCTCGACAAATATGCTGCTGAGTACGCTGCAAAGCGTCGCAGCCTCAAAGCCAACAAAGACAACGCACCCAAAGAAGTAAAGGAGGACTAAATCATGGCACAGGCACAATCAGAAATCCGTTATCTCACACCGATGTCGGTTGACGTGAAAAAGAAAAAATACTGCCGTTTTAAACGCAGCGGTATCAAATATATCGATTACAAAGATCCCGAATTCCTCAAGAAGTTCCTCAACGAGCAGGGCAAGATCCTTCCCCGTCGTATCACCGGAACATCTTTGAAATTCCAGCGTCGTGTAGCCCAGGCAGTCAAGCGTGCCCGTCACCTTGCCCTTCTGCCCTATGTAGCTGACCTTATGAAATAATTTTAAAAGCTAAGGAACTAACTATGCAGATCATACTTAAAGAAGACGTTCAGGGCCTCGGATACAAGGACGACGTCGTAGAAGTTAAGAACGGTTACGGTCGTAACTACCTGATTCCTCAGGGCAAAGCCGTTATCGCTACTCCCTCAGCTCTTAAAGTTCTCGCCGAAGACCAGCGTCAGCGCGCCCATAAGCTCGCCAAGATCAAGGCTGATGCAGAAGCAGCTGCTGCCGCACTCGAAGGCGTATCGCTCACAATCGGTGCAAAGACCAGCGCAACCGGCACAATCTATGGTTCGGTCAATGCAATCCAGATCGCCGAAGCTCTCGAAAAACTCGGCCACAATGTGGATCGCCGTCAGATCGTGATCAAGGACGCTGTAAAGGAAGTCGGCAAATACAACGCCACTATCAACCTCCACAAAGAAGTGTCGGTTGAAGTTCCCTTCGAAGTTGTCGCTGAATAATACAGCAAGACATATCCAGTTATAAAAGAAAACCGGCCGTCAGACCGGTTTTCTTGATTCTATGGAAGAGATATTTTTGATTTATCGGGAAAAAATATCTATTTTTGCCAAAACAAATATTTATTGTCAAAACAAGAGGGGTGCTCTTCACGACGGAGAGCTGAGATTACACCCTATGAACTTGATGCGGTCAATACCGTCGAAAGGACTTGTCTTCAGCCCCGGCTTCATCAGTGTTTGTAGTGGAGTATAAGCCTCTTTGAAACCATACGGGCAAATGAAAATATCAATCAACAGATCAATAGTCGAAGTGCCTGAGGGTGTGACTCTCGGTGAAGTGCTGACGCGCGAGAACCTCGCCGGAACCGGTGTGGCGGTGGCCGTCGACAATAAGGTAGTCGCGAGAAATGCCTGGCCGGAGTTTGTGCTTTCAGAGGGCATGAAACTGACAGTCATAAAGGCCGTATGCGGAGGATGACGGCATGGAGCTTATCGCAGTGACATCTGAAAACCGATTGCAGTGTGAGGCCGCGGCGGTGGAGTATCTTATCGACAGCGGTTTCAGCCGCGTGCATCTCCGCAGAACGCAGGCCGGCAGGAACGATATGCGCAGACTGATCGAAAGCATAGCGCCGGACTATTATCCGCGGCTTTCTGTCCATGATCACCATGATCTTGCCAAAGAATACGGCCTGGGGGGCATACACCTCAACAGCAGAGTCCCTGACCGGGATCCGGAGTTCGGCGGACTGGTGAGTCGGTCGTGTCACTCCATAGCTGAAGCCGAAACGGCTGACTATGACTATTGCTTCCTGAGTCCGGTTTTCGACAGTATTTCAAAATCAGGCTATCGGGCCGCTTTCGACAGTCAGAGTCTGCGCGCGGCGCTGTCGTCGGCACTCGCATCACGGAAGGTGATTGCACTGGGCGGCGTCTCGGCCGGACATCTCGGCGAACTCGCCGCTCTCGGTTTCAAAGGCGCGGCGTTGCTCGGCGCGATATGGAACGGAAATGATCTAACCGCAATAAAAAATAACATAAACAATATTGTCAGAGCATGTATCCGATAAGTAATTTTCAATATATCTCACATCAGAACGACAGATACGGTCAGACCGACGGTGTGCATATGGTTCTCGAAGGAGGCTGCCGCTGGATACAGTTGCGCATGAAGGACGCTGATCCTGAAGAAATCGTCCGTACCGGCCGTGAACTGCGGCGCATGTGTGATGACTGCGGCGCCGTGCTGATTGTGGATGATCATGTCGAACTGGTCGGTGAGATCGGTGCTGACGGAGTTCATCTCGGAAAGAACGATATGCCCGTCGCCGAGGCGAGAAAAATACTCGGCCGCGATAAGTTCATAGGCGCGACGGCTAATGTGTTTGAGGATATTGTCGTAGCGTCGCAGGCCGGAGCTGATTATATTGGTCTCGGACCGTATCGCTTCACCACGACTAAAAAGCGTCTGAGCCCTGTGCTCGGCACCGAAGGCTACCGGCGTATCATGGCGCAGTGTGCGGCGCAGGGCATCAGTCTGCCTGTAATTGCAATCGGAGGCATTACTGCCGCAGACATTCCTGAGCTGATGGCGACCGGAGTCTACGGTATAGCCGTCTCGGGCGCGCTGCTCGGCGCAGTCGATCCGGTCAGCGAAACAAAGAAATTTATGAAAGACTTAAAAAATAGATAAAAATGGAAAAACTGATAATTGGCGGCCGTGAGTTCGAGTCGAGACTTTTTCTCGGAACCGGCAAATTCCGTTCTAATCAGATTATGTCGGAGACGATAGCAGCTTCCGGAACACAGATGGTGACAGTAGCAATGAAACGTGTTGACATGTCGGATCCTAATGATGATATGCTGCAGCACGTTGTGCGTCCGGGAATTCAGCTTCTGCCCAACACTTCAGGCGTGCGTAACGCCGAGGAGGCGGTGCTCGCCGCTCAGCTGGCTCGCGAAGCGTTCGGAACAAATTTCATTAAACTTGAGATACATCCTGATCCCAAATATCTGTTGCCCGACCCGGTCGAGACGCTGAAAGCGACTGAAGAACTTGCCAAAATGGGCTTCGTTGTGTTGCCGTATATTCAGGCTGACCCCGTGCTGTGCAAACGCCTTGAGGAAGCCGGATCGGCGGCTGTAATGCCTCTGGGTGCGCCGATCGGAACCAACAAGGGCCTGGTGACGCGCGAACTGCTGTCGATCATCATCGAACAGAGCCGTGTTCCTGTAGTCGTTGATGCCGGCATAGGTGCGCCTTCACATGCCGCCGAGGCAATGGAGCTCGGAGCAGACGCGGTGCTTGTCAATACAGCGATTGCTGTCGCCGGTGATCCGGTCAGAATGGCTCATGCCTTCGCGATGGCCGTTTCTGCCGGCCGCGAGGCTTTTGAAAGCGGGCTCGGTGCTGTCTCACGCCATGCCGAGGCCAGCAGTCCATTGACATCATTTCTTGATTGAGAGCGGCTATGTTTTCAGATGAATTAGAAAAAATAGACTGGGACGAAACCACGGCTCGCATTGCGGCGAAGACCGAGGATGATGTTGTCAGGGCGCTGTCGTCTCAGCATCCGACTGTCGACGATTTCATGGCTCTGATCTCGCCGGCGGCCGAACCCTTTCTCGAACAGATGGCCGTGCTGAGCCGTCACTATACCAGACAGCGTTTCGGAAATGTGATTTCGATGTATATACCGCTGTATATCACCAATTCATGCACAAATTCCTGTGTCTATTGCGGCTTCAACAGACATAACAAGATGCCGCGTGTGGTGCTGACTCCGGAACAGATCGAAGATGAGTGCCGCGCGATACGCGAACTCGGACCGTTTGACAATCTGCTGATTGTCACCGGTGAAAATCCCACGGTGGCCGGAACGGACTATCTCGAGCGCGCTCTGCAGGTATGCCGCCCGTATTTCAACAATCTGACGATCGAGGTTATGCCTCTTTCTGAGGAGGATTACCGGCGTCTGACTCATTCCGGTCTTAACGGAGTCGTCTGTTTTCAGGAGACATATAACCGTCAGAATTATAAGAAATACCATCCGGCGGGCATGAAATCCAAATTCGAATGGCGCCTCAACGGCTTTGACCGCATGGGAGCCGCCGGAGTCCATAAGATAGGTATGGGTGTGCTTATCGGACTGGAAGACTGGCGCACCGACGTCACAATGATGGCTACCCATCTGCAGTATTTGCGCAAGCATTACTGGAAAACACGCTACAGCGTTAACTTCCCGCGGATGCGTCCGTCTGGAGGCAATTTCCAGCCAAATGTCATAATGTCGGACCGCGAGCTCGCCCAGCTGACATTTGCGTTCCGCATCTTCGACCATGATGTAGATATTTCCTATTCGACACGCGAGCGTCCGGACATCAGAAACAATATGGCCTCACTCGGCTGCACGTCGATGAGCGCCGGATCGAAAACCGAACCGGGAGGCTATCATACATACCCTCAGGCTCTCGAGCAGTTTGCGATCAGCGATGAACGCACTCCTGACGAGGTCAGCCGCGCGCTGAAAGCCCGCGGACTCGAAGTGGTGTGGAAAGACTGGGATAAAGTTTTTGACTGATATGGACGAGACGCGCTACGCCAGACAGATCATGCTGCCTGAAATCGGTGCGGAAGGCCAGCGCCGGCTCTGTGGGGCAACCGTCCTCATCGTCGGCCTCGGCGGCCTCGGATCGGTCGTGGCCACGTATCTGGCCGGAGCCGGAGTGGGGCACCTTATCCTCGCTGACAGCGATGTCGTGTCGCTTAGCAATCTTCAGCGGCAGATACTCTACACCGAGGCTGAAATCGGTCGGCCGAAGGCGCTCTGCGCTGAGCGGCGGCTGAAGGCGCAGTCGTCGGCTGTAAGCTTTGAGACGGTCACTGACGGGCTTACCGGCGATAATGCCGAGCGACTCGTCGCCGCAGCTGATGTTGTCGTTGACTGTACCGATAATTTCGCGACACGCTATCTGATCGATGATACATGTACCGCAGTCGGGAAGCCGTGGGTCTACGGTTCTCTGGGGGCATTCGGCGGTCAGGTGGCTGTTTTCAACTACAGATCCGGAATAAGATACCGCGATCTCTATCCCGAATGGGACGAATTAAGCGACCGCGCCCCGGCCTCGGGCGGTGTCATAGGCCCGGTGCCGGCTGTTATAGGGGCGCTTGAGGCGCTCGAAACGATGAAGATCATCGCAGGGTTTGGCGAAGTGCTTGACGGGCGTCTGTTTACAATTGATTTACTGAATTTGAACAACGATATAATAGAGTTTTGATATGGGAAAAGGTTTTGACCAGTATGCGTCACTATATGACGCATGGTTCCTTGACAACCGCAACGTGCTTTATTCTGAGGTCAATCTTGTGGCCTCTGCTATCAAAGGCGCAAAGCGTGTGCTGTCGGTAGGATGCGGCAGCGGTCTGTTTGAAAAAATATTGAGAGAAGAACGCGGTATCGAGATCGTCGACGGCATCGAGCCTTCGTCAGGAATGGCTGAAATCGCCCGTTTGCGCGGCATGAACGTTGTCGAGGCCACTGCCGAGGAAGCATCGTTCGGCAACGGTGAATATGATCTGATACTGTTCAACGGTTGTCCGAGCTATATAAGCGATCTCGCGTCGGTTGTCCGCAAGGCTTACGAGGCATTACCCGCCGGCGGACGCATAGTTCTTGTCGATGTGCCGAAAGAAAGCTCCTACGGCATGATGTATAACCTCGCAAAGGCTGTCGGAACGTGGGATCATCCGCTGCTCAACGGTGTATATCCGCCCAATCCTTATCCGATTGAGTTTGTCAACATCGCAAACTGGCGGACGAATGCCGAGAAAGCCGAACTGCTTGAGAAGACCGGTTTTAGGAATCTTACGTTCTCTCAGACTCTGACTGCCCATCCTCTATACTCCAACAATGTCGAGGAGCAGCCGTCGGAAGGCTGTGACCGCGGTGACTATGTCGCGCTGACCGGCTATAAGTTTTAAACTATGAAGTGGAGCGAACAGGCATGGGCTGCCGCTGCAGCGGTCTATGACAAAATACTTGAGCATCCGTTTGTCAACTCACTTGCCGACGGAACGCTGAGCTGCGAACGTTTTTCATATTACATAGCCCAGGATGCCGTTTATCTCGAAAATTACTCGGCTGTCCTTGCCCATATAGCATCGAGACTCACTGCGAGAAGTGATGTGGAAGCCTTTCTCGGGTTTGCTGTCGACGGCATAGCTGTCGAACGCAGTCTGCATGAAGCTTTTATGTCGGAGTTTGCGGTTGGTGAAATGCCGGCGAGTCAGACCTGTCTGCTTTACTCGTCGGTGCTGAAAAGTCAGTCATACAGACCAGTCGAGGTCGAGGCGGCGGCTGTGTTGCCGTGCTTTTGGATCTATCAGTCGGTAGGCCGTGCGATCACAGAGCGGAATGACAAGGGAGACCGTAATCCTTATTATCGCTGGATCGAGACTTATTCCGACCCGGCGTTCGAGGCCGCGACAAGGCGCGCCATAGATATATGCGACGCATTGGCAGTTGCTGCGTCACCTGATGTCAGAAAGGAGATGACTGACGTGTTTGTTTTATGCTCGAAAATGGAATGGCTGTTCTGGAACAGCGCATGGGAACTTGAAAAATGGAAAATATGAAAAATGAGATAAAAACATATCGCCGCGCGCTGACAATCGCGGGCAGTGACCCCAGCGGCGGCGCAGGCTTACAGGCCGATCTGAAGACTTTTTCAGCGCTTGGGTGCTACGGCATGTCAGCCGTAGTGGCTGTTGTTGATGAGAATACTGTCGGCGTCACAGGTGTGCATCCGGTGCCTGTCGATTTTGTAAGAGGACAGATAGTGTCGTGTCTCGACGATATCGGAGCCGATGCGATAAAGATAGGTATGCTCCATTCGTCGGAACTGATTGTTGCCGTGCGCGATACGCTGGCACGCTATGATATAAAGAATATTGTGCTCGATCCGGTGATGGTCGCTACATCGGGTGATCCGTTGCTGCGCAGTGATGCTGTGGTTACTCTGTCTGACGTCCTGATCCCCGAGGTCAGGGTTATCACTCCGAATATTCCTGAGGCGGAAATTCTTATCGGAGATAAAATTACCAGTCAGGCCGATCTGCCTGATATCGCAAAGACGTTGTCGCGTGACCGTAAGGTGTCGGTGCTTCTTAAAGCAGGTCATCTGTCTGACGATGAGCTTGTCGATGTGTTCTATAATGCAGAGACTGATGAAATTGTGCGCCTGGCCTCTAAACGAGTCCGCACATGCAATACACATGGCACCGGTTGCACGCTTTCGTCGGCGATGGCTGCATTCCTGGCCAAAGGTTACAGCCTGAACGATGCAGCCCGCGGTGCGAAAGATTATATATCAAAGGCTATAGAATCGGGTGCCTGCTACAAAATCGGACACGGCCACGGTCCGGTCAATCATTTCTTTGCCTTCAACGACAAATAGATATTATAAAAAATCCCGCTTAATGGCGGGATTTTTTTATAGAATAACCGATCGAATTAACGATCCTGAGTCAGTGAGACTATATAATCTTTTTCGTCGTCGGGATCAACATCGATGTTGATTTTGCCTTCGCGGGCAAGCCATCCGAGAGCGGCGAAAATTTCCTTATCTTTCAGTTTGGTGATTTTTTTGAGTTGTTTGACACCAAGAGCTTCTGCAGTGTTGAGTGCGGTCCAGACGGTTCCTGCGTCGGTACCGATAGTTTCGATGTTCATATTGATTAAATTTAGTTGAAAATGTTAGACGTTAATATACAAGATGTGCTAAAAAATGTACAATGTGTTTGCAAACTTAATCATAATCGTGCAATTTATCATACTAAAATATAAACAATTTTTAGATAAATTTGTTCTGCCTCAGATAAACAATTGATTGACAAAGTCATAAAAAGTGAATTTTTTGAGCTGAGATTTGGTGGAATATAGTAATTTTACGTGAAATTTGAGAAATAAAACGATATATGGACGGTACGGTAATAAGAAACACTGGTTCTCATTACATTGTCGAACAAAATGGTTCGGCCGGAGAGATCAGCTGTAAGATTAAAGGTAACTTCAGGATCAAAGGCATACGTACGACTAATCCAGTAGCGGTAGGCGACAATGTGACAGTCGGAGAGCCCGGTCCCGACGGTACCGCCTATATAACTGCTATAGAGCCACGAAAGAATTACATCATCCGTCGGGCAAGCAATCTGTCGAAAGAAGCACATATTATTGCGGCTAACATAGATCAGGCTTTGCTGGTGATCACGCTTATAGATCCCCCGACAGCCACAACTTTCATCGACCGTTTCCTCGCCACTGCTGAAGCATATGCCGTGCCGGCGATTATAGCAATCAATAAAATAGATCTGCTCACGGGCGACGATGACATGGAGCTGCTCCAAGCTGTCAGTTATCTCTATCGTTCGATAGGTTATAAGGTGTTTGCGATATCAGCCAAAACCGGTGAGGGACTTGATGGCTTGCGGAAATATCTGGCAGGCAAAGTTACTCTGTTTTCCGGTAATTCCGGGGTGGGGAAATCATCACTCATCAACGATCTGATACCGGGTCTCGATCTGAAGACGGCAGAGATTTCGGCTGCTCATGGTACAGGAATGCACACGACAACTTTCTCTGAAATGTTCCATCTGCCCGAAGGGGGCAGCATAATCGATACTCCGGGAGTGAGGGGATTCGGCACCGTCGATTTCGAGCGTAACGAGGTTGCCCATTATTTCCCCGAGATATTCGAGAAATCGAGGGAATGCCGTTTCAATAACTGCACACATACGTGTGAGCCGGGATGTGCTGTGCTTCGGGCGGTTGAAGGCTCAGAGATCGCAGCATCTCGTTATGCGTCTTATCTTAGCATACTTGATGATGCCGGCGAAGGAAAATATCGCGAAGGTCACAAATAGTGTTTCAAAAGTCTTTACGCCCGGCTGACGCGGCGGTAAAGAATGATGGCTATGATCGTGTAAATGAAATTGGGTATCCACATGGCAATGAATGGAGACGTCATGCCGGATATGGCAAACGATTGAGTGACTGTCATGAACAGAATGTAACTGAAGCTCAACACGAGACCGATGCCAATGTTGACTCCGATACCGCCTTTGACCTTACGAGAGGACAATGCCATGCCTATGACTGTAAGAATAAATGCTGCCGCTGTCATTGCATAGCGACGCTGATATTCGACCTCAAACGATTTTATATTGCCCACGCCTCTTGACTTCTGCCTGTCGATATATTCGGCAAGTGCAGGAGTGGTCATCTTTTCGTGATCGTTGACTGCAATTAGAAAGTCACTCGGCTCGAAGGGGATTATTGTATCGAGCACGGAGCCTTTGGTGATGTACTCTCGGTTGTCGCGGAAATCACGTATAACGTAGTCGCGTATCTGCCAGTTGTAGAGCGTATCCCATTTGATGGACTGCGCAGTCAGTCTTGACGATATTTCGTTGCCGTCGAACGATTCGAGCGAGAAGCGCGAGCCGATCTTTGATATGTTGTCGTAGCGGCTCATGTAGGCGATCTGTCCCGGAGCGACCATCAGCATGATATTTGAACCGTAGTCGACACGTTTGTTTTTTACGTATGTGTTGGTGTAGTTGATACGTTTGACGTTAGCCGGCGGTATGATATAGGCGTCGAGTGTGTAGGTGAGAGTGGCGATTATCAGTGCCGAGAACAGATATGGCCGCAGGAGACGCTTATAGCTCATGCCGGTGGAGAGCATCGCGATAATCTCGCTGTTGCCTGCGAGTTTCGAAGTAAAGAAAATTACTGCAATAAACGTGAACAGCGGCGAGAACTGGTTGGCGAAATAGGGGAGAAAATTGATGAAATAATCGACTATTGTAGCCTTGAGCGGTGCTTTCAGAAACGAGTCGAGCTTTTCGTTGATGTCAAACATTATGACAATAGCCAGCAGCAGAACGATGGCGAAAGCATATGTTCCGAGGAATTTGCGGATAATGTATCTGTCAAGAATTTTGAACATCGACTGTAACTGTTAAATTCGTCTCATCACGCGCTCGACCATTTCAGATTTCCACGACTTGAAGTCGCCTGACATGATATGCTTGCGGGCTTCTCTGACAAGCCACAGATAGAATGCGAGGTTGTGGATTGAGGCTATCTGCATGGCGAGGAGTTCCTGCGCTATGAAAAGATGACGCACATACGCTTTGCTGTAGACATGGTCGACATAGCTCGGACCGTCGGGCTGAAGCGGTGAAAAATCGTCGGACCACTTTTTGTTGCGCATATTCATCGTCCCGTCCGGCGTGAATATCATGCCGTTACGGCCGTTGCGCGTGGGCATCACGCAGTCAAACATGTCGACGCCGCGGTCGATGGCCTCAAGAATGTTGGCCGGAGTGCCAACGCCCATGAGATAGCGCGGCTTGTCTTTCGGCAGTACGTCGTTGACGACTTCGATCATCTCATACATGACCTCAGCCGGTTCACCTACGGCAAGACCTCCGATAGCATTGCCGTCAGCCCCGAGCGACGCGACGAATTCGGCTGACTCGCGGCGCAGATCTGCATAGGTTACGCCTTGGACAATAGGAAAGTAGGCCTGCGAATGTCCATATAGAGGCTGCGTCTCCGTGAAATGTTTCCAACCGCGCTCAAGCCAGTGTTTGGTAAGGTCGAGCGATTTCCGCGCGTAAGAACGGTCAGCTGTTCCCGGCGGGCATTCGTCAAGCGCCATCATTATGTCGGAACCTATGATGCGCTGAATGTCGACTACATTTTCGGGCGTGAACAGATGCTTTGAACCGTCGATATGGCTGCGGAAGTGTGCACCCTCAGGTGTGAGTTTGCGGTTTTCGCTGAGTGAGAATACCTGAAATCCGCCGCTGTCTGTCAATATGGGCCGTTCCCAGCCGTTGAATTTGTGAAGACCTCCGGCCTTACGCATAATTTCCATGCCGGGCCGGAGATACAGATGATATGTGTTGCCGAGGATTATACGGGCGTTGATGTCGTCTCGCAGTTCATGGATATGGACTCCTTTGACAGACCCGAGTGTTCCGACAGGCATGAAAATAGGAGTCTCGATCGTGCCGTGATCGGTTGTTATAACACCCGCACGGGCGTTACTGTCGGGAGCTGTCGCTGTCAGTTTGAAATCCATCTGTCGGCAAAAAACGTTTAAATTTTGGAGAAGAGGCGTTCAGGATATGTCCCGTCGGCATGAAGGGCAGCCAATTTGTCGACTACGGTCTGACGGTCTTGCGGGTAAGTTACGCCAAACCATCGTGCATCTGTGTCAAGAACCTGAACCGATGCCTCGCCGTTGCGTATGAGCTTGTCGACAACCGAGGGAATGAAAAATTCGCTCTTGGGCTTGTCGATATATTTGTCGAGAAAACGGAGGAATTCGCGTTTCGAATAGTCGAAGTAGTCGGGAGTAAGGCCCCAGAAATTCATTGATACGTGGGTCTGCGGGTCAAGTTCGTGGACAGAGTTGTCGGTTTCGTCTATAAAGGTGATGTCGTGGTTGTCATCATAGCTGATCGCACGGCGTTCGACAATCTTTGTAAGGATGCCGTTGTCTGTCGAGCATACCCCGCGCGACACCGATCCGTTTTCGGTCATGGTGTTGCCGACGCGGAAACCTACCATGCAGTATTCGCCCGGCTTGCGGTCTTCCCGGGAAAGTTCGCGGGCTATCACTCTGAAAGCTTCGCGGCTATAGAAATCGTCGGCGTTGATCACGGCAAAAGGTTCGTTGATCTTGTCGGCGCTCATGAGTATGGCGTGGTTCGTACCCCATGGCTTTTCGCGACCTTCAGGCACGGTGTATCCTTCGGGGAGCGCGTCGACACTCTGGAAGACGACATCGACCGGAATTGAATTCTCGTATTTGCTTAAAACGACTTTTCGGAATTCGTCTTCGAAATCATGACGGATCACAAAAACCACGCGGCCGAAACCGGCCTGCATGGCATCATATACAGAGTAATCCATGATGGTTTCGCCCGAAGGCCCTACGCCGTCGAGCTGTTTAAGTCCGCCGTAGCGGCTGCCCATGCCGGCTGCGAGAACTAATAATGTGGGTTTCATTTCTTGATAATGATATGGTATATGTTATAACAGTTCTGCAAAGTTAGCTATAATTAGCTTACCAAGCAAATCAGATGCGGTCGAGAACGGTGGCTACGAGATCGCGTATTCCTGATTTATAATTGGGGTTGGCGACAGTATTGAAGCGGTTGGCTATGATCGAACATACGGTCATGGCTTTGTGGCCCATGAGTTTGCCGAGACCCTGCAGCGGAGCGCTCTCCATTTCGTAGTTGGTTATTTTGCGTCCTTTGTGTTCGAACTCTTCTATGCGGCGGTTGAGATCCGGATTTGCGAGCGGAAGTCTGAGTTCACGACCCTGAGGACCATAGAAGCCAACAGCTGAAATGGTATTGCCTCTTACCATATCGTCGCGGCCGATGCGCTCCACGAGTTCAGAATCGGCATCGACAACGTAAGGTTTGGCCCAGAGAGGATTCCAGTCGGTGTGATGACACAGAGCGTGTTCAAAGTCGAGGTCTGCGACTTCATTGCGTCCGGCATAATAATTGAGCACACCGTCAAAACCTATCGATTTTTCGGCTATGACAGGGGTGCCGAGTGAAAGTTCGGGCTGCAGAGCTCCTGATGTGCCTATGCGTACCAATGTGAGCACACGTTTGTTGTCTCGCACTTCGCGGTTGCTGAAATCGATGTTGGCAAGAGCGTCGAGCTCGTTGATGACAATGTCGATGTTGTCAGGGCCGATGCCGTGGCTCAGACACATTATCGGTTTGCCGTTGTATGTGCCGCCTATCGTGTGGAACTCGCGCGAGGATACCTCAAAAGTCTTTGTGTCAAAAAAACTTGCGACCATATCTACACGTGCGGGATCGCCGACGAGTATTACTCTGTCGGTCAGCTGATCCGGACGAAGATGAAGATGAAAGACTGATCCGTCGGGATTGATTATGAGTTCGGATTCGGGAATTATTCTGTTCATGGGTATGTTTTTTGATATTAAACAAAAAATAATGTGTTAAAGTTGGGAGCAGTCATCTTGCAGCGGTTACGGCATATCGTCCTCCCGGAATGGTCATGATCATGTCGTTCATTTCCATTTCGAAAAGTAATGCGCTCAAATGACTGAACGGAATAGAAAGCCCTATACATATATCGTTGACCGTGTGATCGGGGTGGGCTGTGATATAGTCGGCTATGGTTCGTTGTTCGGGTGTCATTTCGAAGATCATTGTTGTCTGTGTGGCGGCTTTTGGTCTGGCAGTCCAGCCCATGGCTTCGATGAGATCGTCGGCCGACCTTATGATCGAAGCTGTGTTTTCAGCTATAAGCGCGTTACACCCCCGGCTGTATGTGTCAGTCGTCCTGCCCGGCACAGCCATTACGTCGCGGCCGTATGCCGACGCTATTCTCGCTGTCGACATGGCTCCTCCTCGTCTATCGCTTTCGACGACAATCACCGCATCAGCAAGACCGGCCACGATGCGGTTGCGAGAAAGAAAATTGCTCCGGTGGATCGCTGCATCGGAGGTGTATTCGGTGACTATGGCTCCCCCCCGGGAGACTATGCGTGCGGCTGTGTCACGATGATCGGCCGGATAAATCGTATTAAGGCCGTGAGCAACCACGGCGACTGTCGGAACATCTGCGTCGAGTGCGGCGCGGTGGGCAGCTACATCGATACCATAGGCCAGACCGCTGATGATTACCAGGCTGTCGAGCGACTCTGCGAGGTCGCCGACCAGATGTTTTACGAAATCAAGACCATAGGGCGTAGCGTGGCGTGTGCCGACGACTGCCACAGAATGAAGACAATCGAGATTGCACGGCCCGATGGCATAGAGTGCGGCAGGCGCGTCGTCGCATTCCGAAAGGCGGCGCGGATATCCCTCATATCCGACAAAGGCGGCGCGGATTGATTTCGTCTTTATGAAGAGCGCTTCTTTCTCTGCAGCCTCAAGCAGCGATTTGCGGTAAGACGTGTCACACAGGCGTTGATCAATACCCGTCGCTGCTGCGAGTGTGCCCGGCTGGAGTGAAAAAAACTGTTCTGGTGAGCCAAGCAGCCCGAGCAGTCGTGTAGCCGTAGACAGATTGATACCTTTTATTTTGGAAAAGGCAATCCTGACGACCAGAGGGTCAATGTTTTGCTGTGTGATAATGTCTGTCTGCATTTTTTTTGTGCTTATAGGTAATCTTTAAAGGCTTCGGCAAGTTTCTCACCGCGGCTGAGTCTGCCGTATTCGAGGCAGGCAACACATATTTTAGCCTGAACTACGGGTGTACCGTCAGGTTTGTAAATGTCCTGCTGAAATATGAATAGCGGCCCGCGGCGCGACAGGTTGAGCTTACTGATAAAACTTTCGCCGAGACCGAGAGGAGTTTTATAGTCGATTTCGACGCGCGACAGCACCGGATCAATGCCTGCAAGATGCATCTCCCTGAACGACAGTCCGGCACTTTCGCAGAATTCGTGACGCGTATGCTCGAGATAATGAAGATAATTGGCATTGTTTACTATGCCTTCGGCGTCGACTTCGTAGTCACGCACCTTCATCGGAATCTCAAAAATGTATTTAGTCTCTTTCATAATTTTTCATGCTGATTTTATGGCATTCAGCCGATACGGGTCTGAGATAATCCATATCGATATATTTCTGTCCGTTTCCGCGAGTGATTGGAAATGCCTTGCGTTTCTTTTCGAGTGATTGCTCTGCGGCTGCTGATCTGAAGCCGGGAAGAAGGGGGCGCAGGTCGTCGGGAACACTTCTGACCGTGGCTTTGGAAACGACGGCGCACGGCGGATAGCCCAATGCTGTCCACATCGTTGAGCTGCCGTCGTCAGAAATCTCGATGACGACGGATGCCGATGAACTGTGACGCGGCACATAGTCCTGGTCAACGGCCCATCTGATGGAATCGGCCGATGCGTCGCAGCCGGTCAGCGAATTGTAAAATGAACGGCTGACGGTTTCCGTGAAATCGGCAGGGGTCATACTGTGGCTGTCGATTTTATCTTTTAGAAGCATTGCGGCATTGTTATATCTGATATATCCGCGACCGTCTTCTGCATTTCCTGAGAATGAATAGTTTGTGCGTATGATCACTCCGTTTGGCTCGTCGTTGAGATTGTATCTGGTGTAGGTCAGATCGTCTGTTTCAAAGAACGCGCCGTCGCCGGCCGCGTCGACGACTCCGAAATTGGCCTGCACTCCTAATGGACGTGGCAGAGAGTCGAGCAGCGACGCAAAATCATCGACCGTCCGGCAGCAACTCAGGGCAAGCGACATTATTATGCCTTCGCGGTCTCTATATTTTTCTGAGTTTGGCGCGAGATTGTAAGAGGATGTATTCATGATGGCGAAGCCTGCATCGTTGACTCCGATCCACGCCTCGCTCAGGAGTGAATCTCCGGCGTTGAAAAGCGCAATATAAGCGTGTCGGCCGTCTTTTGCGGGAACACGTTCGACGAAATTGCTTTCGCAGCTTGTGTCACGGTGTTTCCAGATCATCGGATGTCCGGAAGCCGATGCTGATCCGCTTACAATTGCTGACGTACATGCTTCAGCCGTCGCTCCGAGGAGAGCAATGGCTAAAACGGCGGCAGTCAGGCGAATCGGCCTCATATGGCAATTACGTTATTCGTCAACAGGGCCGAGCAGAATGATGGCACCTGTCGTGGGGTCGAGCTGGAGTTTTGACGGCTGGCGTTTGTCGGTGAACAGTTTCGGATCGAGACCGAATGTCACGCCGAGCTGGGCAAGTGACACTTCCTGACTTGCAACGACTTTGCCGTTATAGGTCAGAGAGATCAGTGCGCGTCCGGGGATATTGTAGGCAAATGCGCCCTTAGGAAAGTTTTTTACCTCTCCTTTATCATCGAGCGGCAGCTCGCCCTGTTCGAGAATGTCGACCGAAATGTAGATCGGCGTCCCTGAAAGATCGTTGGCGTCGACAATGCCGTCGATAGGCGAAAGACGCACGAACAGTTCGTCGTTGATGCTTTCACTGTCAGGCTCAAACGTTATTGTTGAAACTGTGGTATATTTTTTTGTCGTGCCTTCGAACATTGCCGTCAGTGCCGCTTCCTGTGCCGAGAGATTGTCAAGCGCGAGCTGAAGCGATTTTCCGTCGGGCGGAGTGTTGTCGGCCTGACCTGAAATGAGATCAGATCGGTTTTCACGCAGTTCGAAAATACGTTGTGCGGCGAGGTCGGCACGTTTCGACAGAGACGAACTGAGTGTCATTTCCTGGGTGATGGCTTGCCCTGCAGCGGCTGTTTCCAGTGGAGTGGGGGCTGCCTCGACCGGATCAGGCAGTTCGACAGCGTCGGTAGCGGCGATTTGCTCGGTATTTACTGCTACCGGACAATTGTTGTCGGCCAGAATAATATAAGGGGTGGCTCCGGCTTTGAATTGCACGGTCCATCTGTTGTCGGGATCGGGGACACCGCGGGGAACGATTGTGACGCTTTTTATGCCGACTGATTTTTCTTTGCGTGTTATGGCATCGTTTTTGCCGAGTTTCAGTTTTGCATAGTTATAGAATTCGCCGGGTGTCTTTTCGGTGTGTTCGGCTTCAATTGTTATGTCAACGACTGTTTTGGGCAGAGTATAGACAAGGCCGTAGTCGTTTGCCTTCGATGCACTCAGTTTCTGAACGTTCTGTGCCTGAATGCCGGCTGCGGTCAGTGACAATGCCGTCAGGACGGCTATTTTTGCTGATATCTTCATAAATAATAATTCTTATACGTAATATCGCGTTATTTAGTTCAATTTACAGTCACGATTGCTCTTCCATGATCTGTCTGATGGCTTTGCCTATATTGTCGGCTACGTCTTCGGCGCAAACTCCATAACTGCCGTGTTGTTTTTCGGCGAGTTGTCCGGCTATACCGTGGATGTAGACGGCGGCGATAGAGGCTATCTCGGGTTTCATACCTTGTGCAACCAGTCCGGTCATCAGTCCTGTCAGTACATCGCCGGTGCCGGCGGTCGCCAGAGCCGGAGTACCCGACGAATTATAGAAAACTTTGCCGTCAGGGCGTACTGTGGCAGTATAGAAACCTTTGAGTACTATAATTATTTTATACGATTTAGAGATTTCGATAGCTTTGGCCAGACGTGCGGACGAAGATGGCTGGGGTCCGAATATGCGGTCAAATTCGGCAATGTGAGGCGTGAGAATCGACAGCACAGGCAGATAGTCGAGCATTGTAGGCCTTATTGCTATGCAATTGAGGGCGTCGGCGTCGAGTATGACAGGCCTGTTGTTGGCCGACGATATTTTCAGGAATGATTCGAGGGCATGTATTGTACGGTCGGCAGTACCTATGCCGGGACCTATGGCCACAGCCGAATAATTGTGGGTCAGTTCGATTGACTCTATGACCTGTTCGCCGCGGTCGCTTTGGAATAATGCTGACGGTACAGCAGTCTGTACGATCTGATAACCGCATTTCGGCGAGTGGCACGTAACTTTGCCGCATCCCGATCTTGAGGCGGCCCGCGAAGCGAGAACCGCTGCTCCCATCATGCCGTAGGATCCTGCATATATGATGGCGCTTCCGAAGTCATTTTTCGACGAGTCGCATGGCCTCGGTTTCAGACGTTTTTTTATTGTCTGGCCTTCGATCAGGAAGTGGGTATTGCGTGTGTTGCGCAGTGATGCCTGACTTGGAGCCGGGCCGATAGTTTTCCAACGGCCGACGAGTTCGATATTGTCGTTGATGAAAAATGATAGTTTGGGCATCATTATCGTCAGGGTCTCGTCGGCGTGTATTATTTTGCTGTTGATCAGCCCTGACATCGGGTTGCCCGGAAGACCGGAAGGACTGTCGATCGATACGATTTTGGCTCCTGAGTCGTTGATGTTGCCGACAAGGATCTGGTAGCCGCGTGAGAGGGGGCCGGTGATGTCGCTGCCGAAGAGTCCGTCTACCACAACCATACCGCTGTCGAGTTCGGGCATAGAGAATCTCATGCCGGTTACTTCGGTTATAATTTGTTCTTCCGAACAATCTATGAATCTGCGTCGGAAATAATCACATTCAGGACTCAGACGGTTGCCGCCGATGTTGAAAAGAAATGCATATGGACAATAGCCTTTTGCATAGAGATATACTCCGGCGGCAAGCGCATAGGCTCCGCAGTCCTCGGCGCCGGCAAAGATGACAATCGGAGTTCTTGAGTCATATCGAGCCGATATCTCTGCTGCGATATCCTTGCCGGCCTCATCGATCATTTCCTGCTTGTTCAGACCTCGTTCGGCGAGGGTGAGATGTTCGATTTTATTTATGTCGTCTTGCGAGAAAAGTTTCATCGTTTGTTATGCGTGTATTGCTTTTTAGGCTTTACAAAGTTACTTAAAATATCAGTGGTCCTTAAAAAATATCTGTTAAAAATATAGATAGGTCAGGGCGAAGAGATATTGTTTGCGCGCGGGCGTTTCTGTCTGTCCGCTGCTTATTGTAACCCTGAAATTTGTCCGTTTATTTATTTGCTCAGATAATCAGTTGGTTAGAATGTCGGATTGTTTTTTTAATATTTAAATAATGTTAAGTGATGGCATTTTTTTTCGCCGCTGTTATGCAGATTAAAATAAAACGTATAACTTTGCATCAGTTTTTCATGGTATTAGATTTAAGGTAAGAAGATTATTCGTC
>CANPDU010000002.1 GCA_947573135.1 uncultured Bacteroidales bacterium | reverse complement strand
CCCTTAAATGCCGGTATACTTGACCTTGCAACCCATAAGATGTGCGGCGCGCAATATCGCTATCGCGTCCGGTGAGCTTTTACCTCGCCTTTTCACCCTTGCCTGACCAAAGGTCCGGCGGTTGTTTTCTGTCACATTACTCTGTCGTTGCCGACAGCTTCCCGTTAGGAAATATGGTGCTCTATGTTGCCCGGACTTTCCTCGCGCCGGTATGAACCGACTCGCGACGGACCCTCCGGCGCGGCTTTTGATAAGTTTGTCTGTTATGTTGATTACATATAACCGCGAATGATACCTCGCTTAGAGTTTTTGATGAACAGGATAATTTCATCGCGTTCTTTTGTAGCGGGGAGTTCGGCCTCGATGCGTTCGATAGCGTCGCTGACATTCATGCTCGAAAGATAGAGATAGCGGTAGATGTCCTGGATCTCACGGATTGTGTCGTTAGAGAAATTGCGGCGACGCAGACCGATTGAGTTTACACCGGCATAGGCGATCGGTTCGCGTGCAGCTTTTACATAAGGAGGAATGTCCTTATTTACCAGCGCACCGCCCTGAAGCATGACGTGCGGGCCGATA
The DNA here is from genome assembly GCA_947573135.1 of uncultured Bacteroidales bacterium. GTDB lineage: Bacteria > Bacteroidota > Bacteroidia > Bacteroidales > Muribaculaceae > CAG-873. Next base: position 131,531 of record CANPDU010000002.1, on the reverse strand, counting down.
TGACAGAACTGATGTATCAGCGAACCGCCGCCGATCACGGCAAAATTATCTACGACGACCTCGCCCGCAAGCTGAGAAGCATTTGAAATTATGACGTTATCGCCGACAATGCAATCATGGGCGACATGGGAATAAGCCATAATGAGGCAGTTGTTGCCTACGATGGTCTTTCCTTTGGCAGCGGTGCCACGGTTGACAGTTACACATTCACGTATAGTTGTGTTGTCGCCGATAATCGCTGTAGTTTCTTCGCCTCGAAATTTTAGATCCTGAGGAATGGCGCCGATGACGGCTCCCGGAAAGATATTGCAGTTTTTGCCGATACGGGCGCCTTCGAGAATTGTAACATTACTGCCGATTCTCGTTCCTTCGCCTATCTCAACGTTTTGATCAATAGTTACAAAGGGATCGATGACAACCGAAGGCGCGATCTTTGCGGCGGGGTGGATATATGCAAGAGGTTGTTTCATTATCCTGAGGTTTGATTATTTATTCTTAATTATTTGTGCCATGAATTCACATTTACAGACGATCTTTTCACCAACGAATGCTAGACCGTTCATGACCGCCATGCCACGACGTAGAGGAGTCATGAACGAAACATGGAACATAAGTGTGTCGCCCGGTACGACTTTTTGGCGGAACTTTACATTGTCTATCTTCATGAAGTAGGTAGAATAGCGTTCCGGTTCGTCAACAACGCTGAGTACAAGAAGACCTCCGGTCTGAGCCATAGCCTCGACAAGCAGGACACCGGGCATGACCGGTTCCTGAGGGAAGTGGCCCTGGAAGAAAGGTTCGTTGGTCGTAACATTCTTGATGCCGACGATATAGTTGTCGCTCTTTTCGATGATTTTATCGACGAGCAAGAAGGGATAGCGATGGGGAAGCAACTCGCGGATGCGGTTGTTGTCCATTATCGGTTCGGCGTTCGGATCATAGATCGGCGCCTGAACTTCCTGACGCTTGATGTTGCTGCGTATTTTCTTAGTGAGCACGGAGTTGATCGTGTGACCGGGTTTAGTAGCAATCACTTTGCCTTTGAGCGGACGGCCGATGAGCGCGATGTCACCGATGAGATCAATGACTTTGTGACGCGCAGGCTCGTTGTCGTGACTTAAGGGACGGGTATTCACATAACCGAAAGACGACACTTCGCGGTGGGGCGAGTGCATTAAGTCGGCAATCTGATCGAGACGTTCCTGAGAAAGCTCCGAGTCATAGATGACAATAGCGTTGTCAAGGTCTCCGCCCTTGATCAGGCCTGCGGCTACAAGCGGCTCTATTTCGCGGACAAAGACGAATGTGCGCGACGGTGCAATTTCTTCGGCAAAGTTCTCGATGTGCTCCATAGAAGCATATTGGTTGGAAAGCACGGGAGACTCGAAATTGACTTTGACTTCAACGCTGAATTCATCATCCGGGAGGATCATTATTTTCGAACCAGTAGCTTCATCAGCGACTTCAATTTTATGTTTTACGATGTAATAGTCCTTATCCTCATCCTGTTCAACAATGCCTACGCGAGCGATCTCGTCGGCGTAAGGTTTTGCGCTGCCGTCCAAAATTGGGAGCTCGGGAGCATTGACTTTTATCAGGCAGTTGTCAATGCCGGCAGCGTAGAGAGCGGCCATGGCATGTTCGATAGTGCTGACAGAAACATAGCCTTTAGCAATTACAGTACCGCGGTTAGTTGCGACGACATTGTCAGCCAAAGCATCGATCACAGGCTGATTTTCGAGGTCGACACGCTGAATTTTGTATCCGTGATTGTCAGGCGCGGGACAAAAAGTAGCATCTATCATCGCGCCTGTATGCAGTCCTTTGCCGCTGAGGCTGAAACTGTCTTTTAAGGTCTGTTGCTTCATGAGATATGTATTTTTTTCTTGTAATCGTGAATTAAAAAATTATTTCGCGGATTGCCCTCGTTCAAGGTCGGTCACTCTGTCGAATAATTCGCCGAGTCGTTTGATGTATGCGCTCTGACGCATGAAATCCCGAGCCGGAACCGCGGGATATCCCATTATGCGGCTACCGTCAGCGACATTTCCGGGAATGCCGCTCTGAGCGCCGATCTGCACATCGTCGCCGACTTTGCTGTGGCCGGCAAAACCGACCTGACCTCCGATCATACAGCGGCTTCCGATTTTGGTCGAGCCTGCGATGCCTGTCTGCGCGGCAATGACGGTCGAAGTGCCGATTTCGGCGTTATGTGCGACCTGAATGAGATTGTCGAGTTTTGTACCCCGGCCGACGTGTGTAGCGCCCATTGTCGCCCGGTCGACAGTTGTATTTGCTCCGATCTCGACATCGTCGTCGATCACGACAATGCCTATCTGGGGTATTTTGTGATATCCGTCGGGGGTAGGGGCGAAGCCGAAGCCATCAGCACCGATAACCGCTCCGGAATGGATGATACAGCGCGCCCCGATATGGCAGCCGTCATAAATTCTGACGCCGGGATAGAGTATGGTGCCGTCGCCTATGACGACATTGCGTCCGACATAGGTCTGCGGAAATATCTTAACCCCTTTGCCGAGTTTCGCGCCTTCGCCGACATAGGCGAACGCTCCGACATAAGAATCGCTGTCTACCTCGACATCGGAAGCAATGTGACAGGGCTCCTCAATGCCTACCGGCATCACAAACATAAATTTTGCCACCATAGTCAGCAACGCCGACAGAGTGGCATAAGGATCGTCAACTTTTATCAGAGTGGCTTTGACAGGATGCTCGGCCACAAAATCTTTACGCACCAGGACAATGGATGCGTCGGTAGAGTATATGTAGTGAGTGTATTTGGGATTGGCCAGAAAAGTAATAGAACCCGGCTTGGCCTCTTCTATTTTTGAGAAAGTACTGACTGTCACCGAGCCGTCGCCTTCAATGATGCCTCCGACTTGTTGCGCAATCAGATCTGCAGAAAATTCCATATCAGTTTGTCGACAAATTTAGAATTAGTTTCTAAGCGCAAAGTTGCGAAAAAAAATCCATATAGAGCTATTATAAAGCGACAAAAAGCACCAAGAGGCGCTTTTTGTGCAAAAAGAGGATTGAAAATTAAACTATTTTACGGTTTTAGACATCGGTGAACGACCGCCTTCGCCGAGAGCTTCGATGGCGAAGAAATAGGGGGTGTCGCGGTCAAGTCCGCGCATGTCATATTCGACAGCGTCGTAAACGGTAATCGCATTGTAGAGTTTGTCGGGAGCGATGCCGTAATAAATGTTGTAGCCGTAGGCTCGCGGCGAAGCGTTCCACGAGATCATTGCGTTGCGAGGATCTGATTTGTCACGTCTGACCTTAAGATTTCTGACGGCGTCAGGAGCAGCAATATTGCGGTCCAGTCCAAAAACGCGGAAGCCTGAAAGACAGAAATTGCCGGCGGGCATATGAAGATTTTCTAACTTGAGATAGCGGGCCGTGAGAGGTTTCTGAAGTTCGACATAATCATGGGGCACGTCTTTGTCGTTGTCGCTTTTGTCGATAACGAGAGTCCAGTCGCGGCCGTTGTCGGAAGCATAGACGCGGTACTGATGATACAGATCGTCTGCGCGGTCATATTGGTTGCACTTGTGATCATAGTAGTTGATCTGAACCGCTCTGATCTCTTTAGGCTTTTCGAGATCGAGGATCACCCATTCGTCTGGACCGGCAGAACGTGCAGCCCAGAATGTGCGCATGCTTTCATCGGTGATAGCGGAGGACGCGAAAGTTGAGTCTGTAGATGAAACTTGAACCGGTTTGTCTTTAGACAGAAGCATCCAGCCGGAGAATCGGTCAGCCGGGTTTTTGATGTCGGCGGTAGCGTTGAAGTTTGGATAGTCACCGAACGCCGCTGAACTGTACATAATATCATCATTGTCAAAGCCTACGGGATAAAGGCCTATGCGGCGTTCGAACTTGTATTTGAGAGACAGCATGCAAGTAGAGACATGCCACCAGTTGCCTGCCGCATCGACAAATGTGCCACCGTGGCCGCTGCCCTGCACATAACCTCCGGGCTTATAGCTCATCGGATTGTGGCGCTGATAGGTAAACGGTCCGAGAGGGTTGTCGGAAACATACACACCGTCGGCATAAACCTTGAATTCGGTACCGGGCGCACCGTACTGCAGATAGTATTTACCGTTGTGTTTGTTCATATAGGCGCCTTCAGTGAACGGAGCAAGCGTGACTTCGTCATCATTGTTCATACCGAAACGTTCCCATCCGTGCTCTTTAGGGTGAAGAGCCATTACATCATGGATTTTGCTTATGGGATAGAAATCATCGCGGCTGAGCTGAACGGCTTTCAGCGGATATTCGTTGCTTGAACCATAGTAAAGATACAGTTTGCCGTCATCGTCTACGAAAAGGCAGGGATCCCATGACGGCAAGACGTTGCAGTCTATCGCACGGCGGAATTTACCTGATTTGGGATCAGTCGAATACCAGACCGGCAAACCTCTGTAAGTCGAACCGGTATAGAAAAGAGTATCGCCGGAGACGTAGGCGGCCGGCGCGCACTGGTCGTCATCGGCCGGACGGCGTTTGAAACTTGCACGCGCGAACTCCCAGTCAGTAAGATTTTTAGAGTAATGGAACCCATCCTGATTAGTCGAGAAGAGGAAGACCTCGTCGCCATACATTAAAGCCATCGGATCGGCCGAAGAACGGAACGAGCCGCCATCGCGGGAATTATTGTTGAACGGTTCGAAATTATAGCTTATGTTCATCGGGTTGCAGTATGTCGTCGGCGCATATGTCGCAGGATCATACCAGGGAGTCTCCTGAGCTTTGCGACGCGGCAAAAATGTCCGCTCTGACGCAGGGTTCAGCACTACTGTCATGTTGTCATAGCTGTTGCTGATCGGACGTTTGTATAATTCCATGCCGGGGTAATAAATATACAGCAGAGAGTCGACTTCTGATCCTTTGATAGAGAAATTGCCGTCTCTGTCAGTATTGCAGTGCATTGGCGAAGCAAAAAACATCACGGTTGCGCCTTCGAGCGGCCGGCCATCGGTATCAGTTACTTTGCCTTTGACGACATGTTCCTTTACAACGGGGATGTAATAATCACTGATCTGACCTTTGACGACTTTGACTTCATTGTCGGCTGCCGCCGGCATGCTTGCCGCGAGAGCTATCGCCGTCATGGCGATAATACGGGGAAAAAGTTTCATTTAGGGTTAGACTTGGTTTTTGGTTATGAATATAAATGGTTTATTATCAGCAGGTACCTTTGCATCAGGTAAGGGTTATCGAATTGTCGCCGATGGAGATTATCCGGTCTTTATATAGCTTACCGATAGCCTTCTTGAAATCTTTTTTGCTACAATGCAATACGGCTTTTATTTCCTCAGGCGACGATGAGTCGCTAAGGTTTAATGAGCCGTGGTTCTCTCTAAGCCGTTCGACGATATCAGCAGCAAGATCAGATATGCGCTTTCCGGCTCTGTCGCCGACAGAAAGGTCGATCTTACCGTCATCACGGATGAATTTCACATAGGCCGGAATTGTCTGTCCGATTTCCAGCGGGGCATAAATCTCGTTATCATAGATCATGCCCTGGAAAAGGTTGTCAACTATTACTTTATAGCCGATAGGGGTGTGCTGCCAGACGAGAACACTGACTTTTTCACCCTGACGGTATTCGGGAATAACATTACCGAGAAATTTCTCAAGCTTCGCCGATGCGACAACACGTTTTGTGATGTGGTCAAGATAAATATAGACAGGATAGATGCCTCCGGCCTCCATGCGATTACGCTGCTCTGAGAACGGGACGAGAAGGTGTTTGGGCACACCCCAGTCAAGGAAAGCTCCAAAGCGGTTGACTTCAGCGACCTGAAGGAATGCGAATTCGCCGACCTGAGCAAAAGGGTGATCTGTGACGGCAACTATCCGGTCTTCGGAATCGGTATATACAAATACTTCGATCTCGTCGCCTATCGCTGCATCGGCCGGGACATAGCGGGCAGGCAGGAGCACTTCGTTCTTATCATCATCGGCGAGATAAGCGCCGAAGTCGACAAAACGCGCAATGCGCAGATTGTTATAATTACCGATTCTTATCATATTTGATATTATTTGACTTTACAAAATTAATAAATTAATCTTAAATTTGCATCATTACAATTGCAAACCACTATCCACTCAACATTTACGCCGGCGTATTTGTTTTATAATAAATTGATTAATGGAAAATATCATCAAATACTTCCCACAGTTGAGCGACAGACAGCAGAGCCAGTTCGCTATGCTGGGAGATCTGTATGCAGACTGGAATTCGAAAGTCAATGTCATTTCTCGTAAGGATATCGACAATCTCTACCTGAAGCATATACTTCACTCACTGGCAATAGCGCGATTTCTCGGTCCGCTCGCCGACGGCACGGCAATACTTGACATGGGTACCGGCGGTGGTTTTCCCGGGATTCCGCTGTCGATCATATATCCGGACTGCCATTTTCATCTGCTTGACCGTATAGGTAAAAAGATTAATGTAGCGCGGGAGATTGCGGCTGCGACAGGGCTGAGAAATGTGACATTCCAGCATGGAGATATCGGGGAATGCCGCGAACGGTTCGATTACGTTGTAAGCAGGGCCGTGATGCCGCTTAACGGGCTGGTTCCGCTTATAGTGAAAAATATAAAACGCAAGGATAATATTGACAACCGATATACACCGGGACTTATCTGTCTGAAAGGCGGAGATCTGACAGAAGAAAGCAAAGGCATCAGATATCCGGTACTCGAATTTCCGATCAATGAATTTTTCAGGGAAGACTTTTTCGATACGAAAAAGGTGGTATATGTTCCTATAGAGTTTTAGCAACGATCAAAAGATAAGATTATGTTGAAAGTTAAGCAATTTGTATTCAATATGTTTGCCGAAAATACTTTTGTTATTTCCGATCCGGAGACACATGAGGCCGTAGTAGTCGATCCCGGTATGTTTACGGCAGATGAACGCAAGGAATTTGATGAATATATCGACCAGAATTCATTGAAAATAATACAGATCGTTAATACACATCTGCATCTCGATCATTGTTTTGGCGATAATTATGTGCGCGACCGTTATGGTGTGAAAGTTGCTGCAAATATCGGCGATGCATCTCTCGGCGCCGATCTCGGATCACAGATACGGCGTTTCGGCGGACGCGGAGATCTTGAGGGTGTGAGTATCGATGTAGAGCTCCACGAAGGCGATATCATCAAAGTGGGTTCTGATTCACTAAGGGTGATCGAAACTCCCGGTCATTCAAAAGGAGGTATCTGCCTTTACTGCGAAACAGGAAAATTTCTTATCGCCGGCGATACGCTTTTCCGCGGAGGAGTAGGGCGCACGGATCTTGAAGGAGGTAATGCGCGTCAGCTGTCGTCCAGTATAAGAACAAAATTGTTCAACCTGCCTGATGACACGGCTGTGCTTCCGGGACATGACCGTTTTACGACAATCGGAGCCGAGAAACTTTCTAATCCTTACGTGTGAGATTATTCATTGATGATCAGTCATGCCAGACTCCGAGAGGGTCGTATGTGGACCAGTCGGTGCGACGGCGCGATGTGCAGCGGTCTGCAATGTCAGTCAGAACAAGACCGGCACCCAAACGGCGAAGAGCATATGAGATCTCATCAGGTCCGTCTTCGACAATAAGCTTTATAATCATGTTGCTGAATTGCGCAGCCTCTTTTTTTCGACCGCATTTTGCGAGCGAAATTGCGTAAATAACGAAAACAAGAGCGGCCGTGTCGGGGGAAGCGCTTGACTGTCCGACTGTATGAGATTCAAATGTGCGGCACACAGCCTGAAAGTCTTTGATCATGAAATAGTCGATGACCAGTGCTTCGTTGAGCGACGGATTTTTATAGCCGATTCTTCGCTCGCATGAGTGTAGAATCTCGATGGCCTTATCGTAGGCTCCGAGAGACTCAAGCTCGCCGGCCCATGCGATCCATGCCTGAATGTCGGCAGGAGCATCGTTTTTGACGACTTCAGATATAAGCGTTTCAGCAGGGATGGCATCGATAGCCATCAGATCGGATGCGAGTTTACGATCGCCTTTGTTAAGTCCGAAACATTTTTTCAGCACACGAGCAGCAGAAATGCGGGCATTTTCGGCATGGTCATCAGGCGCATTTTCAATATAAAGCGCAGCAAGAAAACGACATATGTCAGTATCATCGGGGTACTCGGCTGCAAGTTTTTCAAGCGAAGCGACTGCTTGCAGTCGGGAGTTGTCGTCGCGAGAGAGAAGCCGGGCATGATAAAAGCGCATCGCCTTGTCGTCAGGCAGGATTGCCAAAGCAAGATCCAATGCCTGCAAAGCTCCGGCAACATTGCCGTTTAGATCAAACTCCTGAGCAAGCATGAACCAATACTGTTCGTTGTATGGCTCGAGGTCGGTAAGCTCTTCGAGTAAAGATATGGCCTCAGTGTAACGTTGCTCGAGTTCAAGCATGACAGCGATTTCATATAACAGTGTCGGCAGATAAGAGACATGAGCGCGCAATGACTCAAGACGCGAAATCAGCCAGTTGGTCTGACCGTAGGAAGATGCTACATCAACGAGCTGAATGACCTCTTCGTCGTCAAACTCTCGGTATGAGGCAAGTATATTGTCAAGAGCCTTGACTGCGTCAGCACCCATAGGATTGGTGCTGCGCATGCGTGTTATCTCCCACAGAACTCCGTGCTGAGATTTATTATCCTCAAGATATTTAGCTGTGAGATCATCGCCGAAAGTATAATAAAGGAGCGCTCTGCGTTGTCTGAGAGCAATACTGTCAGGGTAATAACGTGCACCGCAAAGAAGCACTTCCATGCGCAGATAATCGTCGTTGAGGTCTCCGGCGTAATCGAAAATCTCAATAAGATCGTCTTCGTCGAAATATTGGGTCGAAGAACCGTCAGACAGTGATTGTCTGAAACGGGAGCAGAGTTCTATGCGTCGGTCGTTATTATTGTCGCTCATGCATATTTATGATCAGGATTTTTTCTGTTCTTTTTCCCAACTGTCTTTAAGCGCAATGGTGCGGTTGAATACCGGAACTTCGGGTGTAGAGTCATAATCAGGAGTGAAATAACCGATACGCTGGAACTGGAATTTACGTCCGCGTTGATTATTTTCGGCTACGAATGGTTCGATTTTTACTCCTTTGACAACTTTAAGAGAGTCGGGATTGAGCATTTCGCGGAAATCGCGGTCGGGTTCGGCAGCCGGATTTTCGACATTAAAAAGTCTGTCGTAAAGTCGGACTTCAGCATCGACAGCATGTTGTGCCGACACCCAATGAAGAGTGCCTTTGACCTTGCGCGCAGCCCCCGGCATACCGCTCCGAGTGTCGGGATCGTATGTGCAGTATATTTCGTCGATGTTGCCTTCGGCGTCTTTGTGAATGCCCGTACATTTTATGATGTATGCGCCTTTAAGACGGACTTCGGCATCAGGAGCGAGACGGAAAAATTTCTTGGGTGGATTTTCCATGAAGTCGTCACGCTCGATATAGATTTCACGCGAGAACGGCATGGTGTGAGTGCCGCTGCCTTCTTCTTCCGGATTGTTCTCCATTTCGACAGTTTCGGTCTGTCCTTCAGGATAGTTTGTGATGACAAGCTTGACAGGATTGATGACGGCCATCACTCGAGTAGCCTTCTTGTTGAGATCATCACGAACAGCGTGCTCGAGAAGCGATACGCTGTTGAGCGCTTCATATTTTGTATATCCGATCGTGTCGATGAAACGTCTGATTGACTCCGGTGTGTAACCGCGGCGACGCATTCCTGAAATAGTCGGCATCCGCGGGTCATCCCAACCGGCCACGAGTCCTTCCTTTACGAGCTGAAGCAGTTTGCGCTTACTCATAACGGTATAAGTCAGGTTCAGACGGTTGAATTCGATCTGGCGCGGACAATAGCTTTCGTCGGCCAGCTCATTGACAAAGTATTCATAGAGCGGACGGTGAGGAACAAATTCGAGAGTGCAGATAGAGTGGGTAACCCCTTCGAAATAGTCGCTCTGACCGTGTGCAAAGTCATACATCGGATATACTTTCCACGTTGTGCCTGTGCGATGATGGGGATGCTTTATGATACGATACATTATGGGGTCGCGGAAATGCATGTTTGGTGACGCCATATCGATTTTGGCACGAAGTACACGCGCCCCTTCGTCGAACTCGCCTGCATTCATACGAGTAAAGAGATCGAGATTCTCTTCTACGCTACGGTTACGGTACGGGCTTTCTGTACCGGGAATTGTAGGAGTGCCTTTTTGTGCGGCAATTTCTTCGGATGTCTGATCGTCGACATAAGCTTTTCCTTCCTTGATCAGACGTATCGCCAGATCGTAAAGTTTTGGGAAATAATCTGAAGCATAATATTCACGATCGCCCCAGTCGAAACCGAGCCAATGGATATCTTCGCGGATAGAATCAACATATTCGACATCCTCTTTCACAGGATTTGTATCGTCGAAACGCAGATTGCATGTGCCTCCGAATTTTTCAGCGATGCCGAAGTCCATGCAAATGGCCTTAGCGTGGCCGATATGGAGATATCCGTTAGGCTCCGGCGGGAAGCGTGTATTAAGCCGTCCACCGTTTTTACCGGCCTGCAGGTCGTCCCATACGATCTGTTCAACAAAATTGAGTCCTTTTTTTTCGGTTGCTTCTGTGTCGTTGATTTCTGCCATGAGATATAATTTTGTTAGCACCTTCCAAATGGAAGCATAAAGATTTGTAATCGCTGTTGATTGAAATTATTGTGCAAAAATAATCATAATTTGCGAGAGCACGTCGGCTTTTGCAGAAAAATACATTTCGGAGACCTGTTTTTATGCCAAATTTTGTAACTTCGTAGGTTAATAGAAAGAAGCGTGAAGATAAGCTTTGGTATAAAAAATTGTCAATGAAAATTTTAAGATTAATATCAATTTACATAGTTTTAGCGGCAGGCATTATCCCCTCCGATGCACAAGATTTGCTTGGTATCGAGGGGGAAGAGGCGACTCTTACCGGTATATATATAAAGGATCTTGTTACCGGTGAGATACTCTATGACTATAATTCAGATATAGCTATGACTCCGGCCAGCGTTATGAAGTCAGTGACGACAGCAACAGCGCTCAGCCTGCTCGGCGATGATTTCAGGTTCTCCACTCCGGTTGTACTTCGCGGCAGGGCTGCATCAGGTAAAAACTGGCATGGAGATCTTGTCGTGATGTCGTCGGGTGACCCGACAGTGGAAAGCGAGAATTTCAAGAATAATCTTGGCTTTTGTGATTCGATATGCTCACAGCTGCGCAAGATGGAGATCGAAGAAATTGACGGAGCAATAGTGATTGAGCAAACATTAAAAGATGCAGGACCGGTGGCCCAATGGGAAATAGAGGATGTGGCATGGCCATACGGCGCGGGTCTTTACGGCATGAACTATCGCGATAATACCTGCTTGGTCTATCCGATGACAGGAGAGACCCGGCCGTTTGTACCCGGGTTGAAAGTCACTATCTGCGAAATTGAGGGAAATACAGATCTGATCCGCGGAGTGGGGTCAGATAATCTAACAGTCTATGCCTCCAAAAAGAGCTATAATAATAAATGGTCTGTTTCAACGACTATGCCAGATCCATCGTCGGTCTTTGTAGCGCAGCTTTCAGGTGTATTGAAGCGTGCCGGAATAAAGATAGGTCCGAAAGCTATCTCGAAGGCAGGAGATCCGACTCACGCAGTGTACATACATAATTCGCCGTCATCTGCAGAAATAATGCGGAGCCTAATGGTGAGAAGCGATAATCTTTTTGCTGAAGGGATATTACGGGCGATAGCTCCCGGCGACACTCGTAAAAATGCAATCTCAAGAGAAAAAGAACTTTGGAGCAACCGTGGAATTGACTCGAATATGTCGCAGATATTTGACGGAAGCGGTCTGGCACGGGGAAATCGTCTTCAGCCCATATTTATAGCTGATGTCTTGCAATGGATGGCAGAGAGTCCGCTGCAGGCGACGTATGTTTCATTTTTTCCGAAAGCGGGTCTTGACGGAACGATGCGTACATTTCTTGATAAGTCGCCGCTAAAAGGTAAGATAGCGTTAAAGACCGGAAGTATGAATGCTGTTCAATGTTATGCCGGTTATAAACTGGGCGACGATGATACACCGACACATATTATAGTTATTTTAGTCAACGGTTTCTTTTGTAAACGTGGTGAATTAAAAAGAAGCATAGAGAATTTATTGCTTGAAACGTTTCAGTAAATATAGTTTATGGACTTGATAGAAAAAGCGTTTGCGCTCTGCGCGGAAATAGAGGAGCGCCAGAAGGAATTGCGAGAGCTGCTTGGTATAATGGCTGAAGAACAAGCTGAGACGGAAATATCGGCTGCGCCTGACTTAAAAAAAGAAGAAGATATACAACCTTCTGTGGTGGCTGACGAAGAGCCATCTGCCTCCCAACCGTTGGCGGACGATTGTGAGAGTGAAGCCATTTTTTCCGAGATTATTACAACACCGTCTTTAGAAAAGCCGGTATCTGTCGGAGAGTTACGCAAGGCTTTCACAATCAATGACCGTTTTCGTTTCAGACGAGAACTGTTCGGAGGAAATGACAGAGAATTTGTCGCATTAATTGACCGTCTGTCGGGAATGAGTAGTTTTGATGAGGCCGAACAATGTATCGACAATGTTGTAGCAGACCGCGATGCAGATGTCGTAGCTGAGTTCAAATCGATAGTGTCTACATTTTTCAATGGCTATCATTTATGAGCGGCAGACTATATATTGTCCCGACGCCGATCGGTAATCTGTCGGATATGACTCCTCGAGCGGTCGAAGTGCTATCGCAGGTTTCGCTGATTCTTGCAGAAGACACGCGCACCAGCGCAACACTGATGAAACATTTCAATATTACTACTCCAATGATCAGCCATCATAAGTATAACGAACATGCTGAGGTCGGCAAGATCATCGACAGACTTAAATCAGGAGAAAATATAGCTCTTATATCAGATGCCGGTACTCCGGGTGTGTCAGATCCTGGTTTTATGCTATCGCGCGAATGCCGCCGAGATGGTATTGAAGTCGAGACACTGCCAGGCGCTACGGCATTTGTCCCTGCACTTGTAAATTCCGGGCTTCCTTGTGACAGATTTGTGTTTGAAGGTTTCCTTCCACAAAAAAAAGGTAGAGCGACCCGTCTGGCTTCACTTGCCGAAGATCCCCGCACATTTATTATATATGAGTCTCCACTGCGAGTGGCTGGAACGCTCAAACAATTAGCTGAAGTTTGTGGATCTGATCGCCCTGCATCGGTTTCCCGTGAGATATCAAAACTTCATGAGACAACCGTGCGAGCGACTTTAGGCGAACTGACGGCATTTTTTAGTGCGAACCAAGCGCGTGGAGAAATTGTTATCGTTGTAGGTGGAAAACAAATTGCCACTGAGGGAAAAATTCATAAAAACAAATATAAAGACTAACAACACATTATGAAAAAGTTCGTTACATTAGGCTTAATCGCAGCGTTGGGGCTTACAGCTTGTGATTCAAAGAGTAAAAAAGCTGAGGATGAAGCTATAGCCCAGGCTTCGAGAGAGGAACTCGCTTCGGCAGTTGCCGATCGTGACCAGCTCCTCACACTCGTGAATGAGATCAATCAGGGAATGGATCAGATCAAACAACTTGAAAATATTCTGACTGTCTCAAATAATATTCCCGGGGAAACTATGACCCAGCGAGAGCAGATTCAAAGTGACATTGCCGCTATACAGAAGGCTCTTCAGGATCGTCGCGAAAAACTTGCTGAACTCGAGAAAAAACTTGCTTCGTCGAATCAAAGCAACAATACATTGCGCCAGACTATTGCCAGCCTTCGTTCGCAGATTGATTCCCAAACAGCTGAAATAGCTACCCTTAAAAGCAATCTCGGAGAGGCTCAGCAGCGGATAGGACATCTTGATTCTGTTGTAGATTCGCTCACTTCAACTGTAACGGCTGTAACCGATGAACGAGATATTGCCCAACAGGAAAGTGAGACGCTTGCCAATGAGCTTAATACATGTTACTATGCAATAGGTAGCAAAGCTGAACTTAAGGACCGCCATATAATCGAGACCGGTTTCTTGCGCAAAACGCGATTGCTCAAAGGCGATTTCGATCAAAGTTTCTTCACTATGGCTGACAAGCGTACTTTGAGCAGGATAGCTCTTCACTCAAAGAAAGCTCAGATTCTCACCAACCAACCGGAAGGCTCTTATGTCATTGATGATGATAACGGGCAAAAGATTTTGGTTATCACTAATCCTGATGCCTTCTGGAGCCTGTCAAACTATCTTGTGATCAAGATTGATTGATGAAGATCTAAGAATATATAAAAAGAGCCCGGACGTAATATCGATCCGGGCTCTTCTGCATTTAGTCTGATTTAAGTCTTATTTCCCTGATTTAGCTGAGAGATTTACGTCAGCAACAGGTTCGAGGCCACGGTTGCGTAGCAATGCATCGACGGAAGGTTCATGTCCACGGAAATTAACGTAGAGAACCATCGGATCTTCTGAACCGCCTTTTTCAAGAACATTCTCTTTGAATGCTTTTGCGGTTTCGGGGTCAAAAATACCTTTCTCTTTAAAGAGTTCAAAGCCATCTGCATCGAGAACTTCAGCCCATAAATAAGTGTAATAGCCTGAGGCGTAACCATCGCTGCCGAAGATATGTTTGAAGTACGGCGAGCGATAGCGGAATGTCAGTTCAGCCGGCATGCCAAGTTTTTTGGCCACACGTTTTTCAAATTCGACAACGTCGATTTCTTCAGTGGGGTTGAGTTTGCCATATTCGAGGTCAAGGAGTGCGGCTCCGGCAAGTTCGGCAGTGGCAAAGCCCTGATTATGTGTAGCTGCAGCTTCGAGTTTTGCAATCATGTCGTCAGGAATAACCTCTCCTGTTTTATAATGATGTGCATAAGTTTTAAGTAGTTCAGGTTCGAGGGCCCAATGTTCATGGATCTGAGAAGGAAGTTCTACGAAATCGCGGTCAACATTTGTTCCGGCCTGTCCTTTGTAGCGTGCGCGAGAAAGCATGCCGTGGAGGCCGTGGCCGAATTCGTGGAACATTGTTTCTACTTCGTCGAGAGTCAGCAGAGCGGGGGTGTCGGCGGTGGGGCGAGAGAAGTTGCCTACATTAAAGATGACAGGGCGAGATGCGGAACCGTCATCGTTAATCCAAGATCCTTTGAATTCGCTCATCCATGCTCCCTGACGTTTGGATTCGCGAGGAAAATAGTCAGTCATGAACACGGCGACATGTTCACCGGTTGTAGCGTCGGTTACGTCGTAGACGGTAACTTCATCGTAATATTTAGGAGCGTCAGGCATTTCTGTGAATTTTACGCCGTAAAGCCGTTCGGCCATAGCGAAAATACCGTTCCTTACAGAATCGAGCGCGAAATATTCGCGAACTTTAGATTCGTCAAGATCATATTTTTTCTGACGTACTTTTTCCGCATAATAATAGTAGTCCCAGGGAGCGATCGTGAAGCCTCCGTTTTCGCTGTCGACAATCGCTTGCATCTCGGCAACTTCTTCGTGGACTTTCTTTAGAGCCGGGCGCCAGATCTGAAGTAACAGATCCTCGGCACGGTCGATGGTTTTAGCCATAACGTTGTCGGTCATATAGGCGCCGAAACTGTCGAAGCCAAGCAGTTGGGCTTTCTTAGCGCGTGCGACAAGTATTTTGCTAATTACAGGATTGTTGTCATATTGTCCGGATGAAGCGAGTGAAGTGTAACCTTCATACATCTCCTTGCGCAGATCGCGGTCGTCGGCATACTGCAGAAGGGGCAGACGGCTGGGAGCATGGAGCGTGAATACCCACTTGTTTTCGCCAAGATTGCGTTTCGCTGCTTCCTCGGCAGCTACAGCGATGCTTGAGGCGGGCAGACCGGCAAGTCGGGTGGAATCTTCAACGACAATGGTGAAACTGTTAGTGGCGTTGAGCAGATTCTTGTTAAACTGGAGATAGAGGTCGGTGAGTTCCGAATTTACTTTTTTTAGTTCTTCTTTCTTAGCTGCGTCGAGAAGCGCACCGTTGCGTGTGAAGCTCTTGTATGAGTCTTCGATCATGCGGCGTTGATCATTTGCGTAGCCAAGTTCGGGATGATCGTAGAGATATTTTACGCGTTCGAAGAGTTTTTCATTCATTGATGTTTCGTCGCTATGCTGAGAAAGCATAGGGTAGAACTTTTCGGCAATTTCTACCATCTCAGGAGATGAATTGGATTCGTCGAGATTTGCAAAAACAGCGACAACCTTTTCGAGAATTTCACCTGAGTGGTCAAGTGCAAGAATGGTGTTTTCAAAGGTCGGAGTCTCAGGATTGGCTACAATAGAGTCGATCTGTCTCTGATGTTGCTCAATTCCAGCTTCGAGTGCCGGAAGATAATCTGCATAGGTGATCTGATCGAATGGAGGAATTTCGTAAGGCGTGGTGTAAGCCTCAAGAAATGGGTTCTTGTGCGCATTGTCGCTGCAGGCGGTAGCTGCGGCTCCAATGAGCGCCGCAGCACAGGCGGCACTGAGAATGTGATGTTTCATTTCTGTTGGATTATTATTGTTGTTGATATGTGTCATTTACAAACTGTTGACAAAGTTACGTCATTTTAAGTTATTGGCAAAAATTAGTATGGTTGCTGCTCTTTAAGCTTCTTAAATAGCCTATGAGTGAATTCATAATTTTTCACTCCCCAGCGCGGTGCGATTAGCAAATCTGAGGGCGATTGGGAGACAAAGCGTTCTATTGCGATGTCAGGTCGTATACGTTTGATGATTTTTGCGCAGAGATCAATATATTCGTCAATTTCAAATATTCTTATATCGGTCTTCCCTTGTTCATAGTCTTTTGCCATACGGGTACCGCGTATGATTTGGAGCTGATGAAATTTAACGCAGTCAATTGGCAGCGCAGATATCCGGTCAACAGTCCGGAGCATCATTTCCTGAGTCTCTCCCGGCAATCCGAGTATAAGGTGTAACCCTACGTTGATACCGGCATGATTGGTGCGGTTAACAGCATTGACTGTGGTTTCCCAGTCGTGGCATCTGTTTACTGCCTTTAGCGTGTTATTATGACTGCTTTCGGCGCCATATTCTATGATGACAGGTGTAGACTTATTAATGTCGGCGAGCCTATGCAATAACGCGTCAGGCATACAATCGGGTCTGGTTCCTATAATCAGACCTATGACTTTGTCGACAGACAACGCTTCCTCATAGAGCGCGATCAGACGGTCAGGATCTCCATAGGTGTTAGTGTAGGACTGAAAATATGCCAAATATCGCATATCAGGATACTTACGGTCGAAAAAACGTTTCCCGTCTTCAATCTGTTGTTTTATGTTGCGTTCCCCGATGCCTGTCGTCGGAGAGAACGACCGGTTGTTGCAGTAAGCACATCCTCCGGTTCCAAGAGTGCCGTCACGGTTAGGGCATGTGAAGCCGGCATTGACGGTTATTTTTTGGACTTTTCCGACAAAGTGTTCGGCAAGAAAGTCGGAATAGTCTTTATAGAACGGATTGTTACTATTCATCTGGCCGATTTATATACGAGATGTTTTATTCAAAAGAATAGCATCAAGTATCACCATTGCAGCTAAAGAATCTACAATTGGGACAGCGCGTGGTACGACGCATGGATCGTGTCGGCCTTTGGCTCTAAGTATTGTTTTCTCACCACGGTCATTGATGGTTTCGACATCTCTAAGCAATGTTGCGACCGGTTTGAAAGCAACTCTGAAATAAATGTCCTCTCCATTAGAGATTCCCCCTTGAATACCACCGGAGTGATTGGTTTGCGTGAAAACATTTCCGTCTTCGTCTGTTATAAATGAGTCAATTGCTTCAGATCCTTTTAATGCCGCTCCGGCAAATCCCATACCGTATTCGAATCCCTTGGCGGCATTGATGTTCATCATCGCTTCGGAGAGCTTTGCCTGAAGTTTGCCAAAAACGGGTTCGCCTAATCCGGCCGGAGTGCCGGTGATAACACAACTGACTGTTCCGCCGACAGTATCTCCTTCAGACCTGACGTCTTTAATGTATTTTTCCATTAAAGATGCGGTCTGAGTGTCGGGGCATCTGACTGTATTTGAGTCGACTGTCGAGAGATTGAGCTTATGGTAATCGGCCTGCAATGATATCGGCCCGATCTGTGAGGTATAGGCACAAATGGAAATTCCGAGCTTTTTCAAGAGCTGAAGAGCAAATGCTCCTGCTACGATTATCGAGGCCGTGCCACGGGCAGATGAACGTCCGCCCCCCCGATGATCGCGAATGCCGTATTTCTGTTGATATGTATAATCAGCGTGCGACGGTCTGAAACAATGTCTCATGCTTTCATAGTCGTGGCTGTGCTGATCTGTATTGTTGATTATAAAACCGATCGAGGAGCCAAGTGTTTTGCCTTCGAACAGCCCTGAGAGAATCTCCACTTTGTCTTTTTCCTGCCGACCGGTGACGATATCAGACTGGCCCGGACGTCGGCGGTCAAGTTGTCTCTGGACTTCCTCAAGATTGATTTCTACACCGGCAGGCATACCGTCGATGATGCCTCCTATGGCCGTTCCATGACTCTCGCCGAACGTGGTCAGACGGAATATATGACCCAATGTATTCATGAATGCGGCTGGTTAGTTTTGATCAGATCTACTGTTGTTGCGCTGACGAAGCCGATCAGATCTGAAGGATTGACGCGTATTTGCAGACCTCTGACGCCTGCACTGACGTATATGTAATCGAAATCCTTTGCTGTGATATCAAAAAATGTAGGAAAACTTTTCTTCATTCCTATTGGAGAGCATCCACCGCGAATATAGCCAGTTACCGGCAATAAGTCCTTCATTGCAATCATCTCGACTTTCTTTGCTCCGATGGCGTGTGCGGCTTTTTTGAGATCTACTTCTTTGTCGCCGGGTATAACGCAGACGAAATATCCTACATGATCACCGTGCAGGACGAGGGTTTTGAACACCTGAGATATGTTTTCGTTGAGCTGTTCAGCTACATGAGTAGCGGCAAGATCGTTTTCGTCAACCATATAGGGAATGACGTCAAATTTTATCCCGGAGCGTTCGAGCAATCTTATCGCGTTTGTTTTAGAGTTGTTGGCCATGTATATATTTTTTACAAAGTTACAAATAATAATATATTTTCTTGTAGAAACAAGAAAACATTATGGTGTTTCGTCATGTTTATTGTATTAACAAATCAGGCAGGCATAATGGAGATATCATCACAGACCAAATCGCGAGAGTTCGTAGACGATGCGAGTGTTCCGACTCCCACCCGGCTTCGTTTTATGCGTAATGCTCCGGAAAAGGTGAGATTGATCGTAATTTCTGTCATTATAGGCATTATAGCCGGAATCGCAGCGGCGGTGTTAAAATGGTTGGTCGAATTTGTAGTTTCCATGATTGGTCCGCTTCGCTTTTCAGAGGGACCTGACTGGTCGATGCTTTGGCTTCCGATAGTCGGTATCCTTCTTACAGGTATATATCAGCGGTATATATTGCATGACAGGATATCTCATGGCGTCGACAAGCTTGTCAATGATCTTGAAACGCGTAAATATCTGTTGAATTTTAAGCTTACTTATGCGCCGATAATTGCGAGTTCGCTAACACTTGGTTTCGGCGGATCGGCCGGATCGGAAGGCCCGATCGCATATTCCGGAGCGGCCATAGGAAGTAATGTGGGTCGCATATGCGGTGTCTCATCGAAAACACTTTATATTTTGATCGGTTGCGGAGCGTCAGCCGGTATTGCCGGGATTTTCAAGGCGCCTGTAGGTGGTGCGCTGTTCGCGCTTGAAGTGCTGGGTATGTCAATGACAACAGTTTCGGTTATAGCTCTTTTGACGTCATCTATTACGGCGGCGCTCGTCGCATATGTGCTGTCGGACTGTACTTCTGATTTTACGTGGGTTCATAATATGGCTTTCGATCCCGGCATTATGCCGTGGGTTGTCGGGTTAGGTCTGTTTTGCGGATTATATTCTGTTTATTATTCAGCTATTATGGGAAAAATGAGAAGGTTCTATGACTCTATCAGGAATCCCTGGCTTGAGAATATTGTTTCAGGAGCAGTCCTTGCAATTACGATTTTTGTATTCCCGAGTCTGTTCAGCGAAGGCTATGACATAATTGGGAAAGTCATTAATATGGATTGGGAGAAGCCGTTTGAAAGTTCACTTCTCGCCGGTCTTCAGCCGGGCGAAATGACGTTGATTATTATACTCGGATGTGTGTTGCTACTTAAGTGCTTCGCCTGTTCGGCAGCTAACAGCGGCGGCGGTGTTGCCGGCGATTTCGCGCCGACACTTTTTGCCGGCTGTATAGCCGGACTGCTGTTTGCTCTTTTAGTCAACCATTTCTCAGATTATGATCTGCCGCCGCATGTTTTTGCATACCTCGGCATGGCAGGCGTGATGTCAGGAGTCATACGCGCACCGTTAATGTCTTTGTTTCTTACAGCAGAAATGTGTAACGGTTTTGATTATATATTACCGCTTACGACTGTGACTGTTATATCATATGCGGTTGTAAGACTGAGCAGCAAGCATGAGTTCTATGGAGCACTGATACGTTTTGAACGACGGATAAAGGAACTCAGAGATCAGTAAGTCTTTAGAGGCGTGTCAAATGCGTCGGGTATATGTTCGATGACATATTTGTCGGGTGTCCCTTTGATGGCGATCAGATCAAACTGCATTTCATGATTTATATCAAATGTGTTGACGTATGCTACAGCCGCTCTTATCAATCGCATTGACTTATTTCGGTCTACGGCTTCCAGCGGATCTTCATTATCATTGGATCTGGTTTTGACTTCGACAAAAATAATTCGGTTGCCTTTATACGCTATAATGTCAATCTCATAGTGTCCGCAATGCCAGTTACGGACAGCTATTGCATAGCCGTTTGCCGCCAGATATTCGGCTGCGATATCTTCACCCCATTTGCCGGTGTCATTATGCTTTGCCATTATCTGACAAGTTCGTTAAACAGCCGGTCGAAAGTGACGTCAAGATCCTCGCATAATCCCGGGTGAGGTCTTGAAGTCTGGATACATGCGCTTTTAATGGCAGACAGCCATCTGAAACGTTCGGTAACGTCAAGTGTGCCTATTGAGCCTCCGTCTTTTTCCCCTCCAGCTATTTTGCGATAGCTGTCAAGCTGTGAAGATAGTTCCTGGCGAGTATGAGACGCCCCGAGTGCGTTGATTTTATCGAAATTAGGTTCAATGGCGATTTTAAGCCAACGTTTTCGTTTGCACATCATCACAAGACCGACATTGATGAACTCTTCGCGTTCAATCTTCGGCACATAGCGCACGACTGCATATTCATATAAGTGCTTGTCTTGCATTTTTGATTTCGTTTACGAAAATTTGACTGTTGGAGAGACGAAATGAAAGGAAATCTTTGTATACACGCCTTATTTCATCAGGGGTTTCATCGCTGCCGTCATGGATTAACCACGAATCTGGTACGGCATCTATGATTGCGTCAAGGATGTCGGTTGAAAGCAGATTTCGGGCTTCGCGGTCGGCATCGTCAATTCGGGATGCGTATTTTAACAGGGTATGGTCTTTGATATACGGAAAGGGTGATCTGGCAGCCTGTTGCCAGTTATTCCACGAGTGATGGAAATACAAGATCGCGCCGTGGTCGATAAGCCATAATTCACGGCTCCAGATGAGCATGTTGGTATTCTTTACAGTGCGGTCGACATTTGTCAGGAATGCGTCTAACCATACGATTTTTGACGCTTCAAGCTCATCGGTCACATTGACTGTATTGTCGAAAGTCAATGCCCCGCTGAGAAAGTGCAATCCGAGATTTAGACCCTGACTTGCCTTTAACAGATCCTGTATTTCCTCGTCACCCTCGGTACGCCCGAAATCCTCATCGACATCAAGCAGGACGAGCTCGGGAACCCTAAGTCCGAGAGCGCGAGCGATCTCGCCCCCGATAAGTTCAGCGATAAGAGACTTTGAACCATGACCCGCGCCGCGGAATTTAACAACATACTTGAAGCCGTCATCAGCTTCGGCGAGTCCAGGGAGTGAACCACCCTCTCTGAGAGGGCATATATACCGCGTCACTTGCTGATGCCTTAGATTTACGGAAAATGTCCTTGCCTGATTTGAATTTATCATTGCAGCTTATTTGCAGTAATCTATATATGCCTCACAGGCCTCCACAAGTTCGTCATACCAGGCTTGCCCAAACCTTCTGATAAGCGGTCCTTTAAGAAACTGGTAGAGCCTTATGCCTTTGCTCCGGCCAAGAATCTCGGCGCATTTGCATATCTTCCATCGATGATAATTGACTGTGGTAAAATCTTGATATTCAGTTAGTCTTACTGGATATAGATGACATGACGCCGGTTTTAAGAAATCGGTTTTTCCGGCGCGGCATGCCTTTTCAATTGCACACTGGCACATTCCACCTTGACCGTAGGTTGTGAAAACACAGTTCCGACCATCAATGATAGAGGTCACAAGATCTCCCTCTTCATCGATGTAGGCTACTCCTCGTTCTTCTATTTCACGCTTGGCTTCAGGGAGAAGGTCATTCCAGATAATGGGTAATATTTCTTCAATTTTTTTCTTTTCGGACTCGGTAATCGGAGCTCCCGCATCCCCCTCGATGCAGCATTCGCCAAGACATTTGTCGAGATCACAGCAGAAAAATCTTTCCGCAAGATCAAGGCTGACAAGGGTATCCTGTATCTGTAACATTATTTCTGTTTCTGTCATTTTTGATTGATATTCATCGGTCAGACACGATTCGGCTGACGCCTATGAGCCGGTCATATCTGTCTGCCGGCCGACGGGTGTATACTTTAATAAGGTATTCATTGACGGTCTGATATTTATCGCCTTCTATCTCGGCTGTATAACCTCTGTTCTTTCCGGGAGGAACAATCAGGTACTGATAATTGTACGATCCTTGCTTTAACAGTAATGCCTTTTCATATTTACCGGTGGCTCTGTTATATGTCATTCTGGATGTTTCGTCGAACTTTCGATCTGTTAGATCTCCGTCTATAAAAATCATATGATCAGACATTTCCGGATACTCCAGCGAAAAGTGAACAATGACATAGTCGGCCATAGTATCGGCCTCATCTGAATCGTAATCTCTGATTTTATATCTCCCCTGTTGAGTACTGTCGTATGTGTAGCTTTCACCTGTGCGCGCTAAATCAGTTTCAAGAGCTATATGATAATATGGGTATACATATTCTATTCCATAGACGTGCATTCCGGGATAGTCTGTTGATATAGTCTCAAAACGGCGGTATTCGTTGCCGGCATCGAATATGAGTTGAGGCTGATGTTCATAAATGGCTTTTCGCCCGGACATACGCATCGGATGCTTCAGTGACGTTTCATTATCGAGTCGTCCGTTTTGCTGTATCATGACAGTCAGGTCGTTGAATGGATCGCTTACATTATCGCGTTCAGTGTCCACTGTGACTGTCAGCTGTTGGTGAGCTACGTTGTAGTCTATATCGGTTCTTGAACTCAGATCCAGTCCGATGCGTGCTGTTTGCTCGTTTACCATTATTCTCCATTGGCCCAAAATCTCATCTGGCTTGCTTTCTTCGTAAATTACAACAAGGTAATTTCCTGAAACAAGAGGAGTCATATTATCATTTGGAAGCGAAAATACATAATTGACATAATTAACGGTCGTCCCTCTTGAAAAAGCAAAATTGTCGATTATGCCTTCATTAAAACCATTGATGATTTCGGAATCGACAAGATCTGAAGGCTGCCAGTTGGCGTTACAGTGTATAAGTCTGTAGCGGAAATATGAACGGTCGTCGGCTATATGGTCAAAACTGAACGTAAGAACGTCGTTCGTTCCGATTGTCAAAACAGGCGGTGCAAACTGATTGTCGTTCAGTGTGACTTGCATACTCCTTATACGTTCGTCGAAACTGCCGGGCATAGTATTCTTTACGGTTGATGCACAAACGATTTCTGATGCCTGATAAAGCATAACGCACAATAGAACCGTAATAATATGTTGTGGGCGCAGACTCATTACCATTCTATAGCTTGTAGACCATGCTCTTCAAGCCATTTGTTAGCTTGCGAAAAGTGTTTGCATCCAAAGAAACCTCTGTAAGCGGAAAGAGGAGAAGGGTGGGGCGCTGTCAGTACAAGATGTCTTTGCCTGTCGATGAAAGCCCCTTTGCGAATGGCATAACTGCCCCATAACATAAATACGAGAGCTTCACGTTCCTCTGCAAGTCGTCTGACTGCGGCATCTGTAAATTCTTCCCAGCCCCGTCCTTGATGAGAGCCTGCATTATGGGCGTCTACAGTCAGCGTTGCGTTCAGCATGAGTACTCCTTGTCTGGCCCATCTGTCCAAATCGCCGTCTGTAGGCATTGGCACACCGAGATCATCCGAAACCTCTTTGAATATATTGACAAGCGATGGCGGAAGATCGATACCTTTATTTACAGAAAAACAAAGTCCGTTGGCCTGTCCGGGGCCATGGTATGGATCCTGTCCCAAAATGACTACTTTCACTTTGTCAAATGGACAAGCATCAAAAGCTGCAAAAATTTTTGATCCTGGCGGGTATACTGTTGTCGTTCGATATCTCTCCTTTACAAAGTCAGTTAGCCTTACGAAATAGTCTTTAGACCATTCGCTGTTAAGTCGTTCTTTCCATGTTGGCTCGATTCTTACATCCATTGATCAATTCTTTTTTTTGCAAATCTACGAAATTAATCTTAAATTTGCATGGTTTTAACATGAAGAACTATATAATGCACCCGTATTTCAATGGATAGAATAGAGGATTCCGGTTCCTCAGATTAGGGTTCGATTCCCTACGGGTGTACGATTATTTCCTATTGTTAGCAAAAATTTAATAACCAAATTACTAGAAAACATGGCAAATATTATTGAAATTGCTTCTAAATTTGACCTCACCGGCAATGTCGTTGATGCAAAACCTTGCGGCTCCGGTCTGATCAATGACACGTATCTCATTACAACTGAGTCTGACGAAACTCCCAATTACATTTTGCAGCGCATCAATCATTCGATCTTTACAGACGTTGATCTTCTGCAAGAGAACATGTTAAAAATTACGAATCACATCCGTAAACGTCTTAAAGAGGCCGGCGCATCAGACATCGATCGTCGTACGCTCACAGTTATTCCCGCTAAAGACGGTAAACTTTATTACTTTGATGGCGAAAGCTATTGGCGAGTGACGATTGCGATTCGTGATTGTGTGACACATGAGCAGGGTACGCCCGAAATGGCATATCGCACCGGTCGTGCTTTTGGAGAATTTCATGCTTATTTTATCGGTGATGATGTTCCCGTGCTTGGCGAGACGATTCCCGATTTTCATAATATGTCAGCGCGTCTGCGTCAGCTTGATGAAGCAATCAAAGCTGATAAAGTCGGACGCCTTGCCAAAGTGCAGCCTTTAGTCGACAAGATGCTTGCGCGTGCCGAAGAAATGACAGCCGCCGAACGTCTTTACGCAGAAGGTAAATTGCCTAAACGCATTTCGCATTGCGACACTAAAGTTAATAATATTCTGTTTGATAAAGACGACAATGTGCTTTGTGTTATAGATCTTGATACAACTATGCCGGGCTTTGTGCTGTCAGACTTTGGTGATTTTATGCGAACTGCGGGTAATACAGGTGCTGAGGACGATCCCGATCTTTCGCGCGTGGGTGTGAATATGGAGGTTTTCCGTGCATTCACCAAAGGTTATATCGAGACGGCCGCGCCGATGTTGACCGATATCGAGAAGAAAATGTTGCCTTTTGGCGCTAAGCTTCTGACATATATGACTGCTGTCCGCTTCCTCACTGATTATCTCAAAGGTGACGTATACTTCAAGATTCAGCATCCCGAGCACAACCTTCAGCGTACTATCGCTCAGCTTGAGTTGTTGAAGAGCTTTGACGAGCATACTGAAGAGATGGACGCATATATTGCATCTCTATAATTTTAAATAAACAGTTCAAATCCGATGAAAAAACTTAAAATCCGACTTTCAATGTGCATAGCTGCGTTCGCGGCTTTGGCATCATGTTCACCGGCGCAGAAAACAGACAATGGTTATACTGTCGTCGATGGAATTATCAAGACTGAAGTACCGCAGCGTCCGGAAGGCCAGAAAGATGTTGTGGCTTTGCGGCTTGAACCGATGGACTCGGTAAGAGTCGGATTTATAGGTTTAGGTATGCGTGGTCCTGACGCTGTCAACCGTTATAGCAACATTTACCGCACATCGATCAAAGCTCTCTGTGACAAACATGCTGATCGTGTGACTAAGGCTCAGGGTATACTTGCTGCCAATGGCCGGCCCTCAGCAGATGAATATGTTGGCGATTCCGCATGGATGGAACTTTGCCGGCGCCCGGATATTGATCTTGTGTATATTGCAACCGATTGGAATAACCACGTTCCGATGGCTGTTTACGCTCTTGAGCAAGGAAAAAATGTCGCCGTTGAAGTTCCCGCGGCTCAGAGCCTTGAAGAATGCTGGCAATTGGTCAATACGGCCGAAAAAATGCAGAAACATTGCATGATGCTTGAGAATTGTGTCTACGATTTCTTTGAGTTGACTACTCTTAATATGGCTCAACAAGGCCTGTTCGGAGATATTCTCCATGTCGAAGGATCGTATATTCACAATCTTGAGGATTTCTGGAATGAATATGAAGGCAACTGGCGTCTTGATTTTAACGAAAAGCATCGTGGTGATGTATATGCCACTCATGGCATGGGTCCGGCTGCGCAGCTGGTAAATCTTCATCGCGGAAATAAGATGAATTATCTTGTTGCCATGGATACAAAGGCTGTAACCGGGCCTAAAATGGTTGAGCGTCAAGGCCGTCATTCAGATAATTTCCAGAATGGCGATCATACAATGACGATGATAATGACCGAAACCGGTCAGACTATGCACATTCAGCACGATGTAATGAATCCAAGACCTTACTCGCGCATGTATCAGCTCACCGGAACTGATGGTTTTGCTAACAAATACCCGTTTGAGGGATATTGTTTCCGTCAGGTCAATGATTCGGATATCGTTCCTGACCATGAAAATCTCTCAGCTCATGATTTTGTGCCGACAGAAGTTAAAGATGCTCTGATGCAGAAATATAAACATCCTATTCAGGTCGAACTTGAGGAGAAAGCCCGTGAGGTCGGCGGTCATGGAGGTATGGATTTTATAATGGATTCACGTCTTGTCTATTGCCTTCTTAACGGTCTCCCTCTTGATCAGGATGTTTATGATGCGGCTGAATGGTCATCGCTCGGTGAGTTGACCCGCATATCGCTTGAAAATAATTCTGCACCTGTTGAAGTTCCTGACTTCACACGTGGAGCGTGGAATAAGCTCCATGGATATCACCATTATATGAAAGGCGAGTAACAAGCTTGCCTCCTCCCCTTTCATTATTGTCATGCGTACGCGCCTGTTTATAGTTTTGTATTTTATTGCAACGACTATATGCAGTGCGCGTTCTTTCTGTAATGTCAATCTTGATTCAGTCCTGGCTGTGCTTGATCATGAAATTGAGATACGTCAGTCATATGGTAAGCAGAAAGAAGCACATATCGCGTCAATAAGATCTAAACTTAAGCCTGATCGAGATGATGTTGACAATTTTGATGTGATTGATTTATTATACGAGGAGTTCAGGCATTATCAGTCGGATTCTGCGTTTTATTATTCCGACCGGATGTATTCTATAGCCGAGAATTCTGGTGATAAAATTCTGATGTCGATTGCCCGGGCTACTAAATTTGATTATTTCCTGTCTGTGTGGATGCTTGATGATGCCCTTGATGAATATAGGCGTATTGATGAAGCTTTGTTGCCTACGGTAGAGAAGATGCGTTTTTATAAGAATTGCGGCTATCTCTTTTTTCGCCTTAAACTGAAATGCGAAGAGGATGCGATTGAACCGCCGGAGGATTACGATCGTAAATACTCTGATTATATCAATAAACTTGTTTCGGTTAGCCATGCTGGAATGTTTGATCATGAGTTTTACAAGTTGCAGATCGAGGAGAGTCGCTTGGAAACTCTTGACCCCGATAAAGCTATTAGGAATAGATTGAAACTGATGTCAGAATATAGCTTCAGTGATCATGAGCTTGCGGTTATGTATGGTAGCCTTTGCAGTTTTGCCAGACGCTTGTCTGATAAGGAGTTCGAAATATATTGCAATGCTCTGTCGGTGATTTATGATATCAGGTCTTCTACTCATGAGACGGCTTCAGTATATATGCTGGCTAATCTTATGAAGCAGAGTAATGATATAGAACGTGCAGTCAGATATATCCGTGTAGCCTTTGATGATGCTTTGTTTTTCAATTCCCGTATGAAGCAGTCTAAGATAGGAATGATTTTGCCATTATTGGAGTCTATGCGTCATGATCAGCTGGCTGAGCAACGTCGCATTTTAGTTGCTCTTCTTTTGCTTAGCTCGGTTCTTTTGGGAATTTCTGTCTTTTTGGTTGTCAAACAGTTTCGTCATAACAAACGTCTTGAACGAATGAGGGAATCCTTAAATGCTACCCAAAGAGAACTTGTTAATGCTAATAATACATTATCGTCTCTCAATACAAAATTGAAAGAGACTATCGAACTTAAAGATAGCTATATTATGCAGTCGCTTTATGTCAATACAAGTTTTTTGAAGCTCGTTGAGACCCGATGCCGTAATGCTATCAACGATATGAAGACAAAGGGTCTTGAGGCTATGCGTTTTTTACCCTATCAGATGGGAATTAAGGAGGAGCGCCAGCGAGTGATGCGGACGTTCGATAATACTTTTTTACAGGTGTTTCCTAATTTTATTGACGATTTTAATTCATTATTGTCTGACGGTGAATCGGTATCTTTGTCAGATGATGGTGCTATGTCTACAGAATTGCGCATATTTGCTCTTATGCGTCTCGGTGTGACAGATACCGATGCTGTAGCAGATTTTCTTAATATATCGACTAATTCAATTTATGTTTATAAGGCTCGTGTAAAAGCTAAGTCAAAGCTGTCTAAAAATGAATTTGACCTGCGCGTTATGGCCATAGAGAAGTCGTAACATCTGATTCAAACCTTAATTTTCGAGATTATAACCTTAATTTATCAATTCGATATCATGAAATAAATAGTTGTATTATTGACATTTATATGTAATTGCAATATTAATTATTATTAAAAGCTTTGTTTTAGAAGTTGACGACGCTAATTTTGTTTTTGGAAATTTTAATCAATTTTCATGGCTATAAACAGTCGGAGACCTTGGATATTTTTATCATGAAGTAGCTATCAATTTATCTCTTGTAAATTGATTATTTCGGGAAACAGGATTTATAAATGTCATGTTTTCTTTTCTGATTTGACAGGGTAATAGATTTAGATAGGTAGATCATCCGGGCTTTTGATTAGCATCGGAGCCCGGATGCTCTTTTTTATCAGTATATTGCCATTTTTGTATTTAAATATTTTACCTTAATATATTCCTAATAAAAACTAAAGCTTATGCTAAAACGACAGTGCTTTTTCAAGCTATGGTGTCTGACCTCTCTTTTGGCTCTTTCACCTAGCGGTCTATCAGCGGCGGATAATCCTTTGCCGCAGGTTGCTGCAAGCAAAGTTCAGGGTGCGCTCACAAAAGTTACAGGTTCGGTATTGGACGAACTTGGCGAGGGTATACCCGGTGCCTCTGTGAAATTGAAAGGAGGTTCTAAAGGTGCTATTACCGATATAGATGGCTCCTTTTCAATCGAAGTGCCGAATGGCTCTAAACTTGAGGTCACATATATAGGCTATACTCCTCAGGTTGTAGCCGTAGAAAATAATAAGAACATTACTGTGCAGCTACAGCCGCAGAGTGAAATGCTTGACGAAGTCGTATCTGTCGCCTATGGCCGTCAGAAAAAAGAAAGTATAGTTGGTGCCATCTCGACAATTGATGCAAGTTCGCTGAAGGTTCCCGTCGGTAATCTTTCATCGGCTATTGCCGGTAAGATTGCAGGTGCTGTCGTTATGCAGCGTACAGCCGAACCGGGTTCGTCGGCTGATTTTTGGATACGTGGCATTTCCTCTTTCGGCGCGAATAACCGTCCACTGATCCTTGTCGATGGTATCGAACGTTCAATGGATCTTGTTGATCCTGAAGATATTCAGACGTTCTCTATTCTTAAGGATGCTACAGCTACCGCTCTCTATGGTGTCCGTGGCGCAAATGGTATTGTCCTCATCACAACCAAACGCGGCTCTGAATCAAAACCTCGTGTAAGCGCTAAGGTTGAATATGGTTTCACCAATCCGGTTAAACTTCCAGAAGTCGCCTCTGCCGAACAGTGGTTCAAATACTATAATGATATACAGCTTGATGCTAACGGATCTATTGCCCAGCCGGAAACAATCAACAAATATCTTAGTGGTGTTGATCCAGATCTTTATCCTAACGTTGACTGGATGAAGACAGTCTTTAAAGATCAGGCAAGTACAATCCGTGCGAATCTAAGCGTGACGGGCGGTACGTCAAGAGTCCGTTATTACATGGGTGGTTCGGTGTATTCTGAAAGTTCGATATTTAACACTGAAGACAACGACCGTTATGATGCACAGATGCGTTATACCAAATACAACTTCCGTGCCAATGTCGATGTAAACATCACAAGCTCTACCGAACTCGGCCTGTCGATCTCTACACTTTATGCCACGAAGAACCGTCCGGGTTACGGCCTTCAGGATATATATAACTGGGCGCTGTACACCACACCGATCTCAACTCCTACTCAATATTCTGACGGCACACCGGCATTCCCTAAGAACGGTAACAATCCGTACTATATGTTAAATCAGACCGGCTACGCTCAGGATTTCTCTACAAGCACTCAGTCTCTGCTTTCGTTGACCCAGGATTTCTCGGATATCATCACTCCCGGACTAAAGGCCAACATTAAGTTTGCCTGGGACGCATACACAGGGTCAACTGTCCGTCGCTATATGGAACCTTCACGCTATTATATCGACCTTGACGGTGACGGCGGACGCGATGAAGATGGAAATCTTATTTTCCATGAGCAGCAGGCCGGTTATGATTATCTGACTCTCAGCAGTTCAAACAGCGGAAACCGAAACACAAACTTCGAGGCTTCAGTGACCTACGACCGTATTTTTAAGAACGTCCACCACGTAAGTGCCATGTTCAACTTCAACATGCGCGAATATGTCAATAATTTCCCCGGTAGCTCGTTTATCAACGGCATTCCTAACCGTAATACCGGTATCGCCGGACGTGCCACCTATTCGTTCGATAACCGCTATTTTGCTGAATTTAACTTCGGTTACAACGGTTCTGAGAATTTCGCGCCTAAGCATCGTTTCGGTTTCTTCCCGTCCTATGCATTGGGTTATATCATTTCTAATGAAAAATTTTGGGAACCTCTTACTCCCGTTATCAGCTTGCTTAAGTTTAAGGCGTCATACGGTGAGATCGGTAATGATCAGATAGGCGGTTCGCGTCGTTTTGCGTTTAATTCGGAAATGCAGTCAGGAGTAAACGGCTACATCTGGGGTATAGACTACAAGATGGCTCCTAATTATTGGGGTATCTCTACCGGTGTCCCCGGTAATGAAAATGTGTCCTGGGAAAAAGCGATTAAAAAGAATATAGGCTTCGAACTCGGCTTTTTTAATTCAGCGCTGACTCTTAGTGCCGATTATTTCTACGAAAAGCGTACGGGCATCTTTATTATGCAGCAGTCAATCCCGTCAGTTGTCGGTAATAATGTGACACAGTATGTCAATCTCGGTAAGATGCGCAACGAAGGTATTGACGCCACACTTGAATACAACAAACAGCTTGGCGACTGGTTTGTGTCCGCACGAGGAACATTTACTTTCAATCGCAACAACCTTATCGATAATGATATGCCTTCACAAGTCTGGCCATATCAGAATACTGCCGGTTTTGCCTATCTCCAGCAACGCGGCCTTGTCGCACTCGGACTTTTTGAATCCGAAGAAGATATAGCCCGCAGTCCTGTCCAGACATTCGGCGGTGAGGTTCGCCCGGGTGACATCAAATATAAAGACATCAATGGTGACGGTGTAATCGATTCATATGATAAGATTGCTATTGGTTATACTCAGATTCCCGAGATCAACTATGGCTTCGGTGCGAGTGTTTCATGGAAAGGCATAGACGTGTCTGTCTTCTTCCAGGGGGTAGGTCACATCACTCGTCAGCTCAGTGGCCCGGTATTCTACGGACAGTCTGAAAACATCTGGACCAAAGGTCAGATCTATGCTGAGGTTGCCGAAAATCGTTGGACTCTCGACAATCCCGATCCCAATGCAATGTATCCGCGTATGGCTGTAACAAAGGTTGCAAATAATCAGGAGGCTTCGACCTACTGGCAGCGCGATTGCAGCTTCATTCGTCTCAAAAACGCTGAAATAGGCTATACGTTCCCTAAAAAATGGTTCGACAAAGTAGGCATCTCTAATGTCCGTCTTTATCTTACCGGTAACAATCTCCTTACATTCAGCAAATTTAAGTTGTGGGACCCGGAACTTGAATCCTCTAATGGCGCTAAATATCCTCAGATGCGCACGGGCGCGGTCGGTCTCAATGTTAACTTCTAATCCGTATATTCACCATGATTAAAAAAATAAAACTATTCGGACTTGCATTGCTGTCATCAGCATTCATGTTCACATCGTGTAGCGATTACCTCGAGGTGCAGCTGGAGGATCAGTTGACACTTGAGAAAGTTTTTAGCAAACGTGCTTCTACGCTGAGCTATTTGGCTCATATATATAGCTACCTGCCTTATGAGGCCGAATATCAGGGCACGAATCAGACCGCAGAAGTGTGGCCCGGCGGTGATGGAGCTGTCGTCCCGATGAGCGATGAAGCCATGTTCTCCACCTATCAGTGGTCTACATATCTGAATTTCCGTACAGGTGACTGGGGCCCGACTACTCCATATTTCAATATCTGGCGCTATCAGTATACCGGTATAGAGCAGGCTGGTATCTTCCTGGAAAATGTCGATCGCTGTCCTGATTTGTCGCCGGAAGAAAAACGGCATATGAAGGCTGAAGTACGTGTGCTTCGTGCGTATAGTTATTTCCAGTTGTTCCGCCGCTATGGCCCTGTATATGTCTGGGGTGATCATCGTTCGAATCCTACGGTCAGACCTGATGAGATAGACCGTCATACTGTTGATCAGAATGTCGATTTTATGATCTCTGAAATAGATAAGGCTATTGAAGATCTGCCTCTTACTTTGGCTGATACCAAGACTTTTGCCGGTCGCCTTACCAAAGGTGCTGCTATGGCTGCCAAAGCACGTATCTTGCTTTATGCTGCAAGCCCTCTTTATAACGGTTGTGAACTGTACAGAAACAAATTGCAGAACCGTTGGGGTGATTTCCTGTTCCCGCAGACGCATGATCCCGAGAAATGGGAAAAGGCTGCGCAGGCTGCGAAAGACGTCATAGATCTCGGACTTTATTCGCTATATACTGACAATAGCTCCGATGATGCCATGACTAATGCCATTCAGTCTTATCAGGGCGTACAGTTCAAAGAGTGGAACAGCGAAATAATCTGGGGATATTGGCCTCGTTATCAGAATTTATATTATAACATCGCATGTTTCAATCGTCACTTTGCAATGCCGCCGCTGGTAACAAAGATGGGTTGCGGTCAGTATTGCCCGTCGTTGAAACTTGTTGACTCTTACCC
The DNA here is from genome assembly GCA_947573135.1 of uncultured Bacteroidales bacterium. Classification (GTDB taxonomy): domain Bacteria; phylum Bacteroidota; class Bacteroidia; order Bacteroidales; family Muribaculaceae; genus CAG-873. The sequence goes on along the minus strand of CANPDU010000002.1, from coordinate 97,704 downwards.
TATGGCTGAAACCGGCCGTTATCCTATTGATCCGGTTAAGGATCTGGGTTACGACAGTAACGGTATGCCGATTATCGATCCTCTGTCCGGATATGAAGATGACGGATTTGTGAGCGGTTGGGAGCATCCTATCGAGGGCCCGAAATTCGGGGCCATTAAGGCCCACAAGAGCTGTGTCGGTCGTGATGCACGCTACTATGCTTCTGTTTTTGCCAATGGATTTAAGTTCATTAACGATTTCATTGCAGGCGGTAATACCGAAGTGTATTTCCAGGTCGGAGGAAACTCGCCTCTCCGTGCCGCCGACTGTGTGAAAGTCGGATATTTCTGGCGACGTTTTATTCCTACGGATATCGACTACGAGAACGGCAACTGGGGAACATATTTCTGGTTCTACTATCGTCTTGCTGAAATTTATCTTGATTATGCTGAAGCATGTAATGAGAAGCCTAACCGACAGGCTCAGGAAGCTCTTGACTACGTCAACAAAGTTCGTGCACGTGTCGGACTCAATACTCTTCAGGAGGCATATCCTGAATATAACTTCCTTTCTGATCAGAACGCTCTCCGTCAAATGATCCGCAAGGAGCGCATGGTTGAGCTCGCTTTTGAAGGCCATCGCTATTATGACGCCCGCCGATGGATGATCGCCGAAAAGGAATTTACCGGACCTAACTGGACTCTTAACCTCCTTGCGACTAACTATGAGTCCTCATATTCCCGCACTACTAAAGTGTGGGCCGGTGCTGACAACCTTTTCCAGCCTAAACATTATTTCTTCCCGATCAACCAGATTCAGTTGAGCGAGATGAAAAACATTACTCAGAACTATGGATGGTAATCATTCTTAATAATTTTGAAAATGAAAAATAGCTTATATATCAGCCTGTTTGCCGGATGTATGTTTGCTCTTTCGGCTTGCGACAGCGCCATCAATAATTTTATGGTCGATGATACGGTGGCTCTTCTGACTCCCGGTCTGGTAGAAGAGAATGTGTACACCGGCCTGGACGATCCGACTGAAGTCTATGTTCTTAAGAGTGGTAAAGGATTTCAGGGTGTCAATGTTTCGTTGAGTGTTGATCCGGAAGTACTTTCTGCATATAATATTAATGCCGATAAGGTTATTGCTGCTCTTCCTGCAGATTGTTATACTCTTTCGGTAAATTCTCTTAGCCTGAGTCCTGAAGATTATCAGGTACCGTTTAAGATTATGTGGGATCGTGACCGGCTCACTGAGGTTTTGTCAGAAAATCCTAACCTCGGTATCCCTCTCCGTTTGAATGTCAACAGTGAGGGTATCAATGTTAACGAAAGCCGGCTCACAACTATTATAAAGCCGGTGATCAGCACACCGACGGTCTCATTGGCTTCTTCAGGTTATCAGGTAGGTCTGATGCCTACACGACGTTCGACTCTGGAAGAATTGGTCTATATGAATGTTCAGGCTAATTTTATTCCGACAGAAGACATTGATTACACGCTGTCTGTCGATCCGTCGCTGATCGAAGAATATAATCAGTCAAAAGGAACAAACTATAAATTGTTACCCGAAGATGCCTATGAACTCGATCCTGAAGGATGGAAGATCAAAAAGAGTATGAAAACAAATCGTTTCAGCTTTACTTTCAAGCGAGAGGCTCTTATACCTGAAAACGGACCGTCTAAATTTGGTAATTACATTCTTCCAATTCGCATAAACTCTGTATCCTTGGGCAATGTTAGTCCTGAGAAAGGTTATGTGCTCTATGCTGTCTCCGTTATAGCGTCTAAGATAGATAAATCGAAATGGACTGTTTATTCATGCAATTCTGATATCCGTACGATTGCCAATTGGGATAAAGTTGAAGGTAATTATCCGCCGGAGCATCTTATCGACGGTACTACAAATACCTATTGGCGGTCGATATGGACTAATCCGACTACTCTTCCGATCGAGGTAATAATAGATTTCGGAATGGAGCGCTCGCTCTATAAAATCGGCATTGATGCTCCTACAAGTACGAATCGTCGTTATTTTAACACTAAGAGCGGTATTGTGGAAGTGTCAGATTCTCCCGAAGGCCCATGGACTAAGATCTCTGATTGGACTTATCCGAGTAAGGCGACTTCAGCTTATGAGTTTGATGTAGAGCCGGCGACGGCCAGATATATGAAATTGGTTTTCAATGAGTCATTTGACGGATCGTCAAAGATGGCAATTTCAGAGATATCTGCCTGGGGTGAATAATTAATGATTTAAATGACAGAAAAATCGGTTGAAAATGCCGGTTTTTCTGTCGTTTGATTATTTTACATATAGTAGTTATGCGATTTAAGACAAAACTTAATATTCTTCTTTTGGCCGGTTCGCTTTTGCCCTTGTTCCCGGTCAATGCACAGAAATGGGATGAACTTGCAAAGACTCCACCTATGGGATGGAGCTCATGGAATAAATTTGCAAGGAATATCAATGAAAAAAGTATCAGGGAAATTGCCGACGCTATGGTGTCGTCGGGACTTGCTGATTGCGGATATGTTTACGTTAATATTGACGACTGTTGGCACGGCGAACGTGATGAGAACGGCAATATCCAGTGTGATCCCGAAAAGTTCCCGTCAGGGATGAAGGCTCTTGCGGATTATATACATGGCAAAGGACTGAAATTCGGCATTTACAGCGATGCCGGGTGCAAAACGTGTGCCGGAGAACCAGGAAGCCTCGGACATGAATATCAGGATGCCCGCACATATGCCGGCTGGGGAGTCGATTATTTGAAATATGACTGGTGCAATACTCCCGACCAGAATACTAAAGGGTCATATCGGCTGATGCGTGACGCTCTTTATGCTTCCGGTCGTCCGATATTGTTCAGCATTTGCGAGTGGGGCAGTACCAATCCGTGGGAATGGGCCCGTGACATAGGTCACATGTGGCGTACCGGCGGTGATATCGGCTGCCATTTCGACGGTTATAAATTTTATGGCGACTGGAGTGAACATGGTGTGATGCAGATCGTCGACAAGAATGAACCGCTGCGTTTATATGCCGGGCCGGGTCATTGGAACGATCCCGATATGCTTGAAGTCGGCAACGGTATGTCTGACAATGAAGACAGAGCACATTTTACTCTTTGGTGCATGATGGCTGCTCCTTTGATTTTGGGCAACGACATCCGCGACATGAGTGATGCTACGAAAGCAATTCTGATGAACAAGGACGTTATTGCTGTCGATCAGGATCCTCTTGGCATTCAGGGCTGGAGATTTTATTCAACGGACGGTATAGAGTACTGGTTCAAGCCGCTCATTGACGGCGAATGGGCTCTTTGCGTTTTTAATCGCACGACTTCAACGCGTAAGGTCAATGTTGTCTGGTCAGATCTTGTGACTTATGACAATATTTCCAGACGTTCGTTCAAACCGACCCGTGAAAAATATAAGGTTAAAAATCTTTGGACCGGCAAATACGTCGGTTTTACCGATAACGATCGGGTTGAAACCATTCCGGGACATGATGTAGTTCTCTACAGGCTGACACCGGTGGATGGTGATGTGACTGCAAATTGATTTTAAATGCATGGCGCTACTCTTTAGGGATGCTCCTTGCATATTAATAACATAATGTTTACCTTTGCTATATCTTGGCAAAGGTAGTTCTTAAATGCTTAAAATGAACAAATTTCTTGCTGTTATCTGTATGATTGTTAGCGCATCGTGTTATGCCGGTGCGATAAATATAACTTCTCCCGACGGACATGTTGCGGTCGAAGTCGGTGTAGACTCTGCCGGAACACCGTTCTACAACGTGCGTTTTGTTGGTGAGCGTGTCATCGACGACAGTCATCTGGGTTTTAATCTTGTTGATAATGTCGATTTGAAAGATGATTTTGAGATTATCGGCGATAGTTGTGGCTCATTTGATGAGATTTGGCGCCCTGTTTGGGGTGAGGAGGCTGAGATACGTTCGAACTACAACGAGGCCCTTCTGCGTCTGCGACAGCGCTCTACTGGCCGTCTTGTCGATCTTCGTTTTCGAGTATTTAATGATGGAGTGGGTTTCCGTTATGAATTCCCGTCGCCTCAGACTGCGCTTCAGTGTTTCGTTGTTGCAGACGAACTGACCGAGTTTGCCATTCCTTGTGATGCAGTCGCCTATTGGATTCCCGGTGATTATGACAGCCAGGAATTCAATTACACACGTTGCCGCATGTCTGAGATATCTTCAAAGATGGAAGAGGCTCACGTCGGAGGTCCGGTGTATCCGTCGCCCTTTTCTGATACCGGTGTTCAGACTGCACTTATGCTGAAATATGATAGCGGTTTATATGTCAACCTCCACGAGGCCGCACTCTATGATTATCCGGCTCTCTGTCTTGATTTGGACGAAGAGTCCAACACTTTCCGAGCTGCCCTGACTCCTTTTGCTAACGGAGACAAGGCGATTATGCAGATAGGTGACACAACACCTTGGCGAACTGTGATTGTTTCCGATGATGCGCGCGATATACTCGCGTCGCGTATTACTCTTAATCTCAACGAACCTTGTCGCATAGAAGATACTTCGTGGATTAAGCCGGTCAAATATATCGGTGTCTGGTGGGAAATGATCACCGGTGTAAAATCGTGGAATTACACCGATGACATAAACTCGGTTGAGATTGGTCTGACTGATTATACCGCTTTGAAGCCAAATGGTCGTCATGGCGCGGAAACCTCAAATGTTTTACGCTACATTGACTTTGCCGCTCGCCATGGCTTCGATGCCGTTCTTGTCGAAGGGTGGAATGAAGGTTGGGAAGACCAGGCTACATCACTTAAGTACAAGATATTTAGCTTTACACGTCCTTATCCCGACTTTGATATAGATCGCATCAGAGATTATGCGGCCTCAAAAGGGGTGAGTCTGATGATGCATCATGAAACCGGAAGTGCTGTCTTGGATTATGAGCGTGTTCTTGACGAGGCGTTCCGTTTCATGGTCGACAATTCGTATCATTCCGTAAAGGGCGGTTATATCGGTCAGCTATTGCCTCGTGGCGAACATCATTATAGTCAGCAGATGGTTAGCCATTATCAGCACGTTCTTGAAAAAGCGGCTGATTATCATATCATGTTTAATGCTCATGAAGCGGTACGCCCGACAGGGGTTTCGCGTACATGGCCTAATCTCATAGGTAATGAATCTGCTCGTGGGTCAGAATACCATGCTTTCAGCGGTATCAAACCGGAGCATACTGCGATATTGCCGTTTACTCGTCTGATAGGTGGCCCCATGGACTACACCCCGGGCCTTTTCGAAAACGATATTTCAAAATACAATCCTTATCGTTCCGCGTGGGTTAACTCCACTCTTGCCAATCAGCTTTCATTGTATGTCACTATGGCCTCGCCGTTGCAGATGGCTGCCGATCTCCCTGAAACATATGAACGTTTCCTCGACGCATTCCAGTTTATCAAGGATGTTGCCCTTGACTGGGACAAGAGTGTATATCTTGAGGCCGAACCCATGGAATATGTGACAGTGGCGCGTAAAGCAAAGGGCAGCGAGAACTGGTTCGTAGGCTCTACAGGGGGCGCTGAGCCTCGTAAGTCTAAAATCGATTTTTCTTTCTTGCCGGAAGGCCGTAAATACATTGCTAAAATATATCGTGACGGCAAAAAGGCTCACTATCGCACCGCGCCGCAGGATTATATTATCGAAACCAAAACGGTTGACGCTTCTTCCCGCATGACACTGCCTGTTGCGTCAGGAGGCGGTTATGCCATGTCTTTGACCCCTATTCAATAAATCTATAAACCCAAAACAAGTATGAATCTTAAAACTATCCTGTTATTAGTCGCCGTTTTAGGCGCACAGGCAGCTTGGGCTGAGACTCCGGTCTATCTCGACGAGTCAAGGCCGATCGAAGAGCGCATCGATGATGCAATCTCACGAATGACGCTTAAAGAAAAAATAGCGTTGCTCCATGCTCAGTCCAAATTCAGCGCACCGGGAGTGCCGTCGCTTGGCATTCCGGAGCTATGGACCGACGACGGCCCTATGGGTGTGCGTCCTGAAGTGCTTTGGGACGAATGGGATCAGGCCGGTTGGACTAATGATTCATGTACGGCGTTCCCATCGCTGACATGTCTCGCAGCTACGTGGAATCCTGAAATGGCGACTCTCTATGGCAAGAGCATAGGCGAGGAAGCCCGCTACCGCAATAAGAGTGTGCTTCTCGGTCCCGGTGTCAATATCTATCGTACACCGCTATGCGGACGAAATTTTGAATATTTTGGCGAGGATCCGTATCTTGCTTCTGCAATGGCGGCTGATTATGTCCGCGGTGTGCAGTCCAATGGTGTGGCTGTCTGTGTGAAGCATTTTGCCCTCAATAATAACGAAGCAAACAGATACACGACAAATTCTATCGCAAGTGACCGCGCGCTTTACGAGATCTATCTCCCGGCTTTTAAGGCTGCGGCTGTTGATGCCGGAGCATGGAGCCTTATGGGTGGCTATAATCTTGTCGGTGGTCAGCATGCTACTTACAATCAGCGTCTTGTCAATGAAATCCTTAAAGGCGAATGGAATTGGGATGGTGTTGTAATCTCTGACTGGGGAGCTGTTCATGACACCCGTCAGGCTGTGGAAGGCGGCCTTGACATGGAATTCGGCACCGGTACGGACGGCCTTACCGGATCAGGCAGTTCTTATGATAAATATTGGCTTGCCAACAAGTATTATGATGGTGTCCGTAATGGAGAGTTCAGTGAAGAGCAACTCAACGATAAGGTGCGTCGTGTTTTGCGTCTGACGATGCGTACGGCGATGAACCGTAACCGCCCGTGGGGCTCGATCAATTCTCCTGAACATCATCAGGCCTGCCGTCGCATCGGTGAGGAGGGTGTAGTGCTTTTGCGAAATGTAGATCAGACTCTGCCTCTTACCAAAGATAAAGTGCGCAAGATTGCTGTCATAGGCGAGAATGCCATTAAACGCATGACTGTCGGAGGTGGTTCGTCGTCTCTGAAAGCTCTGTACGAGATATATCCGCTTGAGGGACTTCAGAGCCGTCTTGGCGATGATTTCGAGTTAGTCTACGAACGTGGATATGTCGGAGATACATGCACTCATTATAATAATGTCTGGACCAAGCAGGATCTTACTGATCCCCGCACGCCGCAGCAGTTGACTGCCGATGCTGTAAAAGCTGCCAGCGATGCTGATCTGGTGATTTTTTTCGGCGGTCTTAACAAAGCTGACCATCAGGATGCGGAAGGAACAGACCGTTTGTCGCTTGACTTGCCCTACGGACAGAATGAGCTTATCGAGACTCTTGCTGAAGTCAATCCCAATATTGTAGTGGTAAACATCAGCGGTACAGGTGTGGCTATGCCGTGGCTGAACAAAGTCAAGGCTGTCCTTCAGGCCTGGTATCTCGGTAACGAAACCGGTAATACTCTCGCCGGAATCATTGCCGGTGACGTCAATCCGAGTGGTAAGCTTCCTTATACATATTATGCGACTCTTGATCAGTGCGGAGCTCACAAACTTGGAGAATACCCCGGCACACCGCGCCACGATCCCGTCGAAGGTGACATTATCGATATGCCGTATAACGAAGATATTTTCGTCGGTTACCGCTTCATTGATAAGAACAAGCTGAAACCGACTTTCCCCTTCGGTTATGGTTTATCCTATACTACATTCGATTACGGCAAGGCTACCATTGACCGTAAGAAAGGTTCTGCCGACGATGTATTCACGGTTTCCATTCCTGTGACAAATATCGGAGACCGTCAGGGCAGCGAGGTTGTCCAACTTTATATATCCGACCTCAAGTCATCGCTTCCCCGTCCGGTAAAGGAACTTAAAGGCTTCTCCAAAGTTAATCTCGCGCCCGGCGAGACTCAGACGGTTACTTTTGAGATCGGCCGCGATGCGTTGAGCTTCTTCGATGACAAGGCTCACGAGTGGGTGGTCGAACCGGGTAAGTTTGAAGCTCTGGTCGGCGCTTCATCGGCTGATATTCGCTCCAGAGTATCTTTTGAAGTACAATGAGAAGAGTTTTTATATTAGCAGCTGCGATTGTCTTTTCACTTTCGTATGCTATTCGGTCATACGCAGCTAAGAAACCGGCCCATGTTATTGTGGTCGGTTTCGACGGCTGGGGTGCTTACAGTGTGCCTAAAGCTGAAATGCCCAATCTTTCAGAATTGATGGAGCGTGGGGCATGGACCTTGAAAAAACGCAGCGTTCTGCCTTCGAGCAGCGCTATCAACTGGGCGTCTATGTTCATGGGCGTCGGAACGGAAGGTCACGGTTATACCACATGGGGTAGTAAAACTCCGGAGATACCGTCGATAGCATTGTCTGAGAACGGTATTTTCCCTACGATATTCACTATCACGCGTCAGCAGCGTCCGAAGTCGGAAATCGGTGTGCTTTATGAATGGGATGGCATTAAGTATCTTATCGATACTCTTGCTGTCAGCCATCACGCTCAGGTTTCGCCGACGCCTGAAGGAAGTTCTGTTCCGATTACAGACGCTTTTGCGGAATATATACGTCAGTCGAAACCGACTCTCGCTCTGGTAAGTTATGACAGTCCGGATGCTGTCGGACATCGTGTCGGACATGACACTCCGGAGTATTACGCCATGTTGCGCGAACTCGACGGTCATCTCGGACGGATTGTCGGAGCTTTGAAAGAAGCCGGCATCTATGATAGTTCGGTCGTGATTGTCACGTCAGATCACGGCGGCATTGGAAAAGGACATGGAGGCATAACACTTGCTGAAATGGAAACTCCTTTTGTTATTGCCGGACCTGGAGTTAGGCAAATTGGTGAATTTAAATCTGCTATGATGCAGTATGATGTTGCAGCAACTATAGCTTGGCTCTTGGGATTAAAGCAGCCGCAACCATGGGTAGGACGTCCCGTAAAAGAGATTTTGAAATGAGACTGACTCTACTTTTTATATTGCTGTCGCTTGGTGTTGTCGCTCGTGGTGGTATGCCGGTGGAATTTATTCCCGAGAATGAAGAGGTAATACTCGTCTGGCCCGATGGTGCGCCGAACGATAACTTTTCGCCGACGTCCATAACTGATTCTGTTGAGTGGAATGCCGTTGATACTCCCGTCCTTCACTTGTTCCGTTCGCCTGTACCGACAGGTAAAGTTGTGCTCATGTGTCCCGGAGGGGGATATCGTCATCTTGGAGTGCAGAATGAAGGCTACAGTTTTGTGCCATGGTATAATGATCTCGGCGTTGACGTGGCTGTCTTGCAATATCGTATGCCTTATGGACATCCCGAAGTGCCTTTAAGCGACGTACACCGCTCAATGCGGATTCTTCGTGAGCGTTTCCCGTCGAGCCTTGTAGGTATTCAAGGCTTCTCAGCCGGAGGCCATCTGGCCTCAATGGCGGCAACGCATTATACCGACTCGATTACTCGTCCTGATTTTCAGATTCTGTTTTATCCTGTAATTGCAGTCAGTGGTCCTAATGCACATGTCGGCAGCAGTCAGCGCCTGCTTGGCGAGAATCCGTCTGATGAGATGCTGAGTCTGTATAATAATCATCTTCAGGTGACTCCGGATACTCCTGCTGCTTTCATAGTCCACTCGTCTGATGACTCTATTGTTCCTGTCGCAAATTCTATCGACTATTACAATGCCTTGGTCGCAAATCATGTGCCGGCAAGTCTTCATATCTATCCTTTCGGGGATCATGGCTGGGGATTCGCAAAAGGTTTTGCGTTCTTCCCCATGTGGACGGCTGAGCTTGCTCTGTGGTTGTCAATCTTGAAATAACTTACTAATTACTTATATAATATGAAAAAACTGTTTATTTCGCTGACGGCTGTCATGGCCGTTTCTGCAGTCGCAGCAGCTCAGTCTGCCGACTGGGCTAATCATCCGCGTTATGCATCGGCTAATGAAGCGCTCACAGTCGCTCCTGATGTCGTCTTTATGGGTAATTCTATTACTGATGGCTGGGATGACAATCACATCGAGTTTTTCACAGATAATAATTTCGCTTGCCGTGGCATTTCGGGGCAGGTGACCGGTCAGATGCTATGCCGTTTCTATTCAGATGTTGTAGCTCTGAAGCCGAAAGCTGTCGTAATCCTTGCCGGAATAAATGATATTGCCGGTAACCAGGGGCCGATGGATGACCGGCATATAGCTGAAAATATTTTTTCAATGGCCGAAATCGCGCGTCAGCATGGCATCCGTCCGCTTATCGCCTCATGTCTGCCCTGTGATACAATTCCCTGGAATGCGGCTGTCGTAAATACGGCAACGCATGTTGTCAACCTAAACGAGATGCTGCGTGATTATGCCAGGGACAACGGAATCACTTATGTTGATTATTACGCCGCTCTTACTACTCCCGACGGAGCGCTGGATCCGCGATATACATTTGATCGCCTTCATCCTAATCGTGCCGGTTATGACATAATGGAGCCGATAGTGCTTCAGGCACTTAAGAGCAAAGTGCCGTCGCATCGCAGCAAGCATAAGAGGAGAAAATAAACGTTATTTTCTGTGACATTGTGAGAGTATCGGTGATTTATTCCATCGGTACTCTTTATTTGTTGTTACTCAATGTGTTATTTCGCTCAAACAATATGCTGTAAATTATTTGTCAAAAATAATTGTGGATTTGTGTAACATTTTGCGTGTCTTTGTGTCATAATGACAAATCACAGTTTATGCACCGTTCTGAATTTGAATCATTTGTCGTGTCTGTACGACCGTTGTTGATTGCCCGGGCCTCATCAGTGGTCGGCGATACCGATACGGCGGCTGATATCGTTCAGGATTGTTTGCTGAAACTATGGTCAATGCGTATGTCGCTCGATGACTATGACAGCCCCGAGGCATTGGCTGTTACGATTGTCCATCGTCTTGCGCTCAACACTCTGCGATCCAAAAAGACTGTCCTTGAGATACGCGACGATATCATGCCCGACAGCCAGCCATCGCCCGAGCAGATGGCAATTGATGCCGAGTCGGCTGATCAAGTTCATGCGTTGCTTGCCATGCTGCCTGACGCACAGCAGTCACTTATTACAATGCGTCATGTCGAGGGCCTTTCAAATGCCGAAATCGCTCAGATTGTCGGATCTACCGAAGGCGCTGTCCGCACAGCCCTGTCGCGGGCAAGAAACCATATAGCTGAAATATTTCTTAAATATCAACTCTCCAATAAATAGATATGAAAATAATCAGATTCTCATTCACACCCAGGCCGTCTGTCTCCGATGACGTTGCCCGCAGACTTACGGCCGAATTTCTCGATGGGTCGACTACTCCGTCAGATGAAAAGAAGCTCTATGCCTACTACACACGTAAAACAGTCGCCTCAGATCTTGAATGCTACAGGCAGATGTTTGCATGGTATGCCGCCCTCGAGCGCAGTGAGCACCAGGCTTTGCCCATATGGCATAACAGACGCTTCATCGCATCGGCTGCTGCGATTGTGATGCTGGCTCTTGTAGGTGCCGGTCTGATAATCGGTTCTGCTGTTACATCAAATGATATGTCAGAACACAATCTTTATGCCGGAAGTTACATTATACGCAACGGCCATAAAATAACCGACATCGATGAAATTCTTCCGGAATTGCGCTGGGCCGACCGTTATGTCGACAGTACACTTTCGGCCACGAAATATGAGTTTCCTGACGATCCGGAGCAACAGATTCTTGACGATGCTATCAGACATATTACAGATCCTGATGTCAGAGCTGTCCTTCTTGCCGATCTTAATTAATCTTTGTAATAATCAATAACACAAAATAAATCATGAACAATCATTTCATCGCAATCATTCTGGCGGTAATTACTGCTATTGCAGCGTCGGTTACATCCACGGCACAGGCAAGTATCGATCGTCTTGTTAACGAATTCGAAAAAGATAAGAGTGTTGAGGTTACTTATTCGGAACATCGCAATCCCAAGACAAAAAAAATAACCAAACAGAACATTGTCCTTGTAGGCCACTCAAATTCACAGGCGGCAAAACTCTGGAAAGCTTTTGAAAGTGAGCGTAAAAACTCAATCAGAGTGACCAAGAATCGAGATCAGTCTTTTATAATCAAGTTTCAGGACAGTAAATATAGCTTGTCGTACGTCTTGAATGTCTCTGAATCATATTGGCAATTGGTTGTTACGAAGCGTGAACTGTCGGAGAACGGCGATGACGTGTCATTCATCGGGGATATTGATCTCAGCGGTCTGGATGGCTTATGCTTGAATTTAGATGCTCTCAAAGCGCTTGACGGTCTCGACAATCTTAACTCTCTTGAGTCGCTCGGAGAACTCAATAATCTGAATATAAAAAATATCAACGGCAATGTTACTGTCTATGACGGCGACGGCAATGTGATCTATCAGAGTACTAAAAACAAAGCCAAGTCATCTTCTAAAGCAAAGTCACGTACACAATCCGGATCTAAATCCAAATCAAAGTCAAGTTCGAATTCGTTAAGCCGTTCGGGAAATACAATTGTTAAAACAGTGACCACAACATCTACAGATTACGAACCTGAAACGGTTGTAACCTGCAATATCTGATTTTATTATTTCTACCCTTTAAGTTGTTAAATGACAAGCTCAACTTCTGACACTCAGTAGTTGAGCTTGTTTTGTGAATTCATTGCGGTTTCAGCGTATCATGAATTTATAGGATTTATCTTTGATGCGGATAACGTACAGGCCTTGGTCTTCAATTTCAAAAGTAGCGTTGTGTTCGGTTCGGATGCATCTTCCATTAATATTATATAAAGCTGCGGCTTCATATTCACCTTGAATATTTACTGTGCGGCCGGAAACGGTGACTCTTATATCCGGATCTTCTTTTTCGACTGCATCTGTAATGTCTGAAGTGCTTCCAAAAACGACGCTAATTTCAATATCTGAATTAATAGGGCCGGTTTCAAAATCGCCATTTTCGGAAATGGAAGAAGATATGTCAGCACCATTGATGCATACGGAATGCAGAATCCATCCATCGTTTGATTTTACGTTAAAAGCAAGACTTGAACCTTCATTTGCTAATTGGCTGATACTGCCATTTCCCGGAAGCAGGATAGATACTGTATATTTTGACGGGTAATGTTTAACATCTTCTCCGAAAGGAAGTATCTCGCCGAATTCTTTCCAAGTAGTCGAAGATTTGTATTTTTCCAATGACTCTGCCGGGACACGGAGTCGTGCATTCATGAGATTGTAACTGTAGGCTGCATTGTTGGCTGTCGGAGGATTTAGAGCATAACAATATACTGATGTAATTCCCGAGCATGAAGCGAATGCATATGCGCTCAAAGTTTTTACATTCGCACCTAAAACTATATCTGAAAGAGATTGGTTGCCATAGAACGCATTTGTACCGATCGTTTCAAGAAGAATGTATAGAATCTACAGATGTTGAATTATCGTTTTAGGTTACAAAAAAAGCAGGCTTCGTTGGTGCGAAGTCTGCTTGAAATAGGGGGATATGTAAATAAGTTATTTGATGGCGTCGAGTGAGGCGCGAAGCGCAGCGATTTTCGACGTAGCGTCGGCGAGCTTATTGCGCTCGTTATTGACTACAGCCTCCGGTGCGCCGTTGACGAAGCGCTCGTTTGAAAGTTTCTTTTCTACAGAAGCTTTAAAGCCTTCGAGGTAGGCGATTTCTTTTTCGAGACGGGCTATCTCGGCGGCAACATCAATGGCAAGAGGAATGTTGAATTCCGTTGTGCCGACCATAAATGATGCTGCGGCAGCATCTTTCTGAGCGTTGACTGCGATTTCTGAAAGATTGCCGAGTTTTGCCACAATCGGTCCGGCGATATTGTCGAGTATGCCGATCACACGCAGTTGGAGCGTTTCTTTCGGAGGTATGTTCTTTTGAGCGCGGACAGCACGCACACCTGTGATCACTTCTTTTGCAACTTCTATTGAAGATACAATATCATTGTCGATAATTCCTGCTTCAGGCATAGGCGCATACATGATCGACTCTCCGTCGCGACGCTCGGAGATGTGTTGCCAGAGTTCCTCCGTGATAAACGGCATAAACGGATGGAGCATACGGAGCAGTGCATCGAAGTAATCCACGGTAGCTTGATATGTCTTTGCATCTATCGGCTGACCGTAAGCAGGTTTAACCATTTCAAGATACCATGACGAGAATTCATCCCAAAAGAGACGGTAGACGGTCATCAAAGCTTCGCTGATGCGGAATTTGCCAAACAAATCGTTGATCTCGGCAAGCGATGCATTCAGGCGAGAAGAGAACCATTTTACCGCAGTAGCTGCAACTTCGGGCTGTTGGATAGAATTGTCAACTTCCCATCCTTTCACGAGACGGAAAGCGTTCCAGATCTTGTTACAGAAATTGCGTCCTTGTTCGCAAAGTTTGTCGTCATACATTATGTCGTTGCCGGCGGGAGCTGCAAGCATAAGTCCCATGCGGACACCGTCGGCGCCGTATTGTGCGATGAGATCGAGGGGATCGGGCGAGTTGCCGAGCGACTTTGACATCTTACGGCCGATTGAATCACGCACAATACCGGTGAAGTAAACGTTGTCGAACGGTTGTTTGCCGACATATTCATATCCGGCCATGATCATGCGGGCCACCCAGAAGAAGATGATGTCGGGGCCTGTAACGAGTGTGGCAGTGGGGTAGTAGTAGTTGATTTCTTCGTTGCCCGGATCAAGGATGCCGTTGAAGAGAGTGATAGGCCACAGCCAGCTTGAAAACCATGTGTCGAGTGCGTCAGGATCCTGTTCGAGATCCGAGGGCTGAAGACTGTCGATCCCCGATATTTCGCGGGCTTTGGCGACTGCGTCTTCAAGCGTCTCGGCAACGACAATCTGACGGTTGCCTTCCTTGTCATTATAATAGTAAGCCGGGATGCGGTGACCCCACCATAGCTGGCGGCTGATACACCAGTCCTGGATATTTTCAAGCCATATACGGTAAGTCGTTTTGTATTTTTCGGGCACAAAGCGGATAATGTCGTCCATTACGGGGCCGAGAGCGATAGATGCAAAGTGTTTCATGTCGATGAACCACTGCATAGACAGGCGGGGTTCGATGGGCACTTTTGTGCGCTCTGACAGACCGATCTTGTTGTCATAGTCTTCGATCTTCTCCATGAGTCCGGCGGCAACGAGATCATCGGCGATCTTCTTGCGCACATCGAAGCGGTCCATGCCGACATACATACCGGCAACCTCACTGACTGTGCCGTCTTCATTGAAGATGTCAATAGACTCCAGATTATGATTTTTGCCGAGCATGTAGTCGTTTTTATCATGAGCCGGAGTTACTTTAAGGCAGCCTGTGCCGAAGTCGATCTCTACATAGCGGTCCTCGATAACGGGAATAACGCGTCCGACCAGCGGAACTATCACTTTCTTGCCTTTGAGCCACGCGTTTTTGGGATCTTTAGGGTTGATACACATCGCTGTGTCGCCCATGATTGTCTCGGGTCGGGTTGTGGCCACGACAGCATAGCGGCGTCCGTCGGCATCACGGTGGACTATTTCTTCGTCAGAACCGGTCTCACCTGTCATATCGTCGTCGGCGAGATAGTAGCGCAGATAGTATAGTTTCGTTTTTTCTTCGACGAAGAATACCTCATCGTCGCTGATGGCTGTCCGGTTCTGGGGATCCCAATTGACCATGCGCAGCCCACGATATATCAGACCTTTATTATATAAGTCGCAGAAAACTTTGATCACGCTGCGGCTACGTTGCTCGTCCATGGTGAAAGCAGTGCGGTCCCAGTCGCAGGATGCGCCGAGTTTGCGGAGCTGCGACAGGATGATACCGCCGTGTTTACGAGTCCATTCCCAAGCATGTTCGAGAAATTGTTCGCGTGTGAGATCCGTTTTTTTAATGCCTTCGGATGCAAGTTTGGCTATCACCTTTGTCTCGGTCGAAATAGACGCGTGGTCGGTGCCGGGCACCCAAAGGGCGTTTTTGCCTTCCATGCGTGCGCGGCGGACGAGTATATCCTGAATCGTATTATTTAGCATGTGGCCCATGTGGAGGACACCTGTTACGTTTGGCGGCGGAATGACAATCGTGTACGGTTCGCGTTTGTCGGGTACCGAACGGAACAATTTGTGTTCCATCCAATAAGCATACCATTTGTCCTCAACATCCGAGGGGTTGTATTTGGGGGCAAGTTCGTTCATAAGACTGAAGTATTTCGCTGTGTTTAAAACAATGATGCAAAATTAATCATAATATCTCAAAATCGCTATAAGAAGCTGATTTTTGCATTGCATAAAACAGAAATCAGAGAATTCCGGAACGTCATCAGAAATCATCATTACCGTCAGACGGAGGAAGCGAAGATGCACGTCTGGCTTCGTCGAATTTTACTTTCATTGTAGGATTGCCACGTGTGAGTTTTTTGATGGTGAGGGCCTCCGCTTTGTCGTTGGCAAGACGCAGGTTGTTTTCCGAACTCAGCAAGGCGTCCTTGATTTTTTGCAGACTGGCTATCGATTTGTCAATTCCTTCAATGGCAGACCGGAATTTTTCGCTTGCGAGGCGATAATTGCGGTCAAAGCCTTCACGAAATAAATTGAGCTGTTGCTCGAAATTTGTGACATCAATGCTCTGTCGGCGCGCATCTTCGAGTTGACGCATGTAGCCGGCACTTTTACGTGACGCCTGTGAAAGCATTGAAATCACCGACATAAAGAACTGAGGACGGATGACAAACATTTTAGGATAGCGGTACGATACATCGACAATACCTTCGTTATATAGGTCGTTGTCAGCTTCGAGCATGGAGACAAGAACAGCATACTCGCAGCCTTTCTTGTTACGGTCGCGGTCGAGTTTTGCAAAAAAGTCCTCGTTGCGGTGTTTGGTTGCCGTGGTGTCATTTTCGTTTTTCATCTCGAACATTATGGAGATGTATTCGACGCCGTCGGCATAATCGCGGAAGATGAAGTCGCCCTTAGTCCCGTCTGACGCATCATTGTCTTTGTCGAAGTATGCGTTGGGATACATCATCGCGCGCAATCGGTTGAATTCGTTCTGACAATGAATTTCGAGCGACTCTCCGATCATTTTTGTCGACATGCGGGCTTTAAGTTCTTTATAGTAGTCGATGAGCTCTTGTTTCTGACGCAGTTCGAGCGAATGCTGCTGCTTCAGGTTGTTTTCGCGCTCAATGGCTTTGTTGCGTTCGGTAGCGGCCGATGTCCTGAGGTCGGCGATTTCATTGTCTTTGAGCCTCAATTTCTCAGCTGTGGCCTGACGTTCTTCAAGCAGTGCTATTTGCCGGTCACTGTCGTTTCGGTCTATTATGGCCTTAAGCCGTTCGATCTCGACATTGCTTGCCGCTATTTTTTTGTCGAATTCAGCTTCTTTTTCACGCGACAATGATTCGAGGCGCTCCCTGGCGCTCCTGAGCTCAGAGTCTCGCTTCACGAGATCCATATCCTTTTCACTGAGCCTACGTGAAAAGTTGTTTTCAATTTCTTTAGCTTTAGCCTGAAACTCAATTGATATGCGCTGCCGTATGTCGTCAGTGCGCCGACAGACTTCATCGTCGAAGGCTGCATTGCGCACCTGATTGGCGAGCGATTCGAACAGGTCTTCATCAACCTTAAACACGTGCTGGCAGTTAGGACATTTCAGTTCTTTCATAATCGGATACTTGTATTAGTGCAAAAATAATAATTTTGATAAGAGCCTGATTTGTTTTTAACAATAATTTGTCAGAATATCAGTAAAGACGTCTGATGATGGCGTTGTTGGCCCTGTCAACGGCCGACGTATCGAGGGAGGCGAGATATATCCGTGTTGTGCTTTCAGACCGATGTCCCATGCCTTCGCTTATCACGGAAAGCGGAATGCCTTCGGTCCGGGCTGCCGACGCCCATGAATGGCGTGCGCAGTAAAGTGTGAGGGGTGAATTCAGTCCGACCATTCTCGCTATGGATTTAAGAGCCCGGTTTATATTATAACCGATATTGCGGTAAGTCGAACGGTTGCAGGAGGAATCGGCGTGGAGTACAGGAAGAAGAAAAGGACTCGCCGCAGTGTCGTAGCGGTTAATTATACTTTGCATTTCATTGGTCCATCGGATGGTCAGCAACTGACCTGTTTTGCGTCTGCGGTAGCATACAATGTCGTTGCAAAGATCTGTTTTGCGCAGGTAGGCCATGTCGACGAACGACATGCCGCGCATGTAAAAGCTCATCATGAACATATCCCGGGCAAAGGCAAGCACAGGCTGGCCGCCAAGTTCGAGTTTTCGTATTGACCGTATTACCGAAATAGGCAGGGCGCGTTTGACAGTCTTGTCGACGCCGGTATATACTCTTTTGAACGGAAATGTCTGCTCGACAGCATTTTCGTCTACGGCTCGGTTGTATACGGCTCTAAGTATTCTCATATAGAAAGATATAGTGTTGGGCACAAGCCCCCGGCACGTCAGAAATGATTCGTAGCTTTCGACGATTTCGTCATCGATTAGCCTAAGATGTAGATCAGCGCCTGATCGAAAGAGCATGAAGCTGTTAAGGGCTGAGGTGTATGTTTCGGATGTGCGTAGTCTGCCTCGACGTTTTAAGTTACTGATCAGAGTGCGCATGTAATTGCACACAGTGTAATCTGAAAGATATTGTCTGAATTCTTCAGCCACGTCACCGACATTGAAAGCAATTCCGCGACTCTCTAAATTGCCGCTTATTGAATTTATTCGGTTGAGATCTGTCTGCACGGCTGAACGGATGTTCTTAGGTATATCGCTTAGAGACAGTCGGCTGTCAGAATAACTTTTTGGCAACAGGATCACAAGATCGGTAACGACATATTCACTTTTACGGTTGTGGGTTATCCGATAGGCTATTTTCCCTCTGGAGGGTTCGGACACAATTGGTCTGAATGCGATTTGAACAGATGACATAGGCAGTTTATTAGTCAAAAGTTAGTCATTTTTATCCGCTCTGAAAAATAACTGTCGCTATTGGATAAAAACAAAACCGGATCACATCAATGTTTCTGTTGTGACCCGGCTAAAGAAAGTATGTTTTTTTGATTATTGAAAGAAGAATTTTTTTCTCAATTTGCCAGTTTTGGTCCGTAGACTTACCTCAATCCAGTTTTCTTCCGTATCAAGGCAGTCTTCATCAGAGTAGGTTATTATAAAAGAATAACCGTCAGCAGAATAAGAGGATTCGAGATGAGAGGCACAATTGGATGAGAGTTCAGGTGCGGCGGTGAGCCTGAATGGGTGTCCGTTAAGCGTAACCTGACATACGATTCTGTTTTTCTCGCTCTCTATGTTCCCTTCGAGAGCAAGGGCTTTGAAACACTCCTTATATCTCGCAGCAATTGCCTTAGCTTCGGATTTGCGAACGCTGTCGAAGAAATACTCTTCAAGTGCTTTGAGACGCAATAAAGCATTATTGATCTGATCACTTGAACTGACATTGTCAATATCTTCACCGAGCTGTTTGAGTTCCTGCGATTTCTCATTGTCTGCGGCTTCAAACGCAGCTGTCATTTCATTAAGTTCGGCCGCAGGCAGAGGATATAAGACAGACAGGACAACCGAACGCCGTTTAGTGTCCTTGTCCTCGCGTTTCTCCCAATATGTCGCCTGTGCTTTAGAAATTGAGATACCTTTGAGAAACGGCAGCCTGGCAGAGTTTGTTTCTGTACTGGTAGTAAAACTTTCGAGATAATTATGGGCATTGTCCGACCATTTTTCAGAAGCATCATGTCTGGTAGAATGGCTTATATTTGTTGCCACGGCAGATATTATGCGTCTGGCTATTTCAGTTTCCGCAGCAGACTGAGCTTCTCCGAGAGCAGGCCGCTCGATTTCGACGAGAAACGTTCCCGTCGGCTGGTTGTAAAGCCATGCAGGAACTTTTTTCGTGCTCTTCTCGATGATTTTATATGCAGCATCTGCCGACAAGGAACCAGCAATTATCATAACGGCTATAATTGCGAGAACACGGATGACTGAACGATAATTTAATGATGCTTTCATCTTACGGTGAGAT
This sequence comes from uncultured Bacteroidales bacterium, assembly GCA_947573135.1. Lineage (GTDB taxonomy): Bacteria > Bacteroidota > Bacteroidia > Bacteroidales > Muribaculaceae > CAG-873. The sequence goes on along the minus strand of CANPDU010000002.1, from coordinate 77,692 downwards.
TGCGAAGTTCGTATTTTACATTCCCGATCGAGAATCTGAAGAGCGCGATACAACCGGGATTATTTTTTATATCATTGATATAAAATGTAACTTTTACACCTAAGCCGTCGGGGAACGAATTATTCCATCCGTTTGCATTAGCCAGATTACTGTACTGAGTGCCATCAGCACCAATTGCCTTGTCGGGAGCAGTGTAAAGGTCATAGTAGTCTTTGTCGAGAGATTTGATTTTCAATCCGATTACGACTCTACGGTTGACAGGTGAGAAATAGCACGAATCGACAGCGAGTTCCCAGCCGCTCTGAGAAATATAAATCTCTGTGTTGTCGGGTTCATGTTCGATTTGAGGCTCGGGCTCCTGTGCGACAGGAACAACAGGCTCCCCGGCGACAACCGGCGTTTCCTGCGGAACAACTGTCGGCTCTGCAACAGGTACTGTCTCAGGTTGTTTGTCGATCGATTTTGCTTTTATGAAAGCAAGAAGCTCGACTGCCTCTTCAAAACACGGTGCCTGAGTTGGAATTGCCAACAGCAGAGTTGCCGCGTCGTCGAATTGTCCGGCAATGAAAAGAGCTTTAGCCCGAGAGATAGCGTTTTCACAGTTTTCGCTAAAATATTTCTCAATGTTCTGTCTGGCTGTGCGGACAAATCTTACATATATCGGATCAGTGATCTTTATCGACTTGGCCAGCAACTCATAAGGCTCAGTTTCTGCATTTTTAGCCGTCGCTTTCAGTTTTACGGTCACGGAGTAATAGGCGGCATTATCATAATTGTTTTTAGCCGTCAGAGTCAGCTCTCCGGAAACTACGTTGACATTGTTTACGAGTCCTGAAGTAGATTCGTCGGAAATTATGGATAGTGACGGTTCGACAACAAATACACCGAAGTCTCCGCCTGTAGCGGCCGAATTACGGTTTAGTATCTGGTCGACTTTGGAAACGAGAGTTTCAGCTGCGGCCTCAGACATCGTAGATGATTGGGGCGGATATATCGCGCGGAACTGTATTTCATCCTGGGCGTACATGGCAAGCCCGCAAGTCGCGAAAATAAAAAGAAAGGAAATTATTAGCCTAAGGTTCATTGTTGTGTCTATTTAATGGTGATGAGCAGTTTCTGCCCCATGGCTGTCACTTCCGGTTTGTAAGCATCGCCAAGTTCGGAGCGAAGGAATTTTTTCAGACGGGAAGAGAACTGAGAGGTTGTATATCCTTTGTTGCGTTCATTGTCCCAGATAGGAATGTTGATTGATGCAGCGATATATTTATCGGTCGATCGCCCCATGTCATAGACACCCTGATAACTGTTTTCGGAAAGCCAGTTTTCAAGCGCCTCCATAAAGTCGTTGTCATTACCTGGAGTAGGGGAAGAGAAATCCCAGTCAGTCACATCCTGAGACAGATTAAACTCGAGAGCCATCGACCGACCCTCGGCTACCATGCGTTCGAATGCTGACTGCATTTCTGCAAAGAAATCATTTTTGATTCTCTTAAGTGCATCTTTCACTAAAAGAATGGAATCGGTAGTCATATATGCTCCGCTGGCATAACTTACACTTCCGAGAGTGCTTTCAGTCTGGTTTTCGACGGCGCGTATATTAACAGAGCAGGAGCTTGATCTATGATTGTCAGTCTGAACATTGACTTCGACGGTCACGACGATATCGCCCGGAAGCTGACGGACGACCATACTGTTTATATCGTCCTGAGCATTCTCGTTGAGTATTGAAGATGTCTTTGAATTGGCGAGGGCTGTACGAAAGTCGCGGGTTTTGTATCCGTTTTCAGCAAACAGGGCAGACACTTCGTTGACGGCATGTGCATTGACGGGAGATGAGTCTATGACGGCTTTCATAGCTCTGAAGCTGTCGTCACCATCACCCTTTACATAAGGAACGACAACAACAACGGGGTTAAGAGCCGCAGTCGCCTTAACTTCGGTTCTATCTGCCCAGGCCGGATTAAGGGTCACGCCTCCGCCTTTTACAGCTTTCAGAAGGGCTTTCATATTGATCGTCATCCTGACCGTCACCTGTTTGACTTTATTGATTTTTTTGTCAGATACCTTCTGAGGTTTACCGATGAGGTAGCGGTTGTAAAGCCGTTCGTTGAAGAAGCGGTAGAGAAAGCTCTTACAGTCGCCGGTGATCATCGGCTGTGAGTTACGGATGCCTTCGACACCTTCGGTAAGAATGGTGTTGAAGGTTCCTTCTATAGCTTCTTCGACTGCGTCGCCCGATTTTTTTGCCGTGCAGACGCTGAGGAATGTATACTGGTCGCCGGCCTGGGATTCCAGTTCCACGTTGGCGGTGGCATATTGCGCAAAGGCACTTCCGGCGCATAAAGAGGCCAGAAGTGCCATATAAACAGCTATAAATTTTTTCATATTCGTAGTATGAAATTATGTCAAGACGGTATCAGCAGGCATTATTCTGCAGAAGTTACAATGACTTTGTTTTCGCCTGAGATAGATTTGTAGATTTCCTTGCCGCCTTTTTTTACCTTGCAAAGAGATATGTCATCACCTTCGACATCGACGACTTCGATTTCGCCGATTGTCTTGCGGGATTCACGGCCTGCGATAGTGCGGACTTCACGGACATCATATTTCTGGCCTTTTTTAGCACCAAGAGCGTCACCGACAGATATGTAGAGAGTCTTGACTTCTGATCCTTTTGTGTCAGCCATCTCAAGAACAATGCCTTGAATGGGGAAAGCAGCATTGATAAATTTGTTGAGTTTCTTCGGGATGATTTTCGAATATGCAGTCACAGCTTCGTCGGGTGAGTACGCGAGAATTGTGAAACCGCTGAAATCAAAAATGCCGTTAGGAATTTTAAATGATTGCGTTTCGGTGATTTTACCGGTCTTAGGGTCTATTACTTTAAGAGTAAAGGCATAGACGGGTTCATAAGAATATGATTTATTGCCTTTGGAGTCTGTGGTTACAGTTTCGGAAATAGTTATGTCGTTAACGACTCCCTGAATAATGAAGTCTGCGCCTTCCTGTCCCATCATAGCGAGCCGGTCGAGGTTGTCGCCGGCGCTGACGCCGCTTTCACGCCTGTCGGCTTCGACTTTCAGCGCATCGTTGGTGTCGATGTCAATGATGTTGACCCGGTTGGATGCATGCAGACCTTCCATAACCGCGCTACGGACTGTTTCGGCATATTTGAACGGAACGTTTGCCGGTCTGTCGAAGTAATCGATCAGAACGTTAAGTTTTCCTGTTGTTTCTTGTTGTGCGTGTGTGTTGAATGCGAAACCAAATCCGAGTATGGCGAGCACTGTGATGAGAAAATGTTTCATGATAATGAATTATGAATTAGATGATTTAATTTTTGCAAATTTAATATCATTTAAACCGTATTAATGTTTTTTTGCACGTTAATAAAGTTTAAATGCAATGTTATTGCCATATTTTATATATTTTGTGGCATATCGATGTGGTTTTTCAGGAAAGCTCTGAAATAGCGTGACTTATCTTTTGTATCGCAGATAAGTCTGTCGATCATCGTCATGGTGGTATCGAAAATAAGGTTGCGGTCGGCGTAGGCGATTGTATCGTTCAGTAGTTTCAACGTGCCGTTGATGAGTGTGTCGGAATAATTCTTTAGCTTTTCTTGCTCGATAAGCATCTCTATAGCCTTAATGCGCATGTCTCGCACTTTCTCGACGCCGGGATTGAACGACTCGAAGTCTTTGATCGATTTACGTATACGCGAGATGCGAGCTGTCGACTGGTGATACTTTCCGCGGCTGATCTCTTTTGTGATTTCGCGCATGAAGCGGTCGAACAGTCTGTCGACATCGGGATCGGCGAAGAAGTCGAAATAATCTTTGACAGCCTTGTTTGACGAATAGGCTGTCAGTACGACATCAATAATCTGTTCGCGCGACAGAGAGGCAAGTTCTTTTTTCAATGAAAGTTTAGACATACATTCAAAGAACGGTAAAACCGTCAGAATGTTGTGTGTGCCGGAGGTCAATGCGCGGCGTTGTTGTGCCGGCGGATATAGCCCGAGAGGCTTTTATAGTTGATGCCCATGCGCAGGGCGATCGCGCGGAGCGACTCGCGGCCTTGAGCGTATGCCTCAATGGCGGCTGAATATTTTTCGTAGCTGCGCCGCAGTACGGTGCGGCCGTCATCGAGCCGCATCATCCCGAGCGACTCCCATAGTTGAGGTTCGTGCTCGCGCACATATGCTCTGAGCACTTCGGGAGTGAAACCCATGCGGCGGGCGACGGCTTCTGTCGTGCAGTCGCCTATGCGGAGCAGCTCGATTGCCGCGGCATATTTTTCGGCTGTGGCGCGTTTGTAGCGTTTGACTGTGTTGAGCGGCTGTCGGTCGGCTCCGTCGGTGCCACAACGTTCAAAAATAAGTTTACGATGCCACATTTTCATATAGTATCGCAGTGAAGTCACAGGAACGCCGCATTTTTTTGCAATCTCGGTCATCGGCAGAGATGTTGAGCGAAATATTTCGACGGCCTCGCTGAAATAAGCCTCGCGTTCGGCCGACGGTTTTCTGATGCGGCCGTTGCCTGCCAGGCGGCCGACGGTAGGCCGGGCTTTGCCGATGGCGCGTTTCTGTTCGCGCATGTCGAGGAGATCGCGGTGATAGTAGAGCATATGCTGGCGAAGTCCCGTCATCGATACGCCGTAGTGCGCGGCGGCTTCTTCGACAGTCACGTCTTCTTTTCGGAGCATTTCGACGGCATCGGCATAGGTCTCGCTTGTCCGGCGGCGTGCGCCGCGCTGTGAGTTGTCGGCTAAGCCCCGGTTACGCCGTTCGGCTTCGCGTCGCGCCAGGATGTCGGGGTAGTGAGAGCGCAACTGGTTGGCAAGTGCGGCTCCGTCGAGCCCGAATAATTGAGCTATCTGTGAAATATTGAATGACAGATAGTCGTCGCTGTCGCAGGCATCGATTGCCTTGCGGTATTTTTCGCGTGTCGTCAGGCTCTGCCCTTTGCTGGCCCGTAGTTTTCCGGAACTGTCGGCGTCGACACCGTGACGGGCGAACATCAGGTCGCGATGGTTGCGCTGTATGTAAGCCGCCAGTCCTTTACGCGACACACCGCACCGGCGGCTTATCTCTGTGATTGAGAGATCGGTCGTACGGTAGAGTTCGACAGCCGGGCTATATTTGATTTCAGCGCTCATTATTTAGAGATGTATCACGCAGGGGCGCAGCGGACACGAAGGGTTGGTTAATATTGATTTGTGAGTGATGGATGTTAAAATCGGATATTCATGATCTGTTGCAGAGGAGCGTCTTTGAGGAGGATCTTATCGTCGGGATCGAGGAGATAGAACGACGGCGTGGCGCGGATATCGTAGAGCGCACGGCTGTCGATCGTCATGTCGCTGTCGATGGCTACCCGCCACCACTCGGGGAGTCCGGCGGCATGAGTGCGCCACTCGCCGACATTGTCGCCGACATAGACGGCGACAAATCTGAGACGACCGTCGGCGACGGCATCGGCGAGCGCCGTGTCGGCGGCGAGAATGTCGATGGCCTCATGACAGCGGTCGCAGTCGGGTTCGTAGAACATCAGCAGGGTAGGAGTCAGCCGTCCGTGATCCGAGAGCCGGACTTTTGCGCCGTCGCGTCCAGTTGCGGAGAAGTCGGGTGCCGGCGATCCGGGACGGTTTTTCATTATCACGTCGCGGCGGTATTCTCCGGTGGCGGCATCGTCGCCTCCGCGGGCTATGATATAGTCGACGAAGGGTAGATACAGCTCTTCGGAAAAGAAGGGGCTTTCGGGCGCCCAAAGATAGTGTTCGGCGGTCGACATTAGCAGACTATAGGCATCGGCCGACGCCTCTGACGCGCGGTCGAGCAGTACAGCTACGGCATTACGTCGGTCAGCGTCGGGGGCATAGGGCAGCAGGGCGATGAAGTTGCTGAAACTTTGTTCGACCAACGCAGAGTCGGCAGCCATAGCCGGGTCGGCGAAGTCCATTGCGTCCCAGAAATGGACCACGGCATAGGCGGCGCGGTCAGCGGGGTCGGTCAGCGAGTCGGGCACCTGAGGGACAGGCAGCTCGGTCATTTTCGGCTGTGTAACCGTAGTTTCTGTGACTGCGGCGTTTTTGTTACCGCACGCCGCGGCAACCAACATAAGCGCCGATAATGCAATGTTAACAATCAGTCTCATAAAGCACCGGTATAGTCACGGACGCATCGGACACCATCATTAGTACTAATGTCTGTTCTGTTAGTTTGAGTGCACGCTCCGTCTTCTGATCGTAAATCCATCTCGTATAAATATGTTGATGTTATAGATCCCGTAGAATTATCGGGATTTTTCCCGAGTGCATAACCGTTTTTGTCAAAATAAGAGAATGAACATGTTTTCTGAAATTTTGATCCGGCAGAATTCTCCTTATATTCACCAATAATACCGATTATGGCTGCTTCTTTCTGATTTGGGACGCGCCAACCGGTCTCTCCGTTCTTATTATAGACATCGCAGGGATTTACTCTTGTTAGATATGATGACCATGATTCACCTTTATTAAAATTCAGACTGTTATTCCGAATAACTTCATCTTTGAACTCAAACGCTTTATAACAGCGGTTATATCGCTGGTCATTGATATGGTGTATAGGTATAGGCCCATGATAAGGTTCCTGTCGCAGACTGTTTTCATCGAAATGCGACAAGTCCACGATGTTTTTACCGTCTACTTTTATAAACGCAGGTGTATTGGCCGCAATAGAGTCGATATAAGTCATATCAGAACCGAGATTACGGACACATCTGACTTCCCACGGAGAAGACATAGATTTCGGCCATTGGCGGTATTCGCTCAAAGAAGTACCTTCCATAGCCCAAAGATTTTTACCATTACTGGTGTAGTACATCAGTCGTGTATTATAACCGTTATTTGTATTGGAAAGCCGGTCTATATCTTTAGGATCAAGCAATGGATCTTCAAGCGACTGCCGCCCGAGAATGATACGGAGACTCTGAGATGAGGTAGGAACGAACCAACGCAATTCACCTGCATCGATAATCCCGTCGCCGTCAAGATCGCGGTTGCGGTTGAGGCAGGCTGTGATAGCCTGAATTATCGATTTACTGGGTTCATAATCCTCCAAATTCCAAGACCATGTTTCGTTTATAGACTGAGTCTTAATTTCCGGAAGTTGTTCAGTCCGGGCTGCCATATCAACGCCCTGTTTTTTTATTTCCGGTATAGATTGAAAATTGTTGATATTCAGATAGTTACTCCACATATAATCCGTATTGTCATTAGCCGAATTATAGTTCCAGTCAAGTATCTGATCCGTAGATCCGGCTATGTACTGTGCAATATTGTATCTTCCGGCGATATCGCATCGACCCGGAGTGGTTTTAGTATTAACGTTAATTGTGTTTCCGTTGCCATCAAAGCCATCAACGAAATAGTTAAAATCGTTTCTCAGTGCAAGTCCGAAAGATTCGTTTTCATGTTCGATGCCGAGAGCAGATTTCAAATCTGCGGCATTTACATTATAATAACACTGTATTGATTTTTGAGAGACGGCATATTTTGATTCAAAATATACACTTTCATTATCGGGAGATACTTCACTTTTGACAATAAGCCACATCCGGCGCGGACGCCTGTTGACATAACCTTTCCAATTTCGTGAGTCGGATTCGTTTCCTGCGACGGCTTTTTCAGAGTCTTCGTAAACATATTCGTTGATAAACATTGTGTACCAACCGCTGGTGAATGCTTTTTGCTTGCTTAACACCTTTATTTCGTCAAGAGTATAAGTCTGTTTGTCGCTGTTATCGCCGGTGCGCGGTTTATAAGATGCCAACTTATCTTTGTCGGTCTTTCGGAATTCAACCCATGTGAGATATTTATAATCGTCAGAAGTTGGCGATGGAACGGTTGATTCATCTCTTGAATTGATTATTATCTCAGTACCGTCCAGTCGGGTAGCGCTGATATAATAATTGAAATCCTGAAGATTGAGATTGGTAAGTTCAACGTTTATAGCCGCGTAGTGGGCATCAAGCTCATAATATACATCTGTTATATCGGAGATTGAACCTTCGACGCCGGGAGCTTTTTCGTTATCCCCCTCAAGGACAGCTTCAACGTATAGATCACCGACGTTTTTAATATTTACTTTATATGTATATTTTGAATTGCGTAAACAATTAAAATCATTAACATCGTTTGTCTCTTCCTTTTTTACATAACCAAGATGAACCGTATAATCGGCTTCGACTATTCGTGTAGTATTTCCCAGCGATTTGCCGTCCTGATCTACATTCATTTCCAGTATCGCATGAAAGACCACATAAGTAGCGTTGTTATTGGGGTCGGTACTGTCGATAGCATTGACGAGCGAGACATATTTGCCCGAGTTGGTGACGCCGTCCTTCTTATATTCCTGCTCTCTTTTTCGGTAGACAACGTCGGGGTCGCCCGATGTGTCGGGGATGATGCCCGTGCGTTTGTTTTCGAGCTGCCAAAAGTCAAAAGAAAAAGTTCCTTTAGATTCGGATATGTCTGTACGTCGAACTGAATTGTTATATCCTACATGATCAGGCGCTTTACGGACATCAAAGGAGTTTAACGGTTTTTGTTCGCTGACATCATCTTTGTCAGGTTCATGCAGCCATGCGTTAGATGGCAGATTATATACCTGCCAGGAGCTTATATCACAAGATTTAATTTTTCTAGCATCATAAGATATATTAAACTTAACCTGTGAAATCATGCGGCGAAGGTGTATTTTGCCTGAAGGTGTATTTTTACCGGGTTTTACAGTCAAAACCGACAATTCAGGGCGGTCGCCGGATAAATGATCCTTGTCGGGATAAAAATTGTCGGCATAAAAACCACTCATGACAAGCGGGTTCGACGGAGCATCAATGAATGTGTTTCCCTGATTGTCGAAAAACACGGCGATATCACGGAACTTATCCCACGTATCGGCAGATGCAAGAGCCTCCGGAAGACTGACGAGCTCCCCGTCGGTTTTCATCGTAGCCATACGGTGATTATAATTAGCCACAGCGACAATATACGCCCGACCGGATGTAAGGCTGAAAGTGACAGAACCGAAATCTTCGTGATATTCTCCCTGGACAGTTTTACTGACAGTGGTCGATCCAAGCAGTTCATTCGCGCCGTCAGCTCTGTATGCCGCTACCCAAAGCGAGGTGATCCTATTATCAAGACCGTCGGCAAGCTCACCACGCGAGATAACGGCCATGTCACCGAGATCAAGCGACAGAGTTATCTCGGCCGGCAAGCCTACGGGGCAATCTTCTGTCGTCGGGAGATCTATGTCATCCGAGCATGAGCTGAGGATTGCGAGACATAGAGCCGATACATAGATTGATATATTAATGGTCAGTTTTTTAATATAAGATGTGTACATAGACTGAAGACTATTCAAAATCCGGTATTTTAATCGTTTCCGTCACCCATGGGCAGACTGTATAATGAATTTCGAGTTTAGGCGGGTAGGTGACTCTTACAATCTCGAAGCTGTAGATATGGTTGCGGAGTATGCTCTCGAACGGAACCGATGGGTTTCCGTTTTCATACTCGGAAAGTAGCACATTGTAGTTGACCAGATTACCTTCGATACTGATAGTCAGTGACACAGCGGGACGTGAGGTCGCGGTGAGTTGTTTGAGATCCTGCTCTGCGACGTATGCCGTATAGACGTTATGGCCGTTGGCATTTTTGCCGGCGACGAAGAACTTCAGAGGTGTATTGGCCTTGACGGGATTGGCCGGCTCGGTGGGACTGACGACCTGAGTGCCCTCGACGCTCCACGAAGGATTGGCGGCAAGGTCGGGAACGAGAGTGCCTGCCGAGAGATGTCCGGCGAGTGATGAAGCGGTTATCTCGGGACGGTAGTCGTAGTAATCCTGAGCGATGTTGTCGATGATCTCGATTTTGGCCATTGCGCGCAGCAGAGATATTTCGCCGACCTGAATCGGATTGTCGGGGCGGCTTGCGGATACCTGATCGGCGGTGACGGATATAGAGCCGAGACCGAACATCGGGATGCCTTTGTTGCCGTCCTCGAAGGGGCGCCAGCCGTCTTTGGCCGATAGCGACCAACAGTATTCACGTGCGAGGGCGACTATATCGTCGATAAAGGTTTTGCCGGGAGTAAGGGCGAACTTGTCGTAGCAGTCAGATCCTCCGAGGCTCTGCCAGTTGGCGAGAACCATGATCTGAAATTCGTAGCTGCCGTCGGCGTTGCCCATAAATGCGGTCTGGGTGATGCGTCCGCTGATGGTGTAGGAGCTGTGGGTCTCATTCACCACGCTCATTTTTTCTGTAGGGATGAAGCGCTCGAGCAGCCGACCGTCCTTGCCGAAGACGTAGACGCGGTAGTCATCGCCGTCGATATCGATTTTGTTTTCCTCCAATGTCGCGGCGCTGAAGTCGTGGCCTGCAGCTCTCGACGACGGACCAGAGGCCGACGACGCCGTGGAGATGTTGAGCACGATGCAGGCATCGCGTTCGGCCGGCCGGGCGCGGGGGACGCATCGTCGGAACAGCCGCACAGCAGAGCCGTGACTGCGACGATCAGAAGGATTTTTATGTCGGTTATCCGTTTGAGCAACATCAGTGATTTATCGCGGCGTGATTAAATGTCGGAATTCTGGTAGACTACGTGCCAGCCGTTGACATACAGCCCCATGTTGGAGTACCATGAGTGGTTGTCGTCGAGCAGGAAGACGAGGTTGTACTGATCCTGGCGGTCAAGAAAGTCCTGATCGCTGTAATGGCTGAAATGCTCGCCTTTGCCGAGGACGAGAAGATCGTTGAGGGGAAGGCGCAGAACGTCGGAACCGTCGCTCTTGGTGACGTGAAGCACAGGATGTGTGGCTGTGGTGAGGCGGCCTGTGGTGAGCTCGGCTATGACTGTGCTGACCGACGTTATGGCGTCGCGCGCGGGAGTTCCGTCGGCTGAAGCCGAAGCCGACTTCTTGCTCCACTCGCGGTAGACGACCGGATTGCCGGCAATCGGTGAGTTGTCGTGGGCGAGGACGGCGTTGTCGTCGTAGACGGCGAAGCGGAAGTCGTCTTTGTCGAGTTCTTCGTGACGGTAGTGCTGGAGCATGACGCGGATGACGTTGGTGTCTTTCATCATGTCGAGCGGCACAACGTCGACGTTGCCGTAGGTGTCGGGGAATGTTACGCCCGAGGCCATGGCGTGGTAGAGACGGTGGATGTCGGCGGCGATGGTGCGTTGTGAGCCGTCGCCGGCGGGCAGACTGCATGTCAGATCGGCGGGGGCCGAGGGAGAGCCGGCGTTGTCGACGGCAAACGCCGCCGCACCGCTGACCGGAGAGTCGCCGCGGGCCCAAGCTATGATGTCGTAGGTGCCGGGGGCAACGTCGACGGGCACAGCACCGCCGGCGGCCACGATGTCGGCGACCGGAGTCACGGCCGAGTAAGCGAGGCGGCCGCGAGCGTCGAAGAGATACAAAGATACGGATGTCACCTCTGAGGCCAGAGCATCAGACGAGAGGATGTTGCGCGTGTAGCGCAGCGGCACACGATAGTGGACCGAGCAGTCGCCTTCGCTGTCGTAAATGATGCTGTCGCATGACAGGAGCGTCAGGGCGGCGAATGCCGCGACCGTCAGCCGGATGCCTGTCACGAGTTTTATGTACGGGATATTCATCGTATATCGTTGATTGCTTTCGTTTACAGTGTAATATATATCGTGGACTCCCGTGAGGGGGTCTCGTTGTGGTCGTTTTATAGTTGATGTCCGTTTTCGGCGGTGCATCGGGTTGTTGTGCTTCGGCGTTTGCTGCCTGACGACGTCGCGACAGTTCGGAGAGATAAAGAAATGCGGCGGAGACTCCGTCTCGCGTGGCGGAACAGCAAACAGTCTCCGCCGCATTTTTTAAGTGAGATCTAATTAATTATATGGAGAGAAGAGGATCAGAGATCGACTTTCTGAGTAAGAACGTGCCATCCGAGGACGTTGATGTGTGCCTTAACTTTGAACTTGGTGACTTCGTCGGCCATAGGCAAAAGAGGATCGTTCACATCATTGATGCCGCTTGCAAGACCGGCGATCTTGCCGATAGTAATCTTGTATGTGTGATTGCGGACGAGACCATAAGAGCCTTCGACAACTTTTGTCGCACCGGCTGCAGCGCCTTCTGATGTGTCGGCAACTTTTCCGTAGTGTTCAATAAGCACAGTGTAGAATGCTTTACCTCCCTGAACATAACTGATGGCGCAGTTGGTCTCCCCAACAATAAAAAGATTGAAAGCTGCAACTTCAGCATCAGTAGTTCCAACGGTTTTCCATTCTGTACCATCTTTGTACTGAAGACCTGCAATAGCTTGGATTTTGGCTGCAGTAGTCTGTGGAGCGGTATAGTGCTTTCCGGCGGGAGTCTCTACTCTATTGCGATAGAATTTTTTTACAGCAGCCATGTCGAAAAGGGCAGCGACCTCCTCATTGGTAAGCTCAGCGTTATCGGCTTTGCGCAGATATCTGGAATGATTAGCCAGCATAGCGCTTTCTATTTCATTCGGAGCAAACACTTGAGAAGCATACAAGTAAAAACCATTGTTAAATTTCTCGATTTCTGTTGTCGCTTCTTTATCGCTATATACTTTATACCGGCCTACTATAATAGCGTTAGGCAGTGCAAGTTTTCCGTTAATTTTAGCTTTAGAGAGGCGCTCAGAGCGTCCGGTCGCTTCAAAGAAATACTGTTCTCCACCCCATGCTGACGAGGCATCAGCAGGTTTTTTGTTCATAATTTCGCTATATGTCAAGTAGTATAATTTAGTGTTACTTGAATTAGGATTGACGTCCCATCCTGTCATCGGGAAGCCGTCAGAAGAGAAACTAGGCATATATGAAACAGAATGAGCCCAAAATGTGCGGTAAGAACCATCTATCCACCCGCTCACGCCATCAGTATTTTCGCCTTTTGTAGCCGGAAGATTTTTTACGAGTCGAGTGGATTTTTCTGTTGCTGTTACGCTCCAGTATTGAGGCTCAAACTTCAGATATTGGGTTGAGTTGACTTCATAGGGCTCAATTTTATCGTTTGTATCTTCGCTTTTAGTTACGGATACCTTAGCTGCAATACGTTCGATATAGATTTCGGTTTTTGCCAGTGATCCTGTGTCACCTTCTCTTTTAAGTCCGCCGTCAGGAATTTGGGTGGCGATCACGCGATTTTCGCCGTTATAATAAACGGAGTTATTCATTGTGAAACCGTCAGTTGTAGAATAAGCAGTACGAGTCAGGCCGTAAACTGATGACAGATTGGCATATTGGTCATCTGTAGATTGTGGGTTTGCATAACACATAACCTGAGTAGGCAGTTTTGAACCCGGAACAAGGCTAACGGGGACGTCAACTTCATATGTATCCTGAATGTTAGCGTTCTGGTCTTTAGGATTTGGTTCTGGGATCTCACTCCCTCTCAGTTCTGTATGACCTACAGCGCGACCGTCCTCGTCATAGAATACAAAGAGCAAAGAATTGATGTCGCTTTCAGCGTTGGTTCCGTTTTCGAAATTATCGCCGAAAGCGCGGGAACCGAAACGGTTAGAACCGGGGAAAGTGATGCTCACTCTTGCATAGGCGGTCTCGCCGTCGGGGCCTACGATCTCGGGTTTCGGTTCGTCGGACGAGCAGGACGGCAACATCATGCCGGCTGTCAGCGCGAACAGGAAAAATTGATAAAATTTCTTTTTCATTGTGAAAGTTTTTAGGGTTAATTATTGAATTATTATTTGTTTTCTGAGTTGTATTTTGATGTTTTTTCGTTGAGTTCGTCGAGTGTAAGCTCGGCCTGGCGAAGTCCGGCGTCGGCGGCCTGGCGCAGATAGCGTCGGGCGGTGTCGAAGTCGTAGCGTCGGATGGCCACAGCTCCGCGGGCGTAAACGGCTTCGGGCGACGATCCGGCTTTGGCAAGATAGCGGTCGGCGCCGTCGAGGTCGCCGCGGCGCATGGCGGCATTGGCGGCGTTGAGATTTGCGATCTCATCGTCGGGGAACATTCGGACGGCGGTCTCAAACACTTCGGTAAATTCGTCGGATCCGGGCTCGAGTTCGCTGGCTGCGACGTAGAATTCGTTCTGGTCGAGGTTCTGTGGCCGTGATTTCATGATGCGCAGTATCTCGGCGGGATCGGAGAATGAGCGCACTACGTAGGAGACGCGGTAGTCGGTATGGCGCAGAGCGGGATAATAAGTCTGGAGCATGAAGCTGTAGTCGTCGGGATAGAGGGCCTTGATGCGGGCTTCTTTTGCGTCGGGATCCATGTCGCTGTCGATAAGGGCGATGATAGCATCTCGGTTGTCGAGGTTAGAAGAGGCTACGGCGCGGCGGAGTCCGTCCCAATCTTCGGGCTCGTAGTCGGTGATGACGGTGGCCGAGCCGAAGTCATAGAGGCGGTTGATGTAGCGGCGTAGCGCCTCCGTACGGCCGATAGCGAGACGGCGGTTGTTGGCGTATGGGCTTTCGGGCGATGCGTAGCCTTTGAGTGTGACGGTGTCGATCGAGGCGTCGCGGTCGTTGCGGACGGTGTCGATTGTGGCTATTATTGCGGCGAGCTCGGCGCTGTTGCGGCGGTAGTCGGGTCGGATCTCGGTGCGGTTGACGGGGAAGTCGATGTAGGCCCGGCCTTCAAGTGCGCGGTGTTTTTCGCGCTCGCCTGCAGGACGGATATAGACAAGCTCGGGGAAGAATACGGCCGAGTTGAGTATGTCGGTGTCGGTCTGCGGCAGGATGCAGCGCCCGATCTCGCCGCTGTCGGCAAGGAGAACCTTGCCGCAGCATCCGCGGTCGATGCGCCGCATGGTGAGAACGGCTCCGTCCATCCACGGCTGATAGCTGACGAGACGGCTGTAGCTGACGGCATCGGGTCGGTCGGAGGCGCGGTAGACGAAACTGCGGTCGGGCGCGGGCACGAGGCTGTCGGCGCCGGAGCGGAGATAGTGGTAGTAGCGGCGACGGCCGTAGACCGCTATGGGGTCGAGGGCGAGAGTGTCGGCGCCGTTGATGAGGCAGGGGCTGAGCACGACGCAATTGTTAGTCTTGACGTCGAGGCCTGAAAGGTCGACGTCCATGGCGATGGCGAGGTAGTTGCCGTTGCGCTCGGCAGTGAAGTTTTCGACGGCGACGTTGTCGACAATGACACCGGCGCGGGCCGCAGTGGCCGAGGCGGAGAGCAGGATTGAGGCTATGATGATTTTTTTCATTGTCGCGTTGAGTGGTTAGAATAGGTAGACGATGTTGATTGCGGCTTTTGTGGGGCCGACGTAGTGGTGGGCGTTTCCATGCTCGATCTTTTTACCACACTTGGCGCAGCGGTAACGGTCATAGATTGTATAGCTCCATCCGAAACCTATTTCGGCCTCGGCGTTCCAGTGGCGCCCGAGTATCCATGTGTAGCCGTAGCTTATGCCTGCGCCGATAAACCATCCCTGGTAGCGGTTGTCTTTGAGTTTGCGGAAGTCTGTGCCGAGGAAGTTGATCCGGCCGTCGATCCCGCCGATGTTGTACTGGCCTCCGTGGATGTGTGCGCCTACGAAGTGACCTGCAAAACGGTCGCAGAACCAGCGGCGGACGCCGGGCTGCACTGTCCAGTGTTTCCAGCGGCGCAAGTGACTGAGAGTCCATGCGTTGATGCTTACGGGCATTTCAGCTGTCCATTGTGGAGCGATGGCGGTCTCGATACCGATATTGACATTCAAGAGGGCATCGTCAATGAGATTTGTCTTGATGGCAAAGTCCTGTGCCGAGACCGAACGAGCCGCGGACACAAGAAGTATGATGCAAAAAAGTGAGCGTAATAGTTTCATCGTAGGATATTTCGAGGGCATTTCAGTTGCCGAAACAATTATTTGTCGATTGTTTTTCTAATGTGTTGATATATAGTAAATTACTTAGAATGATCGGTTTGTCGTGCAGCAATCTCTTGTTAAGAGATCGTAAATGGTATGATTAATCTCTTGTTAAGAGATCGTGATATGATGTACAACTCTAATACTCAATAATTTAACTGAGCTATACACATCTTACGACATATTTTGATTTATTTGGTTAAATATAGACAACCGCTCTATCTAAAAATTAAAATCATTAAAAGTCTGATTTTAACACTAAAATTCATGGCTAATCAACTAAAAATTCGTATCTTTGTAACTCAAAAGCTTCTCTTAACAAGAGATTGTAAATGCATTCGAAATATGGCAAAAAAAGCGCCCGTCGCATTGAGTTGCAACGGGCACTTTTGGATATCTGTCGATGCAGATAAGAATTTTTTTGTCTTTGGGTCAGAATGTGGCCGATTCGCCGGGACGAGTCAGGCAGATCATGCGAGTGTCAACTTTTTTGGTGAACGGATATGCACTGAAGTCGCATGCCCGGTCGGTCGGATCGTCGGTGTGGAACGGTACAAAGGTGTCGATGTCGATCTTTTCGATAAGGCGTGTGGCTCCGGTAGCGAAGTCGGGGCTGTCGGTGGTGTCGACGGCCATCATGGCGAGGTCGAAATGCGTCTGCTCTTGGGCTATGCGGTTGATCGCTACGGTGAAGCGATCGGCATAGCGTTCGGCATCACGCGGTGCGTCGTGGTTGTGAGCGAGTGGCTCACCGAGTTCTCCGCCATGGAAGATATGTCGTCCGGCGGCGGTAGTGACTGCGAATGAGCAGCCTT
The DNA here is from genome assembly GCA_947573135.1 of uncultured Bacteroidales bacterium. Classification (GTDB taxonomy): domain Bacteria; phylum Bacteroidota; class Bacteroidia; order Bacteroidales; family Muribaculaceae; genus CAG-873. The sequence continues at coordinate 61,002 of CANPDU010000002.1, read as the reverse complement.
TGCCGGTGGTGCCATAGGCCTTGACGCTTATGTCGCCGGGGAGGTTCTCGAGGCTGTCGCCGGGACTAATCCAGCTTACCGATACATCGAGATTGTCTTCGCGGTCGAAGACGTCGTTGCTGATGACGTAGAGTCGTTTATGGTTCTGGCCGAGATGAAAGATCTCGTGGTTGAAATGGTCGCGGTGGTTGTGTGAGATGAAGAATATGACCGGCAGCTCCGGATTGTGGCGAAGAGTCTTGATGACTTCATGAGCCGGATCGCGATAGTAGTCGAAGACCAGCAGCGCGTCGGATGTTTCGATCATGAAACCGCTGTGGTCGAGGTAGGTGATTTTGTCCATAGGTCAAAAAAGTATGTTAGTTATGTTGCTGCATAAATAACATCGGTCGGCCGATGTATGTTCACCTTGTGCGGCGGCGTCAGGGTATTTCGACGGTGAGACTGTCTGTGGCAATGTCGACACCGGGGGGAAGCAGGGGGCGGGTGTCGTCGATGAGTCCCATGCCGTGGCTCAGATGAGTGAGGAATGCCCGGCGCGGAGCTGCCGACCGGATGACTTCGAGCGCCTGGCTGAGGTTCATGTGCGACATATGTGGTTCGCGACGCAATGCGTTGATGATAAGTGTGTCGACGCCGTGTATCTTGCTGAGGGTATCGGGGGGCATCGCTGAGCAGTCGGTGATGTAGGCGAGGTTGCCGATGCGGAAGCCTATGATAGGAAGCCGGGCGTGCATGACGGGCAACGGTGTGATCTCGATGCCGTCGACAGTGAAGGGACGAGACGGATCGATGACATGGATATCGAAGGTCGGTACTCCCGGATAGAGGTGTTTACGGAAGCAGTAGGGCACGCGTTCGCGCAGGTCGCGGGCAACGTCGGCGAGACAGTATACAGGAAATGAACTCGGATAGCAGTAGGGACGCATGTCGTCGATACCTCCGACATGGTCATAATGGGAGTGGGTGATCAGAAGGGCTGACAGCGGCGGGGCTCCGGCGCGCAGTATCTGCTCGCGGAAGTCGGGACCGCAGTCGATTAGCAAGTTGCGCCCCGGTGACACTTCGATCATGACCGATGATCGAAGGCGTTTTTCGCGTGGGTCGGATGATGTGCAGACTTCACAGCGGCATCCGATCTGCGGGACGCCTGTCGATGTGCCGGTGCCGAGAAAAGTGAGTTTCATCAGATGCGATAGCGGGTGAGTATGCCGTCTTCGAAGATCAGGTATAAGCCGTCGTCGTAGTTCCACTGTTCGACGATGGCATTATAGACGGGAATTGTACGGTAGCTGTTGGGAGCTCCGAGTGCAAGGCGGCATTCGTCGCGCGTCATTCCGGCGGCCACGCGGCTGCTGATGATGAGTTCCCAAGTAGCGTCGGTGATCTGCGGATAGCGTTTTCGCGGGTCATTGAAATTGAATAGGGCGTGGAAGTTACGCGTGGCGGCGCGATCATTGCCTATGGTCATCGGTATCCAATATTCCTTGTCTGCGGCGGCTGTGGAGAAGTAGACGCGCAGCGGATAAATGTATGTGCCCGGCTCTACGCGAGAGACTGTCACCGGTATGTGTCGGCGTCCGACCGCGGCCTTATTGTCGGCGGCGTCAAACCATTTTGGCGTGGTGATGTAAAATGTGTGCAATCTCATGGCTGAGTCAACGCGTTCGACAACCGATCGCTCGATGGTGAACGGTACTTCAAGACGGTCGCGCTTTAGCAGATCGGCTACTGGGGTGTTAATGCGATACTGGAATTCACCGCGACGATCAGAAGCGCTGAATGTTAGGATAGTGGCGCCGTTGCCTGTGACAGACGGCACTTCGTCGAAACGTTTGAAAATCAAGTCGTGTCCCGAAAGTGAGTCAGACTCCGAGTCACCCGGGAGAAAAATGATCGAGATTTTGTCGTCAGCTACGTAGAAGCGTTTGCCTTCGCGCCATGCCGACGGCTTCTCTGGCATGATGTCGGCAAGGAAAAGCTGTTCGGGAGTGCGGTCGGCCGCATCGCGTTTCCTTACGTCGCCGGCAGAAATGCGTGGTGTGCTCTCGATGCCGGTAAAGCAAGAGGATAAAAGCGCCGCCAATAAGGCGGCGCATATTATGATGCGTTGCTGTCTGATCACTTTTCGACGGGGTTAATGCCCAGATTATAGAATATAAATGAGTATATGTCGGCATACTCGTCGATAACCTTGGCTATCGGTTTTCCTGCTCCATGGCCGGCTTTGCTGTCGATGCGGATCAGTTTGGGCTGATCGCCGGTGTCGGCGGCCTGAAGAGTGGCAGCGTATTTGAACGAGTGAGCCGGTACGACGCGGTCGTCATGGTCGGCGGTGGTGATCATGATAGCGGGATAAGGGGTGCCGTCGTTCTTGATGTTATGGAGAGGTGAATATGCAAGCAGATATTCAGCCATTTCCGGCGAGTCGGCCGATGTGCCGTAGTCGTGAGCCCAGTTCCAGCCGATGGTAAAGAGATGGTAGCGCATCATATCCATGACACCCACACGCGGTATTGCGACTTTAAATAAATCGGGACGCATGTTGGTGACTGCTCCGACGAGCAGACCGCCGTTGCTTCCGCCTTCGATAGCGATGAGTTCGGGATTGGTCCAGCCTTCGTCAATCATATACTCGGCAGCTGAGATAAAATCATTGAATACGTTGAGTTTCTGTTGTTTGGTGCCGGCAAGATGCCATGCCTCACCGTATTCGCCGCCTCCGCGCAAGTTGGTCTGGGCATATATGCCGCCGTTTTCGAGCCACAGCAGGCGGTTGGCGGAGAACGATGGGTTGAGTGTGATGTTGAAGCCGCCGTAGCCGTAAAGATATACCGGATTCTTACCGTTGCGTTCGAGGCCTTTCTTGTAGGTGAGGAACATCGGTATCTTTGTTCCGTCTGCCGACGGGTAGAAGACCTGTTCGGTCACATAATCGTCGGGGTTGAAACCTTCAAGCTCAGTCGAGCGTAAGAGGCTGCTTTCTCCGGAATCCACGTTGTAGCTGTAGATTGATGCCGGCGTTGTGAAAGATGTGAATGAATAGAACGCTTCAGGACTATCGGCATCTGTCGAGAAAGCCAGAGTGCCGTAGGTCGGCAGAGTGATCTCGCGGACGGGACTGCCGTCGGATGTATAGACGTAGGCGTGGTGAGAGGCGTCTTTGTCGTAGGTAAGTATAAGTTTGTCGCCTGCAAATTCGGCATTTACGAGAACAGCGTCTTTGTTTTCAGGTACGAGATCTTTCCAGTTGGCACGTTGCGGCGCCTTAACGTCGGCAGTGACGAGACGGTAGAGCGGAGCGTCGGCCGAAGTAAAGATATAGAGTTTGCCGTCGCGGGCGTCTATCACACTGATATCGTAATCCTGCGACTCTTCGACAGTTACCCATTTTGAGTTTGGTGTAGTCAGATCTTTGATGTATAATGAATTGCCATTGCCTGCACCGCCGCCCATGACTATAAGAGTTGATTCGTCGCGGGTAATGCCGACATTATGGAAATGAAGCGGTTCGTTACGGTTTTCGTATATGACTTTGTCGGCCGATTGAGGTGTGCCGAGTTTATGATAGTACACCTTATGATATTCGTTGGCGTTGGAGAATTCCTTTCCGTCGGTCGGTTTCTCGTAGGCGCTGTAGTAGAAACCGTCGCCTTGCCAGGCTGCACCTGTGAATTTGGCCCATTCGATATGGTCGTCGAGAGTTTTGCCGGTAGCGTTATCCAGAACAAATATCTCTGTCCAGTCGCTGCCGCTGCGCGAAATAGTGTAGGCGGTATATTTGCCGTCATGCGACATGTAGGTGCCGGTCAGAGCGACAGTGCCGTCGTCAGAGAGTTTATTTGGATCGAGAAATACCTCTCCTTCACCGTCGGGCGTATCGGAGCGATAAAGCACATACTGATTCTGAAGGCCGTCGTTTTTATAGGTGTAATATTTATTGTCATAAAGCTTTGTCGGCATGCCGACTTTAGGGTAATTGTTTAATTGCTCAAGGCGAGTGCGGAGTGCGTCATGGAAAGGTATATTCGACAGATAATCCCTTGTTACTTTGTTCTCGGCTTCGACCCATGCGAGTGTTGCCGCTGCGGTATCGTTCTCGAGCGGACGGTAGGGATCGGCCACTTCGTGACCGAAATAGTTATCGACTGTGTCGTCGGACGGAGCATCCGGATAGGATAGCTTGGACTGTTTAGAGCATGAAGCTGCCGCGAGTGCCATAAGGGCGATTGTAGGAATAAGACGTGACATTATTGATTGATTTGCTTTTGGATGCAAAGATAATAAATATATGTCAGAATGTCAACCGTAAAAAAGCAGGATCAATCTGCTATGGAACGGCTGATTGATCCTGTTTTTAATGTGGATTGCTGTGTATTAGCGAATAAGCGCGCGACCGGCCCAGACAAGAAGCACACCTATGATCACGCTTGCGCAAAGATAAATAATCGATGTGCTCCAGTCGCCTTTGTTCCCGAGAACCCAGAGATCGTCGGCAAATTATGAAAATGTTGTGAAACCGCCACAGAAACCTGTGATCAGCAGCACATTCTCACCCGGAGTCATCACGTGAGCCTTTTCGAGCAGACCGAAAAAGAGGCCGATGATGAAACACCCGATAATGTTAACCAGAAAAGTTCCCATCGGAAATGAACCATGGAACATGCCGGAAGCCCATTTGCCGATCAGATAGCGTCCGCAAGTGCCGACAAAACCGCCGCAACCTGCCAAAATCATTGCTTTAATCATATTACATAAACAGATTAGTTGATACGTTATAGTTATAACTCATGGTTATGCGGGAATGTTTTGTCAGCAGTCAAAAAAATCCCTATATTTGCATAGAAAACGAAAAATCAGAATATCATGAACAGATTAATCCCGGCAGTCATAGCCTTCTCTGCATCAGTATTATCCTTGCACGGCGCCGCTCCGTTTAAAACTGTGGCAAGTCCCGACTACCTCGCGCGAAGAGACGGTTCGCTTAAGATTAAGAATATTGAAATGTACAAGGACAGTACCGTAGTGACTTTTGATGCTTTCAATTATAAGAACAGATCGGTGACTGTCGACTCTGTCATGGCAATCGCTGCTGACGGTAAAACATATATGCCTTTCAGTGTCGAAGGTGCTGAATTTGGATTGCCTATCGTCATGGACGAAAGCCGGACTCATCAATTTAGACTCGTTTATCCGCCAATTAAAAAGAAGACAAGACTGATTGATATTGTGGTGCCCGGCAATGGAAAAGTTATTTCCGGTGTGAGACTTGACGGTAAAAACTATGACCGTATGACCAGCGATCAGTGGCTTGTCAATAATACTGTGCCATATCCGGGTAAACTCGATACGCTTGTTTACGACCGGCCGCATAAAGCTGTGATCAAAGGCATGTTTACCGGCTATGATAAACAGATGCATGGTGATAATTTCTTGATTTACAATACTGATGAAATGCTCGATCTTTCGAAGCCTACAGTTGTGCCTATTGCAGACGACGGAACGTTTGAGATTGAGATTGACTGTTATATGCCAAAACATATTTTTGCGATGATATGGAAATACATCCGGCGTAATATGTATATCGAGCCCGGCCGCGAACTGAGGCTGTTTTTCGATTTTGACAGACTGATCGGGCAATACTGGGGCTTTGAAAACCAACGGACGACTATTTTCAACGGCGGTGAACTCGGACAGATCAACGAGGATATCATCTGCTCGCCGGAAATGTGGGGCTATCGCTGCATTCCGGAGCTCAACGATTCGACCCCACTTGACAGCGCCATGATGATGATCGCTCAGAAACACGAGGCTAATCTTGACGAGTTGAGTAAATTTTTCGTAGAGTTTAAGGTCTGCAGCCCATCAAGAGAGCTGATTTCCAACCGCGAAAAAGCCCAGATGGTTACTTTTATCGTAAACACGGCGAGCGAAGCGAAATACACCGCAATGTATAATAGAAAGCCGGCGCCTGAAGCGCCGCGTGACATGTTCGGTTTCTTAAAAAATGGCTTTGACAGTGATGCTATGGCTGTGGCTTCTACAGACGGACACTTGATCAACGGCATGGCTTTTTCGGATCTCGACAGGCTTATCGGAGAGGAGAATGAATATTTATTCATTGTAAGGGATTTCGGACTCGCATATCTGAAATCGCGTGGCGCCGAACTCACCGCCGATGAACAGAAAACCCTCGATTGGATAGACGAACACGAGGGCGAAGAAATGTGGTTGGGGACTGACTCGCTTAACATGTTTCGTTCGATGCCTTTTAACGTTGCCAGAAGGTCTGGTCTTATGAATGATTATAAACAGTTCAACGATAGTCTGATTAAAGATGAATCATTTAAAGTCTATGATTTAAGCAACGCAATCGTCAGAAACATGAGTCGAAAAGCTCGCGAGATCAATACATATCTCGGGACTGAAGAGCCTCCGTTATGGTGGCAGATTCTCAGGGCTTCATATCTGGTGTCCTATGGCGGCATGCCGACTGACGCGGTAGAGCAGCGCGATGCGTTTGAAGTTCTGAAACAATTGAAGGATAACGGTGTGTTTACCTCTGAAGCTGTCTACGACGCACTTACCAACTATTATATGACAGCTTACGAACCGATAGTGCTTCCCGAAACCCGCGGCGGTGATCTCGTGAGGTCAATAATTGAGCCATACAAGGGTAAGTTTGTGCTGATGGATCTATGGGCGACTACCTGCGGCCCCTGTCGCTCCGGCATCGAACATTCGATGGAATTCAGAGTGAAAAATCGCGGAAATGATGATTTTGCTTTTGTATTTGTAACGTCAGAAAACGATTCTCCCCGAAAAGAGTATGACGAATACTCAAAGATGTATCTTGACGGTGAAGACTGTCACTATCTCAGCACATCAGATTATAATTTGCTTAGAGAACTGTTTGAATTCAGCGGCATTCCGCGCTACGTCCTTTTCGACCGCGACGGCCGCGTGGCAAGTAAAAAATTCATGGGGCCGTATATGATGCCGAACTTCCTCGACAAGCAGGGAATAAAATATATCAGATAAGGCTTTTGAAAAAGTAACGCCGGCAATTCAAAACTGCCGGCGTTGCTTTAGGTAATAAAAAAATTGATTTGTCTCCCGACAAACCAATCCAGTTAACCTTAAATCTATACCATGAAAAACACTATGCAAATTTAGAAACATGGTGACTGTCATGCAAGTGTTTTGACTGGAAATTTGCTTGATATTAACATTTATTATATCATGTAGTCAATATTTGCGGATTATATGGTGGCAAATTGATATTGTTGTAATGCAACGCTGTCAAAATGTCACGGATTGGTCGTGCTGGCGCACGCGGGGTAGCAATGCACGTTTAGTATTCGTTAACAGTGGCTCGGTCTTCGATAATATGCAGACTGTCAACAAGGATGCTGCGGGCGGTGGAATAATAAAGATCAGCCTCCTGTTCATAGCCATTGTCGCGGAGAGTCTGTTCTCTGACACGGATAGCAAGAACGGCGTGTTCGCGTTGCATCGATGACTCAGGAGCTTCAGCGACTTTGGCTGCGTCTCTGATAGCTGCCGAACGTATGATCTCTGAATTTTTGACACTTTCGGAACATGCAGTAAATGTCAGTACAGCGATCAGGTATGTAAGTAAATATTTTATTTTCATTACAGAAATGTGATATTGTTTTTGGCGCATCAGCATCGTGGAGAGCTTTTGCGTAATTCTTTCAGCCGGTCAATACCTGTTTTGCCGAGGATGATTATGGCGGTATATTGGGTGGCTTTGGCGAGGCCGAAGAATATGGTCCATAATATACTTTTTGCTGTCACGGATATAGGCAGGAGCATCTGGGCGAATGAAAATCCGTAGCAAAAAATACAGATTATGCCGACAGTGACTCCGGTTCTGAACGAGAGTGACTTCAGCCAATTTTTTATTTTATCAAAATTTGGTCGGGTCATTGGAAATCGGGTGTCAGAGGAGCAATATTCCGAGATTGGCACATGCGACAGCGTCATCGAGCGCGCAATGATGACGTCGGAGAGGAATACCGAAAAAGTCACATAGTGAGTCGAGAGACTTGGATGCGCATACGCCGCGCGGGATTTTTCGCCGGGCAGCAATCAGCGTGCATTTGAACGGCAGCGGATCATCGAGACCGTACATCCGGCATGCAGCGCGGATACACCGGCTGTCGAAAGCTGCGTTATGAGCGACGAGAGTGAAACCGTCGAGCCATGGCTGCCATTGACGCCAGACCGTGCCGAACGACGGAGCGTCGAACGTGTCGTTGTCGGTGATGCCGTGGACGCGGACACATGCGGCCGAGTACCAGTCGGGCTCGGGACGTATGAGTGAGTAGCGTGTGTCGGTGACGAGGCCGTCTTCGACCTTTGCCGCGCCGATGGCGCATATGCTTGTGGGCTCGAAATTGGCGGTTTCGACGTCGATGGCGATGAATTTATCCATTCTCAAGCTCCGAAATCATCTTGGCCGCACGGTCGCGGACCTGTTCCATCAGCCAGCGTGGTGTCGATGTGGCACCGCAGATTCCGATTGTTTCAGTCCCTTTCAGCCAATCGGCCTGAAGGTGAGATGCATTCGAGACAAGATATGTCTGTGGGTTGACGTCGAGACAGTGGTTGAAAAGTATTTTACCATTGCTGCTTTTTGATCCGGCGACGAAAAGTATTACTTCGTGATCGGCAGCAAACTGTTTGAGATGTTCGACTCTGTTGCTTACACGCCGACATATGGTGTCGAATGATTCAAAATTAGCTTCGGGCGATTTGCGTCGCTTGATTTCCTCGATTATCGTGCGGAAGCCTTCAAGTGATTTTGTGGTCTGGGAGTAGAGGGCTATGTCGCGTGAAAAATCTATTTTGTCGAGGCCGGCGATGTCTTCTACGACTATAGCGCGGCCACCGGTTTGACCGACAAGTCCGTTGACTTCGGCATGGCCGAGCTTGCCGTAGATTACGATCTGCGGCTGCCGGTCAGTGCGGTCGCATGCGCTTTTGATGCGCTCTTGAAGTTTAAGCACGACAGGACAGGTCGCATCTATTATATGAATATTGTTGCGGCGTGCGAGCTCATAAGTCGACGGCGGTTCGCCGTGGGCGCGGAGAAGCACCTTGACGTCGTGGAGCGTGGCGAGCTGCTCGTGGGTGATGGTGCGCAGACCTTTAGCCTGCAGACGCTCGACCTCGTCGCTGTTGTGGACAATATCCCCCAGACAATACAGGGTTCCGTCAGATGCAAGCTGTTCCTCTGCTTTGCCGATTGCGGCCGTTACGCCGAAACAGAATCCTGAGTCTTTATCAATCTCGATAATAGCCATTTCCGCCTGTCACTGCAGTTTGTCCAAAGCTGACTTATATTGCCGTTCGAGCCAGTCGTTCTGCTCGTCGAGCGTCATCACGCTATTGTCAAGATCGATTGCATCGTCGGCACGATGCAAAGGACTCTCTTCGCGGGTCTCGTCGATATGGTCGCGGCGCACGACGTTGGCGAGCACTTCTTCATAATTGACATTGTCACCCTTTTCGCACATTTCGAGAAAACGGCGTCTGGCGCGGGTCTCGGCCGAGGCGTTGACAAAAATCTTAAGCTCGGCTTCCGGGAAAACGGTGGTGCCGATATCACGGCCGTCCATGACTATGCCTTTCTCTTGGCCGAGTTCGCGCTGCAGGGCTGTCAGCGCTTTACGCACTTCTTTGATGGCGGCGACAGGTGACACATTGTCTGAAACACGAAGCTGACGTATCTCGGTCTCCACGTCGTGGCCGTTGAGGAGTGTGTGCTGGGATCCGTCGGGCATAGGACGGAAATCAATCTTAATCGACGGGAGAGCCTTGTCGAGCGCGTAACGGTCGATAGTTCCGTCTGGAGCTATAATTCCGTTGTCGAGAGCAAACAGGGTTACTGCGCGATACATGGCGCCTGAATCTATGTAGCGATAGCCGATTTTTGCGGCGAGACGACGCGCCATCGTGCTTTTGCCTGACGATGAATATCCGTCGATAGCTATTATGATTTTTTTATCTGACATATCTGTGAATTTAATTTAACAGTTCGCTGAGATTGCAATTGAGGTTCAACATGAATGTTGTCGCTCCGGTATGAGGCTGGGCAAGCGCCACACCGATATTGAAACTGCGCACATTGATACCGGCGGCCAGAGAGAACCCCGAAAGCATGTTGCGCGAATAAGTCGCCATGTCGGTGCGTGTCTTATAGTTATAGCCTATGCCGATATAGAAGTTTTCATTCGAAATGAGATCAGCACCGAACACGAGATGACGGAACAGATTGGATTTGAATGAATCTTTGATCACCGGTTCGCGGTCGCTCGAACCGTCGCCTGTCTCGACGTACGGAAGAGACCATTTGGTCAGATTCCACGCCGTGATCGAAAAGCGCACAGGAAATGTGCCGAATGACTGCGACCATCCGAGTCTGATGTCAAACGGCAGCCGGTCGTAGGATTGGTCAAAACGCTTGACCTGACCGCCGAGATTTGCCGCAACAACCGACAGCGAGAGATCACGCTCGTCATTGTAATAATTCAGGCCAAGATCGGTAGAGATTGCAAAAGCGCTGTAGTCGGCATATCCGCTGTAAAGCATGTTGAGTCCGATACCTCCGCGCAGACGGTCGGTGATGTCATGCGAATATGTTCCGCCGAAGGCCACGTCTTTTGGCGAGAACGATCCTACTATCGATCCGTCGGGAGTGGTTTCTTTCAGTGATCCGTAACCGAAATATCTTATCGAAGCCGACCAGGCGCCCCTCTCTCCGGCAGAGTGAGCATAACGTAATCCGGCAAAATTGGAGCCTCCGACATAGTGCATGTAGTTAAGCACTGTCTGATTTGACATCTCACTGCCGAGCAACGCCGGGTTTTGGTCTGACGTAGACAATTCGTCATCGACAAGAGAAATGTTGACACCTCCGAGTCCGTAAATCTTCGACGATGAGGTAATGTTAAGGAAATTGTATGCATTGGTCCCATCCTGTGCGTTAAGATTGTAAAATCCTATACAACAGAATGTGACGCATGTCAGTGATATTTTCTTAAAAAGAGATTTCATAAATATGATTGCCGGAGAATCGGACTGAACTTTTTCGGACTGTAAAGTTACACAATAATAATTTAACGAGAAACCCCTGCTGTATATTGTACGTTTAAAGAGCGCTGCATAATGAACGTTAGTAGGTATCATGAATGGCTTAAAAAATGTTAAGCATAAATTCTGAAGTCAAACGAATAGCCTTGGTTTCATGTTAGAAAAATGATTTTACGTTTCAATTATCTTAATGATGACAAGAACAAAAACAATTTTTATAGCCGGAGTGATAATCTTATGTCATTTTGCTGCATCAGGTTCATTGCCGGCAGACAGTATCTTAGGTGAATATACATCGGAAGAAATCGACGACGTGAAATGGTGGACGCGTTTCGGTGATCCTATGCTTGATTCGTTAGTGCGTATTGTCCAGGAACGGAATTATGATCTTGCTATTGCCGCAAAGCGTATCGATATTGCGCGTGAGGGTGTAAGGTCTGCCCGCGCCGGATACTATCCTCAGATAGATATCAGCGGAGGATGGACCAGAAATCGTGCTGCCGGAGCAATAGAAGGCCGCGATGTGCCTGCAGCGGTGACATCCTATTGGAATGCCGGAGCTACGATGCGCTGGGAAGTCGACGTGTTCGGAAAAATCCGTGCGTCTGTCCGGCAGAGTCAGTCTGAATTGCGTGTCAGCAGAGCTGAATATGCATCCGTGATGGTGTCGTTACAGGCTCAGATCGCTACTGCATATGTTAATCTCCGCACTTATCAGGCAGAAATGAAAATTGCGGAAAATCATACGGAAAATCAATTGAAAGTGGTTCATATCACTGAAGCGCGCCATAAAGCCGGTCTGGCATCGATGCTCGATGTGGCGCAGGCTAAGACGGTATATTATTCGACCGTAGCTTCTATTCCGTTGCTCGAAACATCTATTAGATCGACGATAAACTCGATAGCCGTACTGCTTGGCGAACAGCCGTCCAACCTTTACGCTATGCTCGGAACTCCGCGGCCGATGCCTGATCATGCGCAGATGGTTCCGAAAAATGTGCCGTTGGATCTTATCTGCCGCCGTCCCGATGTTGTGGCTGCCCGCCAGAGTGTGGCATCGGCTGCCGACGCTTTGGGAATTGCCCGTAAGGATTATCTTCCGACTTTATCGCTGAACGGATCGATCGGAACTTCAGCGCATAATGGCTCCGATCTGTTCTCTAAAAACAGTTTTGCATACACCGTTGCTCCGACGCTGTCATGGACGTTGTTTGACGGTTTTGCTCGCCGTAGTGCGACCGCAGAGGCAAAATTGCGGCTGGAAAGTGAGATGGACAGCTATAATCAGACAGTTCTGACTGCTGTCGGAGAGGCTGACAATGCTGTGTCGGCCTACAGTAACGAGCTTGAATATATGAAGTCACTCGAAGAGGTTGTCAACCAGAGCAATGAGGCTCAAAATCTGTCACTTGATCTCTATAAACGCGGTTTGTCGGCGTTTTCAAATGTCGTTGACGCACAGCTTAATCTGCTTGAATATCAGAATTCACTGGTCGTTGCTAAAGGCGATGCTATAGTGTCGCTGATAAATTTATACAAAGCAGTCGGAGGCGGTTGGATAAACGATATCGAATGAAAAAACTTATGTAAACGAGAACTGAAAAAGCAAGATATAATATGAAGAAGATAGTCCGACTTACGGTATTGATGATGCTTGGCGGAATGATTATGCCGTCGTGTGGCAAAAAGAAAGTCACAGGTGAAGAACGCGACATGGTGGTCGATGTCGCATTACCGACCGTTGATTCGGTATCGCTGACCAAATCGTATCCCGGTTATCTGGGCGCATCGCAGTCAGTCGATCTTGTGGCGAGGGTCAACGGTTATCTTGAGTCGCATCCTTACACAGGAGGGGATTTTGTTAAAAAGGGAACTGTGCTTTTCACAATAGAGGATAAGAATTATCGTGATGCTGTCGTGAAGGCCGAGGCCGCACTTGCCGATGCAAAATCTTCATATGAATATGCATCGAGTCAGTATGCCGCGATGAAGGAGGCGTTGGAAAGCGATGCTGTCAGCCAGATGGAAGTGCTTCAGGCCAAAAACTCTATGGAGGGTGCGGCAGCTGACATCAAATCTGCCGAAGCGGCATTACGCACGGCGCGTACGTCGCTCGGTTATTGTACGGTGGTAGCTCCTTTTGACGGCCATGTCAGTACGAGCAAATATGACATTGGTACTTATTTATCAGGTGACGTCTCGCCTGTTGTACTTGCGACTATCTATGATGATGCAAGCATGAATGCTGTGTTCTCAATTGAGGACAGTCGTTATCTTGAGTTGATTCAGAATTTTAAAGATTCAGTTGACGATGTCGACTATACAAAAATGCCGGTGAAATTTTCCGAACCGTTACCCCATCATTATACAGCTGATCTGAGCTATATGTCACCGTCGGTCGACAAATCGACCGGCACAATGCTGCTGAAGGCCAGGATCGATAATCCCTACAACGAGCTTAAAGACGGAATGTATGTGACTGTTGCATTGCCGTATGCTTTTGCCTCGGATGCTATATTGATCAGAGAGGCATCCATCGGCACTGATCAGCTTGGCAAGTATGTATATGTTGTCAATGATTCTAATAAAATTGTCTATACTCCGATCGAAATCGGTCAGATGGTCGGCGATACTTTGTGCATTGTTAACAAAGGGCTGACTCCAAAATCCCGTTATGTCACTAAAGCGTTGCTGAAAGTGAGGGACGGACAGACAGTGAGTCCGCGCATGACCGAGTAACCGATTGTCTAGTGTTATACAAGCTCTAAGTTATAAAGCGATGTTTTCGAAATTTTTTATTGACAGGCCTATTTTTGCCACAGTGCTGGCCATACTGATGATTATCGCCGGTTTGCTGACGGTTAAATCTCTGCCTGTGGCTCAATATCCCGAAATCACTCCCCCGACGGTTCAGGTTTCGGCTGTCTATCCCGGTGCTGATGCACAGACTGTAGCGGAAACGGTCGGCGTGCCGATCGAGGAGCAGGTCAATGGTGTTGAGGGCATGATGTATATGAGTTCTAATTCAGGGGCTGACGGGTCGTATGGTCTGACTGTCACATTTGAAGTCGGAACCGATATTGATATGGCTACAGTCAAGGTTCAGAATCGTGTCGCGCTTGCCGAACCGTCGCTGCCTTCGTCTGTCAAACAGCAGGGTGTGTCGGTCACGTCCCGCTCGACCAATATTATAATGTTTGTCGCTCTCGAGACTGACAGACCTGAATTATATGACGCGTTATATCTCACTAATTATGCAAAACTTAACATCGTCGACGAACTTTCACGCGTCGACGGAGTAGGTGAGGTGGGTGCTTTCGGTGCCGGAGATTACAGCATGCGCGTTTGGCTCGATCCTGAAAAAATGAGAGTGAGAGGGCTGACGCCGAGTGATGTATATTCGGCAATACAGAGTCAGAATATGGAAGTGTCGGCCGGCAATGTCGGTGCGCCTCCGAGCAATTCGATAAGTCAGTTCCAGTTCTCTCTCACATCGCAAGGCCGTCTCAAGACGCCGGAAGAATTCGGCAATATCGTAATAGCGACCAATGCCGACGGTTCGATGTTGCGTCTGCGCGATGTCGGCCGGGTTGATCTTGGGGCGAGCAGTTACTCCGAAGTTTCTCATGTCTCCAATCGTCAGGCCGGACTTATAGGTATCTATCAGTTGCCGGGAGCCAATGCTCTCGACGTGGCTGAAAAAGTCAAGGCTCGTCTCGACGAGCTTGAGCGTTATTTTCCCGACGGCATATATTATAATGTGATTCTCGACACAACCGATGTCGTTAATGCCTCTATTGATGAACTGTTGGTGACGTTCCTCGAGACAACACTGATTGTCATGATCGTGATTTTACTCTTCCTTCAGAACTGGCGTACGGTTGTGATACCGATGCTGACCATTCCGGTCTCGCTGATCGCGACGTTTGCCGTAATGAAAATAATGGGATTTACGATCAACACTCTGACTCTGTTCGGTCTTGTGCTCGCCATTGCGATTGTCGTCGATGATGCGATAGTCGTGGTCGAGGATTGTTCGCGCATTATCGACCGGGGAGGAGTCTCGCCGCGACAGGCTGCCGAAAAAGCGATGTCCGAACTCGAAGGCCCTGTGGTCGGCGAAGTCCTTGTGCTGATGTCAGTCTTTATTCCGACGGCATTTATATCTGGCATTACAGGCGAACTATACAAACAATTCGCGCTGACGATCGCAGTGTCGACCGCATTCTCAGGTTTCAACGCCTTGACATTTACTCCGGCGATGTGTGCTCTTTTCCTGCGTCCGCGTACCGACACACGGTTTTTCCTTTACCGTTGGTTTAACCGCGGTTTTGATGCCACGCGCAACGGCTACGACAACATTGTCGGCAAGATGCTGAAACATCCTGTACTTTCGCTGTTGATTTTTATTGTCATTTGCTTTGCGGCGTTCTGGGGCTTTATGAAATGGCCGACTTCTTATGTTCCACAGGAAGATCAGGGTTACTTTTTGACATCTGTTCAGTTGCCCGAAGGCGCATCGCTTTCTCGTACCGACAGCATTGTGTCGAAAGTGTCGGCCGATCTTCAGAGTCTCCCTGAGGTGAAAGACGTGATTTCTATCTCCGGCATGTCGTTTTTGGCCGGCGGTGCAGGCAGCAACCTCGGTTCGATGTTTGTCGTGCTTAAGCCGTGGAGTGAACGAAAAGGCAAAGGTCAGAGCGTCGACGGTGTCATTGCCAAGACTTACGAGCTGACAGCAGGAATTCAGGAAGCGATAATATTCTCGGTTAACCCTCCGGCCATACCGGGCCTGGGTATGTCGTCAGGCCTTCAGATGCAGTTGCTCGACATCAATAATCTCGGACCGAAAGAATTGAAACAGGCTGTCGATGATATGCAGGCTGCTGTTGCACGGACACCTGAGATCAAAGAGATCACATCGATGTACGAAGGCGAAGTGCCTCAGTACTCGATTAAGATCGACTGTGATAAGGTGAAATTACAGGGACTCGTCATAGAGGATGTCTATTCGGTGCTTTCAAGCTATATGGGCGGAAGCTACGTCAACGACTTTGTCGACTTCGGACGTGTTTATGAAGTCAATCTGGGTGCCGAGGGATCGTCGCGTGCGGTCGCCGATGACGTGCTGAATCTCAGTGTGCGTAATTCATCAGGACAGATGGTGCCGTTTGCATCGTTTGCTACAGTCGAGCCTGTGCTGGGCGAAGGTTCGGTCAGCAGATACAACATGTACACTACCGCGGGCATCACGGCTTCTGTGGCCGACGGGGTCAGCTCGTCTGACGGCATCAAGGCGATGGAGCGCATGATGGATGAAGTCGTCGGCGACAGTTTTTCATACGCTTGGACTGGAGAGGCTTATCAGGAAACAGGCTCAGGCGTGACAATCTCGATGGTGTTGCTTTTCGCAGTGCTGATAACAATTCTTGTCCTTGCCGCTCAGTATGAATCTTGGACCGATCCTGTGGCTGTGGTCATCACAACACCGACAGCAATTCTCGGCACAATCATAGGATGCATATTTATGAACCAAAGCATCAGCATCTACACACAGATCGGTATAATCCTGCTGATAGGTATGGCGGCTAAGAATGCTATATTGATAGTCGAATATGCTATGGACTACCGCAAGGCCGGGCTGCCTGTGCGCAAGGCAGCTCAGGATGCCGGCAGTGTGCGTCTGAGGCCTATATTGATGACCGCGCTCGCATTTGTGTTCGGTGTCATGCCTATGCTCTTTGCAACAGGTGCCGGCGCAGCCAGCCGTGTGTCGCTCGGCACTGCTGTCGTGTTCGGTATGGCTGTCAATGCTCTGATCGGAACATTCTTTGTGCCTAACTTCTGGGAACTGTTGCAGAATTTTCAGGAAAAATATCTGTCGAAAGTTTTCAGCAAGTCAACAGTCGTAGCTCAGGGCAAACAGCCTGGCTCGGGCGATGAAGTCTGATCATAAAACGTTATGATTAATATCAGGGATCGTGCTGTCGCATGATCCCTGATTAATGTTTTTATAGATTTATGGGCTTGATTGTTGCCCGTGTGACGCATTAACTTTGTGTCGTAAGAATTAAAAACATTATTCACTATCTCAACTCTTATAGTCATGAACAATTCAATCGTTATCAGTCAGGATGTAATCAATACCATCAAATCACTTCCGCGCGAACAGCAGTTTTCAATCATATCGGCGATAGCCGGCGAAATGATTTTCGGCGCGGTGGTCAGAGATGAACTCAACGAGGAGGAAAAACGCCTCTATTCAGTGATCAAATCCGACGTCTGTCGAGATTCTATGTCCTATAACAACTGTATGGCGGTTTAACAATACTGCTTTTATTGAAGAACTCAATTGTATCAACTGACCTTGTCGGTGCTATGCTTAACACGTTTTAACTAAAGAATTAGTTTTGCGCTATTGCCAACTAAAAAAATAGTTGTAATTTTGGCCGTGAAACTAATTCTTTCGTTATGCTTAAAGGTAGACCTAAATCGCTCCTCACTGAAAAGGAAGAGGAAATAATGAAGCGGCTGTGGGAACACGGACCGCTCTTTGTGCGTGAGATCGTCGAACTCTATCCCGAACCTCGCCCGCATTTCAACACTGTCGCAACTACAGTCCGAATTTTGGAGCAGAAGGGTTATGTCGGTCATGAAGCGATAGGCGGTTCTCATCGTTTTTACGCCATAGCATCGATCGACGACTGCCGCAGCCGCTCGCTCGGCAAGGTGATTGCCAATTATTTCAAAGGCAGTTATCGTGAGGCGGTTTCTGCTCTTGTGGCTGAAGAAAAAATTACTGCCGACGATCTCCGCGAACTTCTTGCTATGGTTGAACGTGATAAAAATAAGTCATAAGTCATGAGTGCGTTTATTATTTGGCTCATGGTCTCGGGTCTTGTGATGATAGCCCTCTATGCAGTCTACAGTCTTTTGTTGTCGGGTCAGCGTCAGCCGGCGTTCAACCGGACGGTTCTTGTCCTGATTTATGTATTTTCGTTTTCATCGCTGTTTCTGTTCAGTCTGTTCGAACCGGGATACGACGCTGACGGATCGATACGTGTTGTCGGAATAAGCAGTTTTTCGACTTCCGGACTGCGTTCTGCCGGGATGTGGCTTAAAGCATTGCTGGCAATTTATCTTGTTGGTGCTACCGTGATGTTTATGCGTCGCCTTTGGGGACAGATCTGCCTGATGAAGATTATAGCACGTGGAGAAAAGATCTTCCGCGACGGTTATACAATTGTCGTTTCTGACGATAGATCTATGGCCACTTTCAGTTGGTGGAAATATATAGTGATGAACCGTTCCGATTTTGAAGAAGGCGCGGATATGGTGATAGCTCATGAACAGAGTCACCTTGCCGCCCGTCACTGGATCGATCTGCTTGTGGCTGATTTCGCGCTTATAGTGCAGTGGTTTAATCCTGCTGCCTGGCTGATGCGCGATGAGCTTAAAGATATACATGAATTCCAGGCCGACGAACGTGTCGTGGCTCTCGGCTATGACCGTCAGGCTTATCAGCTCATGCTGATCGGTAAGGCGGTCGGACGCCGCGTGTCGTTTGTCGGCAACAGTCTGAATCACGGAAAACTTAAACGTCGTCTGGCAATGATGACAGCAGCACACTCACGGCTTACCGTCAGAAGTAGGGCGCTCCTTATGTTACCGGTTATGGCATTGCTGGCTGTGGGAGTTAACTCGGTATACGGAAAAGAAGTGTTCGGCATGATTGATCGGGTGGTGGAATTTTCTGATGCAAAAACTGTAATTGTCGGCTTGGACGAGCCGGATTCTCCGATATATATAGTCGATGGTGAGGAGATTGAATCATCTGCGATTAACACTGTCGATCCATCGGCGATCAAAAGCATTACTGTCAGAAAAGATCAGAGTCCTAACGGAACAATCTATATAAAAACCAAATAACAAAATATAATGAAAAATCTGCTTTTATTTGCCGCGGTGACATTGAATATCACCGCAGCAGCTCAGACTATTACCGGTAGTGACATCGTCGTTGTGTCGTCGCGCACAGTCGATCGTACTGCACCTCAGCCCAATAACGACAAACAGCCATCCTGCATCCCGAATTATGACCATAAAACGAATATGTTCATGGCCGAGCCTGAGTATGAATGTATTTACAACTATACGATCAACAATCCGGCCAAGGGCGACACGATCAGAGAGACTACCGCCTGTGTGCTTCAGATTGGCGACGGCATCGGTCGCTTCTGCGACTACACGACATTCAGTGTCGACTCGGCCAATCATCAGGTCGACAGGGATGAGGATGCTGTGAATCGTCTCTTGAAACGTGAGATGCAGAATGATTATTATTTTGAGGAGATTGTGTACCAGAATTATCCTGCAGGCAAAATGACTGTCTATGGTATCATTGCTCCGAGTTATTTTATCTACGAAGAAGACGGAAATCCTGTCGAATGGGTGCTGACGGAAGATACGGACACGGTCTGCGGCTATGAATGTATGAAAGCGACCGGATCTTATGGCGGACGGCAATGGGAAGTCTGGTTTGCACCGGAAATACCCGTCGCGATGGGGCCGTGGAAATTCTGCGGACTGCCCGGACTGGTCATGAAGGCAAAGGACTCTGATAATCTGCATCTTTTCGAGGCAATAAGCTTCAGGAAAGGCAATATGCCCGTCTACAAACCAATGTGGCCCGATCCGGTGAAAACCGAACGTGTTAAATTTGTTAAGCAGAAAAATGCAACACCTGATCCGATGCAGAATATTATGCCAGAATCTATCCGGGTGATAAATGTTTACAAGGGAGACCACGGCCAGCATGTGATTTCGGTCAATGGTGTACCTATCAGGCAGAAGGCTAACGGATATGTTCCTCGCGAACTTGAGTGATATGAAGCGTCTGCTGTCAGCGTGGCTGATTGTAATAATGTCACTGCCGGCTCTGGCCCAGACCGTTGTCAGCGGCAAGGTGACAGACACTGCCGGTGATCCGGTGGAAAATGTGATTGTCAGGCTGCTCGACGGGAAAAAGATCGCCGCTTACGCCATGAGCCGTCCTGACGGAACTTACAGTGTGAAGACCGCGAGCAAAGCGGACTCCCTGACTTTGACAGCCGAGCGTCTGTCGTTTGAAAAATATTCTCGCCGTATAGTTAACCGGACTTCGACTGCCGATGTCGTGCTCAATCCTAAGTCGACCGAACTGCGTGAGGTGACGGTCAGCGCACCGATGATCTATGTGCGTGGCGACACTCTGACCTTTCGTCTCGATGCTTTCAAAGGCAAGGAAGACATATCGCTTAAAGACGCGATGAAAAAGATACCTGGCATAGAGATTGCCGCCGACGGTGAGATAAAATATAACGGCAAAGCGATCAAGCATTTCTACATCGAAGGCATGGATATGCTCGGCGGTAAATACAACATAGCTACCGACAATATTCCGGCAAATTATGTCCAGGCCGTGCAGGTGCTCAATAATCATAAGGATGCTAAGATCGACAAAGACGAGATGTCAGACGACGTCGCGATCAATATCAAACTCGAGCCGTGGGCTAAATTCAGGCCGATGGGCACTTATGAGGCTTCGGCCGGGTGGGGCGATCGCGCTTTATATCGGGTCGGAGGCGCCGGAATGATGTTCAACAAGAAATTTCAGGCTATGCTGACCGCCAGGATCGGTAATATCGAGGAGTTTGCCCAATCGCAGGTCAGGGTATTTGTCGAGTCGGGCTATCAGGGCGCAAGCCGGCTGGAGTCGGTGCTGGGAAAACTGTCGGCCTCTCAGCCTCCTATAGAGGGGCGCCGGTATATTCATCCTGATGATAGATCGGTGACTCTCAACCTTCTCAACAACAAAGAAGATGTCACTGTCAGGACCAATGCATCGTATACATATTCTAAAGATCGATATGAGTATTCGACAGTTGGCCGTTATTTCGACGGTGACGGTGAACTGGTGATAGATCAGCTTATGTCGCCTGAATCGCGTGTGCATAAACCCGAGCTATCGGTTGAGTACAATCTCAATTCTGACCGACAATATCTTCTCAACCGTTTGAATGCTAAGGCCTCGTTTTTTGAAGCCGGACTGCCTGTGCTGAGATCTGGCGATCATATAGCGCAAAAGGAGAAAATGACTACGTTCGGAATTACAGATAATTTTTCAACCCGTTGGAAACGCGGCCGTTTTACCTGGGGCCTGCATTCCGATTTTGATTATCAGGGCGGTCCCGAGGGTAGGATAGATGTAAGCCGCGCGGCAGCCGCTGATAACACGCTTTTACAGACCGCCCGCACATCGCAGTTCTCTACCAATCATGTCCTCTCGATGAATTATAAGCGTCTGAACACGGATTTATATCTTCCCGTCCGCGTCAGATACGCCGGCGAACATATCGAGACTCATCTTGTCCATTCGCTCGCCGGCGACTCACGTAATGATGTGAACGGCAATGATTTTGAGATCGCTGCTACGCCTGCATTCACTTACACCCATCCACGCAAAGTGATTAAAGTCCGGGCGGATGCCGGGCTGAGAGGCCGTTTTTTCAGTTACAGAAATCTCGGTTCAGTGGCTGCCGAACAGAAGTCGGCTAAGTTTACGGTCAATCCCGGACTTGACATCGACTGGAATATGAATGCTCGGTCAGGCCTCATGGCCAGAGTGGACTTTAATAACAGTATCGGCGATATACTCGATATGCTTACGGCTCCGGTTTCTACTGATTATCTTAGTGTCAATGCGCGCTCGGGCATAATCTCTGAGTCGGAAGCGATGTCAGCTTACGCGCGTTATGACTACAAACGGCCGGTAGAGATGCTGTTTTTCAACGCCACTGTCAGGCATACGCGTTCGCGTGTCAATCTGCTGACCGCCCAGTCTGTCGAGGATGATATCATCGGTGACTATACTGTTGACCGTCCTGCTCACGGGCGCAACACCTCGCTTAGTGCGACTGTGACCAAGCAGATCCAGTCTGTCAGGACAAAAGTCTCATTATGCGGTTCATATACTTTCGGGCGGAATGAAATGTTTCAGAGCGATGAAGTAATTCCGTATGATAATAGCGGTTATACAGCCGGCATGTCACTATACACCGCGCCGGTCGCATTAATGTCGTTCGACTATGATGTGAACTTTTCAAAATCACGCAGTTCCTATCTTGACGTGAAGCGCAGTTTCTGGACATTGAGCCAGAGCGCCCGGCTGAATTTCTTTCTTGACTGCGGTCTGAGTTTCGGAGCCGGAACAGATATGTCATGGCGTGAACTTGCCGCCGACAACATAAAGTTTATCGCTTTGCTCGACGCCGATGCAAGTTATACCTTCAGGTCCTGGCGTTTTGCTGCCCGTGTTGACAATCTGCTCGATTCGCGCCATTATGCGTACACCGTCTTCACCGGCCTCAACAGCTTCACCTACGACTACCGCCTCCGCGGCCGCGAATTCATCCTTTCAATCACCTGCACAATGTAGCCCGATCAGTCCTGCCATCGGATCTCAGTGCCCCATGTCGTCAAGAGACAGAGCGGCATATCCGATGTGCCAGCCTTTGCGCTTTGATACGATATTCTGCGATTTCTGCTCCAGACCATGTAGGTCGATACGTCGTGGATTACGCTTGACTTCGCCGATTACTATTTCACGGTCGGCCTCGTTGACGGCGATAAGGTCAATCTCATTGCTGCCGTCTTTCTCCCAATAGTTTGTCACAATATTATAGAGACCAGTCTCGCGGTACATCTGCCTGAAATAGCGTTCAAGAATCCAGCCGGAGAATGTAGAGTAGTCGGCAAGAACCTTTTCCTTGACATAGGCAAGATTTCCAATTTCCACCGCACTCCGATATTTATATATGAATCTGAACCAGAAATTGAGGAAGTTGTCCTTGATACCGTATCTTACATTGCGGCTATTCTCACTTGCGAGATAAGGACGGTAGCGATACACAAGGTCGTAAGAGTTCTCCAGCTTGTCGAGATAGCCTCCCGCTTCCACGCCGGTGTAGGATTTGATTTCTCTGCGTTCGTTGTACCCTCCTGCGATTGCTGACAGAATGGAAAAGTAATTACCATAATCTTTACCGAATTCATCGGACAAAAGTTCCTTTCCCTCGTCGATGAAATAAGAGCCGAAAGACAGTACTGCCTCGATTATCCTGTCTTTTGTGAATGCCTTTTGCATGTAGAGCTGTTCCACATATTTTGCGACTCCGCCGGTAATCATATACATGGCAAGCAGATCATCGGGTGTGTAATCGGGATTGTTGTTCCGCATTATTTCACGAAGTGTAGCCAGTGGAAATTCACGAAGACGAATTCTGGAAGTGGCACGGCCATATAAGGGTTCCTTTTTGTCATCGAATATCTTCGTCATCATTGAGTACAGCGAGCCACACACCACCAGATTTATCCGAGCCTCATTCTTGTTGCTGTCCCAGATATTCTGCATTTCGCTGAAAAATGCTTCATTGACATATTTGAAATTCTGGAATTCGTCAAAAACGAGTGTGAAATGACGTCGCTTTGCTATCTGCATAATCGACGCGAACAGTCGGGCCATACTTGAAAAGTCTCCCAAGTCTTCGCCAAGCACATCACGAATTGTGTCGGAAAGTTCCTGACACAGCAATGCCTCACTTTTACGTGCGACAAAGAAATATATCATCTCTTTGCCTTCATAAGCGTGTTTGATAAGGGTTGTCTTGCCGATACGTCTTCGTCCGGTTATGACAGTCATCTGGGCGTACTCTCTTGATGTGGATTCGATGCGTTGTAAAGTCTCTGTCTCTATCTCTCTGTCGTAGAATTTCATATTAAAGCAACGATTGTTACTGTAACCGCTGTTGCAAAAATAATTGTTTTATTCGATATGTGCAACAGTTGTAATCTTTTTTCTGAGCTTGTTTAAAAATAAATGTCGCCTGCAGGGAGATCAGTCGCCGTGCAGAATCCCACGACTACGAGTGGCTTCAAGTTGTATCAGGAATTCACCCTCTCAATCACCTACACAATGTTGCATAAATAAAACAGAGGCGCGTCGAAAGACTGCGGCGCGCCTCCTGACAGTTCAGATCAGTTCCATCGTCCGGGCGAGGCGGCATGCTTCGATCGAATTCTTTACCTTAAGTCTGGCAAGGATTTCCTGCCGGTGACGGCTGACTGTGTGGATGCTGATATTTAGCTTTTCAGCGATGTCGCTGCTCTTCATACCGGAGTCAATAAGCGTCAGTATCTGTCGTTCACGACGGCTGAGTATGCCGGATGCCGACGACGAAGTAAGTTCTTCGCTTACGCCAGTCAACGAATCCACGACAATGCTTTTGCCTTTAAAATCGACTGTCAGCGGGCCGTAGAGACAGATCGCATATCTTATGGCATCGGAGTTTTCATCGTAGATATAATACATCCGGTGGAGAACATCTATCATTTTACCGCTGATGTCGGTAAACCTCAGTTTGCTCATCAGATAGCAGTTGCGCCGTGATGATCCCATGCGCCGCAGATAATGGAAGAACCGCAGTTCGGCAATGTATTTTTCTTCAAGATCATGCGGCGTCATCAGCGACAGTATTTTCTTTTCCCATATCGAATTTTCCTCGTTGTAACCGGTTATGCCTAATATCGATGCAAAGCGGCCGTTGAATATTCGGCTTGTCCTCCTGCTGAGATCGCTGACCACGGCGATGACATTCTCTACTGCAGCCATCGATGCGGCATAATTGCAGACATCAGTCCCGGTGTGCCGCGTGCCCGGTTTGGGCCTGTCCTTTCAGGAGTGTGTCAAGTCGTGAGAAATTATTCATAAAAATGGTTATTTTTAGCCATTGGTTGCTTTGCGATAAGTGTTTAACTTTGCAAAATTAATAACGATGACTGAAAAAGAAAAGATGACTGAAAAAGAAAAAATGTTTGCCGGATTGCTCTATGACGCCAATAATGATCCGCAGCTTATCGACGAACGCCTTCAGTGCAAGGAACTGTGCCGCGATTATAATGATCTGCGGCCACGCGCGACCGATGCCCGTGTGGAGTTGTTACACCGTATTTTAGGCCAAATCAAAGGCGATCTGCTGATCGAGCAGCCTTTCTATTGCGATTATGGCTATAATATCAGTGTCGGCCGTAACTTCTACGCCAATTACAATCTTGTGATACTCGATGAAGCCCCGGTGACTTTTGGCGACAATGTGTTTGTGGCGCCAAACTGCGGCTTCTATACAGCCGGACACCCCGTTGAAGCCGCCCTCAGAAACAAGGGGCTTGAATATGCCCGGCCAATTGTGGTGGGCGATAATGTATGGTTCGGAGCCGGTGTCTCTGTGCTGCCCGGCGTCATAGTCGGCGACAATTGTGTCATAGGTGCGGGAAGCGTCGTGACTAAGGACATTCCCGCCAATTCAGTCGCCGCCGGAAATCCCTGCAAAGTAATCAGAACAATAACAGAATTAGATAAACACTCATGAAAAAGTTAATTTTAGCATTCGCGGCTCTTGCATGTCAGTATGCGGCAGCTCAGTCTTTGGATAAAATGAATTGGTTCAACGAACCTGATGCCTGGTCGGTCGACGGCCGTAGTCTGGTCATGGATGTGACGCCTAAAAGCGACTACTGGCGCGTGTCTCATTACGGCTTTACGGTTGACGATGCACCGTTCTATTATGCCGAATACGGCGGTGAATTCGAGGCAAAAGTCAGGATCAGCGGCGACTATAAAGTGAGATTTGATCAGGCCGGTATGATGATACGACTCGATCATGAGAATTATATTAAGACCGGCATCGAATTTGTCGATGGAAAATATAATCTCAGCACGGTTGTCACTCATCAGACCTCCGACTGGAGTGTCATTGCCCTTGACCGGCCGGTTGAATATATCTGGATCAAGGCCGTCCGCAGGCTTGATGCCGTTGAGATATTCTATTCGTTTGATGACAAAGAGTATCATATGATGCGCAATGCCTGGCTGGAAGCCAACCATCCGGTGAAGATCGGCATGTTTGCGGCGTGTCCCGACGGTAACGGTTTCAAAGCGACATTCTCTGATTTCAAGTTCACTCATCTGCCCGACAAGGTGCGTACTGACTGGCTCCGACGCAACTCCGAGTGAGTGATCAATAGCCCAATTGCTATCAGGCTTCCATCTTGCGGTATTCGTTAGGGGTCATGCCCGTCGAGGCTTTGAATGCACGGCTGAAATACTGCGGGTACTGGTAGCCGAGGGCATAGCCTATTTCGCTGATGCTGTGTTTTGTCTGCCATAGCATTTCTTTCGCGATGTTCATGCTTTTGGCCTGAATATGCTCCATCGGCGACTTGCCGGTGTCTTTTTTGACAAGATCGCCGAAATAGTTGGGCGACAGGTTAAGTTGCTGCGCACACCAGTTGACAGTCAGTGTGCCGTTGTCGGCGGCTTTGCCCGAAGCATAGTAGTCGTCGATGAGATCTTCGAACGCCATTATGACGTCTTTGTTGACTTTTTTGCGTGTGACGAACTGACGGTCGTAGAAACGGCTGCAGTAGTTGAGAAAGAGTTCGATTGCCGATGCGATGATCATGTTGCTGTGGCGGTCATTGCCCCGGTTGATCTCCGAGTCGATAAGCCGGAGACATCCGATTATCGTGTCGCGTTCGTCGGGCGAAATGTGGAGGGCTTCGTTAACGGAGTAGGAGAAGAATGTGTAATTCTTCATGCGTCCGGCGAGGGAGGTGCCGCGAAGCAGTTCGGGACTAAAATACAGACACCAGCCTTTAGCCTCGAAAGTCGAGCCGTCAGCCGGATAGCCGAGCACCTGTCCCGGACCGACAAACACGAGAGTGTTCTC
The DNA here is from genome assembly GCA_947573135.1 of uncultured Bacteroidales bacterium. GTDB lineage: Bacteria > Bacteroidota > Bacteroidia > Bacteroidales > Muribaculaceae > CAG-873. The sequence continues at coordinate 34,057 of CANPDU010000002.1, read as the reverse complement.
CTGAAAGTCGTACTCGCCGCGTCCGTACTTTATATAGTCGGCGCATATCACGTCTTTGATATACACGACATACATGCCGAAATGTTTGCGGCAGTGGGCTACCGGGGTCTGAATCTTTGACCCTTCGATGACATTGACGAGTGGATGGCGGGTGCCGACGCCCCATATTTTGTCGAAATCGGCAACGGTATTTACTTCTACTATCTTGTCCATACGGTGTCTGTTGATATTGTCCTTCGCAAAGTTAATTAAATTTTGAGGTTTTCGGTAATATTTATATCACATTCAGTAATGTGTGTAACAATATGCCTTAATCGCGGAATTCTTGAACATTATGATCTGAGCGACAAAGTCGTGATTCCGATTGTCACTTATGGCGCAAGAACGTATCTCAACGAAACGATGCAGAAACTATATAAATGTACGCCCAATTCGATACATATTCCGGCCGAACTTCCCGAAGATCTTGATCCTGACAACATACGTCAGCCTCAGAATGACGATGACGGCATCGACATGCCGACAGCCGCCACTGTAAGGCAATGGCTTGAACGCATAGGTTACGGCAGCGATAGCGCACGTATAGCGGAAATAATAAATTATCCGTATGATGACAATAGCACAGTCTATCTCGTCTCCGGGATCCGTCTGACGTCGGAGCCGCAAAGCGGTTTATATATAAAGAACGGAAAGAAATATGCCGCCTCACCGCTATAAGCGTGATTAATTGCCGGAGAGTCAGTCCTGACCTGATCCGGAGTGCCGGCGACGGGTATACAGATAGGTGAGTGTGATGGCCGCAAGGGTAATGGCTTCTGAGGCGGGTATCGCCGCCCAGATGCCGGCTCCCGGTATTATTTCGGGCAAAATATAAAACATCGGAATAAGCACGATGATGCCGCGCATAAGCGTGAAGACCATTGCTTTGAATGCTTTTTCGATACTCTGATAGTAGCCGATGAATGATATATTGACGGCGAAAAACAGAGCGCAGGCAGAATAGACCGGCAGACCCGCCACGGCAAGACGGCCGGCGTCGCACATAGGCGATATGAAGAGCGATACAATTGGCTTTGCCCAGAATGCTATTGCAAGAAAGGCTATCAAGCCGCATAAAGCGGCAACCTTGACGCTCAGACGGAAAGCCTCGCTGACACGGCGTGAGGCGCCGGCACCGTAATTGTAGCTTATTATCGGCTGGGCTGACTGTGCGACGGCGTTGCTCATCATGAACATCAGCGGAAACAGATAGCATGCTATGCTGAAAGCCGCCACGCCCGTGTCGCCGTAATATTTCATAAACATATAATTGCCTGTGAGCATCATTACCGACATGGCGATTTCGGTAATGAAAGCCGACGAGCCGATCTGTATCTGGCGCCATGTGTTTGAAAAGAAGTTACGCGCGCTCCATATAAATTTGATCACATAGGAGAACCGGATAAAATAGACAAACACCATGGCCGCACCGATAGCGATGCTTGCCGATGTCGCGATCGCAGCGCCTTTGACTCCCATGCCGCAAGGAAACACGAGATAGTAGTCGAGAACGATGTTGATGACGGCCGGGATGATGTTGCAGTACATGGCAAATTTCGGTGATCCGTCAAGACGGATTACCATCATGCCGATACATTCGAAAATCAGAAAGAATATGCCGGGTATCAGCCATGTCAGATAGTCGAGAGCGCCGGGCAAAAGCCGGTCAGAGCATCCGAGCATCCGGGCCGTCGGAACTTTGAATATAAAGATCATTACGACCAGAAGCGAAATAATGACTGCCGACAGTACACAAGCCTGAGTAGTATTGATGCTCGCACGCCGATAATCTTCGCGTGCGATAGCGATGCCTGCTATAACCGACGAACCGATGCCGAACATCAGTCCCGAACCTGTCACGACCATATAGAGTGGTGCGATTATATTGACGGCGGCGATTCCGTCGGGACCGACTCCCTGACCGACAAATATTCCGTCGACAATTGTAATAAGGGCGTTGAAGATCAGTCCCAGCAGAGTAGGGAAGAACATTTTTGAAAATAGCCGGCTGATTTTGCCTCCGGCATAGTCAAGACCTGTAGTTTTCTGTTCCATATTATCTGAATAATTACAAAAAAAAGACCGAACAAGAACTCGGGCGCACCCGACATCTTATCCGGCCAAATAGTTGCGACTATCGACCCTCCGATGAGCACCGCAAAGGTAGCCATTTTTATTTTGATACACAAAAACTGATGCTTAAACGACTGTAAACACTATCTTCCTTCACGGTGTTTTCTTTTGAAGAATATATTTTTTATATTTGCAGCATATCTTATAAAACAGAATAAAATGGATCTAAAAGTACTTTACAAACTGACTTACGGCCTATATGTTGTAGGCGCGTTTAAAGACGGCCGCGCGGTAGGCTGCGTGGTCAATACCTGTTTCCAGATAACTAACGACGTGCCGAGAGTGGCAGTCGCGCTCAACAAAAACAACTATACGCTCGAAGCTGTCAAAGAGAACAAGCGTTTTTCTCTGTCGATAATCGCTGAGGACACTGATCCGTCGGTTATCGGTCGTTTCGGCTTCATGAGCAGCCGTGACACTGACAAATATGAAGCATTCGGTATGGAGGTGATTGACTACGTGCCATGTGTAAAAGGTAAGTTTTGCGGCCGGCTGATAGCCGAGGTGGAGCAGACTGTCGATTGCAGCACTCATGTACTCGTTATTGCGCGTGTGGTCGATACTGTGGAAGGTAACGGTGTACCGATGACATATGCCTATTATCATAATGTTATAAAGGGGAAAGAACCGAAAAATGCGCCTACTTACAGAGCTGAAGAGGCAGAAGTGGCGGCAGGGCCCAAACGCAGGTTTGAATGTGATGTCTGCTTCTATGTGGCAGAGACTGACGGTAGCGATTTACCCGAAGACTTTGTCTGTCCGGTCTGTGGTGTTGACCGATCGCATTTTCATGAAATAGACTGAACATAAAAAATCCCGGATCGCAATTGTGATCCGGGATTTTTTTAGAATTCGAAATTTATAAAGAATTATTCTTCTTCGTTCCAGGTGCAATCGACAAATTCGAATGTGCCCGGAGCCGTAACAAGGTAACGGATGACTTCGTCGTGGCTTGATCCGTTGTACATTACGAATGAGATCACGTAATAGAGGTCAACACCGTTTCCGGGCTGAGCATCGGGATATTGTTCGGCAAGTACTGCCGGCATCACAATGTTTTCAAAGTTGCTCTTGACCTTGGCGACGATATCGTCGTCAGACATTGTGCCGTAGACAGAAGGCACCTGTTTGCGGGCAGCAGATGCACGGAGATCAACGTTGCACTGATAGGCCGACGCTCCGCAGAAGTAGTCATTATTTCCGTAAGAAGTTACATAGCCTACTCCTGATGTTATGCTCTCAGCCCCGAATTCAGGTACATCAATATGCTCATATACCCAGTCGACACATGCCTGCCAGAATGTAGCCGATGTGGCTCCCTTACCAGAAGGCAGATCGATATAGACGCTGGGGTCGTAGACCCAGTTGGACCAGCCGTTGCCAATGCCTTTGCGGACAAACTGCATCATGCCGGTGTTGATTGTCGTGACAGACCATTCCGTGCCGGTGTAAGTGGCACGTGAGGTGAAGTTTCTGATGGTGTTGTCACCGTCCTTGAAGTTATAGACGATATAATATATCGCACCTTCCTGAGCATACGGAGCCTTGGTCGTCATATAGATCGGGAGGTATGTCGCAGCCTGAGTGGCGGTGAGATTTGATGTCACGCCCATCTGTGCATAATCAGCTGAACTGAGCACGAATATATCTTTGCATGCGAGCCATTCGGATCCGTCATATTGGTAAACTGCGTTTTCAGTCGTTGAAGTGATTGCCACTCCGGCACGTGAAGGAATGCGCATAGCCGGAGCCGATGCCGGTTTTTGGCCGTTGACTTCTGTCACAAGGAAAGTCACATATGCTTTGCCTGAGCAACCGATGACATATCCGCGGACGTTGACGGGGTTACCGAAGTTGAGCATATTGGTTATATTCTGAGGAAGCTGATAACCGCTTCCCTGAGCTTTTGACTCATCAGCACCCGGAACAGAGAAGTTAATATAGTTGCCGCTCTGCGTAAACGTAGCGCCTTTAATTTCGCCATAGACAGGTGCTGCGCCATTGTTGTCGGCCTTGAGGGCCTGACGTTCGGCGGAGAACTGTTCGAACACTTCGCCGGTGATATCAATAGGAGCCGGATAGGTGTATTCCTGAGAGCCTGCAAGTTCGTCGCCGGATGGAGCAATCTGCAGACATCCGCCGTAACAACCGCCTTTACCGCTCACGGTACGCTGCTGTCCTACTGCATAGGAGTCGATGTCGAAACTGCTGCCATAGTAGACAAGCGTTGACCCCGAGAGGTCTGTAAGTATATATCCTTGTTTGCATATGGCTGTTACTATACCACTGGCCTCGATCGACGAACCTACTGCGAGCGATGAAATGGTGCTGCTCATTTCAAATTCCGGTTCGGGATCCGGTGTCTGTGAGTTGCCGCCGAACACGGGATCCTGAACAGCCTGATTGTAAGTGACGACAACATATGTGCCGCTGTCACAATCCTCTACGTTCTGGAGAAAATCGGCCAGATATTTTGACGCAGGTTTTGATGGAGCGAAAGCCTCAACAAAATCTTTGTCGCTTTCCCAAACAGACTGATAGTCTGCTTCGGTGACGGTGTATTTCAGACCGTTCTGAATGCCACTCATCTGAGACGGAAGAGCGTCGGAAGTAGGGAAGCTAAGCTGGAGAGTCGATTTCTCTGACAGCCAGTATATAATGCTGCCCTTTACACCTGACAGAGAGTCAAGCCATGCGGGAGCAAAAAGTTCGGGGGTTATTTTTTCAGTAAAATAACCGTTTACAGCAACAGCTTCGAGTTGCGCAGTAAGACCGCTGTCTGCAGCAATTTTCTTATTGGCAGGCATGTTGGCCATCCTTTGGATGTCCTTTACAGTCATAGTGTAAGCAACAGTCTCCTTCTTGGTTATGGTCGGAGTCTCGAAGCCTTCAAGATATTCGTCGTTCCAAGAATTCTCGTCGCAGGCGGAGAGTGAGACAGCGAGAACTGTACCGAACATCAGGCTTTTGAATGCTATATGTTTCATAATCGATAATAGTCGCTATTGGTTAGAAATTGATTTTCAGACGGAGCGAATATGTGCGGCCGAAAGAATAGAATACACGGAACACATTGTCCCATTCGCCTTTTTGGGTAGACTTATTGTAGGCGTCGACAATGTAATTGTAGTTGAATACGTTGTAAACGTTGCCGTAAAGAGTAGCGTTTACGCCGCCGATCTTGAAGCGTAAGCTTGCATTAAGATCAAGTTGCTGACCCCAGGGAATTTCCCATGGATCAGCGACTTTGATAGTGCCGCCGTTTTCGAAATCGCTGCTGCTTATCTGATAGTCAGAGTAGTTGCGTGCGTTGAACACCCAGTCACCTCCGATGCGGAAGCCTTTGAAAGGAATGAATTCAGCTGAGATCGAACCGGTGGTCTGGGCTGATCCTCCGACTTTTATGCCTTTTTGGTCTATTGTAGCATGCAGATGGTCGGGAGCGAGAATTCCGCTTGCAACGTCGCCGTCAGTGTTTTTCAGAGGCTGACCAAGCTGGTTCCAGAAGTAGCCGCTAGCGTTAGAATCCCAGATCCAGTCGCCGTAAGAAATCATTGCCTGAAGGTTCATCCACTGAACCGGCACCCAGCTGGCGTTGAGTTCAATGCCCATATGGCGGGCGTCTACGCCGGTCATGTTCATGAAATAACGGTCGCCGGCATGTTCGCCGCGAGAAACTGTACCGCCGCGGGTAGTTGTCTTATCCATCCATTTTGTATAATATGCGTTGGCGGTAAGAGCGAATTCCGGCGTGTTGAATCCGTAACCGAGTTCGAACGAAAATACCTTTTCGTTGACAGGATCAGAGTTGAGTACGTTTGAAGTAGTGGAGTTGACGAATACGCCTCCAGCGAAGAAAGGCGCGCGGCTGATAAAGCCGGTGTTGAAGAATACGTTGTTTTTAGAGTCAATGTTGTAGTTGGCTCCTCCCTTGATTGTGCCGCCGATGAAGTTTCGTGTTGCCGATTTTTCGTTGGCCTTGTCGTAATAGAAGAAGTCGCGGCGCCAATAAGTATTGTTGTTGATAGCGCCTGAAACGACGAGGTTGAGGGCTTTGTCGAGCATTGTGTATTCGGCCTGGCCGTAGATGCCTTCCTGGACGATATAGCTGTTGTAGTTACGGTAGACAACGTCTCCGACACCCAGTTTCTCAAAAGCCCATGCAGGATTGAGGGCTGCGCTGTTGAGTTCGGCCTTGACGTTTTTACGGCTTGAGTAGTCGATGAAGTATTCGCCGTCGAAAAGATCGGTAATGATATTCTTGTGTTCGCCCATGTAATAACGGATATCAAGACCGCCGGTGAGCGACAGTCTGTTGCCGTTAGAGTGGTTAAGATCATTTTTATATGAAGAAACCAGACCTATCCACTTGTGGGAGTTCATTGATTTTGACATTACGAGCTCCGAACCTGTTGCGCTTGCGGCGTTGAGGTCCTGGATTGCGCCGTAGTCGAATGACCCGTCGGCTGCAAGGAACTTGGTGTGTAGTTTTCCGTCTGTTGCACCATACCAGTCAGTGTATGAATATGAACCGAGACCGCTGCCCTGTCCTGAGTTGCCGCCGCCGGTTGCGAATGATGCGTAGACTGTCGATGACAGAGAAGAGTGATTGTTGATCTTCCAGTTGTGAGCTAATGATATCTGTGGCTTGTGGTAGAAATTTTTTGAAGAGTTATACCATTCACCGTTTTTCTTATGACCGTAAGTCGGGTTGAAACGGTACATGCTGACATCGTTGCTCATGTAGTTCTTGACGTTCTGATATCCCATAATGGTCAGACCGTTCTGACTGCTGCGCTGATAGTGGGTCTGAGGCGCGCCGAACGCAGTCAGTGACAACTGGTGAGCCTCATTTATTTTCCATGCGAGATTGATAAAATAGTTGTAGCTGTTGAAAGGCGTACCCTGAATATATCCGTCGCCCCATTTGCGAGATCCGAGGACTGTGAGTGCCAGACCGTTTTTCATCAGGCCGGTCGAAACTTTCATACCCATCTGGTTCATGCCGTCGTTGCCCATGCCATACCATACGCTGCCGCCTTTCTCAGCATCGGTCGAACGTGTGGTGATGTTGATAGTTCCGCCGACTGACGGTGTCGAAACGATTGTGGCTCCAAGACCACGCTGAGTCTGTATGCTTGAGGCCACGTCGCCGAGACCGGCCCAGTTGCTCCAGTAGACGCCGCCCCATTCCATGTCGTTGATAGGTACACCGTTAACCATAATTGCGACATTCTCAGACTTGAAGCCGCGCATATTGGTCTTGGCATCTCCGAAACCGCCTCCGGCACGTGTGGTCCATACACCCGGGGTAGTTTTGAGCACTTCGGGCAATTCCTGATTACCGAGTTTGTTTTCTATCGTGGCGGCGGTAACGTTAGAGGCGGCCACAGGGGTGAGACGGGTGCGGGCGACAGATTGAGTCACTACGACGTCCTGAAGCATTTTAGTGTCAGGCTCGAGTTTGATGACACCCAATTTTTCGGCAGCTGCTACATGCGCGGGTTTGTAGCCGACGTAGCTGATGTTGAGTTTTTTCCCTGCGGGAACGGAGATGACAAAATGACCGTCGATGTCGGATGTTACACCGGTTGTCTGACCATCCGGAACAACCATAGCGCCGATCATAGGGGAATTTTGCTCATCTACAATCTGACCGGTACATCTGATATTGGCGGCCGTAAGTGTTACGGAAGCCGCGATCATGAAAGCTCCGGTCAAGAGAAAGAGTCTCTTTAACATAGCGATGATGATTTAAAATGATAAATGATTGATAGTTAATGTTTTTGTTTTGTATAGTTTCAAGTCTGTGATGAAGTTTTGCTCGACTGTTTAATTTTTCACAAAGTTAAACATAATTTTTTGATTTTTTGTTAATGAGCGATTTAAAAATATATTGCCCACAAATATAAAGTGTTTTTCGGTTTGATAAAATGATATCGATGAAATATAGGGCGATTGCTGTTGATTTATTGATGCTTCATGCAGCCTTTTTTAATAATTTAAATTATTATGTCTGTATTGAGAGATTGACTGAAGTGTTAAAAACATTTTCTGCGGGTCCGGTCATAAGTATATGGCCTGAATTATGGTCACAATCTATCACAAGAATGCCGCCGGAGAGTCGGACTGACACCGGCCAGGCTGCGAGTCCGCGGGAAACAAGTGCGAATGCAGCCGCGCAGGCTCCGGTGCCGCAAGCGAGAGTTTCGCCTACGCCGCGTTCCCAAGTGCGTTGCGTGATGTGTCCCGGAGTATCGAGGCTTACAAATTCTATGTTTGCCCTGTCAGACCAGTACGGGTGATTTTCAAGTAATGGACCGATTTCGCGTATATTGATTTCAGATGCGTTTTCTACTATTACTATTCCGTGAGGATTTCCGGTTGACACAGGGATTACATTGAAGGATCCATAATCTGTATCAGCAATGAAACTCCCGTCGGGACAAGTGAGTGAGGCGTTGCCCATGTCTACTGTCACTATGTCTGCTATGCCGTCTGCATTGGTATGGATAGTCAAATTCTTGATGCCGTCAGGCGTCTCGATTTTGACGTAAACAGATGATATGATTTTTTTTTCGAAGAGATATTTTGCTATGCATCTTATGCCGTTGCCGCACATTTGGGCTTCAGAGCCGTCGGCATTGAAAATGCGCATTCTGGCGTCGGCACATTGGGAGTCCTCGATTATCAGCATACCGTCGGCGCCGATACCGAAATGTCGGTCGCATAGTTTTCGCGCCACTTCAGGAAGAAGCATATTGTCGATCGCAGGGCGATCAAGCAGCACGAAATCGTTGCCTGTACCCTGCATTTTTATCAGACTTATATGTAAGTGTGTGGTCACGACAGATGCGGTTTAAGAGCGTGGAACAGTCTGTTGAGCCCGTCGTCGAGTACCTTGCGTGGTGTGCCGATATTCAGTCTGACGAAACCTGAGCCTTCCAAGCCGAAGTTTGCACCGTCGCTCAGTGCGAGACGGGCTTCGTTGACGAAAATATTGTTGAGTGTATCATGAGACAGCCCTGTAGGATTGAAGTCAATCCACAGACCAAAACCGGCGTTGGGCATAATCACTTTGACACCCGGAAGATTGCCGGTTATTCTGTCGCGGGCAAACGCGGCATTGTCGGCGAGGTAATGAGTGACTGCGTCAAGCCAGGGCGCGCCCGTAGAGTAGGCTGCGATTGTGGAATATATGGCCGCGATCGGAGGAGTATCGAACTCGCTTGCATGAAGCCATTTAAAAAATCCGTCGCGGAGATCTGGCGACGATATGGCTACCCATGCGCTTGATATTCCCGGTATGTTGAAAGTCTTGGAAGGAGCGCCGAGGGTAATTGTTATTTCTGCAGCTTCGGGGGAGAGTGATGCAGTCGGTATGTGTGTAGCGTCATTGAAAACGAGATCTCCATAAATTTCGTCAGACAGCAGCAACATTTTATTGCGCCGGCAAATATCAACCACGCGTTCGAGGGTTTCACGGCTCCATTGAAGTCCGATCGGATTTTGCGGATTACAGAGAAACATCATTACCGGTCGCTTTTCATCAATGACTCTCTGCAGACCTTCAAAGTCCATGGAATAGCTTTCGCCGTCATAAAGCAGCGGATTATCGACAGCTTTGCGTCCGTTGCCTTCGATTACAGATCTGAATGAATGATATACAGGCGGCTGTATGACGATACTGTCGCCGGGCTTGGTGAAATAGTTGAGACATAGGCCGATACCTTTTTTAAGACCCGGTATGTAGTCGATATCTTCAGAAGCTAATTTCCAACCGTGGCGGTCTGACAGCCATGACGTGATGCTGTCCCAAAACGCCCGTGGCGGTGTAGTGTAGCCTAAAATCGGCCGGCTGAAGCAATCAACAAGTGCTTTGCCTATCTCAGCAGGCGCGGCAAAATCCATGTCGGCTATCCACATGGGCATCAGATCGTCGCGTCCGTATTTTTCGGCAAGTTCGGCATATTTTGTGGCGTCGGTATTCCGACGGTCTATAACTTGGTCAAGATTGAAAATATCCACTTGAAATAGTAATTAACGATGGGTTGTTTGTTTGTAGTGCGAAGTTCGCAAGAAATATCGATTTTTTAAAGCGAGAGGGCCTATTTTAAATATAAAAAAATGTAAATTTATAAAGGGGGAATGGTTCGGCTGATTTTAAATCGTATATTTGTCGGCATAATTGACTAAATAATGCTATCATGAACAATTGTTATTCCTTTTTATTCAAAATTACTGTTTTTGTTTCTGTTGTTTTTGGAAACATTTCCGTGCATGCTCAGCAACGCAACGATCCACGCACTGTCATAACCAAAGATCTCAAGTTCTTTTCCAGTATTAAAATCATTGATGTCACAGATGTTCACTCCGGATTTACATGGGGTTATCCCGGTATCTGGATACGCGAGACTGATGGTGACAATGCGACGATAACATATAATAATGTTTGTTCGCCATATATTTCTGTCGATGTTGCGGACGATACGCTCGAAGTGAAACTCGATCAGAGTTTTCTTTATCCGTCATTGACAGAATGGCATCCATCATATGGAATGATCTCTGCAATTGTAATTGAGGTTCCGGCGAAATATAATCTTGTTTCGGTATACAACAACGGAACATATCAGTATAATACCTCGCTGATCAATTTTAAGTCCGGCAAAACGATGACTATTACTTCGAGCAATTCGTTCAGACTTCTGAACTGTAAGTTTAAGAAACTGTATTGGAATCCGGTGGATAACATGCCTCTGGCGGAGCGCTGTGATTACAGCATGCTTCTCAAACTAACAAAAATAGGCACATTGTTGATAAATGAGAACGGATTGCCTGATTTTATCATGGGCAACAATTTCGGATCGAAAATCAAGAAAATTGAATGCGTGAAATAACGGAATGCAAGCCAAAAAAATCCGCCTTACAAACAGTGAGGTGGATTTTTTTGCTTTATTGTTACTCGAAGATGTGTCTGAATTTGGAAAAGAGCCTTTGTTTCTCCGTTTCTGAAGGCTGGATGTTGGGCGAACCTTTGAGGCTTTCGATGGCAGAGCGTTCGGCATCGGAAAGTTTTTCCGGCACATATACCATAACATTGATAAGCTCATCGCCTTTGGCGCTGCCTCCCTGACCGTTTGGCAATCCTTTGCCGCGGAGACGCAGAATCTTGCCCGGCTGTGTTCCCGGGGCGATTTTCAATCTCGCCCTGCCCTCTATAGTAGGGACATCGACCGAGCCGCCGAGCGTGGCTGTCGGAATATCGAGCATAAGATTGTAGATCACGTCGGCTCCGTCACGGATGAGTTCAGGATGCTTGATCTCGTCGACGACTACAAGCAGATCACCGTTGACGCCGCCATGTTCGGGTGCATTGCCTTTGCCTTTTATCGTAAGAACATTTCCATCTTCTACTCCGGCAGGGATTGTGAATGTGATCTGTTGCTCACGCTTTTCGACACCTGTGCCGCGGCAATACTGGCAATTTTCGGTTATAATCTTACCGGTGCCGTTACAGCGCGGACACTCGACATGAGCCTGACTGACACCGAAAATTGTCTGCTGTACCTGAGTTATTGATCCTGAGCCATGACATTGCGGACATGTGGCGAACGCTGTACCGTCTTTGGCGCCGGTGCCGTTGCAATGGTCACATTTGACAAATGTCGGTATTTTAAGTGTCTTTGTCGTGCCGTTGAGGATGTCCTGAAGAGTGAGCTTGACATGGATACGCAGATTTGAACCTTTGCGCTGGGCGCGTCGCTGACGGCCGCCTGTCGCTGAGCCGAAGCCGCTGTATCGGCCGCCTCCGCCGCTGACATCGCCGAATATGTCGCCGAACATGGAGAATATGTCGTCCATCGACATGCCTCCCGACTGATAGAAGCCTCCCTGACTTCCTCCGCCGGGGAATCCCTGCGGTCCCATGTTAAATCCGAACTGATCGTATTTCTGCCTTTTCTCCGGGTTGCTAAGTACCTCATAAGCCTCTGCCGCTTCCTTGAATTTTTCTTCGGCCGCTTTATCGCCCGGATTTACATCGGGGTGGTATTTGCGGGCCATAGTGCGGTAGGCCTTTTTTATTTCATCGTCGGAGGCGCTTTTCGACACCCCGAGCACTTCGTAGTAGTCTCTCTTATTTTCCATTATTATTCACGCTCTAAAGGTGACTTGCGGTTTCTGATCATTCGCCTACGGCAACTTTAGCATGACGCAGGACTTTGTCGTTGAGTGTATAACCGGTCTGAGTCGTGTCGATAACCTTGCCTTTGAGATCTTCACTCGGCGCCGGTATTGACGCAATGGCTTCATGCAGCTCCGGATCAAAATCCTTGCCGGTTGAGTCCATTGCCTTGACGCCGTTTGACTCGAGAAATTTTATGAGTTTATTGTAGATCAGTTCCATGCCTTCACGCACAGAGTCAGCGCTGTCGGCGTCCTTTGACGCTTTTAGGCCGCGTTCGAAGTCATCGACGATGGGGAGCAGCCCGGCGAGGACTTTTTCTGCGCCGTTTTTAATGATTTCAGCTTTCTCGCGGGTGACTCTCTTACGGTAGTTGTCAAATTCTGCCATAAGGAAGAGATATTCTTTTTTCTCTTTCTCGAGGGCTTCCTGAGTAGCTTCGAGCTGCATGGTAAGAGTCTCGGCTTCATCAGGCTCAGCGTCAGGGCTGTCAACGACTTCTTCGAGATCGTCGACAATTTCAGGAGCGTTGTCTTTTGTCTGAGAATTTTTTTCAGCCTTTTCGGCTTTGTTTTTATTTTTGTCCATGGAGTATGAATTTATTATCGTATGTTTGTACAATCACTAATGCAAAAACATTGCCAAACTTACGGTTTGGGAATGCTGTCGCTTATTTTGATAACAAATCAGACAAAATATCGTTCAATGATAGCTCAATGAGGCGAGGTCTCCGCTATAAATGTCACAACCTTTAAGGTCTGCTGCTGCCTTTTCTGCCATTTTGGCATCACCGAAAAGACCGTACACTGCCGAGCCGCTGCCGCTCATTGACGCGTATATTGCACCTGAAGCTATCATCATCCGCTTGACGTCGGCTATTTCGGGATGAGCGGCAAATATATGAGGTTCGAACCCGTTGAAGAGTTTATCATGCCATTCGTCGGGAGTCAGCCTCGATACGATTTCGCCGGTGGTTAACTCCGGCACGGACGGTGTTACGCCCGAATATGCTTCAGCAGTCGAGACACATACACCTCCGGGTTTGGCAATGACAATCCGGATCGCGCTTCCGAAATTTACCTCGACGGGAAGCATGTCTGTACCCGTTCCGCTGCAGAGCATCGGCCTGTTGTGGATGAAAAACGGACAGTCGGCTCCGAGTGTCGCCGCAATCTCGCACAGCTTTGCGTCAGTCAGTCCCAGACCGAACAGACTGTTGAGTGCGCGCAGGGTGAATGCGGCGTCAGCCGAGCCGCCGCCCAGTCCTGCGCCGTCAGGAATGACCTTGTGAAGATACATGTCGACCGGCGCAAGATCTCCGTCAAGGAAGTCGTTGAGTCGGCACCACGCCTTATAGACAAGATTTTTCTCCGGCGGACAGTTTACCTCGTTGCCGCTTGTCGTCAGAGTGGTGGAGCCTGATGATGACGGCACGATCTCAAGTATATCACGCCAGCCCACGGGCACCATAACCATGTCGAGGTCATGGTACCCGTCGCTGCGGCGTCTTATGATATTGAGCCCGAGGTTGATTTTTGCGTTAGGAAAAACAATCATCTTCGCGCTCAGAGTTTTCTCAATGAAGCAGTGTTGGCCTGAATTTCAGAGTCAGGAACTTCATAATTGGCAAGGTCTCCGGCGAAATACCTGTCGTAGGCGGTCATATCAATAAGACCGTGACCCGAGAGGTTGAAAAGGATGACTTTCTTTTCTCCGGCCTCTTTGGCTGCGTTGGCTTCGCGTATGGCAGCAGCGATGGCGTGGGCTGATTCGGGAGCAGGAATGATACCTTCGGCCTTTGCAAAAATTGTTGCCGCATCAAAAGACTCAAGCTGAGGTATGTCGACGGCGTCAATCAGTTTGTCTTCACGCAGACGGCTGACAACAGCTCCGGCGCCGTGGTAACGCAGACCGCCGGCGTGAATGTTGGCGGGCGCAAAGTTGTGGCCGAGCGAAAGCATAGGGATCATGGGCGTATAGCCGGCTTCGTCGCCGAAGTCGTAGCTGTATACACCGCGTGTCAGTTTCGGACATGAGGCCGGTTCTGCTGCGATAAAGCGTGTTTTGTAACCTTCGTTGAGGTTGTGACGGAGGAATGGGAATGATATGCCTGAAAAGTTGCTTCCGCCGCCGAAGCAGCCGATAACAGTGTCAGGATATTCGCCGGCCATTTCCATCTGTTTCTCTGCTTCAAGACCGATGACAGTCTGATGGAGTGCGACATGGTTGAGGACTGATCCAAGAGCGTATTTGCAATTTGGGGTCGACATTGCAAGTTCGACGGCTTCGCTGATGGCTGTGCCGAGTGATCCCTGATAATTGGGATGTGCGGTGATGATGTCGCGGCCGGCACGTGTCGACATACTGGGAGAGGCTATGACTTCTGCACCGTAAGTCTGCATGATCGAACGTCGGTATGGTTTCTGATTATATGATATTTTTACCATATATACTGCGAGTTCGAGGCCGAACATCTTGCATGCCATCGACAGGGCAGCCCCCCATTGGCCTGCTCCGGTCTCGGTCGTTACATTTGTTACGCCCTGTTGCTTGCAGAAGTAAGCCTGCGGAATAGCCGAATTGAGTTTGTGAGATCCGACCGGGCTGACACTTTCGTTTTTGAAATAAATGTGGGCCGGCGTGTCAAGCGCTTTTTCGAGCGCTCGGGCTCTTACCAGCGGAGTCGGACGCCATATTTTGTATAGCTCTCTGACCTGATCGGGAATTTCAATCCATGAGTCGGTGAAATTCATTTCCTGATCGGCTGCTTCCTTTGAAAAAAGCGGATATAGATCTTCGGCTTTCAGCGGTTGTCCGTTAGCCGGATTGAGCATTGGCAGCGGTTTGTTAGGCATGGACGGAATGATGTTGTACCATGCCTGTGGAATGTCTTTTTCCTGTAATATGAATTTTTTTGATTCTGTCATAGCTACAGTTAATTTTGGAAATAAAAAGGAGTGTTTATAAAGTTTGTGATGTTTTGTTTTTATGTCGTGGCGCGACTATGCGTTCGCCTAAAAATTTGGCGAATTCCTGTTGCGTTGTCTTCATCTCGACGTATTTATGCAGAAGTTCACGCATGGTGGTCTGATCTGTAGTATCGGCAAGAAGGAGTTCCGTTTCTTTAATATTATATTGAAGTATACCGTACATCAGTTCGTAGACAGCACGCGGTACGAGCTCAATAAGTCGGTCGCGTTCGGTTTCTATTTTTGAATATTTCGAATGTATTTTGCTCAGACGGTAGCGGTCGCTGACGAGATCTGTGGCGAGAAGCCTGATTTCATCATCTGACGAGGAACATAGTCTCTGTTCGACATAATGCTCGGCGAAATCTGCCATTCCGTTATTGAAATTCCCTTCAAGTCTTGTGGTCAGGGCAATTTCTTTTGCTTTGATCTCACTCACAGACATGTTAGCTGTGCGGATTTCTTCAAGCATTTGTTGTTCGTCATGTTTTTTTTCCGATAGAAGTCGTGCACGGCAGTTTTCTTTGTCTGCAGGCCATGTCGTATCTGCGAGGACGACAACTTTTTCAAATGCCCGTCTGTAGACAGGAACAGTGAACACGATGTCTTCTTTTTGCAGTTCGTATCTTACATAGTCGACGAGTTTTAGTTGTATGGGGTTTCCCTCCTCGTCTTCTGCCTCACATAAATCAGTCATGCCATATTTGAGTACGAAACGTAACAGCTCACGCTCAAAAGGTTCGAGAAATTTGACGCGGCCGTCAAGAGACTTGATAGGGTCGCTTTTTTCGGTCGGCATGGCGCTTTGGTCAGGAGCGTTGCTTGTATCGGCCTGGGGCTCAGTCTGGTTCTCGGTTGTAATGTCGGCTATAGATTTGTGAGCTTCGCTCTGACGTGTCTGTCGCTCGATATTCTCGGCGCGTTCGGCGATGAGTTTGGATAGCTGTAACATCAGCACTTGTTCGTCGATGGCAAAGGCTCTTGAGCATTCAGCTACATAGACTGTGCGTGTCACCGCATCGGGAATGACGGCAATAGTGCGGAGTATATCGCTTATAACCCGGCTTTTGGCAATAGGATCTTCGTTAGTGTCTTTAAGCAGTATTCTGGTTTTAAAACGGATGAAATCGGTTTCGTTGGCCTGAAGATAGTCTTCGACTTCCTGGGCACTATGGCTTTGGGCGAAAGAGTCTGGGTCGTCTCCGTCTGGGAGTGACAGCACTTTGACATTGATGCCTTCGGCGAGTATCATGTCTATGCCTCGAAGTGATGCCTTTATGCCGGCAGCGTCAGAATCGTAGATGACGGTTACGTTGTCAGTGAAACGATGGATGAGTCTTATTTGGCCTTCGGTGAGTGACGTGCCTGATGAGGCTACGACATTCTCGACTCCCGACTGGTGCATCGAAATGACGTCCATGTATCCTTCGACAAGAATACATTTGTTCTTTCTGGCGATAGACTGTTTAGCCTGATAGAGACCGTATAGTTCGCGGCTCTTGCTGTAGATGACAGATTCCGGCGAGTTGACATATTTGGCTACTGTTTTATCGCTTTTCAATGTGCGGCCTCCGAATGCCACTACTTTGCCCGAAATGCTGTGAACGGGATAGATAACACGTCCTTTGAAGCGGTCGTAGATCGTTCCGCGGTCGGTGCGTACACAAAGACCGGTGTCGATAAGATATTTTTCATTGTAACCTTTCGCGACGGCAGCTTGATGGAGTGTGTTACCCTGTTCGAGTGAATAACCTAGATGAAAACGGCTGATCATGGCGTCATTGATGCCGCGTTTGCGGAAGTAAGCGAGCCCGATTTCTCGTCCGTCGGGGGTCTCGGTCAGATTCTTTTCAAAATGTGTCAGGGCGAATGCGTTTACGGCCAGCATGGATTCTCGTTGTGATTCTTCCTGTCGCTCCTGATCGCTCATTTCATGCTCTACGATCTCGATATTGTATTTTTTTGCGAGATAGCGGAGTGCTTCCTGGTAGCTTAGCTGCTCGATTTCCATGATGAAGTTGACCGGCGAGCCTCCTTTTCCGCAGCTGAAGCATTTGCAGATGCCTTTCGATTTAGATACTGAGAACGACGGCGTGCGCTCGTTGTGAAACGGACACAGACCGATATAATTGGCCCCGCGGCGTTTCAGGCTCACAAAGTCACTCACAACATCGACGATGTCGGCAGTGTCAAGTATGCGTTGTACTGTTTCGCGATCGATTTTCTTCATCAATGCAAAATTACGAATATTTTTGTGAGCGATGACGGATTTGTGATTAAATAACAATGGAGATTCTCACGAACCTCCATTATTTTCTTACACATAGTACTTAATGTTAGATTTATATGTCTATTCCAGATTTATTTATTATATGAAAAAGCGTTTATTTGTTCTTTATGTTTGCGATACAAAATTAGTGATAAAATGTAATCCGTCAAAATTTTCAGGGGATGGGCGCTATGTCTTCTTGCTTAAATATTGTGATATTTTTCCGCTTACTTTTTTATATTTTATTTTTTAACCAAATAATTATGGATATTATTAAATAATTCCATCTGTTAAGAGTGGTTTTGCAAGTTTGTTAAATTGAGTTAATTTATCAATCTGTTATAGCATTATGTTTTATAACATGCTTTCATATCATATGATATGTTATATATTATATCTTTTTGATAGAAAATATGTTCTAAGACATAAAAACATGGGGGGATGACAGAAAAAGCCCGACCTTACGCATAGATAAAGTCGGGCTTTTACAATTAAGTGTTGGCCGTTATTCGGCATATAATATAGCCGTTATTCGGCATATAATATATATGTAGCGTGCGGATCGAGTTTGCCGGTTATTTTACCGTTCTCAACTTTGAATGCTGCATTGTGGACCTGATCCGAGTATTCGCCGTCGGGAAGCATTGTGTCGAGTGATATCTCGACGGTTTCCGGTGAGAAGCTGATGAGAGCGGCTCCGCGGTCGCCGCGGTTGATTTCGGTAGCGCTGCCGTCCTGAGCGAATACGATGCGCTCGGGCTCGCCGGTCATGCTGTGACGGAATTTGTTGGCTGCAACGACTTCAGGATGGAAAAATTCGTCATTGCCTCGTGCGCCGATGCGGTTGTTGCCCCAGTAATTCTCACGGGTGCTTCCGGCAGGACGGCTGAAGAACAACGGGCGTCCGCCCTGACGGGCAGTCAGGAATACCCAGCCTGCGCGGATCACATCGTCAGGTATGCCGGCTGATTCGTGCTGGTTGCAATATGTATCGTGGCTCTCAACCCATGTCACAAGGCGTGAGGGATCTGCCGGATGATGCCAGTCGATGAGATCAGCTGCCGTAGCATTGTTTTCTGTTAGGGCCTTGCGGAGTTCGTGACCGTAGTTGCTGGCGGTGACGCTCATAAGTTCGGCATATTCGTCTTCTTTGACGTTGCGGTCCTGAAGCACCTCGCCATATATGAACAGGCTGTCGGGCATCGAAAGCGACACTCCGCGGATATCTTTATGACCGAGAGCGATGTCCCAGAAGTCGTTCTGTTCGGCCTTCGGGTCGAGAGGATCTGACGGCAGACCGATATGCTTTGCTGTGTCATAACGGAAACCGCGGGCTCCGAGTGCGATGAGGTCGTTGACATACTGCATGTAATAATATTGGAAATCCGGGTTCTCGGTATTGACGTCGGGTAGTCCGCCCATTTTGCCTGTTGTGCACTGCAGACGGTCATTGTAGTCAGTGATATCGGTGAAGCCGTTGGCGTGGAACAGATTTTCATGGCCGCCTACGGCGTTGTCGAGTCCCGGCAGTACGGCTGTATGATCTACGGCTGTGTGGTTGGGAAGGACATCTACGATCACACGGACGCCATAAGCCCTCGCGCTGTCGCACAGGGCTTTGAACGCATCGCGGTCACCGAGCATATAGTTTCCGACAGTCCAGTCAGTAGGTTGGTAATAGTAATACCATTTGCCCATGACCGAGTCGCCTTCCTCACTGTACAGGGCCATGCCGCCTCCGTCGCCTATGAAGCATGCCTGCGCGGGTGAAGTCTGCACATAATCATAACCGGCCTCGGCGATCTGGCGCATATTGGCTGCGATGGTGTCGAATGACCATGTCCAGGCATGCAGGATCACTTCGTCCTGCGGAACCTGCTCTTCGGTTGTTGACTGATCTTTTGTCGTGCATGAATTGAGCGATAGCGATCCGATTAAGGTCGCTGAAATAAATAATGGGGTGAATTTCATGTGGCTATGAATTTTTATAACTGATATAGTTGATTGATAAAATATGATAGTATGAAAAATCTCTGCCGTAAAGTTAGTCATAATACTTTAATAATTGTCAGAAATATTGAAAAATAATTTTAGAAGAATTCCAGCCTTTTCAGGCCGGAGCTGAGCTATGTAAGGTTTCTGTTAAAATTATGTCTGATTATTGTATGTCCCGAATAAAGAATCTAATTTTGCAGCGAAATTACAGATGACGATCAGTGGAACGTCCGAATCAATCATTGACCTGCATTGTGCAAACGGCTTGTCGCCAGAACGAGTCGCTAAGGAAAGCAACCCCTCTTTCCCCGATGACTGTTTTCGATGAGGGCTTTTTGTCAGGAACACATAGTATTTTAAAAACAGATATATGGAACAGATCAAGCATGAGTGCGGCGTGGCTCTTATAAGGCTTCGCAAGCCGCTGAGTTATTATAAAGAGAAGTATGGCACATGGACCTACGGTCTCGATAAACTTTATCTGCTCATGGAGAAGCAGCACAACCGCGGACAGGAAGCTGCCGGAGTGGGAGTCGTAAAGTTTGATGCAAAACCCGGCCATGAATATGTGTTCCGTGAACGTGCAATGGGAACTGATGCGATTTCGACTATTTTTGACAGCATACACCATCAGCTGGCTTCTGCAATAAAAGCAGACAATACATCCGGACTGGCCGACACTCCGTTTCTCGGCAACATTTACATGGGACATCTGCGCTACAGCACCACCGGGCGCAGCGGCATCTCGTATGTCCATCCTTTTTTGAGACGGAACAACTGGCGGTCACGCAATCTGTTGCTTTGCGGCAACTTCAATATGACAAATGTCGAGGAAATATTTCAGAACATTGTAGCCAAAGGCCAGCATCCGAGGATCTATGGCGATACAGTTGTGATACTCGAGCAGCTCGGCTATTATCTTGACAAGGAAAATCACCGTCTTTATCGAAAGTTCCGTGACAGCCTCGAGGATCCGCAGCTCAGTGTGGCGATTGAGGATGAACTTGATCCTTACAACGTGCTCGCTGCCGCATCGCCGATGTGGGACGGCGGTTTCGTGATCTGCGGTGCTACCGGTTCGGGTGACATGTTCGCATTAAGAGACCGTCACGGCATACGTCCCGCTTTCTATTATTATGATGATGAAATTGTTGTTCTCGCCTCCGAGCGTCCTGTGATTCAGACGGTGATGAATGTTGCCCGTGCCGATGTACGCGAACTTAAGCCCGGCGAAAGTCTTATCGTAGGCAAAACCGGAACGATTGCTTTGCGTCAGGTCCTGGAGCCCGGTGAAAACAAGCGTTGCTCGTTCGAGCGGATTTATTTTTCGAGAGGAAGCGACGCCGACATATATCGCGAACGCAAGGAGCTTGGCCGTAAACTCGCTCCCGAGATCTTGAAAATGGTAGATTACGATCTTGATAATACCGTCTTTGCTTTTATTCCCAACACGGCCGAAGTTGCTTTTATGGGACTTCACGAAGGCCTCGAAGAATATCTTGATTCTCGAAAAGCTCGGAAAATTATTGATGCTCAACTTTCAGGCGACCTGACCGCCGACTCTGTTAAGGCGATAATGAGTCAGCGCGTGAGGGTTGAGAAAATTGCTCTGAAGGATATTAAATTGCGCACATTCATAGCCGAAGGCGAGTCTCGCAATGACCTTGCCGCCCATGTCTATGATGTGACTTACGGATGTATCAAAAACGATTGCGACACTCTTGTCGTGATTGACGACAGCATAGTCAGAGGCACGACTCTCAGGCAGTCGATACTCCGTATGCTTGACCGTCTGCATCCGCGCCGCATCATTGTCGTGTCATCGTCGCCTCAGGTGCGTTATCCTGACTGTTATGGCATCGATATGTCGCGCATGGCTGAGTTTATTGCGTTTAAAGCCGCTGTCGAATTGCTGAAATCATCAGGCTGCGGGAATATATTGGATGAAACCTACGCTAAAGCACTGAACGAACTTAAAAAGCCTGTCGGAGAGCAGGTCAACTGTGTGAAGACTATCTATGAGTCTTTTACCGACAAGGAAATTTCCGCACAGATCGCAAAGATGCTGAAAGGTCTGGAGGTTAAGGCCGAGGTTGACATTGTCTATCAGACTCTCGACGGTCTGCATGAAGCAATTCCCGGGCATCCCGGTGACTGGTATTTCTCGGGCGATTATCCGACCCCCGGGGGCGTAAGGCTCGTCAATCAGGCGTTTGTCAACTATTATGAGGGTCATGCCGACAAGCGCGACTGATCGACACTATACATTATAAATATAAATGAAGGGCGACATCACAGTCGCCCTTCGTCGTTATAGGAATAGTATGATGCGTCGGTGACGATTATATGATCATTGAGGCGTGTGTCGATATATTTTGCGGCCTCTTTTATTTTTGAGGTCAGTGCGTCGTCCTGTGGACTTGGCTTGAGATTGCCCGACGGATGATTGTGAAAGACTATCATTGCCGATGCGAGATTTTCTATGGCTGCTTTCATTATCAGTTTGACATCAACTGCGGTTGCTGTAACGCCGCCTTGCCCGATTTTGATTTCGCGTATCGGTTTGCCTGATTGTGAGATCAGAAGCACCCAGAATTCCTCGTGATCGAGACGCTCGAAATGATGTTTCATCAGTGTATACGCAACGTCCGATGATCTTATTGCCGGATTGTCGGTTCTGGCCGCGTCGGCTGCCGAACGTGAGCCGAGTTCGAGAGCAGCAAGCAGGGTTATCGCTTTTGCAGGTCCGATGCCTTTGTAGCGTTTCAGCATTTCGGATACCGACAGCCTGGCCAGTTTCGAGAGATGGCCGTCATTGTCTGCCAGCATGTCACGGCTGAGTTCAATCACGGATTTCCCTTTTAAACCTGTGCTGAAGATTATTGCCATAAGCTCGGTGTCCGACAGACTTTTGATGCCAAATTTAAGTGCTTTCTCGCGAGGGCGTTCGTCCTTGCCCATTTCGCGGATCAGGCGTTCTCTGCAAGTGTCGTTTATGGTATCAGAATTGTTTTGCATGTTGGTGTTTATTTGCCTTTTCTGATTGAGATTTCTTCGTTGATATCGCGGCCTCTGCCAAAAACTATTTTTGTGAGGTAAGCTTTAATAAAACCGCAGCCGTAACCGCCGAGCTGTATCGCCGAGGCCGGAACAGCAAGCGCGGCTATCTTTAATCTTTTGGTTGAAATAAGTGCACCTATGAATATTAAAATAAAATAGATAGCTATCGGAGCTAAAAACCATGGAGAAACCATTATGGAGAGTACGATAAGGGCTAAGCATCCGATTACAAAC
The DNA here is from genome assembly GCA_947573135.1 of uncultured Bacteroidales bacterium. Taxonomy (GTDB): domain Bacteria; phylum Bacteroidota; class Bacteroidia; order Bacteroidales; family Muribaculaceae; genus CAG-873. The sequence continues at coordinate 11,175 of CANPDU010000002.1, read as the reverse complement.
AATGCCGGAAGCAAGTGGACGATTTTCAGAGAACCGGGATAAAGCAGTTTCAGTGTTATGCGCGACATGCCGAACACATAGACCTGTCGGAAAAATTTCTTCAGATCGATGCGCCGCTTGTGCCATACCGGTGTGCTGCGGATAAGACCGATTGTGAAACCTGCCTGTCTGATGCGCGTGCTCATGTCGATGTCCTCCGAAAACATTTCGCGGAAGCCGCCGACGCGCTCATAGACCTGTCGCGTGAAACCCATGTTGAATGTCCGCGGCACAAATTTTTCAAGTTGGACTTTCCCGCCTCTGATGCCACCGGTAGTCAGGAACGACGTCATTGAGTAGTTTATGGCCTTTTGCGTGTCACTGAACGATTCGTGGGCTGCGTCGGGTCCTCCGAAACAATCGAATTGGTGCGAGACCAGTTCCTTGTCGAGCGTCTCGAAATAGGCCGGTGGTATCACGCAGTCGGAATCAAAAAAAATGAAATAGTCGCCGCGGCTGCGTTCGAGACCATAGTTCCGCGCTATCGAGCGTCCCTCGTTTTCTTTATAAAAATATCTGACATCAAGACCATGTCCGATTGATCTGTCGACTGCCTCTTTGCACGGTTCGGAAGAACCGTCCTCGACAATTATAACCTCAAAATTATGCATTGTCTGTTTTTCGAGGCTTTCCAGCAGATCGCTGACCTCGCCTATGCGGTTATACACAGGGATGATAACAGAGTATTTTGGATGCGGTTCGGCCATAATCAGCACATTCTGTTTTTATAATCTTCGTAGTCAAATACTCTCAGCACCCGGCAGTCATCGGCGTCCTCAGATGAGGCCAGAACGATCGCCGGGTGGGAGATGCCGTTGAACATCGTTGTCTTGACTGTCGTATAATGGTTCATATCTTCAAGTGTGAGTCGGTCGCCGATCCTGAGCGGTCTGTCGAAGCTCCATTCCCCCATGTAGTCGCCGCTCAGACAGGAATTGCCTCCGAGACGGTATGTCGGCAGGCTCTCGTCGACGCCTATGCTTTCGCTGATCGCAGGCTTGTAGGGCATTTCGAGCGTGTCGGGCATATGACACGCAAATGACACATCGACAATTGCCGTCTTTATGCCGTCGTTTTCGATCGTATCAACAACAGATGTGATCAAATCTCCTGTGCGCCACATGAATGCACTTCCCGGTTCAAGTATGACTTCAAGGCCTGGATGGCGTTGCTTGAAGCCTTGAAGCAGACCGACGAGATGATCTGTGTCATATCCATCACGGGTCATAAGATGGCCGCCGCCCATGTTGACCCATTTGACAGAATCAAGCAAGTGGCCGAACTGTTGCTCGAACGCTTCAAGCACCTTTTCGAGATCATAACTTGTCGATTCGCACAATGCGTGAAAATGCAGCCCTTCAATTCCTTCAGGCAGCCATGGCAGCTGATCGGCTCCCACGCCAAATCTTGAACCGGGCAGAGCCGGATTGTAAAGATCTGTCTCTATTACCGAGCATTTGGGATTTACCCTCAGTCCCGGCGAGACGCGTTTTTCGGGGTGTGTGCTGTTGTATGACGCCACTTTGCCGGCGAAGCGTTCCCACTGACTGATGGAGTTGAAAGTCAGGTGAGTGCTACCTTCGAGGTATTCGTCAATCGTCGCGTCGGTGTAAGCCGGACAATAGCTGTGGGCGTCCTTGCCGAGGTATTCAAGTCCGAGCCGTAGTTCGTTGAGCGAACTCGCCGTGAATGCCGTGCAGTAACGCGCTACAATCGGGAATGTCTTCCATAATGCATTGGCCTTGAACGCCATGATTATCTTTACTCCGGCCCGACGGCTGACGCTGTCAATGAGTCGGAGATTACGTTCGATACGGTTTTCGTAGACGATATAAAATGGAGTGGGGAGATCCTTGACTTTCATTGCTCTATGATTTTAAAGCGTGCGAACTTCAGCAACAGCGTGCGCTTTTGCACATTATTGAAGTCTACTATGATTTTGTGATCGCTCTGTGATCGGTCTATATCGATGATTGTGCCTCTGCCGAAACGCTGGTGTTCGATTGTCATTCCTTCCGACAGATCGGCGGACTGATGGGTGATGAAATCGCCGTCGGCGACAGATTGCATTGGCCTGTCAGCTGCCGGACGCGCCGGCGTGAAGCTCTGCTCACGCTGCTGAAACGACGATGACGGACGACGGAGCGCTTCAAATCTGTTGATATTCTTGAAGTCGCTTCCCGATCTTGAAGCTGCCGATATGTCAGATCCGGATTCGGCTCTGAGATAGCGGAAGTCGATATCGGCTATGAAGCGTGACGGCTGGCATGTCTTTGTCTGGCCGTTATGAAAACGCGACGAGGCATAGCTCATCATGCAGTATTTTTTTGCTCTTGTGATGGCTACATAAAGCAGCCTGCGCTCTTCTTCGATTTCCTGCGGCGACGATGCGCTCATGGACGACGGCAGCAGATCTTCTTCGACGCCGACTATGAACACGTTGGCGAATTCAAGACCTTTTGCGGCGTGAATGGTCATCATAGTGACTTTCGGCTCATCGGTCTCGTCTTCGGAGTCCTGATCTGTGGCGAGCGAAACTTCGCTCAGGAAATCCTGAAGCGTGGTGTGTTCGTCGTCTCCCTGTTCGATCTTGTCTGCGACAAAACTACGTGCCGCATTCATCAGCTCTTCGAGATTTTCCTGTTTCGACACGCTTTCGGGTGTATGATCAGACAGATACATCGACAGCAGGCCGGTGTTGGTGATGATTGTCTGGGTCATCTCGTCGGCGTTCAGTCCGTTCTTAACCAGCGCACCGAAACTGTCGATCAGGGCGGCGAATTTTGCCAGTTTCGTTTTAGTGCCGTTATTTAGGTCTGCGTCATATCTGTCAGGTTCGAAGACAACAGCGGCCATGCTCACATGGTGTTCTATCGCTGCGGCCGCGATTTTTTTGACCGTCGTTTCGCCTATGCCGCGGGCCGGCGTGTTGATGACGCGTTTCAGCGCCTCATCGTCATTCGGGTTGATGGCCAGACGCAGATATGACACGGCGTCTTTGATCTCTTTTCGCTGATAGAATGACAGGCCTCCGTAGATGCGGTAGGGTATGTTGCGTTTTCTCAGCGATTCCTCAAGCACACGCGACTGCGCATTGGTGCGGTAGAGTATCGCAAATTCGTCGTAGCTCTCGGTACCTCTCATCTTTACCTGTGAGATGCGGTTAGCCACGAGGTAGCCTTCTTCAAAATCACTGAAACTTTTGACCACTTCGATGCGCTCGCCGACATCATTGCGCGAAAAAACTTCCTTTGGTATCTGCATGGAGTTTTTTGCTATCAGGGTGTTGGCTGCGTTGATAATGTTCTGGGTCGAGCGGTAGTTCTGTTCGAGTTTGTATATTCCGAGGGTAGGGTATTCACGTTTGAGTTCGAGGATGTTGCGGATGTTGGCGCCGCGGAACGAATATATGCTTTGCGCGTCGTCACCGACTACACACAGGTTGCCGCTTTCCTGGGTGAGTAACCTGATGATGCGGTGCTGGGCAAAGTTTGTGTCCTGATACTCATCGACCAGCACATATCTGAAAAACTCACGATAGTGGCGCAGTATGTCAGGATTGTCTGTCAGCAGAATGTTTGTATAGTAGAGCAGATCGTCAAAATCCATCGCTCCGGCCACACGGCAGCGGTCCATGTAAGCCTTATAGACGAGGCCGGTTGCAGGCCGTTTCGCTCTTTTGTCCGACTCGACAAGCTGACGGTCTCCGAGATAATTTTCCGGTGAGACAAGCGCGTTTTTAGCCCAGGATATGGCATTCATGACTGTCGAGGGCTTATATATCTTGTCGTCAAGATTCATATCCTTTATGATCATTTTGACCAAAGACTTCGAGTCTGACGAGTCATAGATGGTAAAATTGCTTTTGAAGCCGATACGGTCGGCGTGAATGTGGAGAATACGCGAGAATATGGAGTGGAATGTTCCCATCCACAGCCGTGAAGAGGTTTGTGCTCCGACAAGCTTCTCGATGCGTTCACGCATCTCGCGCGCTGCCTTGTTGGTAAACGTAAGGGCAAGTATGCGCCACGGTTCGTAGCCGTGGCTGAGCAGATGCACGATCTTATATGTCAGCACACGGGTCTTGCCTGAGCCTGCACCGGCTATCACGAGCTCGGGACCGTCGAGATATTCGACGGCCGCCCGTTGCTGATCGTTAAGTTTTGAAAGATAATCCTCCATCAGAAGAATTTGTTGTTTTCAGCTGAATATTCAAATCCGCTTGCACGGAGTTTGTCTTCGAGAGCCTTGCGGTCTATGTCGAGATCGTTACACATCTCATCGAGTGAAGAATAGTCGTCGCGCAACTTTGTGTTGACAAAACTTAGCAGTATGAACGGGTCTTGAGGCAAATTATCCATATCTTGGTCTGTTGTATCACTTGAAGCACAAATTTACTCATATTTCCCCAAACTTTCCGTTTTTATCTTAATTTATCGTAACTTTGTCTCAGTAATAAATTTTGAAACAAATAAATGCCATGTTAAGTCCTGACATCATTTCAGATCGTGTCGCCGAGGCGGTCGCATCGATATCTTATCCGGCACAGCCTGCCGGCCTTTATGAACCGATAGCTTATACGCTGGAGAGCGGCGGCAAACGTCTGCGTCCGCAGCTCACGCTCGCCGTATGTTCTGCTTTGGGTAAGGATATTGATATCGCCATGAATGCGGCTCTGGGTGTGGAAGTGTTCCATAATTTCACTCTGCTGCATGACGATGTCATGGATGCGGCCGATATGCGTCGTGGACGGCCTACTGTCCAGATCAGATGGAATGACAATTCGGCTATCCTTTCGGGCGACGCCATGCTGACTATGGCCACTTCTTATATCGCGAAGACTCCGGCGGCGGTAATGCCCGAGGCAATGAAGCTCTTCAACCGAACGGCCATGGAGGTCTACGAAGGCCAGCAGTATGACATGGACTTTGAGAACCGCACCGATGTCACTGTCGGTCAGTATATGGAGATGATCAGACTTAAGACGTCGGTTCTCATCGGTTGCGCCTGCCGGCTCGGTGCGGTTGTCGCCGAAGCTCCCGACGATGTTGCGCAGGCGTTCTATGATTACGGTGTGAACCTCGGACTCGCCTTCCAGCTGCGCGATGACTGGTTGGACACTTATGGCGATCCTCTCGTATTCGGCAAGCAGATCGGCGGCGACATCATCAATGCAAAAAAAACATGGCTGCTTATCACGGCGATCTCAGAGTGCCGCACCGAGCTGCTCGATATTCTGGCCGAGGATCTCGAACCGCAGGAACGCATCAATCAGGTTCGTGCTGTCTATGACCGTCTCAATCTGAAAGACAGATGTCATGATCTAATTGTCCGGTATGCCGACATGGCTGTCCGTTCGCTTGAGAATATCAGTCTCGGCAATGATGCGCGCGACTATTTCGTCAATCTTGCCGAGCGTTCGATCGACCGCAATTATTGATTGAATGACGGAAATGAGATTTGTTGACACACATACTCATCTTTATCTTCCCGAATTTGCCGGCGAGCATCCTGACGCTGTTGAGAGAGCGATCGGGGCGGGTGTTGACCGTATGATTTTCCCGAATGTCGATCTTTCATCGGTCGAACCTCTGACTGATCTGGCTTCGCGTTATCCCGACAATATCTCGATGGCTATGGGGCTGCATCCGACAGAGGTAAAGGACGACTGGCGCGACGTGCTGTTTGAGATCGAGAGCGTTATCGGCGACGGAAGCCGGTATGTCGCTGTCGGTGAGATCGGCATTGATCTTTACTGGGACAAAACCTTTGTCGACGCTCAGATGCAGGTGTTTGAGCGTCAGGTTCAGAAAGCTGTCGGGCTTGATCTGCCGGTTATCATTCATTGCCGTGAGGGCCTTGATCAGACGCTTGAAGTGCTTGAGGGCATCAGCGGCGTGAAAGGCGTTTTTCATAGCTTCGGAGGATCGGAGCGCGATGTTGACGCGCTACGCCGCCGTGCCGGCGATTTCTATTTTGGCATAAACGGCGTCGTTACGTTTAAAAACTCAAAACTTCGCGACACATTGCCTGCAATTGGCTTGGATAGGATTTTATTGGAGACGGATTCGCCCTATCTTACGCCCGTGCCCCATCGTGGAAAGCGCAACGAGAGCGCCTACATACCGTTGATCGCCGAACATATCGCTTCCGCGCTCAATATTGAAGTCAGCCGCGTGGCCGACGCAACAACCGCCAATGCCGAAACCCTGTTCGCAATTTAAAGCCATAAGCACATTTCCGATGTAATTATGCCCTTTATTTACTGCCTTTTCTGTTGATGAGCCAAAGGAGGCCGCCCCAGATCAGAACGTTCTCGGAAACCAATAAAATATTAGTCGATGTATCAGGCGAATCGAAAGAAAACGCCAGGCCAAACACGAAACAAAATAAGACTATGGTTGAAGCTATGAATCTGATAATTTGCTTCATTCCTCATTTATTTTAAATGATATAGGCAGACAGTATCGTGTTGCGACCGCTTCTCCATTCATCTGTCCGGGATTGAATTTCGGGAGAAGCCTCACGACCCGAACCGCTTCCGAGTCAAGCTCTTCGCAGACACCTCTCAAGATTCTGATATCGTCTATCGAACCGTCTTTTTCTATCCGGAAATCAACTACAACTTTGCCGCTGATTTTAGCTTCTGCTGCTGCCTGCGGATAAACTACATTTTGTGAAAGCCATTCATAAAGTTTGCCGACTCCGCCCGGAAATGAGGCTTGCATCTCTACCATTCCCATTACGAAAACAGAGTCTTCAGCGTTATCATTTGCTGCTTCTTTAATGACGGTGACAGTATCTTTGGCTAAAAGATTAGTTTTTTCTTCGTCAGAACTCTCACGGTCTTCGTACTCTACATCTCCTGTCACTAAAATTACCGGATCATCGTCCTCTGCCTCGATATCTTCTGCATCATCAATTGCTTCGACATCTCCTTCAATTATTTCTCCGGGTTCGGGAGGAAGTTCGAAAATCTCTTCTACCTGCTCGTTTTGCAAAGTTTCACTTGTCTTATTCGTCGACGTGTTGCTGCAGCTTGGCATAAGTAACATTCCGGCCGAGATGCCGGCGAGGGCGACGGCTTTGCCGGTTAGTGAACGGGCGCGTAGTTGCTCCTCGAGATAGCGCACCTCAGCCTCGCACTTCGGGCATGTGCCGAGACAGTCTCCTTTGTAGCGGCATTCCGACGTTATGAACTTGATATCATTCGCCTCGGCAATCTGCCGACGTATATCTTTCAGGATCTTACAAGTCTTTTTCCCTCGTGCCATGATTTTTAGTATTATTAGAACCTGCAATCAAGAACAGTTAAGCCCCTACATACAGTGTCAGTAATAGAATCGGTATTAAAAACGAGTTTTATATTCTTAATCTTGAATTTATCTTTATCAAAGCCTGAAGTTTGAGATACAAACTCAAAACTATTCCCCGACCGGATTATACCATCATTATACAAGTCGGTAATAGTAAGCAGAACAGGCGACTTTATCCGTCTGTCAATCTTATTGTGCTTCTTAACAGGTTCATATATGTATTCCTTCTTACTCCCATCTGCATATTCAATGAGTGAATTAATGCTTTTCACGCTGTCTGCATCTATGTCACAAACAACATCCGATACAAACATCGGCTTATGGAACGCAACCGAAACAGTATCTCCTGTCATGTTTATTTCAAATTCAGTCTCAGGTATTTTTAACTGATTGATAATTCGTGTCAGACTTTTCTCCGAATGGTCTGATTTGAAGCTTACAGTAAGATCAATTGGCTTGCTACTACTAACTTTATCATATATATACTTTTGGATATGACTTGTATAGCAGTAATATCCATCATCAGTTCTAATACACGGATTGTCAAGATTGGAGAGATCTATGTCTACATCTATTCCATATGGAGTGTCGTTCCCAAAATGCTTTGCCGGGGCGAAATCATATAATATTTTAAACTTATCGGTAAAATATCGGTAAGCAAACGGTATGTTGCCATAGTAATTATTATCCCCATTTGTTTTTCTTGCAAAATATGAAAAATCGTAAGTGTCCCAACCTAAATCTACATAAGAATTAGCATATACCTTATAACGCACGTTAAGTGTTGCCTCGGCGTATGGACTCATTGCAAAAGCGGTATAAAACCAGCGCCGGTTTATGGCATGAATAGGTATACTGTCACTGTCTACTCCATCTGTCTCAATCAACAATTCTGATTCCCGCACACTTTCTTTTGATGAGTGAAACGGAAGTTTTGCACCATTGTATGTAAATTCGATATCTTTGATAAGCTTCTCATTCCAGCCTATCTCATATATACTTTCAGAATAATACTCGTCAGTAAACCGATAAGTCTCTAATTCATCAGCAACAAGATAGTCAATTGGGAAGCCATAATGAATTTCCGGAAAATTCTTATCAGATTTGTTTTTTAGTGTGTATGTAACATCAAAACAGTTATAACCGTCAATATGGGTGATATTAATCTGTTCGCTGGTAATATATATTTCGGAAATAGACAGTGGTTCAGGATTAGCTACTCTATTGACAGATGAGAATTTTGCGACAGGATCTCCGTTGGCATATGCTTCACCGTTCATTATCAAAGATATGATAATGGACATCAACCGTATCATATTCGTGCTGATTTTCATAGTCAGTGTTTGCGGATTTGGTAGGTGAATAAATCAAAGCGGTCGAAGCCGAGTGCTTCAAGCGCATTGCGGCTGGCATTGCGATCGGCGTCGGTGTTATAGTCAGGAATGAGCGGGATGCGGATAATGCAGTCGTGCTGTCGTCCTGCCTCGGCGATCAACCGGAGATTGCCGAGAACAAGGTCGTTGCTATGACCTGTGTAGCTGCGGTATATGTCAGGATTCATATCCTTGATGTCGATGATCAGTGTATTGACCACAGGCAGAAGTGTCTCAATGTTGGCTGTCGGCACATTGAGCGACGTTTCCAGATTTAGTCGCCAGCCGGGGCCGCAAAGCTCACGGAATTCACGGATAAACTGCGGGCGCAGACACGGTTCGCCGCCGCCGAATGTCACTCCGCCGTTTGTGGCGATGAAATACAATTCGTCAATGCGGGTCACTTCATATAGTTCTTCGGCCGAATATTCATGGAAACGCTCACCGCCTTCCAACGACTGCGGATTGAGACAATAGCGGCAACGGAGCGGACAACCGTGAAAAGCGACGAGCGTAGTGACACCGTCGCCGTCGGTCGACAGACGATGCCGCGCAATGCCGATTATCTTAGCCCGTTGCTTTTCCATGGTTCAAATCTCGATTCTTTATTCGATCCAGGATGATACCTTTTTCTGTCGCTTCACGTATTTGCCGTTTTCTTTTATGTACCAGAATGTATCACCTGTACACCAGCTGGTCCTTCTTGCGACTGCAATCAGATTATTGGAGTAACATATTTCGGTAATCAGCGGAAAAGATGTGAACCACCAGTAACCGCCCCAATGTCCATAATCGACAGGGATATATTCTCTTAATTTTCTGACGTTTTTATCGTTGATTTTTTCTATCTTTTTTCCTTTTATTAAACCGCCGACAAATTTTGACAAGATTTTTTCTATATCTGAAGTCAGGTATAATCCATCCTTTGGAAGCACAGGTGTTATACTGTCTAAGAAGCATTGTTTACCTATTGAATCTTTAATGAATAGCGGCATGCCAAAATTAGGTCTTGCGTAAGTTGTATCAACATCAGTACGATATTTGATTATATGGATGTATTGCGGAACTACAACGTAACGGGGAGAAACTTCTTTCCCGGTTGCATGATCCGATTCGTCAGTCGGTATCGGTGTCGACTCGCTTTTTATTATTTCGATAATCAGGCTGTCATTATTCATCGCCTTCGATGCCACATTGTCTGAATACGCTTTCCAGTCCGAGAAAAACTCACTTAGATTTCTCTTTGTCAGCTTATGATATTTGCCGAGGAATGACTGTCCGTTACATACGACAGCTGCCATGCTGAGTATAAATACAAGTATTGTCTTAATCTTCATTGTCGTATTATTTAAGGTGAGTTGGCGATTTTATAATGACTACTGGCAAAGTTAGCAAAAAACGGTGAAATTCGGACAATTACCATAAAAACTTTGCGGAATTCCTCGGCCTTTACGAATATTTCATTAAATTTGTAATTATATATTTCAGTATGAAATGAGTAAAAAGTCGATACGCTTTTTCAATGATCGCGAGGTTAGGGCGGTCTGGGATGAAGAGAACAATTGCTGGTTGTTTTCGGCTACCGACATTGTGCGTGCTATCAACGATGAACCGGATTATACGAAAGCAGGCAACTATTGGCGTTGGCTCAAGCGCAAACTGAAGCAAGAGAACGTTCAGTTCGTGAGTGATACTCACAAACTGAAAATTGTAGCTGCTGATGGAAAGCAATATAATAGCGATGCACTCTCGGCTGAGGATATTATTCTTCTCGCCAAGCATTATCCAAACAACCGCGGAAGTAAATTTCTTGACTGGTTTACTTATAGTGATAACACCATTGACGGACAGAGCCGTAAAAAAGCTTACACCTTATTTGAAAGTGATCTTCTTAATTCTCTTGAACCCGGAAGCATAAAATGTCTGCAACAGCTACATGCATATCTGTTTGGCGGTTTATATGATTTTGCCGGACAGATAAGGAACAAAAATATATCGAAGGGAGGATTTACTTTTGCCAATTGCCTTCATTTTCCCACGATTATTCCGGCAATTGAAAATATGCCTGAAACAACATTTGATGAAATAGCCGATAAGTATGTGGAGATGAATGTCGTGCATCCATTTATGGAAGGGAATGGACGAAGCACACGTATCTGGCTGGATCTGATGCTAAGACGCTCTCTGAAACGTTGCGTTGACTGGAGCAGTATTGATAAATATGAATATCTGACTGCGATGCGCGAAAGCGTTGTCGATTCTTCTCATATCAAAGCGTTGCTGAAGGGCGCATTAACTGACAAAATTAGTGATCGTGAGATGTTTATGAAGGGCATTGATTACTCATATTATTATGAGGAAGAATGAGTGTGATCGACGCGTGATCACCCTTCAAATGTTAAAGTCAAAAAAATCTTATTTTTTAAATGGCTTTGTGCCAGCGTAAT
>CANPDU010000001.1 GCA_947573135.1 uncultured Bacteroidales bacterium | reverse complement strand
AAGATAACATATAAAATGGAATTTCACTGAATGTATTTAGTGAATAGTGGGCTACTACTCCACTAACGCCCTCGCCTCGGCATCGTTTGTCAACAATCTCTTCAACGTCGCCATATTCTGCTGCATCGGTTTCACCTACGGCCTGACGCCTATAGTCGGATCACTTTTCACGCAGAAACGCCACGGCGACATAGGGGCGACAACGCGGGCAGCTCTGGTCCTTAACACCCTCTTCACTCTTGCGATCATGGGGGTGATGACCGCCGTCTATTTCAATCTCGAGCGCCTCGGACAGCCCGCCGAGCTGCTGCCGCTCATACGCCCCTACTTTCTGATCTACCTCGCCGGAATGCTTCCGGTCGCAGTGTTCAACGTCTTCGCCCAGTGGAGCTACGGCATCAAGAACACGCGGCTGCCGATGTGGATCATCCTGGCGTCGAACGTCGCCAACATCATAGGCAACTATCTGCTGATCTTCGGCCATGGAGGTTTCCCCGAACTCGGGCTCGTCGGCGCCGGGCTCAGCACCCTCTTCGCCCGCGTGATGTGTCCGGTCATAATAATCGCCTGCTTCGTCTGCCGTGCGTCAAACCGGCCCTACCGCCGGGGTTTCGCCGCAGCGCGCACGACGGCCGACGGTCTCCGCCGGATATGGTCGATAAGCATTCCGATCTCCATGCAGATGACCTTCGAGTCGGGATCATTCACTTTCGCAGCCGTCATGACAGGCTGGATCAGCGCCATCGATCTTGCCGCGTTTCAGATCATCGTCATAATCGGCACACTCGGGTTCTGCATATATTATAGCATAGGCTCGGCCGTAACGATCCTCGTGGCCAACGAGGCAGGGCGCGACGACCGCCGGGCAATGCGCCGCGTGGCGTGGGCCGGCTACCATGTGCTGCTCACGCTGATGTGTGTTTCATCTGCCATATTCATTTTCTTAGGCAACCGGCTGATGGCTTGCTTCACCGACGATCCGGCCGTACTCGCCGTCACATCAGGGCTGATCCTGCCGCTGGTCATGTATCAGGCCGGCGACGCCACGCAGATCAACTTCGCGGCCGCACTGAGAGGCACGTCACGAGTAATGCCGATGCTATGGATAGCATTTTTCAGCTATATGGTTCTCGGTGTTCCGGCGACCTATCTTCTCGGCTTCCCTCTCGGCATGGGCACCTACGGCATCATCCTGAGTTTTTCGGTCAGCCTGTTTATAGCCGCCGCGCTGTTTCTCTACTACTTCCTGCGCTCGACGAGGCCGGTCAGCCATTTGCGCACCGGAGCATCATAGTATCGGGCGAAAAGCCACGCAAGGACAATCACCGTGACGACAATCGCCGCAGCTACGGGCCACGCCTGTGACTCGTCGTAGCCGTGTTTCCACGCCCAGGCATAAAGCAGATACATAAAAGGGTACTGTATCACATACATCGGGTATGAAATCACGCCGAGGAACTCGCATGTGCGGGCCGAATGGCGGTCGGTAGTGCGGCCGGAAGCTGCAAGATACACTATCGCAGGGAAGACAAACAGCGTGCAGACCGCATCATAGACGCCGTTGGCAAGCATCGGACGCTCCGTGCCTCCGACATAAGGCACAGCCAGCAGACCGACGATCAGAGCCGAGCATATCCAGAAAGCGCCGCGTATTTTCACAGGCTTAAAGTCTCGCGACAGCAACAATCCGACAGAGAAAGAGAACGTCATTCTGACAAGCCCCATCCAGAAACCGCCGTCGGCGGCTGTCCAGCCGACGCCGAGGTGATAGTAGCCCGAACCGTTGCCGAGCGCTACCGCAGCGAGAGCGACGCCCGACAACACGACAAACACCCTGAGCCATTTAGTCGGCATGCGGTGAAGGAAAAGTGCATAAAAAATACTCCCGATATACTCGAAGAAGAGTGACCACGACGGGCCGTTGAGCGGAAACATCTCGCCGTTGCCCCTCACCTCGGGCAACGTGCCGGGCAGTGACGGTATCATAAACAGCCCCAACACCAACGACAGCACAACAGCCGTGACGCTCACCGACGTGCCGTCCCACTTCTCGCATCCCTGCACGATAAATGAGATAACACCCAGCAGCACAGCCGCCACAACCATCGGATGCAGTCGTATAATGCGTCGCGTCAGAAATTTTCCCGCGGTCATGCCCTGTGACCACCGGCCGTCATAAGCATAGCCGATCACAAAGCCTGACAGAACAAAAAAGAAATCGACCGCCAGATAGCTGTGGTTGAGCCACTGATCCTGGGGCGACGTCGCGAAGCATTCGCCTATATGATAGAATATCACCATCAGCGCCGCTACTCCGCGGAGCCCGTCGAGCAGCTCATAGCGAGCCTTGGGTTTGTTGTCTGTTGTCATTTATGCGATAGATTGATCCGAGAACAAATTTACTCAAAAAATCTCAATCATAAAAAAGACGGTCGGGTTCCGCTGTCCGGAGCCCGACCGATAATTTTATGAAATTGTAACTATTATTCGTAGCTGCTGATGAGGAAAGTGGCGAGACCTTCACGACCGTTCCAGATAGCGATGCGACCCTGATTGTTGTCTGCATCCCAATACCAGCAACCTGCCGAGCCGAAACTCAAGATGCCGTTAAGACCGGCAGCACCGATTTTGGCCATTGAATACTTACGCATATCGTAGCAGAGCGCATCATCCATGTACTGTGAGAAATCGCCGGTCATCATCTGCGATCTGTAAGACCAGTCATAACCGGTCAGCACGAGGCTGTAGTCTTTGCCGTTGATGTTCATGGCCATCACGAACGGACGGCGGCAACCGCCGCGGCCGCCCGATTTGCCTGTGGCGCTCCACCAGGCCACACCGTCGGAGAACGGTTTGCCGTTGAGATATGCCGGCATGGTGTTGGTAGTCATGCCTGAAGATGTGTTATAATAGACTCTTACAGAACCGTTGCCCTCACCCTCGGTATCACCGACGAGATAATTGGAGTTATTGTCTGTGCCGAAGAAAGAGATCATCTGGTTCCACGATTTGTCATTGGATTTATAACCTGACGATATAACTTTGTGATCCTGAACCTGACCGTTGACCACATTGACTGCGATATGCTCGCCGGTGTCACATCTGTCGCCCATATATGAAATCACCGCATGGTCTGTCACGTCGCCGGCAACCTGAATAAACATTGAACCATCGACTGTGTGAGTGTTGTAATATACCGGTTTGGGCAGATCACCGATTTTAACAGGAGCAGCATCGATTGAAGTCCAGTAGTAAACCGCACTCTCTTCGCCGCCGACACCACCGGTCGCTGCGACCATGTGTCCGCTCCAGTCGTTGGTGATGTTTACAATCTTATCAGCCGTAAGCGAACCAAGATTGACGCTGACATTTTCTTCCTCAAGAGTCTCAACGTTAAATACCTTAAAAGCGAGAGACGGATTAGCCGGGAAGTTCTTGCTGGAATTGCCCCATGCATAAACATGAGAGAAACCGACGAGTTTACCGCTGCAGAAAGCGGGCCAGAAGAGCAGGTCACCGTGAGGAGCGTCGCCGCCGTCATCACCGGTCATGGCAGTGCCGGGATAACCGAGTTCGGTATAGAGTTTCTCACAGGAGACACGTGAGAAAGCGTAGCCCTGACCGAAAGGCAGAGGATCGCTGGGTCCCCATTTCACGGTGTAGACATGCTGGTTCTTGCCGTCGCCCGAAGTGACGGTATATTTCACTTCCTCGGTGAAGTTCTGAGGCTCTGTCGGCGATGGCGAACAAGTTGCGCCCATCGGGAGATAGAAAGATGGCAGCGCACCGTTAAGTTCCGACTCGACATCAGCGAAAGGATTGATCTTGACAGTGATTATATCACCCTCGATCGACGAAGTATACACATTGCCTGACGCACTCTTCAAAGTGAACGGACCGGTAATGTCAGTTCGGGCGAGCTGTGTATCGTAGTCATAGTCGTTGCAGGCCGTAATGCCGAGCGAAACTACGCAGACAGCTAATGTAGCAAAGAAGTTATTATAGAGTTTCATGATTCAAAAAGTTAAGTTATTATCAATATAACGGGTCGGGGTCGACAGTAACCTGAGAGGGATCCTCATAGCGGAGAATGCCCTGACGCGTCGATTCCCAAAGATTGGCATTATTCATGTGAGAGAGTTCGAAAGACATAAAGCCGTCTGTTTTTTTAAGACATAGGAAAGTAGCTTCGGCTGTCTTAATCGCATCATAGCCGGCGATCGAAATCGAGCCGTAACACTTGCAGTCACCCATGATGTAGTTGTTCCAGGTTGTGCAGAAGTGCTCTACACTCCAGACGGTTGAAGGATCATCCTTTATCCAGACGTTCGAGGCATAAGCACCTGTGACGAATACATCGAGCTGGTCAGCAAAGCCGGTAGTGTTGTAGGTATCAGTCCAATAGGCACCTGAAGGAATATATCGCTTGCTGGCCCAGTTTTGTCCGGTGCTGTAGCGCGACTCCCAGTGAGCAGACGCCCAGAGATGTATCTCACAGTCAGGATTGATGCTTTTGACACGCTGGCGTATACGGGTTATCAGCCCGCATACTGTTGCGGCTTTATATTCATTCCACTTTGCGTACTTCGGTCCGATGCCGCCGCTCAGAGTAATGATTTCGGAAGGCTTCGGCTCAGACTCGTTCCAATAGCGGGCATAGCCCTGCATATCGACGGGACCCATTCCGAAGTAACCGCCCGCACCGTCAGCATATCGAGTATAATCGAGACAGATACCCTTGATCTTAGGATATTTCTCAACGATTTCTGTCAGAATATCGAGCAGGAGATCCTGAGCTTCGGGAGCAGCCGGCGACAGCATAGCCGAAGCCTGATGCGACGGAGGCTCGTCCATTATGTTGACAAGTTGTTCGTCAGCATTCCCTACAATATTGCGCATCTGACAGATATCACGCCATTTGTCGGGATCGTCGTAGACGAAGCCCTGACGGACGGGGTTATCGTCGGTTCCGGATATAGATCCGAAACCCGAACCGCCAACCGAAGCGATAACATCGATATCCAACTCCTCACACTTTTCGATGAAATATCCGAGATAGTCGTCGTAGTCGCGTGTGACAGTCAGATTGCCGAACGTGTTGCAGTAAGGCAGGATGTCGCTCTTGTAAAGCGCATATCCGTTGCCCGGCTTTACATCGAGATAAATTGTATTGAACCCGCATTTTTTGATTTTGTCGAGCTCAACGTCGATCGAGACTTTTTTTGAAAGACGTTCGAAATTGGCATGCACATCAATCCAAATAGCCTTCGGCTTGATGACAACCTCAGCGTTATTTCCCTCAGGAAGCGGGGGCTCGGGGCCATATTCGAGGTCCAACGCATTGTCGCTGCACGCCGATAACGCGATTGCGATCGCTGCTGCACCGATGATATGATTTCTGATATTCATGATCGTTATCATACGCTAAGTTACATTAGTAGCAGGTTATGGCTGCAGTATTGATACCATGACGGTCGGTATAAGTCACCCAACGGGCTTCCTTTGTCTCCGGATCATAATACCAGTCGCAAGTTCCGCCGAAGCTCCACGTGCAGTTGACGACATATGACTGAGCCGTTCCCTCGACGCGAGTGGTGAGGTCATCGATATCGGCGATAT
This sequence comes from uncultured Bacteroidales bacterium, assembly GCA_947573135.1. Lineage (GTDB taxonomy): Bacteria > Bacteroidota > Bacteroidia > Bacteroidales > Muribaculaceae > CAG-873. The sequence continues at coordinate 187,711 of CANPDU010000001.1, read as the reverse complement.
CATTGTGCCACCACCAACCGGTTCCGAGCATGACAGCTCCATAGTATTTGCCGTTGATATACATCGACGATACATATGGACGACGGGCGCCTCCGCGCGCAAGAGCCACGCCTGTACCGACCCACCAAGCCTCCCACATGTTCTGAAGAACTGCGGGCATAGTGACTTTAGTGTTGCCTCGGTTAGTGTTGGCATAGACTCTGATAGAGCTTGCAGCGTTGCCTTCGGTGTCACCGATGAGATAACTGCATCTGAGATCGGGTTTAAGCGGCGATATCATCTGGAAACCATTTCCGTCGTCGCTGCGATAACCGGTCTTAATAAGCTGGGTGTCAGTTATCACACCGTTTTCAACGTGGATCATATACTGTGACCCGTCGATGTCACGCGGAGCATTGACTGTAATATTGGCAATGCCTGTGATGTCGCCGGCCACCTGAATATAGTTGGATCCATCGGTCGCCGGAGCCACATCTTCGTCGGTCGAGGCAAGGAGCGTCGGAGCGTCGGTATAGCGCTCCCAGTAGTAGAACTCACCCTTGTTGCCGTTTTTGACGACAGCGACGGTCGTTCCCTGCCAGTCGGAGGTAATAGCCTTGATCTGCCGGATGTCGAGCGAACCTGTGTTAAGGTTGCCGGCCTGACTGAGATCGTCAGCGTCGAACACCTTAAAAGCAAGATCAACATTCTGGACGTTCAGAGCCGGATCAGAGAATGCGGGATCTGAATACTGACGGGCCATGAGTACGATATGATCGTTACCGCAAAAGGCCACATAACCGTTCAGGTCGCCATAGAGACGCGAGTCAGCAAAGTTGAAGTTGTCTTTCTCACCCGGATAGCCGAGATCGGGGAAGAACGCTTCGCACAACTGACGGGCCATCGAGAAACCGGCCCCGTCGGGCAACGGATCACTCGGTCCCCACTTGACGGTGTAGACACGTTGATTCTTTCCGTTGCCTGAAGTGACGGTATAAGTGACATCCTTAGTGAAGTCCTGAGGGTCGACCGGCGATGGCGCACAAGTAGCGCCCATCGGCAGATAGAAGTATGGCATAGCACCCTTCAGCTCAGTCTCTACGTCGGCCATGGGATTGACCTTGATTGTGATCACATCGCCATCGATCGTCGACTTGTAGACAGTGCCGCCGACGCTCTTTACCGAAAATTCGCTTATGTCAGTGCGTTCGAGCTGCTCGTCGTAGTCAAAATCGCTGCACGAAACCAGTCCGCACGCGCCGCCCAGGCAAATCGCCGCTGATATGATCAAATTGGTAAATTTCATACCGTTAAAGGCTTATCAGTTATTCAAAAGTACCGTAGATACGATATTTACGCACCTTGCCGTTGCCGCCTCTGACGTCGATGACGATGCCGTCGCCGGTGATGTCATGCACACCCTGAAGACCGGGAGTGATGATCACGTCATAGCTTACATGAGCGACCAGAAAGACTTTTGTAAGGTCAATTTCGTCGAACTGAGCAAGGGGAAACTCGATGTGAGCGATGCCGTATCCGCCATCGACCATTTCTGCGGTCACGCTGCCTTCCACTTTGTTGCCGTCGGCATCATATTCGTCGATGGTAAATGCATGCTGTGTGCCCTGAAGCGTGGTGCTCAGGAACAGCTGATTGATGAGATTATCAGTGTGCACAAATTCCGGATCGGCTTCCTTGCAACCTGAGAATGCACTCGCCATCACGCAGGCGAAAAGAGCGATCAAAGTGCTTTTAATTATCTTTTTCATTGTCATTGTCAATGTTAATACTGAAAATAAGATTGGTTACCAAACCGGATTGTTTTCGCAGAGATTGTTCTGCGACAGTTCACCCGTAGGCAGTGACAGATAATAGTAGTGAGGCAGGAAGATGCGTTTGCGGCCGGCATCGACATCTACTACTTCATACTTATAAGTGCCGTCTGACTGACGTGTGATCTTGTGACCGTGGGCATTCTTGCCGTTGATCACGTTCTCGGCGAGACGCCAGCGGCGGAGATCCCAGATGCGGAGACCTTCACCCGCGAGCTCTACGCAGCGCTCGTGGCGGAGAAGTTCCATAAATCTGTCGAGTGTCGAAGCATCAGCCATAGTCTTAGCTGGAAGACCCACGCGGCCGCGAACCTTATTGAGGGCGGTAAGCGCGTCAGGGATGTTGCCGCTCTGGGCGAGAGCCTCAGCCTTGTTAAGGAGCACTTCACCGTAACGGATCACGATATCGGTGTTGTAGCTGCCGTCAGTCGGGAACGATGTGTTGCCTTCCTGCAGATATTTGCGGAGATAATAACCTGTCACAGTATGGCCGTCGGCTGCATTTTCAATGCTGAAGTCGCGATACTCGTCAGTGCCGCCGACATAAGTCTGGATTTTACGGCCTTCCCACGGCGCGCCATTGTACATAACAGTTGCGTGGAAACGCGGTTCGCGGTCAGTGTACGGGTCAGCGTGAGTTGCGCTATAAGTGTTCCAGTCAAAAGCAGTTCCGTCCTTAAACTCATACATGTCGACAAGTTCAGCGGTCGGGTTGTTGTAACCCTGAGTCTGGGTGTTATAAACGGAGCGGTCACCGTAGGGACGGTTTTCACCGTCAAAGCCATTCCTGATCACGCCTTTAGCGCCCTTGATGCTGAAGATGATCTCCTTGCTGTTGTCCTGACCGGAACCTACGTCAAATAGCTTGGCATAGTCGGGCACAAGATCATAATATTTTGCACATTCCTCGGCGGCTTTGGCGGCAGTTTCCCATTCCTGCGCATAGAGAGCGATACGCGATATAAACGCGTAAGCGGTGCCTTTTGTAGCACGGCCTTCCCATGCATCAGGCCATGATTCGGGAAGATTTTCGGCACACCACTGAAGTTCGTCGAGAATATACTTATAAGTATCAGCTTCGCTGATGCGGGCACGATGCTTATCCTGCTCGTAAGCTCCGTCATCGAGCCAGCCGCCGCCGCCGGAGTGGTCGGTGCGGAGCACAACGCCTCCGTAGACGCGGGCGAGGAAGAAGTAGTTGATTGCGTTACAGAAACGGCCTTCGGCGCGGCGGATATTATACCACTCTTCGCCCCATTTCTGACCGTAACGCTCGAGGTCATTGAGCATGCTGTTGGTACGCTTGATGCGGCCGTATGCCGCGCTCCAGCAGTCAAAAAGACCTGCATTGCCGCTACTGAACGCCGACTGATCGAGGAGTGCCTGATTGAACGGCTCGACCCACCACATATTTGACTTTATCAGATCACTGTAGCTGTCATAAAATCTGCTCTTGACAAAAACATTTGACTGATCGCTGAAAGTCTTGTAGGCTGCGGTCACATAGGCGTCGGCATTTGCCTCGCTGCTCCAGACAGAAATGTCTCCGAAAGTAGAAGTGTCGTTGAGGTCGAGCACATCATTGCAAGAACTTGCCGACACAAGAAGCGCTGCCGCAAAAGCTATATTTTTATATATCTTGTTCATGTTGATAAAATTCTTTTGTTAGAATGATACGTTAAGACCAAGACTCCATGTTGCCTGCTGCGGGTAAAGGTTGAATGTAGCAGACGGAGTTTCGGGATCGACATACTTGCAGTGGCTGAATGTCAGAACGTTTGTACCTGAAACGTAAACATTGACACCGGTGAAAGGAGTACGGCTGAGAACCTTCGAGGGCACATTGTAACCGAAAGTGAGGTTCTTGAGACGGAGATACTCGCCGTTGACCATCCAGAAGTCGGAGATAAGAATGTTGTTACCGCCGGAAGATGTTGTCAGACGCGGATATTTTGCATCTGTATGTTCGGGAGTCCAGCTGTTTTCGGCGATATATTTCACACCGTTGCCGTTCTGGTCGAATGCGGTATTGAGCATTGTGCCGACAACCCACTGATACTGGTCATTACCGCCGAGCATATAGTCGCAGTGGGTAACGCCCTGCCAGAGCATGTTGAGGTAGAAGTCCTTGTAGTTGAAGTCGGCGTTAAGCGAGAATGTGATCTCGGGGAGCGTGCCGTAACCGATGCGGACCATATCGAGCACTTCGTTGTTGTTGTCGACGAAGTTGATGCGGCCGTCGCCGTTGATATCGACATAGCGGATATCACCGAGACGCGGACCCTGAGAGCTTGCGTGCCATGATGTGCCGTCGAGACGGGGTGCGTTGTCAAGCTGCTCCTGAGTCTGATAGAGACCGGCAGACTTAAGACCGTAGCGCACACCGAGCGACTCGCCGATGCGGGGCTGGAGTGAAGTCGGATAGCTCGGAGTCAGGATGCGGTTCAGTACTTTGTTGCGTGCAAATCCGAACGTTCCGCGCAGACGATAGCTGAAATCACGTCCGACAGAGAGCTGATGTTTGAGGGTGAAGTCGAAGCCTCGGTTGTCCATTGCGCCAGTGTTGGCCTGCTTGGGATGGGTACCGCCGAGCGAGGGAGCATAGTCACCGGCAACGCCTTCGAGGAGGTTGCTGGTGTACTGATAGAAGACGTCGATTTCGGCACCGAACTTACGGTCAAGGATGTCGAAGTCAAGACCGACGTTATAAGTCTCGGTAACGCTCCACTTGAGATTACGCTGCAGATAAGTGTTGGTGTAATAGTTTTTGTAGACAGTATCGCCGAAAACGATGCTGTTGGGGGCGGTGTGGAAAGTGGCATTGAAAAGATAGGGAGTGATATTGTCCTTACCTGACTTACCCCAGCTTGCGCGGAGTTTCAGGAAGTCGAGCCAGGGCAGATTGTCTTTGATGAAAGACTCAGAGCTGAGTATCCAACCTGCAGACACCGAGGGGAAGAAACCCCAGCGGTTTTCGGGAGCGAACTTGTAGGAACCGTCGTAACGGAATGAGAAATCGACGAGATATTTCTGATCAAAATCATAGCTGAGACGTCCGATGTGAGAAACAATTGAAGTATAACTATGGCCACCTACAAGGCTATTGGGGAAATAGACGCCGAGGCTTATATCGATAGGATCGGTAGCAGCAAACTGATTGGCTGTAGCCTGCATCGAGTCGCTGCTGTTTTTCTGCGCCTCATATACATAGAGAGCCGTTACGCTGTGCTTGCCGAACGTGTTGCTATAGTCGATCTGCGGACGGAAGATCCATCCGTCGCTTGCCTGCATGAATTTGGTGAAGCTGCCGCCTTCGGTAGTACCGGGCTTACGCATAAGCACGGGTTCGCCGGGAGCGGTGTTGTTGACAACCATCTGCTCGTAAGAGTTCATAAAGTTGCGGATCTTGGTCTGACCATAGTAGTAGTTACCCCATACGCTGATCTTAAGACCTTTGAGAATAGGCACGAGTTCAGCAAAGTCATACTCGAGCTTCATGTTGGTCATAACCTGATTGTCGTAGTTACGCTGCCATCCGGAATTCTCGATTGATGCTCCGGGGTTGAAATGGCCGTCGCCGCCCGAAGTCTGCGCGAGAGGCAAACCATTGTAAGTAGACTTGAAGATAGGAAGAGCGTGAGTAGCCTCGAAAGCGGGGTTCCACGCGTAAGTGTTGCCGAGATCGAAACCTGCGTTATAACGTTCGGCCTTGTAACCTGAAACCTGAGCCGAGAAAGTGAGACCCTTGGCAACGGTAACATCAAGGTTTGTGCGCAGATTGTAGCGACGGAAGTCGGTCTTCTTCATCGTACCTTCCTGGTCGAGGATACCGAGGCTGACGAAATATTTGGCATTTTTCGTACCGCCTGTGGCGCTGATAGTGTGACGCTGGGTGAGAGCCGTGCGCCAGAGCTGTTTCTGCCAGTCGGTTTCGCCGTAGACAGTGCCGGGAGCGTTCTCAAACACCTGCTGCTGGATGTCGGCGGTGTAACGCGGAGTGTAACCGTCCATCTCGCTGGCGCGGTTATGCCAGTACATATATTCGCTGGCGTTCATCAGCTCGGGCATCGCAGTGTTGTGAACGAGCGACATAACGCCTGAATAACTGATCTTGGCCTTGCTTTCGCTACCGCGCTTGGTGGTGACGAGAATAACGCCGTTGGCACCCTGCACACCGTAGATAGCTGCGGCGGCGTCCTTGAGGACTGACACGCTTTCGATATCGTTAGGGTTGACATTATCCATGTTTGCGGGCACACCGTCGACGATGCAGAGAGGACCGCTGCCGGCGAAGTCGTTAAGACCGCGCACATGGATCGAAGATCCGTCGGAACCCGGTCGGCCTGTCGACTGAACGGCAGTAAGACCGGCGATCTTACCGGTAAGCAAGTTCGACGGATTGGTGAGCGGAGCAGAGTTGAGCTCTTTGGATGTGATCGCTGACACAGAACCGGTCAGTGACACCTTCTTGGCGGTGCCGTAACCGATAGCCACGACCTCTTCGAGCATCTGCGAGTCTTCCAGAAGGGTCACCTCGACCATCGTGCGGCCTTTCAGCGCCACCTCCTGAGCCTTGTAGCCAACGTAGCTGACTTCAATCGTCGAATTTAAGTTAGGAACTTTCAGCAAGAAGTTACCGTCGATGTCGGTAACCGCGGCGTAATTGTCATGACCTTTCACGCGCACGCTTGCACCGGGAATTGTTTCGCCATAAGCGTCTCTGACTGTACCCGATACTGACGACTGAGCGACAGAATCGAAAGCGATCAGAGCAGAGAGCAAAATAGCAAATAGCCTCAAAGTTTTTGCAAGTTTCATTCTCATGGAATTAAAAATGATTGGTTTTATTGTGATTTGGATTGGATTTTAGATGATTTTTTTTGATATCGTTTGGCAAAATTAAAGATTTTTTCGTGAAATCGGCATATGCAAGTGTTAATAAATGTTTACCCAATCGTAATTAACACCTGTGCGACTAAAAATTTACATTTTGGCAACAATCCCGGGCAAAAAATTTAAAAAGACGGCTGTCTCGCACAAAAAAACCGCACAAAGACGCAGGTTTGTTACACGCGAAGACGCAGGTCTGTTTCACGCAAAGTCGCAGAGGTCGCAAAGATTCATTTTGTTAGTGTCCTGTGACTTTTCCTGATTAAAAATCCCAATAGCAATAATTTCACTTTGCCCTCTTTGCGCCTTTGCGCGATATTACATAGGCATAGGAGAAAAACACGCGAAGACGCAGGCGTGTTTCACGCAAAGTCGCTGAGGTCACAAAGATTCATTTTGTTAGTGTCCTGTGACTTTTCCTGATTCAAAATTCCAATAGCAATAATTTCACTTTGCGCTCTTTGCGCCTTTGCGCGATATTACATAGGCATAGCTTTGCGATGTATTAGACCGGAAAATTGTGCGCCATTGACTGGCTTATTTATCCCGCATGAAGACGTTGACGGGGGTGCCGTTGAAGTCCCAGTGCTCGCGTATCTTGTTCTCGAGATATCGCCGGTATGGTTCCTTGACCCACTGAGGCAGATTGCAGAAGAAGATAAACGTCGGCACCTGAGCGCCCTTGAGCATCGTGATATATTTTATCTTCACATACTTACCCTTGTTGCTTGGCGGCGGATAAGCAGCTATGTCTTCCTGAAGAACGGTGTTGAGCTGAGAGGTAGGGACGACACGCCTGCGGTTTTCATAGACATGAACCGCAGTCTCCACTACCTTATATATACGCTGCTTTGTCAGAGCCGACGAAAATATGATCGGAAAATCGACGAAGGGCGCAAAACGCGCGCGTATAGCCTCTTCAAAATGTTTGATCGCAGCCTGCGACTTGTCTTCAGCTATGTCCCACTTGTTGACCACGACCACGAGTCCTTTCTTATTGCGCTGAATGAGCGAGAAAATGCTGACATCCTGAGCTTCGATGCCGCGTGTGGCATCGATCACAAGAATACACACATCCGAGGCCTCGATGGCGCGGATAGAGCGGATCACCGAATAATATTCGATGTCTTCGCTGACCTTGTTCTTCTTGCGTATGCCGGCGGTGTCGACAAGATAGAAATCGAAACCGAACTTATCGTAACGCGTATAGATCGAGTCGCGTGTCGTACCCGCGATATCGGTGACGATATGGCGGTCTTCGCCGATAAAGGCGTTGATCAGCGATGATTTGCCGGCGTTAGGACGACCTACAATCGCGAATTTAGGTATCTCCTCGAGCGCCTCTTCATATCCGTCAGACTCAGGGAGATCTTTCACGACCTCATCGAGCAGATCGCCCGTGCCGTAGCCGCTGACAGCCGACACCGGATACGGCTCGCCAAGTCCGAGCGCATAAAATTCGGGCACATTATATAGCCAGTCATTCGAATCGACCTTGTTGGCGACAAGTATGACAGGTTTGCGCGAGCGGCGCAATATGCGTGCAACATGATCGTCAAGGTCCGTAACGCCGTTCATGGCGTCGACCACAAAGAGGATCACATCAGCCTGCTCGATGGCAAGCTCGACCTGCTTGTTGATCTCACCTTCGAAAACATCCTCGGAGTTCACGACCCAGCCGCCGGTGTCGACGATCGAGAAGTCGCGGCCGTTCCAGTCGACCTTGCCGTACTGGCGGTCGCGCGTCGTGCCGGCCGTCGGATCGACAATCGCGGTACGCGAACGCGTCAGACGGTTGAAAAGGGTTGATTTGCCGACATTCGGACGGCCTACAATTGCTACGAGCTGGCTCATATTTTATTCACAAATTTATTTGCAAATTTAACTTAATTATTCGATATAGCCAAACGCACGCAGTTTGTTCTCGCGATTGCGCCAGTCAGGCTCGACTTTGACAAAGAGCTCGAGATAGACACTCTTGCCGAAGAAGGTCTCGATATCCTTGCGGGCCTCTGTGCCGACCTTCTTGAGTCGCGCGCCCCCGCGGCCGATCAGAATACCCTTCTGACTGTCGCGCTCGACATAGATGACGGCCATAATATGGATCGACTTCTCTTTTTCTTCAAATTTCTCGACGACGACCTCGGTGCTGTAAGGCACCTCCTTGTCATAGTTGAGCAATATCTTCTCGCGGATGATCTCGGTGACGAAGAACCGCGCCGGCTTGTCGGTCAGGGCGTCCTTGCCGAAGTAAGGCTCGGCTTCGGGCAGCAGCTCGACGATGCGGCGCATCAGACCGTCGACATTGAAATGCTCGAGCGCCGACGTCGGAAACACCTCGGCATTGGGCAGAAGCTCTTTCCAGCGGGCGACGATCTTTTCGAGCTCGTCATTGCCCTTGAGCAGGTCGATCTTGTTGATCACCAGCAGTACGGGGATAGTCTCTTTGGCGACACGCGCAAGAAATTCGGCATTTTTTGTCGGATCCTCGACGACATCAGTGACATAAAGCAGTATGTCGGCGTCGGTCAGAGCGCCTTCGCTGAAGCCGAGCATACTCTCCTGCAGCTTGTACTTGGGCTGCAGCACACCGGGCGTGTCGGAGAACACGATCTGATATTCGGGCGTGTTGACGATGCCCATGATGCGGTGGCGCGTGGTCTGAGCCTTGGATGTGATTATGCTGATGCGCTCGCCGACAAGATCGTTCATCAGAGTCGATTTGCCGACGTTGGGGTTGCCTACTATATTTACAAAACCCGATTTATGTCCGTTAGTCATATCTGTAATTGTTTTTGTTATCTACATATAAACAAAAATAGCACCTCAAAAGATGCTATTCCTGTAAATTTTATAGCGCGGAACCGGTTTAAAGACCCCAGACGAGATACATCGCGCCCCAGGTGAAACCGGCGCCGAATGCCGTGAGCACAAGTTTGTCGCCTTTCTTCAGCTTGTTGCGGTACTCGTCGAGACAGATGGGTATCGAAGCGGCCGAAGTATTGCCGGTATGCTCGATGTTGACAAGCACCTTGTCGGCAGGCACACCCGCGCGGTCGGCCACGGCCTCGATTATGCGGAGATTGGCCTGATGAGGGATCAGGTAGCTGATGTCATCGACTGTCAGGTTATTGCGCTTCATCACTTCGAGAGTCGAAGTGAGCATGTCGGTCACGGCGTGTTTGTAGACCTGACGGCCTTCCTGATAGAGGAAATTCTCGCCCGCGTCGACTGTCTCGTGAGTCGTCGGCTTGACAGATCCGCCGGCTTTCATCAGCAGATGGTCACGGCCGACGCCGTCGACATGAAGCACTGCATCGATCACGCCTACGCCTTCTTCGGTCGTGGGCTCGACAAGCACGGCGGCGGCACCGTCCCCGAAAAGCGGACAGGTGGCACGGTCGTTATAATTGACCATCGACGACATTTTTTCAGTGGTGACAACCAAAATCTTCTTGTACATGCCCGAACGTATATAAGCCGTCGCGTCCTGCATTGCCACGATAAATCCGGCGCAGGCAGCCTGAATGTCATAGCCGTAGGCATTGACGAGCTTGCTTCCGTAGGCGATCACCGAGGCCGTCGACGGGAAACGGTAATCCGGATTGGATGTCGCGCAGATAATAAGTTCGATATCTTCAGGTTTGTCGCCTGTCGACGCCAGAAGGCGTTCGACGGCCTTGATGCCCATATACGACGATCCTTCGCCGTCCATGTTGAGTATATGGCGCTGCTTGATGCCGACACGCGACATGATCCATTCGTCGTTTGTGTCGACCATCTTCGAAAGCATCTCGTTGTCGAGTATGTCGTCGGGTAGATAAGATGCTATTCCCGAAATGCGTGCATTAAGCATAAATTATTATGTGCTTGTCTGTTTAATGATACGAAAAATGCTCTCTCGACCGTGGCTCCGCTTTGTCTGCGACAAGCGGAGTCTGCGCGGTTAAGAGAAGCGTTTGCTTGGCTGTGCCATTAGCCTTACGACCGGCATCAACTCCTTAAAGGCAGTGCGTTAGACAGCAGCGTCCTTTTGGATTGCGATATGTCCGCGGTAGTAACCGCATTCGCCGCACACTGTGTGATAGATATGCCATGCGCCGCAGTTAGGGCAGAGGGCCAGCGTGGGAGCTACTGCCTTGTCGTGAGTTCTACGTTTTGCTGTACGGGTCTTTGACTGTTTGCGTTTAGGATGTGCCATTGTTATTTTAGTTTTCTATTTTTATTGTTTCTTATAAGCGTGACCTCTGACGGTGCGGACGGTCGCCCGGGAGGAGTCATTACTGCCTGTCAATCGTCGTTATCTTCCGACGAAAGCCCCTTAAGGGCGTCCCAGCGAGGATCGGTCGGCTGCGACACTCCGTCGTCTCCGCCGTCCATCTGGTCCATTTCGTCGATCAGATCGTTTTCAAGATCGGCATCTTCGCCTGTGGCCCGCGCGCGATGCTTCTTCAGTATCGCGCTCATCGCCCGGTTACATTTGCCCAACGGATGAACATGCTTGATCGGAATAGCCAGAGTGACTGTGTCATACATCATGTAAGCCACATTAAGATAGTTGTCGCTCTCGGGTATCTCGAGCAGATCGTCTGAGTCGTCGTTGAAATCCTCGCCATACTTGACCATGATATGATAGGTCGTGTCGATTGGCAGATGAAGATCATCGAGACACCGGTCGCACAGCACAGTGACCTCACCCGTAAACACGAATGTGAGATCGTAGACATCACCGTTATAACCGACTGTCAGCCTCACCTTTACATCCGCGTCGCGGATATCCTGGCTCTCCATGTCGGCAAAAAACTGCTTACCCAGGTCATAGTCAAATTCATGACTGCCCTTGGCAAGGCTCTTCAGCGGCAATTTATATGCAGTGAACTTTCCCATTGGTCCGTTTCTTTGAAAAACTCCGCAAAGTTATACAATATCTTGATAACTGACAACTTTTTGACGCGGAAAAACTTTTTTGCCGTTGCTGACCGGCCTCAGATTGACCTGCCGGCGCTGGTTTGTACGTTCCCGACACTATCACCGCTCCGATTCTCATTAATAATTTATTTTTATAATTTAAAGAAAATCATTACCTTTGTGTCGCAAATATAAGCGACTACGCACACACAGCCATAATCATGAATGCACCCGGCAGCCGCAAAAAACTCCTGACGATGCGCCTCACAAAAGGCGTAGGCATAACGTTGCTCGCTTTCGGACTGTCGCTGATTCTGATGCAGCCTTTTTCATCATCTACCTCGGCTATGTTTGCAACTCCCGAACGAAACGACTTCACAATACCCGATTTTTACAATCTTGTTGCCGACTCTCGAGCCGTGAGCAGGCTCGACGACAATATCGTCATCGTCAACATCGACAACAGCGACCGTGCTGAGATCGCCGACATTCTGACTGTCGCATCTCTCAGCGGAGCTGCCGCTATAGGGCTCGACGCAATGTTCGACGACCCGCGCGACGGCGACGAAGTGCTGCTCGACGCAATAAAGCACTGTCACGCCCTCGTACAGCCACTCGGCATGAAGTGTCTCGACAACCGTCCCGACTCATTCGCTGTCAGAAGCGCGTCATACTTCTATGCCGCACACACCGACTCGACTTCGACATTTGCAGGCGCCGATCTGCCGTCGAAATACGAAAAAGGCATGATCCGCGAAATGCAGACCGTATTCCATACCGCCGAAGCCGGCGACATACAGTCATTTGCCGTCGCTCTCGCCGGCAAAGTGTCACCTGAAGCCGTCGACAGACTCAACAAACGCGGCAAAAGCCTCGAAATGATCACATACCACTCGAGGCGTTTCCGCATAATTGAGCCCGCAGATCTCATCGACCGGTCAGACGAACTGACCGGACGCGTTGTCCTGGTCGGTGCCATGAACGAGCGCGGCGACCTCCATCCGACCCCCGTCAGATCATCTATGCCCGGCGTGATGATCCACGCCCATGCCCTCGCGACAATACTCGACGGCGCCTACATGACATCGCTGCCAAAGGCAGCCAACATGCTGATCGGTTGTGTGCTGTGCTTTATAATCGTAATCACTCACGTCAGCCTTTCGAGCGGCATCAAAGGACTGCTTATACGCATAATGCAGCTCTCCTTCCTGTGGATAGCCGTTCAGATCGGCTACTGGTGTTTCGTCAGCCACAATCTGGTGATTGATTTCTCCTACTCCCTGCTGATGCTCGCATTCGGAGTGTTCGCCTGCGACATCTGGAACGGACTCGCCGCAATCGGCTCATGGATAGCATCCCGACTACGAATTCCCTATAAACTGATAACACGCACAAACAACAATTAAACCATCTGACAGATCTCATGAAACGCATTGCTGTGATATTAGCAATTCTCGCCCTTGCGATATCGGTGAAAGCCAATTACTCCATCTATGACTTCACCGGCCATGTCGTCTTGATCCAGGGCGGACGGCAGATCAAGCCCGAAAAAGGCATGAAAGTTATGCCTACCGACGAAATTGAAATAGCGCCCGGCGCAAAAGTCGAAATCTATAACGAAAAGACAAAAGAAATATTCGCTTCAGTCAGCGACGGCAAAAAATCCGTAATGGGCATTATGCTCGACGCCAGGCATCCAAAACGACCGGGGCCATCAACGACCGCATGCGCTTCAGCAACTCAGGCGGCGAAACAGACACACGCCTCTACACCGAAGGTCTCGTAAAACGGTCTATGCAGGTCTACGATCCCGGCGCAGAAAGCCTCGTCGTCGAACCCCGCGCACTCGCCCTTCATGTCGCAAAAACCATCATTTCCCCCGATGCTTCCGACACAATCGATTTTCCGGCTCCGATTTTCCACGGACGACTCGGCGATTCCGGCAAACAGTTCCGCCTTGTCAACGACCGCCCCTTCCCTGTCTATCTCAACGTCATAAAAATCAAAGAGACTGATCTCGGAAACGTCGACATATCGGAACTCGGACAGCCCATGGGATGCTACGTCGTACTCCCGGGGCAGGCAATCGCACGCGAACACTTCTCCGGACTCAAGCCCGATGAAAGCCATATAATGATCATGACAAACTGCCGATTCGACATTGACGAACTGATCGAGCAGATCAATCAACTCATCGCAGCCCCGTCAGACGAAAAGCCCGACACCAACCTCCCGGTCTATCTGCTGAGGCTCTGACAATACAACGCTTAATATATTTATAACACAATAACTCAATCTTTATGAACCTTAACATTTCTTTCAACGGTCTGAAAAAAGCTGCCGCAGCTGTCGTCCTCGCGTCGGTCGCTTTTGCTCCGGCTTCTGTCGCACAGAAAAACGACTACCTTTTCAAACGTAAAGTCACGCCCACTGAGATCAAGCCTTATTTCACTTCTCTCTACATGCTTCAGGGCAAAAATGTGGTTGACCTCCTCGGCACATCATTCTGCGAAGTTAACAAACCTCTGCGCAAGCTCGCCGTCAATCCCGCCGGCATCGACTTCATTGTTATCGCACAAGACCCCAAAAGCGCCGAAGCTGCGCTCTACTCTACCGCAATCGTTGACGTGCGGCTTGAAAAATTCGCTTCCAAGAAATACGGCAACCCATCTGCTGTCGCTTACACGCCCGACGCCCGTCAGATACTGCTCGCTACAGATCAGGGGCTGCACATCATCGACGCTAAGACTCACAAGCTGCTCCAGACTCTCCCGCTCGATTTCATCCCGACAGAGATGATAATGAGCTCCGACAACTACTATCTCGCCTGCGCCAATGACCATAACGTGACCGTCTACAACTTCGAAGAACGCAAACCCCGTAAATCATGGTCTTTCGAAGAAACCGTCAACGCTATGGCTTTCTCTGAAGACAACTCCGAATTCGGCATTCTGACCGACGACGGCCTCCTTAATATATATGATACTCGCAGCTATGGCCTCAAACACTCTATCGAAGATCTCGGTCAGGGTCTTGACTTCGACTTCAACTTCGACGGCAAATACGTTGCCGTTGCCGTTGCCCCCGACCGCATAGAGATTGTCAACATCCTGCGCAACAACGACCGGGAGATCATCGACGTTCCCGGCGGAAATATGTCCGAACTCGTGTTCATCCCCGACAGCAACCGCAACACTCTCCTCGCCAACAACACCACAAACGCTCTGGCCGTTAAGCGCATCACTTCGATGGCTCCGTTCTACGGAAAACTCATTGCCGACGAAGTTGCCGGACGAATGAACGAATGGTTGAAGATGGCTCCCGGTGAAACTATGGAACAGTACCGGGCCCGTGTCAACGACGAAAGCCGCGCACGCCAGCAGCGTCTGTTCGAAGGCGAGATCTCAACTCAGTTTGCCGACAACCTTCTTTCAATGTCGGAAGTCTCACTCGGTAAATATGACCGCGCCAACCAGATGCTCGAAGTCGACTTCGACAACATGCCTTCGATCTTCCTCCCCGTCCCCGAATCCGAAGTCGTTGACTTCAATTCTGCCGACGATCTCGAATTCACCGATGCTAAATACGGCATCATGCCCGACGACAACTTCGAGCTCATCTACGCAAAGATACGACACAAAGGCACAGGCAAATCATACATCTATGACAACATCGACCGCAAGCCGCTGAGCTTCCTGAACGACGAGGACAATGTCGTTTCTATCGAAATGCTGCAGCAGCAACAGATGGAAGAGATGAAACTTCAGGAACTCAGCCGACAGGTTGTCGAAGAAGCTAAATCTCAGAACGTCATTACCGACCACACCAACATTTCCGTCGAGTCGCGCTACGAACCATCCTTCGACGCAAACGGCAAAAAGATTCTCAACTACATCATCAGCTTCACATATGAAGTCGAGCCCGGTTTCTCTGTTCACGAAGACTTCGGCCCCGGCAAATACCATATCGACGAATCAGGAGCTGCCAAAGCTATGCTCAAGATCGTAAAAGACGCATTCGAAGGTGACTTCGCTCAGTACATTAAGGAAGGTAAGAAGATCAACATCAAAATTTCGGGTACTGCCGACGGAACTCCTATCGTTCACGGAATTCCTTATGACGGAGTTTACGGCGACTTCGACAACGAGATCGTCTATAAGGACGGTCAGATGACCGGTATTTCCGTCAACACAAAGGATCTCATCAAGCAGAACGAACAGCTTGCCTTCCTCCGTGCTTACGGCGTCTGCGACTTCCTCACCAAAAACGTCGCTAACCTCAAGGACATGAACACAGACTATCAGTATCATATCAGCGTCGCTGAAGGCAAGGGCGCCGAATTCCGCCGTATTACGACTGAGTTTACTCTTGTCGACGTTTACTAATCCTATAAGTTTCACTTTAAAACAATGTTTAGATTATCACTTATTATTTTATTTATCGCTTCGCTCGCCGGTGTCTGCATCGCAGCCACCGGGGGCGACTCCGAAACAGACGCGCCTGCTATGCCGGCCGCTATGATGCCGCTTGAATTGCCTGCCGAAGGCAACGACATCGAAGCGATCGGCGACAGCATCAATCTCGACTCTCTGCGTGAGGCTCAGCGAATCGAAAGCTTTGTCGTGCCCGCCGAAGAAACCTACAAGCGTCTGCGCACCATGCGTTTCGACGGTTTCGATGAGAAAGATTACTACCCCATTGTCTACGACTGCTATCAGGCTAACCTGAAGGTCATCGACTCGATACCCGACAATCCGCGAATGCCTGCGAGCAAAGCTGTCCTTATTGACATTTACAAGGATCTTCTCGACGGTGCTTATTTCTACTCCGCCGCTGGCAACTCTCGCGAACTGACAAAATATGCTCAGGCATATCTCGACGTCATGGATCTCGATTGCATGCAGGGCGAGAACTTCTTCCGCGACATGCGATCGTTGCCAACCATCGCTTACAATGCCGCATCTGGAGCTTACAACAGCAAGGATTTCAACCGGGCTATTCGATATTTCGACACATTCCTGTCGACCGGTTCTGAAAACCAGAGAGAAAACATTTATATGTATCTCGGCCAGGCCTGTATTTTTGCCAAACAGTACGAACATGGCATGAAATCAATGGCCGAAGGCATGATCCTATATCCTGCCAACTATAACATGATTACTCTCGGACTCCAGTGCTGCATCGAAGGCGGCCACGGTGAGATGATTCAGCATTTTCTCGACAAAGCTATTCTCCTTAAGCCCGACGACGAACAGTTGCTGAACATTCAGGGGCAGCTCTTCGAAGACAATCAGGACTTTAAAAGTGCGCTGGAGGTCTACAGCCGTCTCAACGAAATGAAGCCCAACAATATGTCGATTGTAAAGCATATGGCCCTCAATTTCTTCAACCTCGGCGTTTACTATTACAACGACGCCATTATGCAGGAAGAAGAAAAGGCCGCTAAGCGAAGTAAACGACAGAGCAACGCTTATTTCGACGAGGCTGCAGCGAAATTTGAGGAAATTCTTGCCAACGATCCTCTTTCTGTGAAATATATGAAAGCCCTTGCAGTGACTTATGGCTGCACCGGACGAACCGAAAAGTTCGACGAGATAAACAACCGTATTCGCGCCCTCGGATACGAACCCGAAAAATCCGTCATGCCATCTATGGTTGCTTTCAAGGAAGACAACTCTGCTAACTTTGCAAGCACCGGCGGCAACTCGGTTGCCCTCGGCGAAGTTCCTCCCTACAGCGAATTCGGCCGCACTTATGTCACCGACGGCCTCGCTAAATGGGCTCAGCGCGGAACTTTCGAGAAAATCGACGCATACACCGCTCGTGTCAACGACGTTAATGCTCAGGCCGAATACCAGAGACTTTGTATGGAAGCTGAGCAGGAGTATATCAAAAAGTACGGCCGCAACCTGCGTATCAACGACTTGAAACTCGCCAAATACGATCCCGACAATGAGACCTACCTCATTACTTCCGATTATGGCGATATCGCTCTCCACGTCCCGATGAAAGGCAACGAAGCCGAGCTTTTCAACTCTTCTTGGAACAGTATATCCCTGCGCGCGCCTAAGTTCTACATCAAAAACGACAAGACTCAGCTGGCTTCAATAACTTTCGTCACAAACACCGGCAAGAGCTACACATACGACGCCGACGATGCGGCCACTTATGCCTACACCGACGTGACGGTCGACTTCAACGCGATAATCGACAACACAAAAGGAACAAACCTCACGGCCGACAACATTCAGGCTTCATCTTCTAAGAAGATCACCCTTCTGTCTGACGTCGACAAGAACATCCCCGTCGTGCGCAAGCCTAACGAAAACGCTGTGGCTCTGATTATTGCCAACGAGAACTACCGCAACGTCGCCGAAGTCGCTTCTGCATCTCACGATGGCGAAATTTTTGCCGAATACTGCACAAAAACGCTCGGCATTCCCGCTCAGCGCGTAAAACTCTACAAAGACGCTTCTCTCGCTACTTTCCTCGAGGCGCTCGCTGACGCTAAAAACACGGTCAGCGCTCTCAACGGAGATGTCGACCTGATTGTCTATTACGCCGGACATGGCATGCCCGACGAGGCTACTAAAGACGCGTTCCTTATTCCCGTCGACGGGAATGCGACAATTTCCGAGACTTGCTTCGCGCTAAGTCGGTTCTATAAGGAGCTCCAGGAAATGAACGCCCGCACTACATCTGTCTTCCTCGACGCTTGCTTCAGCGGCGCACAGCGTGGCGACGGAATGCTTGTGGCTGCTCGTGGCATTGCCATAAAGCCTAAGGCTGCGGCTCCTCAGGGCAACATGTTCGTCCTCTCGGCGGCGTCCGGCCAGGAAACTGCTATGCCTTACCGCGAGAAAAACCACGGCCTTTTCACCTATTATCTCCTCAAAAAACTCCAGGAGACAAAAGGCAGTGTCACTCTCAAGGAACTGAGCGACTTCGTGACTCAGAATGTCAAGGAACAGTCAAACAACATCAACAAAAAGCCTCAGAACCCTCAGGTTTCCCTCTCGGGCAACATGTCGTCGCTCTGGCTGTCTCATAAACTTCGCTGATCATGCTTTGCAGACTGATGACATGTTTTGCGGCTTGCGCTATTGCTTTCTCAATCGGAGCCTCTGACATCAAGACCGTTCAGGGCGAAAGCACCTTCTACGGCGAAAGCTCTCATTCGCTCAACGACTGTAAGCGTTTCGCCCTCGAGCAGGCCCGCATAGCTGCTCTGGCAAAGGAGTTCGGAACGACTGTATCTCAGGACGTTTACCAGCGCGACATGATCTCCGGCAACACCGAAAGCAACTACTTTTCGATGCTGAACCGAACCGAGGTCAATGGCGAATGGATTGCCGACGAAGGAGAGCCCCGATATACTGTCTCCCATGATGCCGACGACAACTATGTCGTAAAATGCGTCATCCGTGGAACCGCACGCCGGCTCACCAACGAAGCCGTCGAATTTGACGCCGCAGTACTGCGCAACGGCAACGAAAAACGCTTTGCCGACACTCGTTTCCGAAACGGCGACGACATGAAGCTATTCTTCCGAGCACCCGTAGCCGGATATCTTGCCGTATATCTTGTCGACGATGCTCGCAACGTTTACTCGCTGCTCCCGTACTCCAATAATTCCGACGGCATAATTCGCACTTCTCGCGATAAAGACTACGTATTCTTCGACCTCGAAAAAGCCGACCGCGCTTTCGGTGAACCCGACGAAATGATACTTACAGCCGAGGGCGACGTCGAGAGAAACCAGATGTATGTAATCTTCTCGCCGACAATGTTCAGTCGCGCCCTCGACAATGGCGCCGCCGGTTCTGCGCCACGATCCCTCTCATACGATGACTTCACCGATTGGCTCACCAAAGTCCGCAAACGCGACCCAAAAATGGCCATGAAAGTGATGCACCTCGAGATCACAAAACAATAATTTCTCACTAAATTTATCAAAAAACCTCATTATTAATTTTTTAAATTTCAAAATCATGAAAAAGGTAATTGTTTTCCTCCTCACCCTCATTATGATGATGCCCGCAGCTATCGCTGCTGACAACTCAAAACAGCTCCAGAAAGCTCGCAACAAAGAACGCAAAGAAGTGATGAAACGCTATAAAAAAGAAGGTTGGCAGCTCTTCGGCAGCACACGAAGCCTCGAAGTCGCTCTCCTCTCTCACTGGGAGAAACTCGACAAACTCGGTGAAGACGGTCGCGAAGTGATGGGTATCTCGACTAAGAGCAAATCTAAAAACGTCGGACAGCAGATGGCCATAAACAACGCTTGCGCAACTTACGCACAGCAGGCCGGTTCATCTCTCAAAGGCCGTGTAGTTTCTGACCTCGCAGGTGACGGCATCGACACTGACGCCGAGTTCGAACACTTCTATGCCGCATACGAACGTCTCGTTGAAAAAGAAATCAAAGGCGAGATGGACCAGAGCTTCTCACTCATCCGCAACAACCCCGACGGCACTTACGAGATCGAGACTTTCTTCATCGTCAGCGAAGGCGCAGCATCAAAAGCACATATCCGCGCGATGGAAAATGCCGCTAAAGAGAGCGAAGCCGCTCAGCGCTATGCCAATAAAGTTTCTGAGTTTGTCCGCGAAGGTTTCGCTGAATAACACCCTCCGATGAAAAAATCTCTGCTCTTGATCACCTTATCATTTCTGACCTTCGGAAATGACGCGGTCGCCGAGCCGCCCGCGTCATTCTCCGAATTCAGAAAAGGTATGCTTGACGACTACAACAAGTTCCGCAAGTCGGTCCTTGACGACTACGACCGCTTCCTCGAAGCTGCCTGGCGAGACTATGAGCAATTCAAGGGTGAAGACCGTTATTCGACTCCTAAACCCAAGACAGCACCGGTTAAACCGGTCGACATCACCCCTGTCGACCAGCCCGTCCCGGCCCCGGAAAAACCGGCCAAACCAAAACCCTGGAGAAAGCCCCCGGCCCCGACTCCTCCAAGTCAGCCAACCCAGCCAAGTCCGACAAGTCCGACAAGTCCGACTCGTCCCCCTGAAGCTAAAGCCCCGACTAGTCTCCCTCCTGCTAAGTCTCCCGGCTTCTCCTTCCCCTATTACAGCATCGAGCTCAATGTCACCGACAGCCCGCTAACGCTTGACCGTCAGCTCAAATCAACTAAAGACTACGCCCGTCAGTGGCGCGAATTTGCCGACGCCGACGCCAAGAGTGTGATCCCGGCCCTCAAAGAGCTCGCCGAAGAGCATTCCTTCAACGACTATCTCACTTTCGAGATGGTACGTGCCTACGTCAACAGCCGCTATTCAAAGGCCGATCCTACTGCGCGCGTCGCCCTACAGCACTATCTCCTTGCCAACATGGGCTACGACGTCCGCATCGCTGTCGGCGACAACACCATTCCACTCCTTCTGGTGCCGTTCCGCCAGCACGTATATGCCCGCCCCTTCCTGAAGCTCGACAACCATAAATATTATGTGTTCCAGCCCGAAGGCATGACTCTCGATCCGGCTTGTCGCATAGCCACATGTCAGCTCCCTTCCGACGCTGACCTCGGCGCACCCGTCGACCTGCATCTATCTGGTCTGAACATACCCGTGAAGATGAAACCATTTGCCCTCTCCTACAACGGCATAGAGCTTAAAGGCGAGGTCAATGAGAACATCTTCCCCTTCCTCTACCGCTATCCCCAGATGGATATGACCGACTTCGCAGAGTCAACTGTCAACGCCGACCTCCGCGCCGACCTCGTTGCTCAGCTGAAATCCCAGCTCGAGGGACTGCCGCGCCGCGAGGCCGTCGACAAACTCCTCCAGTTCACTCAGAGTGCATTCGAGTACGCCACCGACGGCGACTTCCACGGCTTCGAGAAACCCTACTTCCTCGAAGAGATACTCTACTACCCCAAGTGCGACTGCGAAGACCGCTCGATTTTCTACACCTATATGCTGTGGAACGTTCTCGGTGTCGAAAACCACCTCATCGCCTACCCCGGCCATGAGAGTGCTGCGGTCCGTCTCGACGAAGACATCAAAGGCACAAGCTACGACTACGACGGCGCACGCTTCTACATCTCCGATCCGACATTCATCGGATCACGCTCCGGAATGTGTATGCCCTCCTTCGTAAAAACACAGCCCAAGATCGACCACATCTACAAATGATCCCCCATAATCTCATCATCACAAAGCCCGCCCCCACCGGCGGGCTTTTCATATATAATCGCCCCAAAGACCCTAAAAGACCTTAAACCCCTTCTTGCCTGATTGGCGCAAATTTATTAAATTTGCATGTAAATAATAATGAATATGAGATTAAAAATAATATTCGCCGCCGCGATGATGATTGCCTGCGGCTTAAATTCTATGGCCGCCGATGCCAAATATATATTCTATTTCATTGGCGACGGCATGGGCATGGGGCCCGTCATGGCTGCCGAAACTTATAACCGCGAAGTCCTGAAAAATGACAAGCCCCTGACCATGATGCAGTTTCCTGCCGTCAGCTGGTGCATGACCTATTCGGCCAATTCGCCTGTCACTGACTCTGCCGCTGCGGGCACGGCTCTGTCCACAGGCACCAAGACGCGTAACTCTATGCTCGGCATGAACCCCGACACTGTACCCGTAGAGTCGGTCGCCAAAAAGTTACATGATCTCGGTTATGGTGTCGGCATCGTCACCTCTGTTTCGCAGTATGATGCAACTCCGGGTGCTTTCTATGCCCATGTCGCTAACCGTTCGATGCTCCCGCAGATCGCTGCACATGCGGCTGAGTCTGACTATGAATTCATTGCGGGAGCATATCCGCTCAAGACAGCGCAGCAGGATTTTACTACGGTCATGCATGACAACGATGTTCAGGTCGTAGCAGGCCCTGATGAAATCGACAAAATCAACGCGCGTCGCATTATGCTCACGGGGCCCGAAGACGGTTCGCCGTGGAACATTGGTTATACCATCGACTCGATCGAAGGACGTCTGACCTTGCCGATGATGGCCGAGGCCTGTCTGAGCCACCTCGAAAAATATACCCCGGGCCGCTTCTTCATGATGGTCGAGGGTGGCAACATCGATCATGCCCTTCATGGCAACGACGGCGGCACTGTCATTAAAGAGATCATCAATTTCAACGATGCTCTCCGTCTTGCCTATGATTTTTATCTCGAGCATCCCGACGAGACTCTGATTGTCGTGACGGCAGACCACGATACCGGCGGCATGGCAATGGGCAACGCCAAAGTAAAATATGAAGCTCCACTTGACAAATTCAGCTATCAGCGCGTCTCCAAAGAAGTGTTCAGCGACTACTGCAAGGCGATCGCTCGCGACCGACGCGTCTACCGTTGGGAAGACATGAAAGAATATCTGATTGATAATTTCGGCCTCTTTGATCATATTCCCGTGTCGGAAACCGAAGAAAGCAAGTTGAAAAGTCTTTTTGAGGCTGCTATCGTAATGCGCAACAGCGAGGATCAGAAAACGCTCTACGCCAATTTCAATTCTTTTGCAGTCGAGGTATTCCGGCTCGTCAACGATGCCGCCGGCATAGGTTTCACTACCCTGAGTCATACAGGCAATCCGGTGCCCGTATTTGCCGTAGGAGTAGGTTCAGAAAAATTCACGGGTCTCAACAACAACTGCAATCTCCCCGGCCTCATCCTCAATGCCGCAGGACTCTGATTCTGCTGGCGCATCGGCGATGCGCAACAGATCAACATGCGTGACAGTCAACCAAAATCAGGAAAAGTCATCTCCTTTGCGTTCTTAGCGATCTCTGCGTGATGCCTTTTCCTCAGGAGTGACTGGATTACAGCTTCATCATATACCCCAGCCCCGAGCGGTTGATAAGATTCCCTCCCAGGTCGCCTAATTTCCTGCGCAGACGCGAGATGTTGGTGTCGACGATGCGGTCGTTTGACTTCTCTATGTCGTCTTTCCACACATTTTTATATATCTCGGCTCGCGTCACATAATTATTGACCTGTTTAAGCAGCAGCTCGAGTATAGCATATTCGGTCTTGGTGAGAGTCAGCACTTTGTCGCCGTCGGTCACTCGTCTGGTCATCAGGTCCAGTTTCAGCGAGTGAAACTCTATGGTCGTGCCCTGAGCCGGTTCGGCGTTGCGCGCGTGTCGCCTGATCACTGCCTTCGAGCGTGCGACAAGTTCGCGCAGAGAGAAGGGTTTGACGATATAGTCGTCGGCGCCTGCGTCAAGAGCCTCGATGATCAGACGCTCGCTGTCGCTCGTCGAGCAGATGATAAATCCGATATGGACTGTGAGTGGATTGCTTTTCAGATCTTTGAGGAGGCTGATGCCGGTGTATTCCTTGTCCATTGCGTCAGCCAGTACGAGCCTTACTCCGCTGAAATCTGATGTCGCCGCGTCATTTGCATTGGGGTAGACCACGATATCATAGCCTTCGCTGCTGAGATTTATGCTCAATAGCGAGGATATATTCTCGTCGTCGTCGACTATGATTATTTTTCCAAGCGGGGTTACTGGCATTTTTTGTCGGTTTATTACCTATTGCAAAAATAAAGAAAAACGACTTTTCATGCGGCCTCAGTAACCGATTTGTTGCAGATTTGTTTTTGAAATTTATACTTTTTTTGGCAAAAAAAATGCGCTTCAGTCCTTGGCGTGGCGGAATTGATCGCGTATCGTATCGACGACATTGATGATATAGTCGCCCGTTTTCTCGAGATCGCCGATGATATCCATATAGTAGATGCCGGCCTGATACTCGTAATGCTTGTTGTTGATGTTCTCGATATTGGTGCTTCGGAGAACGTTGCGCATGTTGTTGATCTCGCGTTCCTTGTTGTATGATCCGATCAGTTTGCGTTCGCCGACGTTCTCTATGTCCTGAAGCTGTGCCACCATCATCTTCATGGCGTCTTTGACATAGACATACATAGCGTCGATATTGTGATAGATCTCGTCCGTAAACGTTGCGTTGCTCTGCTGCTTGCGCTCCAGTATCTTTCCGACCCCCATACAGCAGTCGGCGATACTTTCGATCTCGCTGATGATGTTGAGCATCGCGGCTATGTGAAGTTTGCCCTCGTTCGACAGACGGCCTTCGGCGCAGCGGTTAAGATACTGGGCGATCTCGATTTCCATGCGGTCGGAGATGTCTTCATATTTTTCAAGACGCGAATAGAGTTTGGTGAACTCTTCGCTCCGCTCTTTGGTATGAACGAGATTCTGCGCGATATCCATCATCCGGCCGACGCGTTCGGCGTAGAGCGCCATTTCCTTTTCTGCCTGGGCGATATTGAGCTCGGATGCGTTGAGAAGACCGCGCGAGATGAATTTGAGGGTGAATTCCTCGTCTTCGCCGTGTTTTGCCGGAACGAGACGCTCTACGATCTTGACATAGAGCTTTGTAAACCAGATCATGATCGAAAGGTTGACAAGATTGAATGTCGTATGGAAGATCGACAGGCCGAACGACACGCTCATCTGCATTCTCGCGATGTTGGCCAGTACGTCGTGGCCCTGCGGAAGTGAATTGTCGAAGAGGTGGTTGTAAATCTCCGGATTAGTGGCTTCGAGATTAGTCACGTAGCGGTAGAGCTGGGTCGGGTCGCCCTGACCGATGACTTCGGTCAGCCACGCATTGAAGTCGGCGAACGGTACGAAGATGCACAGACACCACAGTGTGCCCAGAAAGTTGAACAGCAGGTGTCCCATAGCGGTGCGCTTGGCCGCAGTGTTGCCGCTGAGCGACGCGAGGATAGGGGTGATCGTAGTGCCGATATTGCTGCCGAGCACAAGCGCGCACGCCAGATCAAACGTGATCCAGCCCTTGCTGCACATGATAAGCGTGATGGCGAATGTCGCGGCCGACGACTGGATCACCATTGTGACTATGATGCCGACAAGAAGAAAGATCAGTATCGATCCTATGCCCATCGAGGCATAGTTTTTAAGCACGGCAAACATTTCGGGGTTGCTCTGCAGGTCGGGCACATTGTCGCTGATCAGGTTAAGGCCCATAAACAGAAAAGCGAAGCCGATCAGGAATTCTCCCATCGATTTCGCTTTGCTTTTATTTGTGAAGAGAAGCACTACCGCCAGCCCTATCAGCGGAAGCGTGACGGCCGCTATGTCCATCTTGAAGCCGAAGAGGGCGATGATCCACGCGGTGAACGTCGTGCCGACGTTTGCGCCCATGATCACGGCCATCGATTGGGCCAGCGTCATCAGGCCTGCGTTGACAAAGCTGACAACCATGACGGTCGATGCCGACGAACTCTGGATCAGAGCCGTGATGGCGCAGCCGGTCAGTGTGCCCGTAAATCTGTTTTTTGTCATTGCCGAAAGTATGCCGCGCAGACGGTCGCCTGCCGCTTTCTGCAAACCTTCGCTCATCACCTTCATGCCGTAAAGGAACAGACCCACGGCGCCAAGAAGGCCAAGGAATTTGAGTAAGCTATAGTCCATTGGTCAAGATTTGAGTGGCGTTTGGCACGCTCTTATCATTTTTGTAACATTGTTTACAATTTGTTGCAAAGATATGAACTTTAATTCAATAATCGGGAAGCTCGGTCGTAAAATATCGGTCTGTAACAAATTTTTTATAATCGACGACGGAGACCCGGGTTACCCCGGATCTCCGTCGTAATATGACCCCGTCCCCCAATATTTGTTATGGCTGGGGCGATGGTGATTTTTGTGATAATTACTTTTTGAGCAGGTCGTCGACTTTGTCTTTGGCTGCGTCTTTCACTTCGACAGCTTTGTCGACTACGGCCTCTTTTACTTCAGTGGCTTTTTCGCCTACTGCATCCTTGACGTCATTGTATTTGTCGGCTGCTGCGTCTTTGGCGGTCTGGGCTGCCGAACTGATGCTGTCGCCTGCTGCCGAAGCTGCGTCTTTGACTTTATCTACTGCGTCGGAGGCTGCCGACGGTACTTTGTCGACTACGCTCTTGACGGCTTCAAAAGCTCCGGCGAGTTTGGGCGCTTTTTTCTGTACCACAGGTTCGATCTCTGCAAGATATTTCTTGGCTTCGTCTACTTTGCCTTCGTCTACCAGTTTCTGGACATAGGCTTTTGCATCGTTTACATAAGCGGCGATACTGTCGGTGTTGGTACAGTTTTCAATTTTTGTTTTGAGATCCGACTCTTGTTTCGAAGTAGAATTTCCGGAGCACGATCCGAAAATTATGACTGCAGCAATAGCTGCCGGGAGTAAAATCTTTTTCATAAACTTTTTTCTTTTTGATATAAACTATAGCTTGTAGTATAACAATCTCTTCCCCGTAAAAGGTTCACGGCATAAAAAAGACACGTACTTACAAAAGCACGTGTCTTAATGGAAAACAATTCTTTGATAAAGGTTGATTCAATCTATTTCTGTCTGTTGTTCTGTTTGCTTCAGTTTATAATGTCAAAGCCTGTGTATTTGCGCAGACATTCGGGCACAATGATGCCTTCGGGTGTCTGATTGTTCTCGAGCATGGCTGCTACGATGCGCGGCAGCGCGAGAGCCGAGCCGTTGAGGGTGTGACACAGACGTGTCTTTTTGTCTTCGGCGCGATAGCGGCATTTGAGGCGGTTGGCCTGATAGGTCTCGAAGTTTGACACTGACGAAACCTCAAGCCAGCGTTTCTGTGCGCCGGACCAAACTTCGAAGTCGAAGGTGATCGCTGAGGTGAAGCTCATGTCGCCGCCGCAGAGACGCAGTATGTGCCAGGGCAGCCCGAGTTTTTCGAGAAGACCCTGCACGTGGTCTTTCATATCTTCGAGTGCGGCATACGAGTTCTCGGGCTTTTCGATGCGGACGATCTCGACCTTGTCGAACTGGTGCAGGCGGTTGAGGCCGCGCACATCCTTGCCGTAGCTGCCGGCTTCGCGGCGGAAGCAGGCCGAGTAGGCGCAGTTCTTCACCGGCAGCTGGTCGTCGGTGAGGATCACGTCGCGATAGAGGTTGGTCACCGGCACTTCGGCGGTCGGGATCAGGTAGAGGTTGTCGAGGTTGCAGTGATACATCTGACCTTCTTTGTCGGGAAGCTGGCCTGTGCCGTAGCCCGATGCCTCGTTGACGACATAGGGCGGCTGCACTTCGAGATAACCGGCTTTCGACGCTTCGTCGAGGAAGAACTGTATCAGCGCGCGCTGAAGTTTGGCGCCTTTGCCGGTGTAGACGGGAAATCCGGCGCCGGTGATCTTCACGCCGAGATCAAAGTCGATGAGCTTGTATTTCTTTGCAAGTTCCCAGTGAGGCAGCGCGTCCTCGGGCAGATCGGGCATCGGGCCGCCGGTCTTCTCGACGACGTTGTCCTCGGCCGTGCGTCCTTCGGGAACCATGGCGCAGGGAACGTTGGGCACCGACAGCAGGATTTCGGTGATCGAGTGTTCGGCTTCGGCGAGCTGGTCGGCTATTGTCTTCTGGCTTTCCTTAAGTGAGGCGACGGTTTCTTTGGCTTTTTCGGCCTCTTCTTTCTGACCTGATTTCATCAGCGAGCCTATCGATGCTGCGAGTTTTTTAAGCTCGGCGGCTGCATTGTCGTTCTTAAGCTGAAGCTGACGGCGGGTCTCGTCGAGAGCGATGATGCGGGCGATGGCGTCTTTGCCGTCAAAACCTTTGACTGCCAGACGCGCTACTATCTGCTCGGGATTTTCTTTGATTTGCTGTAGAGTAAGCATTATGTTTGTGCCTTTGAGTTGGGATTATTTCTGGAGTAGTTCTTTCACCTTGGCTGAGATGGCGCGGCCGTCGGCGCGGCCTGCGAGAGCCTTTGTGGCTGTGCCCATCACCTTGCCCATGTCCTGAGGACCTGTGGCTCCGACCTGTGCGATGATCTTCTCGAGTTCGGCTGTCAGCTCCTCGTCGGTGAGGGCTTTGGGCAGATACTCTTCGATGACAGCCATTTCGGCGAGTTCGGTCTCGGCGAGTTCCGGACGGTTTTGTTCCTGATATATCTTGGCGCTTTCGCGGCGCTGCTTGGCCATTTTGACGAGTATTTTGGTTGCGGTCTCGTCGCTGAGGGTGCCGTCGCTGCCCGGAGCGGTCTTTGCTTCCAGGAATTCTTTCTTTATGCCGCGGAGAGCCTGCAGACGCACAGTTTCGCGTGCGAGCATCGCGCTTTTGATGGCGGCATTGATAGTTTCAAACAGATCCATTTTCTATTGTATGACAGATAAATTTACAATAACATGCAAAATTACAAAACTTCGCCGAAATCACCAAAATCACTTTCGCAACCGCCTTTTATTTTTTCAGCGGGGTTTCGACCATTTCGATGGCTGCCTGTCGCTTGTTGACTACGAAGTTGTCGATGAACAGGTTGATGAGATCCTGATTGCGCGCGAAGGCTATGCCGCCGAAGTCGTGGTCGCCGCCTGTGCCGCTGACCAGCATATAGGGCAGATTGTTGTCGCGATAGAACGATGCCAGACTGCTGCCGCCGTCGATTCTGAAACCGTGCTCGGCCCATGTCCACTGGTCGTAGGGCACGATGCGGTCACTGTCGCCGTGGATAAACATTGTCGGACAGGGCATGCGTTTCCAGCTCACCGGTTTGTCGAGATCATGCCATATGGCGCCGCATCCCGACAGTACGCCGGCATATCTGAAGCCTTCGGGCAGATGTTTTTTTGCCATCGGGTCGCCGTTGGCACTGAGATTTTCGGCGGTGATGGAGTTGACGCCGCCGGCACTTATGCCTCCGATTACAATACACTCGGGATCGGCACACCAGCGGTCGGCGTTCTCGACCATATAGCTTGTGGCGTCGTAGAGATCCTCGACTCCCTGGGCTATGGCGTCGTAGACGTTTTTATAGATATTGTGGTCCATCTGCCGTGTGATGAGGCTCTGGCAGATCGATATATCTTCGACCTTGCCCGTCTTGCGTGACTTGAGATATCCGAGACGGTAGTCGATGCCGACGGTCACATAGCCGTAGTCGGTCATAGTGTTGAGAAACGGTGTGTAGCTACCTCCGCCGTCGGCGCGTGTGCCGGCTTCCCAGCCTCCGCCGAACGAGAATATGATAATCGGTCTTTTGCCTTCGTAGGGAACTGTCGGATTGTAGTAGACATCGAGACGGAGAGTGTCGCCGTCCTTGACGGCATAATCGTAGGTCTCCTTTACCATTGCGCTGCGGTCAGCGGCCCGGGCAATCATCGGCAGGGCGATCGCCGCCGCTGCCAGAAACAGACTTGTAAGCTTTTTCATCGTTTTTATTTTTAGTTTTAGTTTTTATAAGGTCCTTAAGGACTTTAAGGTCTCTAAGGACATTAAGGACTCTAAGGACCTTAAGGTCAGCGTTAATATTTTCTCTTGTTGCGGCGGAGGGCCGTCATGCGCTCCGAGAAACCGCCGTTTTCAACAAAGTCAGCCGATAGCCGTTCAAGCTGGCGGTAAAGCAGATAATCAGCCTGATTGATCAGTATTATCGCCATATTGGCGATGGTCTCCGGCGGCCGGGTTTCGACGATTTTCATGAAGAATTCGGCGTCATTGTGGTCTCTGCCAAGCCGCCGCATGGTCTCATACTCAGCGCTTCCTTTTTCCCATTGCCGGGCGTTGCGGGTCTTCAGGTAATCCTCAAAATCTTCCAGCAGCTCTTTCAGACTTGCCTTTGCGACGTTGACCAGCTTGATCTCGGTTTTGGCTGATGTCGAAGAAGCGGCGCAACCCTCGATTATGTTTTGCTTCCCGCTGCGGGCAGCCTGCACCATCTGGTCGATAGTCCTGTCGCCGCGTTGCAGAAAGCTGTGACAAAAGAAATATGTAATCCGGTAGATAACATCAGTCTTCTGATAGCTCAACAACTGCTTGTAATTGCCGTGGCCGGCCGGTATCAGTTCGCTCATCTCATAATCGGTATTAGTATTGTTAAGCAAAGATAGCGACAATCATATGATCAGACAATTATTTTTGCTGATTTTTTCGGGGGATGGGCTTCAGCAGTAGTGGGGGCGGAGGGTGAGGGCGGGGCGGGAGTCGAGGGCTGTGGCGGCGCTGTCGAGGGTGAGGTTGTGGCAGCGGAGGTAGTTGTCGGCCGCGGCGGTGTCGCCGGCCGGGACTGCGACGAGATACATCGCGGCGAATTTCACCGCGGTCTCAAGGTAGTGGCGCAGCGCTTCGGGACGGACGCGCGTGGTGTCGGCGACCTCAAAGCCGATGGTGCCGTCGGCTTCACTGACGGCGAATTTCGTCAGGCGCGCGGCGAGCCGTCCGGCAGTCATGGCCGCGGCCGTGACCACTACCCGGCCCAGGGCCTCGCAGTGGTCGCCGGTGAGCAGCGGCGGAACGGTGTCGCGGCGGTTAAAGATGGCTCTGATGGCAGAGTCGGCACAGATGTCGTCGATGACAGAGGTGATTGAAATTGAGATTTTCATTGCAAGTGAACGGTCAGAGATGAATTGAATAAGTGAATGACAAGGGGGTGAATCGGGGTCAGAGATGCGGTCAGCCGACGAGGCTGTAGGTGCGGCGGCTGACGCAGCGGAAGAGTTCGCGGGCGCGCTTGTCGGAGATGTAGAAGCGCTTGGGCCGCTCGAAGTTGACGACGTGGGTGATGGCTTCGCCGATCGTGGCGCGTTTGTTGCGGCAGAGATAGCGGTCGACGGCCGAGCTGATGTCGGCCCACTGGCTGCGCGCAAGGGTGCTTTTGCGGTTGGCGGCCGTCTTGAGGTGGCCTTTGCCGCGCAGACGCGACAGTTGGGTCGAGACGGTCGAGTAGGAGAGATAGTAGCGGCGCGGACGCGAGGCGAGAGCCTCCGAGATGATGGCGGCCGCGGCTGTGTCGCGGCGTTCGCGCTGGTGCCGCAGGATTGTCGAACGCAGACATTCTGTGAAGTCTTCGTCGCGTAGCTGGATTAGAGTTTTACGGTTCATAGTCGTGAGTTATGGTTAGATTGCGTGCAAATTTATAACAATAATTTCAATAAAGCAAGATATAAAGCAAATAAAAATTGTGTGATTATAATTTTTCTGCCTTTTTATCACGTTCTCGTTTGAAGGCAGCAAATGAGTCGAGCAGGTCGGTCAGGCCGATGATGGAGTTGCGCAACTGGTTTTCGTAGACGGCGTTGCCGGTCGAAGGCGAGACATTGCGTCCGGCCACGACGTCGCCGATGCCCGAAATGTTGTCGAAGAGCTTCATCTGGAGGGCGAGCAGCTGATATGCGCCGCAGTCGGCGCCCGAACTGACCACCTGATGAGGCATGTTGGCGCTGCGACCTGTGACAGGGATGATGGAGTTGGATCTGGCCCAGGCGTCGGAGATGTCTTCCCAGGAGTAGTCGGGCAGTTTCTGTTCGACGGGAAAGAGCAGCACGCCTTTGGCCGACGATCCGATGATATGGTCGATCATCACGATCATGCGGTTGATCGACCGCTGCTGGTCGATGACATCCTCTACAAAGGAGTGGATCTCGCCGTCGGTCAGAGGATAGAGTTTTACGGCAAAGGGATGTGAGCCGTGGGCGAAGGGCGAGTCGTAGGACGCGAGCAGCGAGCCGTCGGGAGCAAACCAGCGGCAGTGCCATACGAAGTCGAGCGACTGCCGCGAGTCGACGGCCAGCTCGCCCTTGAGTCTGCGGCGGTCGTTGGTGTCTCTGATCGAGGCTCTGGCGGCCGCCGAGTTGCCGACCTTGAATGCCCGGGCGTCGCGGCGGTCGTGACAGACTATGGTGTTGCGGCAGTCGAGAGTCCAGACCTCTATCGCACGGCATCGTCCGGCCGGAGCATTGAAGAAGTCGGAAGTATCGCCGTCAGGCTCGCCGAGCATCCGCGGCGAGGCAAAGGCAAGGTCGGCCGACGTCACGGCGTAGGACCGGGCCAAAGCTGCGGCGCGCTGACGGCTGCCACGGCCGAAACGGCTCACGATTTCGGGAAACGGCAGATCGTGGAGCATGCCGATGAGTTCGATATCGTTGCCGCGCGGATCGCGGTAGGCGTTGACAAAAAATGCGCGCGGGTCGACATTGTCGATCCACAGCCTGTTGCGGCCGCGGCGGGTCTCGCGGCTGACGCGCTGCACGGCGCAGCCCGAGATCAGGAATTCCTCGAGCATGCGGCAGTCGAGTTCGAGCAGCTGGTTGTCGCTCACAAACGCGCGGCTGTCGTCAGAGTAGCGTCCGTCGTCGCGGCTGGCCGTGCGGTAGCGACCGATCACGATTTTAACGATCTGGCGGATCAGATTGTTGGTCAGCGGCTTCCGGCCGTCGCGGCTGAGCAGTTCGGCTTCGGCTACCGGGTGCCCGCGGTGGTCGACGGCCGGATCGCTCCACTGATCGCCGTAGGTGTAGCGTTTGTAGCGGTCGCGCCGCTGACGGAACGAAGAGGCTGCGAGCCACGCGTCGCGTGCGGCGGTGAGCACTTGGAGGTTGGTGTCGGGGGTCATCATAGGAGTATGCTTGTTGTCTGATGGTTGCTGATATAAATAGGAATGGTCGCGAGTGCCCGCTCGTCGAGGCGGTAGATTTCGCTGCCGGTGTCGACAAACGCCGTGGCGGCGGTCACGGTCGAATCTTTGTCGGCCGGGCAGACGCATACCGTTCCGTCGGCGTTGCGCCACGCCAGCGGCGACGTCGTGCCTGCACGCGAGAACCGGTTGTGCTGCAGCGCCAGTGTGGCTCTGATGCTGTCGGCATCGGCGATCACGGCCGGGCGTTTCCAGCCCGAGAGCCTGACGGCAGTGAGGCGCCTGACCGAAGGATCGGCCGCAATCACGGCCTGCCTGTCGCTGTCGTCGGTCATGACCGGAGATACGAGATCAGTGGCGTCGGCCGGCGGTCCGGTGAGGCAGGGATCGCCGCTGTCGAGAAGTCCGAGATACCACTGCCGCATCATCGCCGACAGCCGGGGGTCGACATCGGTGCCGTCAAAGCGCCCGACCGAGCAGTCGCTCGCCGAAGACTCCAGCCCGGCGCACCGGCGCCAGGTCTGGAGCATCTGAAGATGAGAGTATTCGGTGATCATGGTCAGTCGGCGACTTTAACACCGTTGACACGCAGGTGGGCGTCGGGATAGCGGAGCACGACACACGAAGCCTCGGTGATCACCACGGCCGAGGTGTTGCGTGTGCCGGATCGGCGCAGGTCGAGTTTCTCGGTGTGGAACGGTATGTGGACATACTTTGTCAGATAGTCGGGATCGATGACCATGGCGTCGCAGGCGTGGCCGCACTGGTCGAAGATCTCCGAGTGGACGACGAAGATGTTGCCGAAGTTGGTGACGATCTGGCTGAACTCAAGCCCCCAGATGACGGTCGAGTCAGAGGCGCGGCGTATGCGCTGGCAGTCGATCTTCGAGATGATACTCATAAGTTCGGAGCCGCAGAGCAGTATCTTGCGTTTTGAGCCGCAGTTGCCGGTGAAGGCCGCCTGGGCGATATCGATCAGAGTTTTCTCGGTGAAGTCGTCGAGCGTCACGTCGATCTCGCGTCCGGCCTGCTGCCAGATGCCGCCGGTGAGATATATCTCTTCGTGCTTGTTGGGGTCGATGATCTTCGACTTTGCTCCGAAGAGAAAGTTTTTCTCCATGCCGAGGCGCATGTCGATGATTGCCGCCTCTTCCTGGTCGGAGAAGGTCCAGCCCACTTCCTTGTTGGCTATCTTGTGGAACGTGCTTTCCTCGACCTGCATTTTGAATATCTGACAATTATTGTCTGTCTTGGTAGGGAGCGCCTGGAACTGAGGCGTCTGCACGTCGAGTTCGCTGGCAGCGCGTCCCATCCTTACGACAGGCGAACCTTTGGCGATGGCCGGTATGGCAGGCTTGCCGGTCTCGGCGATGTCGGCGTTGACGGCAATGACTTCGAGGCCGGTGTCGGCATTGCGCGCCGTGACGTAGACTACAAGCGGCTCGCCTGCCGAACGGGCTGTCTTGTGGACCATGACCGTCGGCAGCATGAGAGTCTCGGAGGGTTCGAAGAGGTTGTCGTCTTCGGTCATGATGTTGTGGGTATAGATGCCGTCGGAGCGGCGTTTGCCGATGCCTGCGGCCACGTCGGCCTCGACCTTCGACTGTGTTTTCTTGGGATCGACCGAGTAGTACTCTACGGTCATCGACCGGGCCGGTCTTGCGCCGGCGCAGCGTGAGAGCTGATCGATGGGCGTCGACATCGGGCGCACTTTGACTATGCGCTGGTCGATTGCGTTGCGGATAAGGCCGGGAGCGGCTTCGTTGCTGACTGCGACGGTAAGCGGACCGTCGACGATGTGGCGACCTGAATTTTCGCCGTTGAGAATTTGTGTAGACATAATGTAAATAAATTTTTTAGTGAGTTAATGATTGATTTGTGAGTTGTTTCTGAATTGTTTTGCGTCTCCGACGCATTTTTATTTGACTGAGTCCCAGAAGCCGGGGCGGAGATGGGCGAGGAAGCTCGGGCAGGTTTCGTCGTCGTCGCCGTCGCCGCTGTCATCGGCCGGAGCTGTGGCGGCCAGAGGGTTCATCACCTCCTGCTCGATGCGCTCGTTGCGACCGCGGAGATATCCGCGCTGCTCGGCCTCTTCGAGAAGGCGTTCCAGTCCGGCAGTGTCCTGACCGGCGCCGGCATTGTTTTCGGCCGTGGTTTCCGGCTGAAGTTCTTCGGTGTTGCTGATGGTTTCAGAAGTTTCCATAATAAAAATGTTGAGGTTAATAATTGGGTTGTCAAAAGTGATTTTAATTAGGTTTGATTTACATCTGCAAAGTTATAATGCAATTCTTCATGATTTTTAGCAAAATAGGACGTTTGTCCGATTTAACACATCGAAAAAGCCGCCGGAGCGAACATTATCGTGTGACGGTGTGTTAGTTATGCAGCGTTTCAACAACGATAAAAAAGTGCGTCGAAAATGAAAAAAAATGTCAAGCGTGATATCAGCAACATGTTGCGGTGGATCGTTCTCGGTCTGTCGGTGGCTCTGATACTGTTTATTTCGATAGATACCTTTCTTCAGAAACCGTTTCTGACCAACCCGGTCTACATGCGTTTCCAGCTATGGGTGTGTATTATCTTCATCATCGAATTTTTCGCCCAGATGGCGCTCTCCGACAACAGACGCCGTTTTTTCTGGCACAATATATTCTTTCTGCTCGTCTCGATACCCTATCTCAACATCATCACCTACTGTCACGTGCAGCTCGACGAGCAGCAGATCTATTTCGTGCGCTTCATTCCCCTGGTCCGGGCGGCCTATGCCATGGCGCTGGTTATCAGCTACGTGTC
Source organism: uncultured Bacteroidales bacterium (assembly GCA_947573135.1). GTDB lineage: Bacteria > Bacteroidota > Bacteroidia > Bacteroidales > Muribaculaceae > CAG-873. Next base: position 151,929 of record CANPDU010000001.1, on the reverse strand, counting down.
GACGTCGAAGATTGTCGGCATCTTCTGGTCATATGTCAGCATAGTGTTTCTGATGGTCTACTTCGCCTCGCTGATCTTCTTCGAGCAGGAGCAGCCCGTCAATCCCGACATCACCGACTACTGGTCGTCGCTGTGGTGGTGCAGTCTCGAAGCCACGACCATCGGCGCTCCCGTCAATCCGGTCACAGTGGCCGGCAAGATACTCGCCGCCGTACTTTCGGGCATGGGTGTGATAATGTTTCCGCTTTTCACGGTCTATCTCGGCGACATCGTCACCAAATATCTGCAGCGGCGCCGGCGAGAACGCGAAGAAATCGGCCGTGCGTGACCGGAATGTGAAAAATGCGTATCTTTGCACATATTAAACAAGCTCATATATACAAGCTCATATATATATAAGTAGAAGATGAAAAAGATATTGAGTCTGGCATGCGCTGCATGTGTCTCGTTTGCCGCCTCGGCAGAATCTGAAATAACATGGCTCGGCGTCGACCACAATTTCGGAGCCTTCGACGAAGACCATGGCGCCGTCAGCTGTGACTTCCGTTTTGTCAACACCGGCGACACGCCGGTGACCGTCATCGCTGCCCGTGCGTCGTGCGGCTGCACGCGTCCGCTTTATCCGTCTGAGGCCGTCGCTCCGGGCGACACCGCCTCGATCACCGTCGCCTACAATCCCGAGGGACGTCCCGGCCGCTTCCGCAAGACGGTCAGCGTCGAGACCACGGCCTCCAACGCGCCTAAGACCCGGCTGACGATCCGAGGCGTGGTGATCGGAGCGCAGACGAGCGTCGCCGGCCGCTATCCCGTCGACAAGGGCGCGCTGAAGTTCCGCGACGGAGCCGTGATGTTCGGCCGCGTCGACCGTCCTCATCTCAAGACCGTCTACTCCGAGGCCTACAATCGCAGCGCCGACAGCATCACTCCGCGAGTCATGGCCAAGCCGCGCTATGTCGACGTCAGTTTCGAGCCTAAGACCGTCGGGCCCGGTGAGCAGCTGACCATGATCTGCTTTCTGCGTACAGGCGAGACCGAGGAGTGGGGACTGCTCGAAGACTCGCTGCGTGTATCCGATGGCAGCCGTGAGTTTACCGTGCCTTTCACCGCTATAATACAGGAAGATTTCAGTTCGCTCAGCGACGACGACCGCGCCGATGCTCCAGCAGCCTCGCTGTCGGCCGGAGCTGTGGATTTCGGGCGCATCGACCGCTCGGGCGGCCGTGTCAGCCGCGAAGTGACCCTCACTAACGACGGGCGCTCGCCGCTCGAAGTGCGCCGCGTCTATACTGTCGACCGAGGCGTCGGTGTCACGATCGGCCGCACGACCGTCAAGCCCGGCAAATCGGCCGTGATCACTGTCACAGCCGATCCGTCGGCGATCAGCGGCGATATACTCAACGCCCGCATATCAGTCATCACCAACGACCCGGCCGACCCGGTCCGCACCATCCGCGCCGTCGGCGAAATCTTTTGAGGCCGGCAAGTCGGGCAAGGCGGACGGGTCGGACAAGTCAGACCTGTCTGATTTAGGCCTGTAAATTTTTTTTGCTGTTGAAATAAAAAATTTTTATCTTTACGGTCTCAAAACCAAGCCGTAGATTGATGAAACGATTTTTTACCTTTGCCATTGTGCTGATCGCCGTTCTCTCTGTTGCGACAGCCCGGAAAAACAATACTGAAGGCCGCCGCCAGATGGTCGGTATCGCTTTCTATAACCTTGAAAACCTGTTTGACACCATACCCAACAATCCCGAAAACCGTGACCTCGAATACACTCCCGGCGGACAGAAACAGTGGGATTCGCGGAAATACAACGCCAAGCTCCACAATCTCGCATATGCCATCTCGCAGTTCACCACGCCCGGCACACCTATGGGTCCGGCCATTGTCGGCGTGAGCGAGATCGAAAACCGCACGGTGCTTGAGGATCTTGTCGCACAGCCCGAACTGAAACCGTGGAACCTTCAGATCGTCCATCACGACTCGCCCGATGCGCGCGGCGTCGATGTCGGGTTGCTCTATAATCCGCGAATGTTCAAATTTGAGCGCGTCACCAACCACCGCCTCACGACCATACCCTTCCGCACACGCGACCAGATGTGTGTCGTCGGAACCATCGGCGGCGAACGCATCGCCGTGATTGTCAACCACTGGCCTTCGCGTCTCGGCGGCCAGGAACAATCGTCGCCCAACCGTGAGGCTGCCGCGGCCCTGTCGAAGCAGATCGCCGACTCGCTTTGGCGCGTCGATCCCAACATCGGCGTGATCATCATGGGTGACCTCAATGACGACCCCATGGACAAATCGTGTGCCAAAGTGCTCGGCGCCAAGCGTGACGCCGACGGCGTAGGTGACCATGAGTTCTATAACCCATTCTGGCGCAAACTCGACTCCGGCATCGGCACTCTCGCCTACAAGAGCCAGTGGAACCTCTTCGACCAGATAATCATATCGGGCAACATTGCCAACGCTCCCGAAGACCGCTGGCACTTCTACCGCGCCGATGTGCTCAACAAAGATTTTCTCAAGGACACCGAAGGCAACCGTCAGGGCTATCCGCGGCGCACATTCGCGTCGGGATCATATCTCAACGGCTACTCCGACCACTTCCCGACCGAAATCCTCCTCATCCGCTACATGAAACCAAAATCAAAATAACCAAATAATTAACTGTTAACTAACATCTATTTTTTTATGAAAAAACTTTTACTTTCAATTGCAGTTGCGGCTGTTGGTGTAATGGGTGCCAACGCTGAGCAGTACACTATCTTCGGAGCAGACAATTATGCTTCTCTTGAATGGACAGGCGATGCTAATGGTTTTGAAACAACAGTCAAAGCAGGCGAAAAAACTTTCACTATCAAAACAATCAAACATGAATCGTCTACAGCTTTGATTAAACCCGGTGATCAGATTCGTGTTTACAAGAAAGCTCAAATTGTGATCAGCAGCGCTGATTTCGATTTCAAAAATGTCATACTCTCTTCCCAGGGTGGCAACTACGGCGGTGAGCAGACAGTCAGCGAAGGCTGGACTCAGAAGTATGATGCTACAGCCAAGACTCTCACTATCTCAAGCACTACTGCCGCCAAGACTGTGACTATGACTGCATCGGCCAACCAGTTCCGTGTGACAGGCATTGTTGTCAGTGATACTGAAGTCGCACCGGAACCCGAACCCGAAGCGACTAAAGTTGCGTCTGTAGCTGCCACAAAGGCTCTTGCAACAGGAACTAAAATCGCTGTTGACTATGCTCTGACTGTCGGTTTTGTTAGAAACAGCAATGTATTTGCTTGTGACGAAGCCGGCGATTTCATCCAGCTTTACGGATCTAACACACTCTCTGTAGGCGATGTTATTCCCGCAGGTTGGGAAGGCACTTACAAACTCTATAACGGTGCAACTCCCGAAATCGAATTTGACGCTCTTCCCGCTACAACCGCCGGCACTTTCACTGCTAAGGCCGTCGCAGCCGCCGACATCACAACCGATCTCGTCAACAGCGTTGTCGTTGTAAAAGACGTTGTCTTTGCTGAGGCTACTCCTGCAACCAAGTCTAATTTCACCGGCAAAGTCGGCGATGTTGAGCTCTCATTCCGCAACAACTATGAACAGGCATCGGTCGAAGCCGGCACATATGATGTTACTATCGTTGTTACAGTCTACAACAATGCTCCGTCGCTTTACGTTGTAAGCTACGCTCCCGCACAGTCGAGCGGCATCGAGGATATCGAGGCTGCCGAAGCTGAGGCTGTCTACTACAACCTCCAGGGTGTGCGCGTTGACAACCCCGAAAACGGTATCTTCATCGTTTGCCGCGGCGACAAAGTCACCAAACAGGTGATCCGCTGATAATCAGGATCAACAATCCGCTATAACCGTGAGGGCGCCCGTCATTACTGACGGAGCGCCCTCTGTCATTTCAGCAGACTTGTCTGAAAAATTTTCAGGCTCTAAAGCCCGGGTTATCACTTTTTTACTCAAAAAGTGCGTGTTAAATCGGACAGTCGTCCGATTTTGCTGTCAATACGGTGTTTTTGCGCCGTAACTTTGCAGCAGAAAAATTTATTAACCTAAATCATACACTTCATCAACCTATGAGACCTTCAAAAATTAGAGCCGCCGCGCGCGGCATCATGGCGAAAGTGGCCCCGTCAGCAAAAAGCGCCACAATGAGATGTCATAATCTGCGAACCGAAATCCTGCCGACCGGCGAGACCGTGCTGCGTCCCGTAGGCCGTCCCGAGCCCGTCGCCGAAGGAGCCTGGTGGCCGCTCACCAAGATGTCGCCGGCTCCTGGCGTCGAGATGCTTATTGTCGCCGACGGATGCCGCCTCGGAGCTATTGACCTCGTCGGAGCCGACTGCGGCGCCGGCGTCGTGTCGACCGAGAGCGTCAGCCTTATCGCCGTCACCGACTCGGAGATCAGCTGCGCCGTGTCATTCGGCGACATGCTGACCGTCATGACCGCCGACGGGCCGCGCCGCATGGCCTACGACGCCGGCGAAAGCGCATGGCTGCTTATCGATCCCTCGGAATGGACAGCCCTGTCGCTGACCGCACATGAGACTGCCGACTGCACGGCGACGGTCGCTCCGCGCCGTCTGTCGGGCGACTATTCTTCGGCCTCGGAGCCGCTCAACGACAGTGACCGCCGCGCCGTCACCGGCGATCTGCGCCGGGCTTATACTGAAGTGGTCTCACAGGCGGCTGCCGCAGGCGTCTGCTGCGCTCCGGCGATTGTGCGTTACCGGCTTGTGAGTCACGACGGTTCGACGCTCTGCATTTCGCCGCCTCTGCTGCTCGGACCTCGCGACAGCGGCAGACTCACGGCTCCCGTGGCTGTTACGAGCGACGACCGCCGTACGCTCGACGGCTATGAGATAGCGGCGCGCGGCTGGCGTCCGGCCGTCGTGTCGAGCCGCCCCGTCAGCAAGGCTATGGCTGCGGCGGTCAGCCGTATAGAGATACTCGCCTGTCCGCAGTTCCATCCCTTCGATCCCTCGGGCGAGGCTGTGGCCGTGCTCGTCAACGATCCGGCCGACAGAACGATGCTGCGTCTGACGATGCCGGGCGCCGGGTTGTCGGTGAGCTCGGGTAATGCCGCTGCCGGAGAGTCGCGTCTGCGCCGGATGCTTGCCGTGCAGGCCGACGCAGAGCAGGTTGTCGCTGTGATCAGAGGCCCGTTTGCCGAGGGCTCTGTGATCGACTGCGAGCCTCGGCTGACGCTGCCTTATTCGGGCGTCGACGACGAGTGCCGCGCGGTGGCCGCAGCTCTGGCGCGGCGCCCCGAGACCGTCTCCGACTCACAGTCGCGTATCTCTCCGCCTCATGCTTTTGCTGCCGCCTGCTGTGCGTCGGCGGCCGGGAATGTGCTCTGGGGTTCGCTCGAAGCCTTGCGTTTCAGGGGCTGGTCGGCCGACTTTTTTGCCGGTAGCCGTGCCGGGGCCGGAGCGTGGAGATCGGCTGTCGCCGTAACTTTTGCCTCGGGCGACGAGCAGCTTGTGGCCGTGGCGCAGGGCACTGAAGGCGCGCCTGCCGAACTCAACCCCGTGCTGAGCTATCCGTCGGCCGACGCCGTGGCGATGACGCTGATTGTCAGTGCGGGAGGTAAGGTCCGCCGTACCACTGTGCCGCTCACGCCTTTGCCCTCGGGCGACATGTCGGTCTATGTCAGTCCCGGGTTCGCACCCTTTGTGCCCGAAGGCGAGGCGCAGACCTTCGTCATTCCGGCCGAACGCCGGGTCAGAAAGCCTTTGCCGGGCTTTGTCGCCGCTGCGCGTGCCGACGCTCCGACGGCGGCAGTGTCTCTTGCTCCCGTAGGCGACGGCGAGGTCAGCGCTCTCTTTCCGGCGTCGCGCTCACAGTCGAGCTGGGATTTCTCGCGTGTGCGTTTCTCGGCGCTCACAAGCCGGGGCATATATGCGGTGACCCTTTCAGGCGCCTCGCTGAGTGTCAGCCTTGTCGACAGTCGCGGAGTGGTCGGGCGGCATGCGGCCGCCGATGCCGCCGGGCGCCTGCTTGCCGTTGCGTCGGGGAACCTGGTCGAAGTCGGGGCTTCGCGCGCGGTGACTCTGCTGTCTGATTTCGATGCCGATGTGCTGGCCTATGATCCTGTCAGAGACGAGCTCTGGGGCTCTGCGGCCGCTGACGGCCTCACGGCTGTGGTCGATCTTTCGACGCTGCAGTCGGCCACGCGCGACGATGCGGTCCGGTCTCCGTCGCTCGACGCTTATGCTGTCGTCGGCGGCAGTCTCTGCCGTCTCGGAGCCGAGACGCCCGCCGCCGGCTCGGTCTATGTCCGCTGGGACTGCGCGATCAGCGTTTCGGACGACTTTGTCAGGCCGGTCGGACTGACTTTCGACATGCGCTCGCGGTCGGTCGCCTACGGATCGCTCGCCGTTAGGCGCGTCAGCACAGCCGACGAAGAGCCCTCGCCGTCGCTGAGACTGAGCCTCGACGGCCGTCAGGCTTCGCCGCTGAAAGTTGCCCTGCCGGCTCTGCCGCTGCGCCGCGCGGCGGTCTCGTTCCAGGGGCGTGTATCGCCCGACACGGTGATCTCAGCTGTAACTTTAAGCTATATAAAAGACTGATGCCATGGAAAAGAGAATAGACATTCCGGCTTTTATCGCCGAAAATGAAAGGCGCAAGGCCGCCCGGACCGACGATTATGACCCCGTAGCGGGCATATCGTGCTTCGGCGACCGCGTTGAGGTCGATACGCCGGTCAGGGGGCTGTCAAGGGCGCGTGTGCCGCGCGCCATGCTCGACGATCCGCTCTATGCCGTCGCTTCGGGCGAGAAACAGTGGCGCATACTGCGCTGCCGCTACGATTTCGAATACTGGTGTGTCACCTGCGTGAAGATCAAGCCCAAGACAGGCTGGCGCCTGACACCCTTGGTGCTCAACCGGGGGCAGCGCAAGGTGCTCGCCGTCCTCGAGGCCGACCGCCTCGCCGGCCGTCCGATACGCATCATCGTGCTCAAGGCGCGCCAGTGGGGATGCTCGACGCTGATACAGAACTATATGGCATGGATCCAGATGTGTCTGCTCCCCAACTGGAGTTCGCTCATATGCTGCCATAACAAAGACAGCGCGGTCAATATCCGGCGCATGTACACCGAGCTTGTGCGCGACTATCCGGCCGACATGTGGGACGGCGGCGACGACGGTGAGACAAAACTGCTTTTCAAGCCTTTCGAAGGGTCGTCCAACGTCCGCGAGATTGCCGGACGCGGCTGCCGCGTGGCCGTCACGTCGAGCGAGGCTCAGGATGCGATCCGCGGCTACGACATAGCGATGGCTCATCTGTCGGAGACCGCTTTCTGGCGCGACACCCCCTCGCAGTCGCCCAACGATCTGATACGCAGTGTCTGCGGATCGGTAGCTCTCATTCCTTACTCGCTCGTGGCCATGGAGTCGACCGCCAACGGCATGGGCAACTACTTCTACGAGGAGTGGCAGCGCGCCAAAAACGGCGAGAGCGACAAGCGACCGGTGTTTGTCGCCTGGTTTGAGGTCGAGACCAACACCCTGCCGCTTTCGGTGCCCCCGGCAGACTTTGTCGCGTCGCTGTCTGACCGCGAGCTCAATCTGTGGCGACTCGGATGCACTCTCGAACAGATCAACTGGTACCGCGAGAAAGCCCGTGCCGACAAAGACATTCAGAAACTCTACGCCGAATATCCTTCAACCGACACTGAGGCCTTCGGCGCCACAAACGCCGGAGTGTTCGACCAGGCTGATATCGACCGCCTGCTCAAGGACTGCCGCGAGCCGGAGCGACGTTGCGCCGTTGTAGGTGACGCTTTATATGACCGTCCCGGCGGCGAGCTGGAGATCTGGGAGGAGCCGCGCCCAGGAGCCGAATATGTTGTGGCCGTCGATGTCGGCGGACGCACCGCCTCGGCCGACTGGTCGGTCATTGCAGTGGTGAGGCGCTGCGACGCCTTCTCTGACCGTCACGAGGTCGTCGCACAGTGGCGCGGACACGTCGATCACGACATTTTGGTCGACATAGCCCGTGTCGTGGCGGTCCGCTACAACGAGGCTCTCCTCGTCATCGAGAGCAACTCCCTCGAGTCGGAGTCGGGCAACGGCGGCGGATCGAACGGTTATGTCCTTCAGCGGCTTGCCGACAGCTATCATAATCTCTACCGGCGCTCAAGATCCGACGACGGTTCGCCTGTGACCTCGTGGCGCATAGGTTTTCACACCAACCGCGCGACAAAGGCCGCTCTGATCAACGGTCTCGTCCGCGCCGTGCGCGAGCACGAGTATGTCGAGAATTCGGCTGGAGCATGCTATGAGCTCGCTGTCTACCGTCAGGACGAGAGAGGCGCTTTCGGCGCCCGGCGGGGCTATCACGACGACATGCTGATGACCCGTGCGCTCGCCCTGCAAGTCATCTACGAGATCCCGGCGCTGTCGGGCGTCCCCCGCCTCTCCGACCTCAACCGATATGCCTGGTAAAAAGTCGCCAAGTCCGATTCGTGCAGATTTTTGTGTGATTCGCCCCGATATTCGTGCAGATTTTTGTCCAATTTGCTGAAATATTCGTGCAGATTTTTGTAATTTTGTAGAAGTGAAAAAATGTAGTCAATTAAAAATGAATAACTTACGATTGATATTTGGGGCGATGGCACTCGGAGCAGTTGTCATGACGGCCGCGGGGGCGCCGGCCGGTTTTGAGTCGAGCGACAGTACGCTCGAAAACACTTACCGCTGGGCGCGCGACATGGCGCTCAGTTATGTCCACGACGCCGATGATCCGGTCGGCATATGGTATGAGGCCGCTTTGCCCGGACGCGACGCTTTCTGTATGCGCGACGTTTCTCATCAGGTTATCGGGGCCTGTCTGCTCGGTCTCGACAGCCACAACGCCAATATGCTCGGCAAGATTGCCGCCAACATAAGCGAGAGCAAGGACTGGTGTTCCTACTGGGAGATCGATAAGTTCGACCGTCCGGCTCCGTGCGACTTCGGCAACGACAAGGAATTCTGGTATAATCTTCCGGCCAATTTCGACGTGATGCGTGCTTGTTACGGTGTCTACGAGTGGACCGGCAACGAGCTGTATCTGTCGGCGCCTCCGTTTGTCGGTTTCTATGAGCGCACGGCCCATGACTATGCCGACCGCTGGGCGCTCACTCCCGACAGTATCATGGGTCGCCGCCGCTTCATGAACACTCCCGAGCCTTTCGACCGCAAGAAAGGCTTTCACACATGCCGTGGGCTGCCGTCTTATGCTGAGAACTTCTCGGGCATCACCGTGGCCATCGACCTTGTCGGCGCAGCAAAATGCGCATATGATTCATATGCTAAAATTGCCGCGCGCAACGGCAATGAATCCGAGGCCGCTTTTGCCGCACGCACAGCCGCCCGTTACGGCGACCTGATCGAAAGCGTGTGGTGGGACGAAGAGAATAACCGTTACAACACATACTACACTCAGGACAAGGAGTTTCACCGCGGCGAGGGCATTCCCTACCTGCTGCTTATCGGCGCTCTCGACCGTCCCGAAAGGGTGAAGGCTTCGGTCGCCGACGTGATGTCGCGGCCGTGGAACGTCGAAAATCTTTCGGCCTTCCCGGTTTTCCTTTACCGTCTGGGCTATGCCGACGCTGCCCGTGAGATACTTACCGGGCTAACGACGATTAAGCGCAACGACTATCCCGAGGTGTCATACGGGGTGATCGAAGGCATCTTCTGCGGCCTGATGGGCATACAGCCGTCGGCGTCTGAAATGTCGGTCGCTACATGCTACCGCGGCGGCGAGTCGACCGAGTCGACGGCCCGCGATGTGCCGATGCTCGGCGGATCGGTGACTGTCAGACACGTCGGCCATGACCGGACCGAGTTTACCAACAACACACCGCAGACGCTGACGTGGCGCGCGTCGTTTGTCGGCGACGGCGATGCTCTCTATCAGGGTAAAAAAGCGCTCCCGACAGTGACGGGCAGCGATAACGCAGGCAATCATATCGTTACAGCCGAGATCGAGGTAAAGCCTGGCAAGACGGTGACCGTCGGACGCTCGCGCAAATAGAACCTCTTATAGACCAATCATTAATATCCTTTACTCCATATCATAGACCTAATGAATAAAATCACAGTTTTTGCATCGGGCGTTTTTCTGCTTTCGCTCTGCTCGTGCGGCGGCAAGTCAACTGAAGAGAAGGCTCCCGTCACATATCCGACACTCGTCATAGAGACTGCCGACCGTACTCTCAACTCAAGTTATCCGGCCACAGTCACCGGCTGCCAGACCGTAGAGATCAGGCCGCAGGTCGACGGCATACTGACGCATATACGCATACGCGAAGGCGACGAGGTGCGCAAGGGACAGGTGCTTTTCGAGATAGACTCGGCCAAATTTCAGGCTGCCTACGACATAGCCAGAGCCAATGTCAACAGTGCCGAGGCGTCGGTTTCGACGGCCGAGCTGGTGCTGGAGAGCAACAAGGAGCTTTATCAGGAGAAAGTCATTTCTGAGTTTGAACTGAACACTGCCAAAAACGAGCTCGCCGAGGCTAACGCCAAGCTGCGTCTGGCAAAGGCCGAACTCGACAAGGCGGCGACCGATCTGTCGTACACTAAGGTCAAATCGCCGGTCAACGGCGTGGCGAGCATGATTCCTTACCGTGTCGGCACGCTCCTGAAGTCGGGCAATACGGAACCGCTTGTCACCGTGAGCGACAACGGCGAGATCTATGCCTACTTTTCGATGGCCGAGAACCAGATGCTCGAGATGGTGCGCCGCTACGGTTCGATGAAGCAGGCTCTCGACGAGATGCCCGAGGTGGAATTTGTGATGAGCAACGGCGAGCTTTATCCGGTCAAAGGCCGCATCGACGCCGTCAGCGGCACGATCAACAATTCGACCGGCGCGATAAGCTACCGCGCCGTCTTTGCCAATCCCGACCGTCTGCTCCGCGACGGCGGAACGGGTTCGGTCATCATACCGTCGGTCTACAATGACTGTATCGTGATACCGCAGGGCGCGACCTACGAGCTTCAGGACAAGGTGTTTGTCTACCGCGTGGTCGACGACCGCGCCGTGTCGACCGAGATTAAGGTGCTCCCCGAGAGCAACGGCCGGGAGTATGTCGTCACCGGCGGCCTGCAGGTCGGCGACACGATTGTGTCGGAAGGCGCGGGCCTGATCAAGGAAGGGACTGTTATCAACGCTAAAAGCGCAGCGCAATGACGATCAGAACTTTTATCGACCGTCCGATACTGTCGTGTGTGATATCGGTCGCAATCGTTCTGCTCGGACTGATTTCGCTGGCCGGGCTGCCGGTCGAACAGTTTCCGGAGATCGCGCCGCCGACGGTCAGCGTGAGCGCCAGTTATGCCGGCGCCAACGCCGAGACTGTCCAGAAGAGTGTGATAGTGCCGATCGAGGAGGCCATCAACGGTGTCGAGGATATGATCTACATGGTGTCGTCGGCGTCAAACAACGGCTCAGGTAACATTCAGGTCTATTTCCGCCAGGGCACAGACGGCGACATGGCCATGGTCAACGTTCAGAATCGTCTGGCCTCGGCCCAGGGGCTTCTGCCGGGCGAGGTGACGCGCAGCGGCATCAATGTGCGCAAGCGTCAGACTTCGCGCATCAAGACGCTGGCTCTCTACAGCCCCGACGAAACGTTTGACCGCACGTTCCTGTCCAATTACATGAAAATCAACATCGAGCCGCGGCTGTCGCGTATCGCCGGAGTGGGCGAGGTCGACATCCGCGGCGCCGACTACTCACTGCGCATATGGCTCGACCCGGCAAAAATGGCACAGTACCGTCTGATGCCGTCCGACATCCGCAAGGTGCTTGACGAGCAGAACCTCGAGTCGCCGACCGGCACTCTCGGAGCCGAGTCGGACAACACGTTCCGCTATACGCTCAAATATCGCGGCCGCTATGAGAACGAAAGCGATTTCGAAAACCTTGTCGTCAGAGCGCTGCCCGACGGATCGGTGCTGAAACTCAAGGATGTGGCGCGTGTCGAACTCGGCGCGCGGTCCTACGAATATATCGGTTCGGTCAACGGCAAACCGGGCACAACGTGCATGATCTCGCAGACATCGGGATCCAACGCCAACGAAATCATCAAGGCGGTCGACAAAGAAGTGGAGCGCATACGCGAGACGCTTCCCAAAGGCATGGAGCTGGTCGACCTGATGAGTACCAAAGACTTTCTCGACGCCTCGATCAGCAAGGTGATACGCACGCTCATCGAGGCTGTGCTGCTTGTGGTGCTTGTGGTCTATATCTTTCTGCAGAGTTTCAAAGCGACAGTCATCCCGACGCTGTCGATCGTCGTGTCGCTTATCGGAACGTTTATCTTCCTCAATCTCGCAGGCTTCAGCCTCAATCTGATCACCCTCTTCGCACTGGTGCTGGTGATCGGCACGGTTGTCGACGACGCGATAGTCGTAGTCGAGGCCGTCCAGGCGAAGTTCGACGAGGGTGTCAGATCACCCTACGAGGCGACCGTAGAAGGTATGCACGGCATTACGGCCGCTCTGCTGACGACGACTATCGTGTTCATGGCCGTGTTTATTCCGGTCAGCTTTATGGGCGGCACGACGGGAACGTTCTACACGCAGTTCGGCCTGACGATGGCCGTAGCCGTCGGCATATCGCTGCTCAACGCCATGACACTCAGTCCGGCGCTGTGCGCGCTGATCATGACGCCCCACGCGACAGAGGGCCGCAAGAGCTTCTCGTCGCGCTTTCACACGGCATTTGAGGCCGGTTTCGGACGGCTGGTTACAAAATACACGTCGGGCGTCAGATTTATGATCGCGCGCAAATGGCTTGTGGCTATTTTGCTGCTTGCGGCCGGGGGCAGTCTATATTATCTGATGATCAACACCAAGACCGGCCTTGTGCCTCAGGAAGACATGGGGTCGATCAACATCGACGTGATGACGCCTCCGGGCACCAACCTCGTCGAGACCACCAAAGTGATGGAAGAGATCGACCGCCGTATCTCCGATATACCCCAGATCAAGATCTATTCACGCACAACGGGCTGGGGCATGATGAGCGGTGTAGGATCGTCGAGCGGAATGTTCGACATCCGTCTTAAAGACTGGAGCGAACGCACCGGAAAGGGCGACGACATACAGTCAGTGATCGACGAGATATACCGCCGCACGGCCGACATCACCGGCGCGCGCATCATTGTTTTCACCCGCGGCATGATTCCGGGCTACGGCATGAGCAACGGCTTCGAGATCCATGTCCAGGATCAGAAAGGCGGCACGATCGAAGATCTGCAGCGCATCACCAACAATATTATCGCCGACCTCAATCAAAGGCCTGAGATAGCGAGGGCGACGACATCGTTCGACACCAAATATCCGCAGTATCTTGTCGAAGTCGACGCCGCCCGGGCGCTGCGCAACGGTGTGCAGCCGGGCGACGTGCTCAGTGCGCTTTCGGGTTATATCGGCGGATCGTATGCGTCCAACATCAACCGCTTCTCGAAGCTCTACAGGGTGATGGTGCAGGCATCGCCCGAATTCCGTCTCGACACTCAGTCGCTGGCCAATATCTTCGTGCGCAATTCGTCGGGCGACATGACTCCGATAAGCCAGTATCTGAAACTGAAGAGGATCTACGGCTCGCAGAGTCTGTCGCGCTTCAATCTTTTCTCGTCGATCCAGGTCAACGGCACTCCGGCGTCGGGCTACAGTTCGGGTGAGGCTATCGAGGCTGTGCGCGAGGTGTGCGCAGCCAATCTGCCGGCCGGCTACGGATATGAATTCGGCGGCATGAGTCGCGAAGAGGCTTCGTCGGGAAGCTCGACGGTGTTTATCTTTATTGTCTGCGTCGTGTTCATCTATCTGATACTCTGCGGGCTGTATGAGAGTCTGTTCATACCGTGGGCCGTGCTTCTGTCGGTGCCTTTCGGTCTGGCGGGCAGCTTTCTGTTTGCCCGTATGTTCGGCCTGGAGAACAATATCTATCTCCAGATCGGCCTGCTGATGCTTATAGGCCTGCTGGCCAAGACGGCCATCCTGATGACGGAGTACGCTTCAGAGCGCCGCAAGGGCGGCATGTCGATAGTCGACGCGGTCACTTCGGCTGCCCGCGCGCGTCTGAGACCAATCGTGATGACTTCGATGACGATGATCTTCGGCATGATACCGCTTGCGTTTGCCAGCGGCGTCGGCGCCAACGGCAATATCTCTATCGGCGTGGGCACGGTCGGCGGCATGCTTGTCGGCACGGTCGCCCTGCTGTTTGTGGTGCCGGTGCTGTTTATTGTGTTCCAGACAATTGAAGAACGTGTAATGCCAAATAAGAAAAGAAAATGAAATCAATATATTGCATCGCCGCGCTGTCGCTCGCCGCGCTGAGTTCATGCGGTCTATACAGTAAATATGAGCGCCCGGCGCTCGAATATGACGTGAGTGATCTGGGGCGCAACGACTCGACACTGTCGCCGCTCGCCGCACTGTCGTGGCGCGAGATGTTTGCCGATTCTTGTCTGCAGTCATGGATCGACCGCGGACTGGAGCGCAACACGGATCTCCGTGTCGCACAACTGCGGACCGAGGAGGCTGCCGCGACCCTGCGGGCGTCGCAGCTCGCTTTTCTGCCGTCGGCGAGCATCGCCGCCGAGGGAAGCACGGGTCACAAGTCGGCAAGCCGGTTTACGATCGGTCCGTCGGCGTCGTGGGAGATCGATATCTTCGGGCGTCAGCGTAATCTCAGGCTCGGCGCCGAGGCGTCGTTCTATGGCGCGGAGGCTTACGCTCAGGCCGTCAGAACGTCGGTGGTGGCCGAGATTGCCAACGGTTACTATACGCTGCTGATGCTCGACGAGCAGCTGTCGATCAGCGAGCGGACACTCAAGACGTGGGACGAGAACATACGTGTGCTGCAGGCGCTGAAGCGAGCCGGCCGGTCAAACGAGGCGGCCGTGCTCCAGGCCCGGGCTAACCGTATGAACGTCGAGAATTCGGCGCTGACACTCCGCAACCGTATTATGCTTCAGGAGAACGCCGTCAGGTCGCTGCTGCTCGACCCGGAGGCCGATCTGAGCCGCGGGTCGCTCGCCGGACAGTCGTTTCCCGACACGCTGTTTTCGGGAATCACGCTCGCAATGCTGTCCAACCGCCCCGATGTGAGAGCCGCCGAATATGATCTGCAGAAATCATTCTATGACATCAACGTCGCCCGTGCGGCATTCTATCCGAGTCTCAGGCTGTCGGGCAACCTCGGCTGGACAACGACGTCGGGCAGCGGCGTGGCCAATCCTTCGCAATGGATAGCCAATGCGCTGGGCTCGCTGTCGGCGCCGCTTTTCAGCCGTGGCACCAACGAGGCCAATCTGCGCACGGCAAAGGCCGAGTTCGAGATCGCCTCGCTGACGTTCAGCCAGAAGCTGCTCGACGCCGGCATCGAGGTCAACGACGCACTGTCGTCGTGGCAGACGGCTGTAGAGCGTCTCATCCTTGACAAAAAACAGATCGTGGCACTGAAGGGAGCGGTGCATAATACGCGCCTGCTGATGCGCAACTCTCCGACCAACTATCTCGAAGTGCTGACGGCACAGCAGCGACTGCTTGACGCGGAGCTGTCGGAAGCCAATGACCGCTACGCCGCGATCCAGGCCGTCATCAGTCTCTACCACGCCCTCGGCGGCGGCGAGCGGTGAGAGTCAGGGGGCTATGGGAGACATGTCGGACAGGTCAGACCAGTCGGAGAGGTCGGACGGGTCGGAGGGGATGAGGGATTATTTTTTCTTTTTGGGGTCGCAGGTGAGGCCGACGCCGAGTTTGTTGAAGATCTTGCGGTCGACTTCGCCGAGCATCACTGTGGAATGGACCTGGCAGCCTTTGAGAGCGGGCAGCATGGCAAGGGCGCGGCGGCAGTTTTCGTCGTGGGTGCTGAGCACGGATAGGGCGACGAGGACTTCGTCGGTGTGGAGCCGGGGGTTATGGCTGCTGAGGTAGGAGGTCTTGGTGTGCTGGATCGGTTCGATCATGTGCTGGGGAATGAGCTTTATCGAGTGGTCGATGCCGGCAAGATGCTTGAGGGCGTTGAGCAGCAGGGCCGCGCTCGGACCGAGCAGATCGCTGGTCTCGGCGGTGATGATGGTACCGTCGTCGAGTTCGATAGCTGAACAGGGACGCCCGCATGCGTCGGCTCGCTCTTTGGCGGCCGTGGTCGTGCGGCGGTATGATGTGTCGATCTTAGCCTGCTTGAAGAGGAGAGCTATCTTATTGACTTCGTTGTCGTTACCATTGCCGTTGGCAAGTGAGTTAAGGGCGGTGTAGTAGCGGCGGATGATCTCGTTTTTGGATGCCTCGCAGCAGACTTCGTCGTCGTTGATGCAGAATCCGACCATGTTGACACCCATGTCGGTGGGTGATTTATAGGGATTTTCGCCGTAGATGCCTTCGAAGAGGGCGTTGAGGACGGGGAAGATCTCGATGTCGCGGTTATAGTTGATGGCGGTCTTGCCGTAGGCTTCGAGGTGGAAGGGGTCGATCATGTTGACGTCGTTGAGGTCGGCAGTGGCTGCCTCATATGCGATGTTGACTGGATGCTTGAGGGGAAGGCTCCAGACGGGGAAGGTCTCGAATTTGGCATAACCGGCCTCGATGCCGCGCTTGTGCTCGTTGTAGAGCTGGCTTAGGCAGACTGCCATCTTGCCGCTGCCGGGACCGGGAGCGGTGACGATGACGAGGGGCCGGGTGGTCTCGACGTAGTCGTTGCGTCCGAAGCCTTCGTCGGAGTCGATGAGGTCGACGTTGGTGGGATAGCCGTCGATGGTGTAGTGGCAATATGTGCGTATGCCGAGGCGGTCGAGCCGCTGACGGAAAGCGTCGGCGCTGCTCTGGCCGTTGTAGTGGGTCACGACAACGGAGCTGACAAGGAAGCCGCGCTTCTGAAATTCGTCGCGGAGACGCAGAACGTCCATGTCGTAGGTGATGCCGAGGTCGTTGCGGACTTTGTTTTTCTCAATGTCGACGGCGCTGATCACAATGACAATCTCGGCGTGGTCGGCCAGCTGTGAGAGCATACGCAATTTGCTGTCGGGCTTGAAACCCGGCAGAACGCGACTGGCATGATAATCGTCGAAAAGTTTACCTCCGAGCTCGAGGTAGAGTTTGTTGCCGAACTGAGCGATGCGCTCTTTGATGTGTTCGGACTGAATTTTGAGATATTTCTCGTTGTCGAATCCGTATTTCATAACGGATTACAAAGTTAAAAAAATATTAAAAAACGGCAAAAGAAAAAGGCCGGTTTTTTAGGGGGGAGTTGAAGGGGGCTAATAAGGACCTTAGGGTCTATAGGGTCTTTAAGGTCTTTAAGGTCTTTAGGGGATTTTTTTGAGGAGCTGATCGATTATGCGGCGGTCGTTGGCGAGGCGGGGTATCTTACGCTGGCCGCCAAGTTTGCCGGTTGATTCCAGCCAGCGGTCAAAGAGTCCGGCAGGAGCTGTGTCAATAGTCAGACAGTCGAGAAAAATATTTCCCGAGCGTTTTGCCTGATAATCGGAATTGACAGCCTGGAGTGCGCGGTCGAGGCGGGAGGCAAAATCGGCTATGTCGGGCGGCGGAACAGTCCACTCTATCAGCCACTGATGATGACCGCGATGACCGCCGTCGTCATAGACGGGGGCAGCGGTATAATTGGCGACAGACGCGCCTGTCTGACGGCAAGCCTCGGCAATAGCGGCATCGGCGTTATAGACCATCACTTCCTCGCCGAAAGCATTGATGAAATGCTTTGTGCGTCCGGCGATAGCGATTTTGAGCGGATCGGCAGAGACAATTCTGACAGTGTCGCCTATCATGTAACGCCATAGGCCGTTGCAGGCAGTGATGGCCAGAGCATAGGTCTCGCCCGGCGTGACCTCCCAGGCCGGAATAGCCTCGGGGTTAGGATCGTCAATCGCGTCGAGTGGGATGAATTCATAAAATACCCCGACATCGAGCAGAAGCAACATCGAGCCGGGTTCGAGAGTGGACTGCACAGCAAAGAAGCCTTCAGAGGCATTGTAGGTCTCAAGGTAGCGCATACGGGCCGGATCTGTCAGCCGCGCATACTGCCCGCGGTAAGGTTCGAACGATATGCCGCCGTGGAAAAAGACTTCAAGATCAGGCCAGACATCATGGATTGTAGACGCACCGGCAGCAGCAATGACTTCACGGATGACAGTCATGAACCACGAGGGGACACCGGAAATATTAGTCACATTTTCGTGGAGAGAAGCACGGACAAGAGCCGGAAGTTTTTCGTGCCAGTCGCTCATGAGAGCGATATTCTTTGAAGGAATGCGAAACAGATTGGCCACCGGGTTGATATTGTCGATCAGGTTGGCCGACAGATCACCCACCCTGACGCCGGCCGGCAGACTCTCGACCTCGTTGGCATAGCTGCCTCCGAGGATAAAACTTTTTCCGGAGAAGATGCGGCTGTCGGGATAGAGCCCGAGATAGTGAGCGACGACATCACGTCCGCCGGCATAATGATTGCGCCGGAGAGAGTCGTCGGTCACGGGGATATATTTGCTTTTGCCGTCGGAGGTGCCGGAGGACTGGGCGAAACGCCGGCACCGTCCGGGCCAGAGAATGTCGCGCTCACCGGCTACCATGCGCATGACATCAGCCCGAATATCTTCATAGAAGACAATCGGGAAACTGCGTCTAAAGGCGTCATAGTCGCTGACTGAGCGCACATTATAGCGTTCTCCGACCAAAGTCGAAGACGCACGTGACAGAAGCCAGCGGAGCTGACGCCGCTGAACATCGGCAACGTGTCCGGTCCATGAAGCAGCCGCACGAACCCTCGGCGCAAAAAGAGGCCTTGCTACAGAAGTGAAATCGATCATAAGAGCGCGCGTACAGCCAGCTCGTAGGATTTAGAGCCGAAGCCGCTTACAGAGCCACGGCAGACGGGGGCTATGAGTGAACGACGACGTATCTCCTCGCGGGCAAAAATATTTGACAGATGCACTTCGACAACCGGCAGCGGAACAGCCGCTATCGCATCGGCGAGAGCGAGAGAAGTGTGGGTATAGGCACCGGCGTTCAGGACAATGCCTGCATAATCGGGATCGAAACCGACCTGATGTATGCGGTCGATCAGCTCGCCTTCGTGATTTGACTGAAAATGGTCAATGACGAGGTCAGGGAAAGTCATGCACAGACCGGCGATTATATCATCGAGTGTGGCGTGACCGTATATTTCGGGATGTCTGCGGCCGAGAAGATTGAGGTTCGGGCCGTTGAGGATCAAAACTTTCTGTTTCATTTTTTCACTTTGACATTTTGCGTCGGCGGAAGGTCGCGGTTGCGTCGGCCGACAGCGTCAACAACCTCATGAGCCAAATGTATAAACGCCTGAGCCGACAGGCTGTCGCCGACAGCGACAGGCTCGCCGTCGTCACTATGGCGTCCGACAGCCGCCACAAGCGGAATGCATGCCAGCAATGGCACATCAAGTTCGCGGGCGAGCTCCGTAGCGCCGCCGTTGCCGAAAATATAGTAACGTTCGTCGGGATGAGCCTCGGGAGTGAACCAGGCCATATTCTCGACGATGCCGAGAACGGGAACATTGATCTTGGAGTCAGTGAACATGGCTATGCCTTTGCGGGCATCGGCCAGCGCGACCTGCTGTGGAGTAGAGACAATGACTACACCGGTTATGCCGAGAGTCTGGACAAGAGTGAGGTGGATGTCGCTCGTGCCCGGAGGCATGTCGATGAGGAAATAGTCGAGATCGCCCCAGTCGCCCTGCTCGATGAGCTGCTTCAGAGCATTAGATGCCATCGAACCGCGCCAAACGACAGGACTGTTGCGGTCGACAAGGAAGCCGATCGAAAGTATGCGGACACCGTAGCGCTCGACGGGAATGATCTTGTTGACTCCGTCGACCTCATGCATGTAGAGCTGCTCGTCCTCGACTCCGAACATCTTCGGGATAGACGGCCCGAAAATATCGGCATCGAGCAGTCCTACCTTATAACCTTCGCGTGCAAGAGCCACGGCAAGGTTGGCCGCAACGGTAGACTTGCCGACGCCGCCCTTACCGGAAGAAATACCTATAATATTCTTAACCCCCGGGAGAGGATCAGACTTAGGCGCGGGAGCGGCGGCACGCGTCTTCACATTGACGGTCACCTCGGCGTCGGCTGCCGCAAAAGTATGGACAGCCGTTTCGGCTGCTTTAACTACAGATTTCAAAAACGGATCGGTCGGGCGATCGAAGATCAGCGAGAAGCTTACTTTGCGTCCGTCGATGCGGAGATCGTCCTCGACCATACCGGCCTCGATAAGATTTTTGCCGGTTCCGGGGTAGCGGACAGTAGCGAGGGCATCGAGGATAAGTTTGGGATATAATGGATTGTTGTCAGTCATATCAGTCATTTTGATTTGAGTTTTCGAAGAGCTGAGGCATCTGAATATAGCCCCGTGAATAGCTGCGGTAAGTGTCAGGCTCGATGTCGTCGTCGGGTTCGGCCAAAGCACCGCCGGCCGGGAGCGCGAAGCGAATGTATTTGATAGTGAGCCCGCGGGCAAGCCACTGACGCTCATAATGCGTCTTGATATCGCGTATGTCGCCGGCAATACCCGAAGAATAGAGATCATCGGTGTCGGCACTGACAGGGAGAGAATTGAGAGCGGTCATGAGTTTTGTATAGCGGTAGAGAAATGGGCTGTCGGTCTTCAGATGGATAGTGCCGCCATCGTGCAGCACTTTGCGGTAGAGCTCCATGAAACGAGTAGAAGTCAAGCGTTTGCGCACCTTCTTCATCTGCGGATCGGGGAAAGTTATCCATATCTCGGAGACCTCGCCGGGCGCGAAAAATGAGTCGATCAGCTCGATCGAGGTACGCACGAAAGCAACATTGGGCAGACCTTCGGTCCGCGCTTCGGACGCCCCGGTCCACATGCGCGCACCCTTGATGTCGACACCGATGAAATTCTTACCGGGGAAGCGGCGCGCAAGACCGACCGTGTACTCACCTTTGCCGCAGCCAAGTTCGAGCACAAGAGGATTATCGTTGTGGAAAAAATCGCTGCGCCATCGTCCTTTCAGCGGAAAACCCTCCTGCTGCAGACGAGAAAAAGGATATTGGAAGACGAAATCGATCGTCTCCATATCGGCAAATTTTTTCAGTTTGTTTTTTCCCATTTTTTATCAGTTAAAACAGTTCGAGCTGAGGATCAAGCAGGCGGAAAGTCATGCGATGGATCGGCGACGGGCCGTGGGCGGCAATCGCCGCACGATGCGCCTTGGTGGGATAGCCCTTGTTGACCGCCCAGTCATATACGGGCCAGTCATTGTGAGCGGCTATCATGAAATCGTCGCGGAAAGTCTTTGCAAGGACCGAGGCAGCCGCAATGTTGGCAAAGCGGCCGTCACCCTTGACAAACGTAATCCAGGGAATGTCACCGTAAGGCTTGAAACGGTTACCGTCGACAATCACAGCTCCGGGACGAACCGAAAGACCGTCGAGGGCGCGATGCATAGCCAGAATAGAGGCGTTGAGAATGTTGATGCGGTCGATTTCAGCAGCGTCAACCGAAGCGACACTCCAGGCCACGGCCTCGCGAATGATCACATCGCGCAACTCATAGCGGCGCTTTTCGCTCAACTGCTTTGAATCATTGAGCAGGGGATTGCTGAAACCGTCGGGGAGAATGACGGCTGCCGCAAATACCGGTCCGGCAAGACAACCGCGTCCGGCCTCGTCGCATCCGGCCTCATTTACACCGGTAAGGCTACACGGCGGAAGAGGATTATGCTCAGCCGACGATCTCATAATTAAGGATCGACTCGACAAGGAACATGCCGACAATCTGATCTCGCTTTATGACTATGTCGTCGAAATTGGGGTTCTCGCTGTGAAGGATGACCTTGTCAGCATCGTTGTGGCGGCGGACATATTTCACCATGCGGTAGTCCTCAAGCATGACGACATAGATCTGGCCCCAGAGAATTGGATCGTCGTTGTTGACATAGCGAATCGAGATATAGGCACCGTTATTGATGCGCGGCGACATAGAGTTGCCCGAGACTTTTACGATGGGAAGCTCAGGATTTAGGCCGGGTATCATCAGGCGTCCGATGACGTGCTCAGAAGTCAGCATACGGCTGAGGTTAGCGCTTCCTGCAGTCACATCGATGTCGTAGACCGGCGCGCCGCCTGAGCGCCCGAGAGGCTGCACACAATTTCCCGACCCCTCGAGAGTAGCCGGTCCCTGATAACGAGGGAACGGCACATCAGTGCCGTGGACAAGCCACTGTTTCGAAACTCCGAGATTGACCACAATACGATTGATCAGAGAGTCGCTGACGGGAATTTTACCTGAAAGGACTTTTGAAATATTAGAAGGATTGATGCCGATCATTTCGGCAAACTGAGCCTGATTCTTGCGGATCAGTTTTATGAGGTATTTAATACGTTCGACTTCAGTCGCGGTTGTCGAAGGCTCCGCGAGATTGTTGATGAGATCAGGATACTCCATAATAATAGATTATTAATTGTTTAACGATTAGCAAAGATACAATCAAATTTGCAAAAGAGCAACAATATTGATGTAAATTTAAATTTTTTTGAGATCAAGCGAGTTTTAAATCGCGCGAAGGCGCAAGGAACGTCAAGGAGAAGAAATAACGGATCGAAATACATTCTCAGGCCATTGTAACAATTTTGTATTATTTTTGAAACAGTTTATTGCATTGATTATTACATGTTTAATCGCTCCAAACGGTATATTCTGCTGTTTTCACATATTTTAACCTTAAAACTCTTGACAAATCAGTTTTCAGTCGTAGATTTGCATCGTAATCGATTTGTAACATAAATCACATGTTTTAAAACCAACTCGACAATTCATTTTTCTAACGATAAAAATTTCACATTATGGCAAGCGTTAAATTTCAAAACAATCTGATGGATCTCCAGAGCAACCTCCTCAACTTCGCCTACATGCTCACTTCGAACCGCGACGACGCTTACGATCTGCTCCAGGACACTACTCTAAAAGCTCTCGACAACGAGGACAAGTTTGCCGACAACACAAATTTCAAAGGATGGGTGTTCACTATCATGCGGAACATCTTCATCAACAACTACCGCCGCGCCGGGCGGGCGGCTACTGTGGTCGACACTACCGAAAACCTGTATCACCTGAACCTCTCGCAGGACTCCGGACTCGAGACGCCCGAAGGTTCGTTCGGTGCTTCGGAGATTACAGACGCAATAAACGAGTTCGCCGACGAATACCGAATACCCTTCTCGATGCATGTCGCCGGTTACAAGTACAACGAGATCGCCGAAAAGATGAATCTGCCCCTGGGCACCGTCAAAAGCCGCATCTTCTTCGCCAGAAAGAAACTTCAGGAGCGTTTCTCCGACTACAGATAACTTTAGCAAAAAAGCGCAGAGACAAAAGAAAATTTTATCGTTTATCCCAACACTCATAACCAGGATTCAAGTTTAAACACATCGTCGCCGGGTCCGTGCGGATCCGGCGACTTCTGTTTTATATTAATCCAATCGTTACAACTCGGGAGGAGTGCGCGTCAGAGTCATGATCTGTATGGGGCACGCAACAGTACATCTGCCACACTTTATGCAATCGGGATCGAGAAAACCCTCCGTGTTGCCGCGGGAGTCATAAGGCGTGAGCTGCATGGGGCAGACACGCGAACAGCTCTTACATTTCATCTGGCAGGTCGATTTAACAAAAACGCGGCGGTATTTTTCAGGCAGCCGTCCGCTGCGCGGAGTGACCCAGTTTGAAAGAGTACCCATAGGGCAGAACGAGCACCATGTGCGCGGAGCGAAAATAAACGAAAGCGTTACGCCGACGACTGTCGTGATCAGTATTATCATCCAGAACACGCGGCCCATGGCCACCCAGTCGCCCCATGCGAAATACATCTGCACACCGAACATGGTGAAAATAAACAGCACCATGAACAGACGGAAACCAAATGTGCGGACAAAAGCAGGGATAGGCTTATGAGGCGAATATTTCGAAAGCAACCGGTCATAAAGGTTGCCGCGCGGACAAGCATTGCCGCACCACCAACGACCCCTGCGCACAGCAAACGCCACTGGCGCAATCATACATATCAGCGCCAGAAGGCCAATTACGGGATAAAAGAAGCCGACGACAAGATATATCAGCAGGATCCAGTAGAGCGACAGCCCTTTTACTTCAAGATGACGATGGAATTGTTTTTTTGCCATAGAATTAATAATAGAAAAGAATTACGGTGCAAAAATAAGATATTAAAGATAGACTATCTAACGATTATCACTATCTTTGCATAGATAAAATCTATCATAATGACACTTCAACAGCTCACATACGTCATCGAACTCAACCGCTGCCGCAATTTTGCGCTCGCTGCCGAAGCCTGCGGAATAACCCAGCCTACACTCAGCGCAATGCTTGCCAAACTTGAAGACGAACTCGATGTCAGAATATTCGACCGAAGCAACAAGAAAGTAACACCGACAACGACCGGAGCAAAAATCATCGTCCAGGCCGAACGGGCAGTAAGAGAGGCGTCGCGCATCAGCGAAATAGTCGCCGAGGAAAAAGGGAGTGTCAGCGGACCGCTCAGGCTGGCGGCAAGCCCGAGCATAGCGCCTTATATCCTGCCGGAGTTTATCAGACAATATCTGAAAAGCTATCCGCAGGTGTCGCTCACAGTCGAGGAAATGAGGACAGAAAATATGCTCAACGAAATAGCGAACGGCAAACTTGACGCCGGAATTACGATAAGCGGAAATGTACGCGACGGAATTTTCGAAATACCGCTCTACACTGAAAAATTCTTAGTCTACCTGTCGGAAGACTGTAAAAGAGATCAAAATGAATTCAGACCCGAAGATCTCGAGCATGAGAACATGTGGATAGTCAAAGAGGCCCAGTGTCTGAGAGAAAGCGCGTTCAGTTTCTGCAAGGCCAGGGCCAAAGGGAAACAGATCTATGAAGCCGGCAACATAGACACTCTCATCAGAATAGTAGACCGCAACGGCGGATACACAATCATACCGGAGATGCATGTGGCGCTGCTCAACGAACGCCAGCGCAAAAACGTAAGACGCATCGAGGGCGACTACCTGTCGGAACGACGTGTGTCACTCTATATAAAGGACGACTGCATACGTCAGAATATGCTCAATACAATAACAGATACCCTCCGGCGATTTATGCCGGAGGGTATGCTGAACCGCAGGATTGCGCAGTATGGTATAAAACTTTAGATCGTGCGTCCGGGATAGGCTTCGAGGGCCTTTTCGAGAACAACCATGGCGCGGGCAAGATCCTCACGCTTGAGAACGTAGGCGAGGCGCACTTCGTCACGCCCCATGCCGGGAGTAGTGTAGAAACCTGAAGCCGGAGCCATGAAGATGGTCTCACCCTCAAACTGGAATTCCTTCAGACACCACTGACAGAAGCGGTCGGCATCGTCGACCGGCAGGCGGGCGACAGTGTAGAACGCTCCCATAGGGATAGGAGAGTAGCAGCCGGGGATCTTGTTGAGCTTGTCAATCAAAAATTTACGACGTTCGACATATTCGTTATATGTGGCAAGCATATATTCCTGGGGAGTGTCGATGCTGGCTTCAGCGACAAGCTGGCCGAGCAAAGGCGGACTCAGACGGGCCTGACAGAATTTCATAACATTGGCCTTGAGTTCGGCATGCTTGGTGATGAGCGCACCGATGCGGATGCCGCACTCGTTGTAACGCTTGGACACGGAGTCGATCAGCACGACTTTGTCTTCGATGCCGGGAAGATGGAAAGCCGAAATATAAGGTGCGCCCGTGTAGCAGAACTCGCGATAAACCTCGTCGGAGAAGAGGAAGAGATCGTATTTGAGGACGAGATCGCGGATCTGAAGCATCTCTTTCATCGTATAAAGGTAGCCCGTCGGGTTATTGGGGTTACAGATGAGGATGCCTTTTGTGCGCGGAGTGATGAGTTCCTCGAATTTTTCGACAGAAGGCAACTCGAAACCGTCGTCGATGCTCGAGGGAATAGTCACAATCTTCGCTCCGGCCGAAATTGCAAAAGCCATGTAGTTGGCATAAGCCGGCTCCGGGACAATAATCTCATCGCCGGGATCGAGGCAGGCCATAAACGCAAAAAGCACGGCCTCTGAGCCTCCGGTAGTGACAATTATATCCTCGACATTGACGTCGATGTTAAAACGCTTGTAATATTGCTGAAGCTTCTGCCGCAAAGACAGCAGACCTTCGGAAGGACTATACTCGAGAACATCGCGATCGAGACGCGTAAGGGCCTCGAAAGCCTCGGGAGGGGTCGGCACATCAGGCTGACCGATGTTGAGGCGGTGAACCTTGATGCCACGGCGAATGGCGTCGTTGGCAAGCGGCACGAGGCGGCGTATAGGAGATGCGGGCATTATTTCGCCGCGGTTTGATACTTTAGGCATTTTTTTATCTGTAATTGAAATACGCACAAAATTACGCATTAAATCCGAGAAAATCGGTATGAATTAGTCTTTTATTGGGAACAGTTGAAAAAAAGGCCGGGATATACCACTGTTAAATAATGCAAAATCAAGAAAATTTCTTGTTCAAGATGTATGTTGTAAAACATAAAATTCATAATTTTGCATCGTGTTTTTCATGGTATTAGATTTAAGGTTAAAAAGATTATTCGTCGTGATGACGAGTAATTTTTTTTTAACCTTATAACAACCGAATTCACCTCCCAAATTGCTAACTTTGCATCAGCAACGGTGTTATACATATATCTTACAATATATCATAATACATAAAACCCGTAAATAAAATGGAATCAAACCGCCAAGCAAAAATAGCCCGTCTCATACAGAAAGAATTAAGCGAAATCTTCCGCCAGCAGACCGCCAAGACTCACGGAGTACTGGTATCGGTCAGCGCCGTGCGTGTGTCACCCGATCTTTCGATCGCGCGCGCATATCTGTCTGTATTCCCGTCGGACAAAGGTCAGGAAATGATCGACAGCATCAATAAAAGCGCTCAGACGATACGCTACGAGCTCGCCCAGCGTGTGCGCTATCAGCTGCGCAAAACGCCGGCACTGCAGTTCTATCTCGATGATTCGCTCGATTATATAGAAAATATCGACAAACTGCTCGAAAAATAATCGGTCCCGGACCGCCAACCATTTATCCGCAACAGTCTTGCTAAGTCTACGCATAGCCCTGCGCTATCTTTTTTCGAAAAAATCGCATCGGGCCGTCAATATAATATCATCGATTGCTATCGCCGGTGTCGCAGTAGCGACGACGGCGATAGTCGTCGTGCTGTCGGTGTTCAACGGCTTCGGACGTCTGTCGGAGGATCATCTGTCGAAGACCGACCCCGACATCAGAATCATTGCTGCGACAGGCAAGAGCTTTGCCGGCGCGGATTCGCTGGCAGCACGGCTGAGAGATGTCACCATGGTCGCCGCTGCGGTGCCTGTGATCGAAGAACGTGGAATGCTTATCAGCGACTATGCCCAGATACCGGTCGAGTTTAAAGCTGTCGGAGACGGTTATGACAGCGTGGTCGACCTCAGCGAAGTGGTCATCGACGGCGCCTATGTGAATTCATTCGATTCCACAGGCTGCATGCAGCTGTCGGTAGGTGTGGCCAACCGGACAGGGCTCAGACCCGGGGTGGCGACGACGGCCGAACTGTACGTGCCGCGCCGCAAGGGCCGGATCAATCCGGCTAACCCGGAGAGCTCGCTGAGGCATTCGAACCTGATAGTCAGCGGTGTGCTTCAGGTCGACCAGTCGGATGTCGACAATGACCGTATAATCATACCGCTCGACGATGCAAGGCGCATGCTCGACTATGATACAGAGGCAAGCGCCATAGAAATTGCGCTTACACCGGGCGCGGATCCCGGCAAAGCGGCCGAAGCCATTCAACTGGCGACCGGACCGGGCTACAGAGTGCTTGACCGGCACATGCAGCAGGCCGATTCATACCGGATGATACAGATCGAAAAATGGGTGACCTTCATGATGCTGGTGTTCATACTGCTCATAGCGTCGTTCAACATCATCTCGACAATGTCGCTGCTTATCATCGAGAAGCGCTCCGACTCGTCGATACTGAGAGCTCTTGGAGCCGCACGCGGAACCGTGCGCAAGATATTCGCCCTGCAGGGTTTCCTGATCACCGCGTGCGGAGGCGTCATAGGAATAGCCTGCGGAATAGCGCTGTCGCTGCTGCAGGAGCATTTCGGGATAATCAAACTCGCCGGCGACCCGGCGGCACTGACGATCGACGTCTATCCGGTCGCTCTGGAATGGGGCGACATAGCCGTTGTAGCGGCGGCAATCGTAGTCGTCGGCGCGCTGACATCGGCAGTAACAGGACTATTTACCAAAAATATCAGATAAAGTCATGGCAGAGATGCAGAGGGTATTATTTCATGAGACAATATTCGGGCCGATCCATTCGCGCAGACTCGGATCGTCGCTCGGTGTCAACCTGTCGCCGAACGACGGCAAGGTGTGTTCGTTTGACTGCCTGTACTGTGAGGCAGGCTATAACGCTCAGGGACCGGGAACGACCGGCCTGCCCGACAGGTCCGAAGTGGCGCGCCTGCTCGAAGCGAAGCTCGCAGCCATGAAAGCCGACGGTACTCCCCTCGACGTCATAACGTTCTCGGGCAACGGCGAACCGACGATGCACCCCGACTTCGGAGCGATCATCGACGACACTATCTCCCTGCGCGACAAGTATTTTCCGGAGGTGAAAATAAGCGTGCTGAGCAACTCGACGCGCCTTCACCTGCCTGATGTCGTCGAGGCGCTGAAACGTATCGACAACAACATACTCAAGCTCGACAGCGCGTCAGACCGCACGGTGGCGCTGCTTGACCGGCCGGTCGACAGCCGCTACACCGTCGACGACGTTATTGAAAGGCTGAAAGCATTTGACGGAAACGTGATCGTGCAGACCATGATCACAAGCGGCGAACACGACGGTGTCGCCGTCGACAACTCGACCAACGAGGAAATCGACGCACTGATCGAAGCATACCGCCGCATCAGGCCTAAAGAAATTATGATTTACACCATCGACCGACGGACGCCCGAGCGGTCGCTGCGCCATGTGAGCCGGGAAGAGCTCGAACGGATCGCCCAACGGATCACTGACGCGACAGGCATCGGCGTTCAGGTTTCGGGCTGATCGGCCGGGAAACGGACACCCGTCTGACGGCGGATCTCGTCGATGATCTCCATCGTGATAAGCGAGTTAAGATGGCTGTTGACAGCCGACTGACGGCGTCCTTCCAGAACAAGCGAAATAAATTCGGCGACTTCATAATAATATTCGTCATGCGTTACCGAGGCCGACAGATTTTCGGTCACGGCGGCAGTGGTCTTGCCGCCGCCGAGATTCACGGCGCGCGGAGTGAAGGTTATGTCAGCCATGCGGTTGATCGTGTCAAGCGAGATCAGGCCCTGCTCGCCCTGAACTTCAGATCTCAGACGAGAATCGGCGATCTTCGAATAAAGTACCGTAGCCTGCATCGAGCCGCCATAACTGAAGTCGACCGCGCCCTGACCGTCGACACCCGACGAAAGCATCACTGCCGAAGCAGATATGCGGTCGGGACGTCCGAAGAGCACGACCATAGGATAGATCGTGTAGACGCCGATGTCCATTATCGCGCCGTTTGACATCGCAGGGTTGAACGCATTGGGGAGTTCGCCGGCCTTGAAACGGTCATAGCGCGACGAGTACTGGCAATATGACGCGAAATAGCGGCGCACCGTGCCGACGCGTGCGAGATTGTCGGCCAAAGCACGAAAGTGAGGCGTCATAGTCGGTTTCATCGCCTCCATGAGCGCCACGCCGTAGCGCTCCGATGCCTCGATCATCTCACGGGCCTCACGGGCGTTGGACGCCAAAGGTTTCTCGCAAAGCACATGCTTGCCATGGTTCATGCAGAGAATGCTCTGGGAAGCGTGCATGAAATTAGGCGAAGCAATGTAGACCGCATCAATCAGCGGCGACGAGGCCATCTCATCAAGCGAGGTAAACACATTGGGTATCGCATGACGCGCGGCAAACTCCTCGCCTCGCTCGCGTGTACGCGAGCAGACTGCCACAAGCTCAAAGCGCGGATCCTCACGCGCCCCGGCTATCACCCAGTCACTTATAAAATTTGTGCCAACCACACCAAAACGTACCTTATCCATATCAGAATTATTCATTTTATCTTCTTATCTCCGGTCACTTGTTTTCAGTATTTCTGTAATTAATGCCGGCGCGATACATTTGTTCTTTTATGCCGCCTTTGTTCAGGAAATCTTGTTTTACAAGATCTATCATTTTACCAATCATGCTTATTGTATGATGAATGAGCGTCAGCATCAGATTGCAAAATTCCTCGTCATTAAGCCGTGGAGCCAAACCAATATAAAACGCAGTGTCGTTGTTTTCGGCGCAAACGTTTCTGAGCCGCTTAGCCCGGGGATGCATGGCCGTCCAGATTTCAATGCATCGGGTGCGCATATAGTCCTCATAATCATTGAGCAGTTCATGTAATGACCCACGCGCTACACCATACAACTTGATCTCCATCTCGGCTGATGAGGCCGCATCGGATCTTCCCTCTACTATATTCTGCTTGCCCGAGCGCGCGGCCTGAAGCATCTGGTCATACGTGCGGTCAGATTTAGCTATATGACCTTGCAGGAAATAATAGGTAAGGTCATAAATGGCTTCCGCCTTTAGAAAGGCATGAAGTTTGCGATAGCTTGTCTTGGGCCTGGCAAAGTCGGTGGGATTCACGGTCGGCGGTTTTTAAATAATAAATTAGCTATGATAGCTAAAACAGCTATAGTAGCGCATAATTTGCAAAGATAGAAATATTTTTGAGATAATTTGCCGGGTTTGGTGTTTACGGTGAAGTTTTGTAATTTTGCTTAGATAAACTTTCCGCATAATGAAAACTATAAATTTTGCCGACCAAAACTCTCTTGTGAGTCAATATCTGATGGAGCTCCGCAACGTTGATATCCAGCATGATCCTATGCGTTTCCGCCGTAATCTCGAACGAATTGGCGAAATAATGGCCTACGAAATCAGCAAGAATCTCAACTACAAGACCGTTGAAATCACTACGCCGCTTGCAAAGTGCGACTGTCAGGTGATCGAGGATACCGTCGTGCTCGCAACTATTTTCAGAGCCGGCATACCCTTTCATCAGGGCTTCCTGCAGTATTTCGACAGAGCAGAAAACGCTTTTGTGTCGGCATACCGCAAATACAAGGAGAAAGAAAATTTCGATGTGTGCATCGAATATCTCGCTTCGCCGCTGCTCGACGGCAAGACGCTCGTGCTCTGTGACCCGATGCTTGCGACAGGCGCATCGATGGAACTAAGCTACCGCGCGCTGCTCACCAAAGGCACTCCGGGCCGGCTGCACATCGCTTCGGTCATCGCTTCGAAAAAAGCCGTCGATTATCTTGAAAGCGTCATGCCGGCCGACGCGACTCTGTGGGTCGGCGTTATCGACGACGAAATCAATTCCCACAGCTATATCGTGCCGGGCCTCGGCGACGCCGGCGATCTGGCCTACGGCGTAAAGGAATAAAACAGCCGACCGACTGACGCTATGGCCGGGATAAAGAGTTTGGCCAAAGACACGGCCGTCTACGGACTCAGTTCGATCATCGGGCGCTTTCTCAACTGGTGCCTGGTGCCGCTCTATACAAAGCTATTCGCACCTGAGGAGTACGGCGTCGTGACATTTGTCTACACCGTCGTCGCCCTTGCTCTTATAGTGCTTACCTACGGCATGGAGACCGGATTTTTCCGTTTCGCCAACCATGACCGCTGGAAAGATCCGATGGAAGTCTACTCTACGGCGCTGATATCGCTCGCCGCGACTTCGACCGTGTTTGTAGCCGCCGTCTGTGCGTTCGCCGGCCCGATCAGCGACGCGATGGAGTGCGGAGGCCACAGCTCATATGTGGTGATAATGGCTGTCTGCGTGGCCATTGACGCATTTCTGGCACTGCCTTACAGTTATCTGCGCTACCGAAAGAGACCGATCCGCTTCGCCACCCTGCGACTGATCAACATCGCACTCAATATCGGGCTGAATCTGTTTTTCCTGCTGCTCTGTCCGTGGCTGATGAAGCACTGTCCAGGAGCGGTCGACTGGTTCTATGCGCCTGATTTCGGCATCGGATATATATTCCTGTCAAATCTTATCGCCTCGGCCGTCAATATGGTGATGATGCTTCCCGAACTACGGGGCTTTGCATGGAAATTCAACAAGAAGCTCTGGGGCGAGATGCTGCGCTATTCGGCCCCGCTGCTGGTGCTGGGTGTAGCCGGCATCATGAACCAGACAGTCGACAAACTGCTCTACCCCGTACTTGCCCCCGACAAAGCCGACGCCATGACAGGCCTGGGCATCTACGGCGCCAATTACAAGATCGCGATCGTGATGGTGATGTTTATTCAGGCGTTCCGCTTCGCCTATGAACCGTTCATCTTCTCCCAAGCCAAAGAAAAAGGAGAAAACAAAAATCAGGCGTATGCCGACGCGATGAAATATTTCGTTGTATTCGGGCTGCTCATTTTCATGGGTGTGATGTTCTATCTCGACATAATAAAATACTTCATCGCTCCCGACTATTTCAGCGGACTCAAGGTAGTGCCGCTCATCATGCTCGCCGAACTTTTCTTCGGAATATTCTTCAATCTGTCGCTGTGGTACAAACTTACGGACAAAACCGTGTGGGGCATGTGGTTCTCGCTGTTCGGTCTGGCGATCACCGTGACGCTCAACATCGTCCTCGTGCCTCGCTACGGATATATGGGCTGCGCAGTCGCAGCCCTCTGCAGCTACGGAGCCATGATGCTTGCAAGCTTCTTTATCGGCCGCAGGCAATATCCGATCAGCTATCCGACAGGTCGCATCGCGGCTTACTGTCTGCTCGCAGCAGCGTTATACTGCATCGGCATGTATGCGCTGCCCTTCGGCGAAGCTGTCAGATTTGCGCTCAGATTTGTGCTTATCATGATTTTTATCTATGTCGTGACACGCTGCGAACATATCGCCCCTCTCTCTGTCATCAAATCGTTAATACGCCGCTGACGCAATGAAAATCACCCTTGTAAACCACAGCGACATCGTAGGAGGCGCGTCAATGGTCTCGCTCCGGTTGCTCGACGCCCTGCGGGCTCAGGGCATCGACGCGCGGATGATTGTGAAACAAGCCAAAGGCGCTCCCCGCGGAGCGATCTCAGCCATAGGCGGAGGACTTGCGACAAAAGCGGCCTTTATCGGCGAGCGTCTGCGCATATTCGCAGCCAACGGCCTCAACCGCAGCACTCTCTTCAAAGTCTCTACGGCTGACCGCGGACTGCCGGTGCACCGCCATCCGTGGATAGCCGACGCCGACATTGTCGCGCTCAACTGGTTCAATCAGGGCATGATGTCGCTCGATGAGATCAAGCGCATAGCCGACATGGGCAAACCGATAGTCTGGACACTGCACGATATGTGGGCCATGACGGGCATATGCCATCACGCCGGCGACTGTAACCGCTTTATGACCCATTGCGGTCGTTGCCCGTTCCTCGGCCGCCCACGGCACAATCACGATCTCTCAACCAAGATTTTTGACCGCAAAAAGAAACTCTACGACACTGTCGACATCAACTTTGTCGCCGTCAGCCGATGGCTCGCCGGCCGCGCCGCCCAAAGCGCCCTGCTCGGCAACCGCCACGTCGAGGTGATCAACAATGCCTTTCCTCTCGACCGCTATCCGACCGTGCCGTCAATGTCGCGCCGCGAACTCGGGCTGCCCGACGACGGAAGCCGTCTGGCAATAATGTGCGCCGCACGTCTCGACGACTCCATAAAAAATCTGCCGGCCGCGATCGAAGCTCTTAATCTCTACGACGGACCGCAGCCGCTGACGGCCGTGTTCTGCGGTGACATTCGCCATCCCGGGCTGCTTGAGAGTCTGAAAACTCCCTATGTCGCCCTCGGCAACATCACCGACGCCGACCGGTTGGCTCAGATCTACGCCCACTGCGACGTGGTGCTGTCAAGCTCGTCGTTCGAATCCCTGCCGTCGACACTTATCGAAGGGATGGCCGCCGGCGCTGTACCGGTGGGTTTCGGCGGAGACGGCCGCGACGAGATCATCGATCATCTGTCGACAGGCTATCTCGCCCGTAAAGATGATCCGGCCGACATGGCCGCAGGGATAAAATGGGCTATCTCTTCGGATATAAGCCGCGAGAGTCAGCACAAGGCGGCATCCAAACGCTTCGATTCGGCCTTCATCGCACGTCGCTACATCGATCTCTTCAATAAAATACTTGACAAATGAAGAAAAAAACAATCTGGGACATGAACCGGCCGTCGGTCGAAGACTTCCGCCGCAGCGAAAAAATGCCGCTGACCGTGGTTGTCGACAACGTCAGGTCGCTCAACAATATCGGTTCGATTTTTCGCACATCCGACGGCTTCGCGGTCGAGAAAGTGATGCTCTGCGGCATTTCTGCCACTCCGCCGTCGCCCGAGATCCATAAGACGGCGCTTGGCGCCGAAGATTCGGTCGACTGGCAATATTTCGCGAACACATCAGAGGCTATTGATGTTCTAAAAGAAGCAGGCGCGACGATATGCTGCCTCGAGCAGGTCATCGACAGTCTTTCACTCGAACAATTCACCCCTGATTTCAAACATGGCTCACATTATGCTTTTGTTGTCGGAAACGAAGTCGACGGTGTCGATCCGGCGATCGTCGACCGTTGTGACATATGTCTCGAAATACCTCAGCTCGGAACAAAACACTCGCTCAACGTGGCCGTGTCGGCCGGCATAACTATGTGGCATTTTTTTCAACATTACATAAAAAAGTGATATGACCGACCGAAAAGACTTAATATATCCGGCTCCTCTGCGCGAGGGCGACAAGATCGCGATCTGTTCGCCTGCCGGGCTGATCGCGCCCGAAAAAGTCGAGGCTGCCGCCGACGTGCTCCGCGATCAGGGCTGGCGCGTAGAGATCATGCCTCACACATTCGGCGAACACGGATCATTCAGCGGCACGGCTGACGAACGCTTCGCCGATCTCAGCAACGCCCTGCTCGACCCCGAGGTCAAAGCCATCATCTGCTCACGCGGCGGCTACGGAGTGGTGCATATCCTCGACCGCCTCAACAAGCTCGACCTGAGATCCAACGCCAAGTGGATCGCCGGATTTTCAGACATTTCGGCGCTCCACGCCCTCATGGCGGTCAACGGCATCGCCAGTCTCCACTCGTCGATGGCCGCTCACATCATGCTCGGCGCCGACGATCAGGACAATGCCGATATGTTTGCCATACTGCGCGGCGAGCGCCCGGCCTACACATTCGACGGCCATAACTTCGACCGCTGCGGAGTCGCCACTGGCAAGCTGCTCGGCGGCAATGTAGCCGTGCTCGCAGAGCTGATCAGCACACCCTACGACATTATCCGGCCAGGAACCATACTGTTTGTCGAAGACATCGCCGAACCGATCTACAAGATCGAGCGAATTCTCTACCAGCTTAAGCTCAGCGGAGTACTCGAACATCTCAACGGACTGATCGTCGGCCAGTTCACAGACTATAAGCCCGACAGCAACTTCAACGACATGTATGAGATGATCCGCGACGCAACAGCCCCTTACGACTACCCCGTCGCCTTCAACGCCCCGATAGGCCATGTCGACCACAACATACCGCTCATCGAGTCTGCCCCGGTGACACTCAAAGTCAGTTCGACCGGCCGCAACAGCCTCATTTTCCACCGCGGCGCCCCGGGCGGCAAATCATGAAACAATTTACTCACTATAAACTGATATACATGAAAAAAATTCTACATTATGCAACAATCGCGATAATGCTTGTCATGACATCAGTCACGGCCAAAGCCGATATTCCGACAGGCTATTACAACGCGCTCAACGGGAAAAAAGACGCCGAACTCAAGACTGCCGCCTATAACATCATCCGCAACTTCACGAGTGTGTCTTCCTACAGCAATCTGCCGTCATATTTCCGTCACACCGACGTCAGGCCCAATACAAACTACTGGTGGGATATGTATTCCGACATGGATGTTGACATATTTATCACCTTCGGCACATACATGAACCGCGAACACTCTTTCCCAAAAAGCTGGTGGGGCAGTACAAACGCGACAGCCACGAACTATAAGGCCTACACCGACCTCAATCACCTCTATCCGGGCGAAGCCAAAGCCAATCAGGCAAAAAGCAACTATCCGCTCGGCGAAGTGCGCACCGCCGGCAAATTCGACAACGGCGTGACCAAAGTCGGAGCTCCCGTAGCCGGTCAGGGCGGCGGCGCGGCTTTTGTCTTCGAACCCGACGACGAATATAAAGGCGATTTCGCACGCACATATTTCTACATGGTGACCTGCTATCAGGACTACAAGTGGGCGACAAGCTATATGTATATGCTTCAGCAGAACACCTACCCCACTCTCAACCAGTGGTCGGTCAACATGCTGCTCAAATGGGCGCGCGAGGATCCGGTCAGCGACAAGGAGCGTATGCGCAACGAGGCTGTCTACAGCATCCAGAACAACCGCAACCCGTTTATCGACTTCCCCGATCTCGCCGAATACATCTGGGGCAACAAGACCGGTGAAGCTTTCTATGTCTCTGACACTCCTCCGGCCGGCGATGCGATCCTTCTGGCGCCGGTCGCCGACACAGCCGTCGATTTCGGTCAAGTCGCAGTCGGTTCGTCAGGAAAAGCTACTCTTTTTGTCCACAGCGAAAACTTCCGCAATCCGATTACAATGATAATCTTCGGAGGCGACAAATCGATGTTCGAAATCTCGACAAGCGCCATCCCGGCCAGTCTCGCCAACCGCGACGAAGGCTACCTGCTCGATATAACCTATAAACCGATCGAACTCGGCACTCACGAGTCAAAACTCCAGCTCGTGGCCGACGATCTCAACTCGGCGCCCCCGGTCGTGACCCTCAGAGGCGAATGTCTCGAAAAACCTGTACTTAACGCCTGCACAGCCCTCGACCCGACCGACATTACGTCTGACGAATACAGCGCCAACTGGACGACACCCGACGGAGAAGTGGTCGACTACTGGATCATCACACGCACAAAATATCTCAACGGCTCACAGACTGTCGAAGAAATACTCGCCGAGGGTTCACCGTGGACGATCACAGGCTTCAGCGAGAGTGAGTATGAAAGCTATGCCGTACAGTCAGTGCGCCTGGGCGAGCGCTCGCCGATGTCAAATGTCGTATTCGTTCGCCACGCCGGAATCACCGGTGTCGAAGCCGACGAACCACTGACCGTGACCGCATTCCCCGGCATTATACGCTTCGACTGCGCCGCACCACAGTCCAACTGCCGCATCTATGATGTCACGGGACGCCTCGTCCGTACCATCGAACGCATCGAGCGCGACATGGACATCGAGATGCCTTTCGGAGTCTATTTCATAACCACCGACAGTCACAGCACACCTGTAAAAGTGGCCGTAAGATAGTACAATCCTCAGCATCAGATATAATAAAGGCAGCCCCGCGGAGCTGCCTTTATTGTTAATTCATATTTAGTTACGATTATTCTACTTCGAGAACTTCAACGTCGTAGACGATAGTCTCGTTGGGGCCGACGTTGCGAGAAGGAATGCCTTCAACGCCATAGGCGATTTCGCCGGGGACATAGAATTTAGCCTTGCCGCCTTTAGATAGCATCTTCAGACCTTCGGCAAAACCGGGAGTCACATTGTTTATATAAGTTGTACGGCCGGTGTCGCTTGTCTTAACTATCTCACTGCCGTCGATCTTAGACTCCGTATATTTCAGTTTCAGACGTGTCGCTCCTTCTACAGGCGCACCTTCACCGACAGCCTCGATCAGATAGACGAGCCCAGAGTCGCTTTTCTTCATTTCGGGATTGGCTTCAACTGCGGCGGCGATAAAGGCTTCGCCGGCTGCAACGTTGGCCTTGGCCTCGGGAGAAGCGGCTATGCGGGCCTCTTCACGAGCCTTATTTTCCTGCTGCACTCTGTTGACCATGCCCTGATATGCGGCAAATGCACGCTGAGCGGCTTCCTGATCGATTGAATCCTGAAGGAATGCTTTCTTGAAGTTGTTGATCATAAGCGAACGGTCTACCTTGATACCGTACTCTTCAAGCTGTTTCATCTCGTTGAGCATCTG
This sequence comes from uncultured Bacteroidales bacterium, assembly GCA_947573135.1. GTDB lineage: Bacteria > Bacteroidota > Bacteroidia > Bacteroidales > Muribaculaceae > CAG-873. The sequence goes on along the minus strand of CANPDU010000001.1, from coordinate 113,684 downwards.
CAGACCGAACTGCACGCCGATCTGGGTGCCCTGATCATTACATGATCCGAACACGAGCTGCACGCCCTTGATGATATCTTCTTTCGAAGCGTTGGTCTGACTTTTCATCATCGGATAGTTGCTCAGAACAGCCTGACCTATATAGGCGCCCTGTGCGATGGATATTGAGTCATTTATAGCTTGCGAGACAGTCGTGTCTGACGCACATGCGTCGGTTGAACATGAACCTTTGCCGCAGCATGATGAAAGCGAGGCAAGTGCAAGCGATGCGACGCAGGCGGCTGTAAATAATTTTTTCATTGCAATGATATTTTATGTTTTGTATGATTAAAAAATCGTGTTATATCGCTTTATTGGCCTGATGGTTTGGGCACAATTTCGAGCAGATCGACAAGGAAATCAAGCGTCGCGCCGGAAGGTATGTTGCCCGGCACTCCGCGTTCGCCGTAGCCGAGCGATGCCGGAATGACGATCCTGTAACGGCCCCCGGGCTTCATCAGCTTGAGTCCGGCGCTGAAACCGGGCACAAGACGATCAACGTCAAAGCGCACAGGCGAGTCGGCGCGGTCGAAAACCGAACCGTCAGACAGCTTTCCGACATAGGTCACCACGACATCGTCGCCTTTGGCCGGAGTTACGCCCTCGCCTTCGGTTATGACCTGAAAGACAAGTCCCGACGGAGTGCGCACAGCGCCCTCTTCGGCCGCTGCCTTATCAAGAAACGCCTGCTGTGACTCAGCCGAGAATACACTGTCGACATAGCTGCGCTGGCGCTCGGCAATCCCGGAGTCCATTATAGCATAAGCGCGGTCATAACTGTAGACCGGACTGTCGCCGTCGATGATCGCACAGATGATTTTCTTCAGCTGCGCGCGGTCGAGGCTCACTCCGAGGCCCTCTATATTGTCGACCGATGCTTTAAGCGACATGCCAAGAATCGAGGCGGCTGCAGCTGTCAGACTGTCAGTCGGCTCCGGAACAGATACCTGCGCCCCGGCCGACAGTGTCGCTGTCGCCAGGCCGCAGACCGTAAGAAACCTATAAAGCCCTGAAAGCATCATTTCTTGACGATATCAAGAAGCGACACGTCGAAGATAAGTGTCTGGTTCGGACCGATAACGCCGCCCGCACCCTGAGGTCCGTAAGCGAGTGCCGACGGAATGAACAGACGCCATGTCGATCCTACGCTCATCAGCTGAAGAGCCTCAACCCAACCGGGGATCACCTGAGTGACACCGAATGTTGCGGGCACACCGCGCTCCTCGCTCGAATCAAAGACTGTGCCGTCGATAAGTTTGCCGGTGTAATGCACCGTCACTTGGTCGCCGGCCGACGGTTTGGCGCCGTCGCCTTCTTTGAGCACTTCATACTGCAGGCCGCTGGCCGTCGTCTTCACTTCGACGCGCTTGCCGTTCTCGGCGAGGAATTCACGGCCGGCTTTTTCATTCACTTCGGCCATCGCCGCAGATGCTTTCTGCTGCTTGGCTTCAAGCTCGGTGAAAAATTTCTGTATTTCAGCTTTTGCGTCGTCATAGCTCATTTTGGGCTGCGCGCCGTTAAAGACAGCTGCCACGCCGTCGGCGAAATCCTGAACATTGATCTTTTCGATTCCTGATGCACGGAAATTATTGCCCATGCTCAGACCGAGGGCATAACTCAAACTGTCAAATCCGTTGTTATTTTCCATAATGTTTTATGTCGTTATTATTTAATCTATAGAATAACAAAAACCGGGCCAAAATGTTAACCTGGCCTTTATCAATAAGATTCCGACTGATTGGGGAAGTCGGAGGTCTTGACGTCGTCGATATAGTGCGACACAGCCTCGTTGATCATCGTCGACAGGTCGGCATAGCGGCGCAGAAATTTAGGAGAGAAGCCTTTGTTGATGCCGAGCATGTCGTGCATCACAAGCACCTGACCGTCAGTCCCGTTTCCCGCGCCTATACCTATAGTAGGTATTGACACGGCTTCCGACACACGTTTTGCCAGTGCGGCCGGGATCTTCTCAAGCACCAGAGCGAAGCATCCGATCTCCTCAAGCATTTTTGCGTCAGAAATCAGTTTCTCAGCTTCTGCCTCTTCCTTGGCGCGCACGGCATACGTGCCGAACTTGTTGATCGACTGCGGAGTGAGGCCGAGGTGACCCATCACGGGTATGCCTGCCGACAGAATACGCTCGATCGACTCGCGGATTTCTGCGCCGCCTTCGATCTTGACAGCCTCGGCGTGGCTCTCTTTCATGATGCGTACTGCAGACGCGAGAGCTTCGAGCGGATTACCCTGATAGGTGCCGAAAGGCATGTCGCACACCACTAAAGCGCGGTTTGTGCCTTTCACTACGCTCTTGGCATGATAGATCATCTGGTCGAGTGTAATTGGCAGCGTGGTCATATTGCCGGCCATGACATTGGAGGCTGAGTCTCCGACAAGAATAACATCCATTCCGGCCTCGTCGATAAGCTTGGCCATCGAATAGTCATATGCTGTGAGCATGGCGATCTTTTCGCCGCGGCGTTTCATTTCAATAAGACGCATCGTGGTGACCTTGCGGTCTTTGTCTACTGTATTGGTTGACATACTTCGTAGTTTTTTGATTATCTTATGTTAATTGTCATGTGTTAAAATCCGGGGCAAAGTTATATAATAAAACCCGAAGTAACAGCCGTTTTAAGGTTTTTTAGAGCCACGATCGCTCTCCGACCCCTCTCAGACATTTTTCTGCTGCATTTTTCATATTAATCTCCACAAACTTGCCATCTGAATAATTTGTTGTATATTTGCAAAAAACAATTATCAATGAAGCTGATAGAACTCAATTTAGCAAAGATTAAAGAGCTCTGTATAAAATACAGGGTCAAATCTCTTGCTGTTTTTGGTTCCATACTTACCGACCGCTTCAATGACAACAGCGATGTCGATTTGCTCGTGTATTTTGACACGACCGATCATGAACAGTGGGATTACGTCTCCAATTATTTTGATCTGCGTGATGACCTTGAGAATCTGCTTGGGCGTAAAGTTGATCTGATCGAAGATGGCGGAATTCGGAACCCTTTGTTCAGAAATGCTGTTGACCGCACAAAACAACTGATTTATGGATGAGTATATCGCCGTCTGTTATGCGCCATATTCCCTAATCTGAAAACAGACATTCTACGCCTTTTGGAGGCCTGCGATATCTGGAGTTTATTTCACCGCTGCCCTAATCGCTCATTTTTATTCCGCTGAAGGTCTCATTCTCAGAAATTATGACTAACTTTGTGCGTCGGTCTTTCAGGCCGACCAACTATTGTTTAACTAATACTCATTGTTTTGGACATAGATCCTTTGCCGGCCTGCAAGCCGCTTTTTTTAATTCTCAACCAGATCGCCGTTGATTCAGACTTCGGCATAGAAAAAATCATTGCTCTGACCATCGCCCTGCTGGCTCTCGTCATTTCAGGCTTCGTGTCCGGAAGCGAAATCGCTTATTTCTCTCTGACTCAGGCTCAGCGCGACGACATCGAAGAGTCAGGTAAAGGCGAACTCATCCTCAGCCTGCTCCGGCGCCCCGAAAAGCTCCTTGCCACAATCCTCATTACCAACAATCTTGTCAACGTTACGATCGTAGTGCTCTGCAATTTCGCGCTCGGACCCGTGTTTAGTTCGTTGCATCCGGTGCTGAGCTTCATTTTGCAGACTGTCATACTCACATTCCTCATCCTTCTCTTCGGCGAGATACTGCCCAAGCTCTACGCCAACAGTTCTCCCGTGCGCTGGGCGCGTGTAGCCGCCCCGGGCATCAACTTTTTCATGAAACTCTTCTCTCCGCTCTCGCGTCTGCTCGTCAGCTCCACCTCGATTGTAAACCGCGTCGTCACCAAACAGACCGACAACATCACCCCCGAAGAGCTCTCTCAGGCCCTTGAGGCCACCGACGTCGCTTCGAGCGACGACAAAGATATGCTCGAAGGCATTCTGAAATTCGGCGACACTACGGCCTCCGAGATCATGACCACGCGCATGGACGTCACCGACATCGACATCCGCGACTCGTTCGACGAGGTGATGAAAACCGTTGTCGAAAGCGGATATTCGCGCCTGCCTGTCTACGAAGACACTCTCGACAATATACGCGGCATCCTCTATGCCCGCGATCTCCTGCCCTACGTCGGATCCGACACCGGCGGATTCGAGTGGCAGACTTTGCTGCGCGAGCCCTACTATGTGCCCGAATCACGAATGATCGACGACCTTCTCGAGGACTTCCGCCAGAAAAAAATCCATATGGCCATCGTGGTCGACGAGTTCGGCGGTACGCAGGGCATCGTCACCCTCGAGGACGTGCTTGAGGAGATTGTCGGCGACATTGTCGACGAATACGACGAGGAAGAACAGACCTACAAACGTCTGCGCGACGACACCTACATCTTCGAGGGTCGTACCCTGCTCACCGACTTTTTCCGCGTCACCGGGCTCGACGAGGACGAGTATGCCGAAGTCACCGAGGACGCCGAGACTCTCGCCGGCATGTTGCTGGCCATAAAAGGCGACTTTCCCAAAGACAAGGAGCCGCTTGTCTACGGTCGCTGCCGCTTCCTGATCCTCGATATCTCAGACCACCGCATCACCGAGGTCCGCGTCAAGGTGATGCCCGAAATCCAGACCGCCTGATGCGCCGTCTGATGCCGATAATTCTGATTTCAGCCGCCCTGCTCTCATGCGGCGACCGCCGTCCGGCACCCGTGCCGCGTCCCGTCGCCTATCCGCGCATCGCCGATCCCGGCGCCGTTTATGCCGCTGTCGACAGTCTGCCGCTCCGCTTCGAGACTAATGCCGCGGCAACAATATCGCGCCCGCGGCCCGGCTGGATCGACATCTCCTATCCGGCTTGGCACGTCACCGTCCACGTCACCCTCACCCCCGTCTCCGCCGCCGACATCGACGGTGTGACCGCCAACCGCACAGAGCGCATGGCTCTCAACATGGCCGACGGCGCCGCAGCCGAAGAAATCTCCCTGACATCCGGACAGTTCCGAGCCGTGCTTCTCCGCTCGCCGGAGTCACGCGCCACTCCACTGCAGTTCATCGCCACTGACGACAGCGCATGGGTCGTCAGCGGATCGGCCTTCTTCGACAATATCCCCCCCGACGCGCCGATCGATTCGCTCGCACCCGTTGTCGGATACCTCGAGCGCGATCTCCGCCACACCCTTACCACCATATCTTCCAGATGATAACCGAGCGCCTGACATTCGACGACATCACCCTGATCGTAGCCCCCGTTGTCATGGCCGGAGATGATGAGACGCGCCGCGACGCCGAGCGGCGCACCGTCGCCGCGCTTGTGCGTGAGGCCTTCGGTGCCGGTGCTGCCATCAGCCATGACGCCTCAGGTGCTCCCCGCCTGAGCGACAGCGATATATCGCTCTCCGTTTCCCACAGCCGCAACTACGCCTGCATCGCGTTTTCCCGTCGCCGGGCCGTCGGCGTCGACATCGAAGAACCTCGCGACCAACTGCGCCGCGTCGCGCCGCGCGTGCTCTCCGACGAAGAAATGAGCGTCTACAGCTGCTCCGACTCACTTCTTCTCCGCGCCTGGACACTCAAAGAGGCTCTCTATAAAGCCGCTCTCACCCCCGGACTCGACTTCCGCGCCGACATCAGACTTCCGCTCGACATAGCCGCCGGACGTGCATCTGTCGCCGGCCGTCAGTTCGACATCGTCAAAGTCATCACATCCCCCGACAGCACCCTCTCACTCGTCGCCCATCCCACCGAAGACGCAAAACATGTGAAACCCTACAATAAGCGAAGCGGTTTGTAGGGATCAGTCAAGATCCCCTCCCACAGGCGCATCGGCGATGCGCGACATCACCAGCGCCCGATTAGTAGCGAGTTCCCGAAGCATTATAGTTCCTTTATGCCGGTATATTTGGCTACGAATTTGTTATCTTTCTTGGATCGCTGTACATCTTTTTGCCCGAAGAAGAAATATCCGTCGTATATGTCATTCTCGACTATTTCTCTCCGGGAATAGTCATGCAAAGTATGCTCTTCGAAGACCAACACCTGAACGCTTCTTTTGGGTTCATCGTATTCATCATTATAGCTTGTAACATCATCAAAACGTAATGTCTGATGGGGCCTGAGCCTGATCAGATCGGGGAAATAATCAGCTTCAAATATACCGGGGCTCAGTATAGAACCGTCAAATGTTCGCCATCTTAAAATCTCAATCGGATTTTCCGTATCGTTCGTAACTTCAAGTGCGACTGAATAATAAGGTGAATGATCTGATCCATCACAGGTCGAAGACATAAATGCAGCTACTGCGCCGATCAAAAGGATAATTTTTAAAGAATGCATAATCGCAAATTATTTTCCGTTATATACTATTCGGTTATTCCCATTCTTAAAATCTGACAAACTGAATTTGTAACGCTTGTCATAAATATTCTTAGCGATGATTTCCTCCTCAGAAAATCTGTCTAGTGTGCTTTGTTCCCATAGCAAAATCTGTATGTTACCGTGTCTGCTTATATGTTCCTCATATCCTACAATAAGCGTCCTTGTTTCATATGCGTAAATTGTATCCATTATTGTTGGCAATTGAACATAATCATTAGGCTGAAAAATCTCATAATTCTTATATACTGTTTCACTCGTGACAATAATCGGTTCTCCTATTTTGTTTTCGATCTCAACGTTAAGATCGGGTACAGGCTCATCAAAAGATTCCGCACACCAATCAAGCATTGTCAAAAAAATGATACATAGGATATTCAATCTCATATCTTAATAATAATTTTAAATACTACAAAATAAAATCCCAAAATGTTAATTCGGTGACGCGCACGCCCGTATATGCTTTTTCTGATTTTGGTTTTGGTTTGTCCTATTCTCCGTTGTATTCAAAGACTACTTTAAGTGAAGCCAATTCATCGTTTGTGTACTTATATCTCTTGTCATAGATATTTTTCTGCACTATTTCATCCAAAGTGAATTTCTCTAATGTGCTCTGTTTCCATAATAAGCATTGTATATGACGACCATTATCATATATAGGCGTTCCATAATTTTCTATTAATATGTGCCGGGTGCATTTTTCATGTGGTCGAATAGTATCAAGATATTCTTTTAGATACCAGTCATGAAATTCATTTGGTTGAAGTATTTCATAATCATATGTTACGACACCTTCTATAATCATAACGCTTTCATCTGTGTTGTTTTTGATTTCAACTTCCGCGTATATATCTTTAACGCAGCCATTTATAAGACATAGAACACTTATGGCTATAATATAATAAAATGCTTTCATGATTTTTCTATAAAGAAAGTTTATAAAATTATATCCCAAAATACAAATTTGTTAACTGAGGTCGGACGTGGCACATTATTACCATATATATCTCGAGAATTTTTGTAAAGAGTTCCTTTTCCACTCACAAAAGCGTCCTTGTTGAAATAGTCTCCATTATTTTCTTTGTATCCGGGAGCTTTTGATCCATACTTTTTATCAAAGTAATCACCTCCCAATTTATTGGCCCATCTTTCAAACCATCTTTCATTATGTTTCATTCCGCTCCAGCCGGAAGTACACCAGGCACTTAAAAGACTGGGAACTCCTACAACGGGAAGGAAACTTATGCCCATATATTGAGACTGGATATAATGGCCGTATTCATGAACAAACATGTGATCTCTCCAATCTGCAACATAACCCTTAGGCCCCATGGAACAGCAGTGCCCTGTATGGCCGTCTACCCGCAATGACGAGCAAAGGGCGATCAGGCAGATGATCAGATTTAAGGTTTTTGCCATAGGGATGCGAAAATTGATCGGTTAAAAATATCTTTGTCGCAAAGATAACGGAATTATTTGACATTAACTCAATTCTGATTAAAATTTATTTCAATTAAAAAAACACGCAGCGCGACATCACCCACGGCTGCAAAAAGTGCGTCGGAGACGCAAAACATGTTAAACCCTACAATGAGCGAAGCGGTTTGTAGGGATCAGTCAAGTTCCCCCACCCAAAGGCGCATCGGCGATGCGCGACAGCCCTCACGCCCTTAGCGCCCTTTGCGTGATATCAACTCCCGCAATCACTCTGACATGCAAACGATTAACCACATCGGCAGATCATTTAACCTGTGTTAAAGCGGACACTTGTCCTAAAATGCTAAAAACCGCGTCGCTTGCCGCTGTAATTTTGCATCAGAAAAAATTACAGACAGATGACCGATAAAACGCTACATCTTACAGACAAGAAACCACGCTCGACGCGTCGCGCCCTGCTGCGCTTTCTGAGGCACTGTGATTACGGCTTCCATGATATTGCAATAGAGATCTCCGATATCATACGCCGCAGTCCGATCAGTTTCAGTTGCTCAGTAGCCGCGATTGTGGCGCGTCTTGCCGAAAACGGTTTTGAGTTTGTGGCCATGTGCGACCGCCGCGCGATGCGCATTCTCAGTCAGATAGCAGACGAATATTTCCGTCGGTCCGGAACGACGGCAGGTGCACCGTTCGTCAGCGTTCTGCCTCTTACGGCGCTTCGCGTGGCAATCGGCTCATCAAAAGCATTAAAAACACAATCTTCTCACAGCCCCTGTCTCCCCCGCTCTCCGGATTATAAGTACGCACAAACCGTGCGTACTAAAAAACCGCGGAGAAGATTGCTCTTCTCCACGGTTATGTACCCGGACCCGGGATCGAACCGGGATGGGTCGCCCCACCGGTGTTTGAGACCGGCGCGTCTACCGATTCCGCCATCCGGGCTTATGATGTTGCAAAGGTAAGCGATTTTTTTTGTTTTTACAAGTGAGTTTTGTCCTCGCAGCTGTTTTATAGGAGCAAGCGAAGCGTCAGGGCGCTTAAAATGTGTTAAATATCTTTGACTTCGTTTGTTTTTGAGTAAGTTTGTAAAAAAATGAATTGAACTAACCAATGTCCAAGTCTATGCGTTCTAAAGATAATCAGCCGAAACCTGAAAAGGCCATGAAGCCAAACAGCACCAAGCCCCGTCAGCCCCGCCGCAAGGCGCCTGCAAACATACTTCCTATCCTGAAAAACGATCCCTGGCTCGAACCTTATGCCGACGCCATCAACGGACGCCACGAGGATGCTATCCGCAAGCGCAAGGAACTGGGAGGCAATCTGATAGATTTTGCCAATGCCCATCATTATTTCGGGCTTCATCATAATGCCGACGGATCATGGACATTCCGCGAGTGGGCGCCCAACGCCACGGCCATAACCCTGATCGGCGACTTCTCGCGCTGGCAGGAGGAGGCGATGTATGCTCTGCGTCCGATCGGCAACGGTGTGTGGGAGGTCACGCTTCCGGCCTCGGCGATAAATCACGGTGACCACTACAAAATGATGGTTCATTGGGACGGAGGCGAGGGTGAGCGCATACCTGCCTATGCAACGAGAGTCGTACAGGACAGCCGCACAGCTATTTTCTCGGCGCAGGTGTGGGATCCTGCCGAGGCCTACGAGTGGACCGACAGTGATTTCACTCCCGACACCCGTCCGCTGCTTATCTATGAATGCCATATCGGCATGGCTCAGGAGCGCGAGGGCGTCGGCACGTATGCCGAATTCCGCGAGAAGGTGCTTCCGCGCATCGTGGCCGACGGCTATAATGCAATCCAGATCATGGCTATTCAGGAACATCCCTACTACGGATCATTCGGCTATCATGTATCGAACTTCTTTGCCGCTTCAAGCCGCTTCGGCACACCCGAAGATCTTAAAGCGCTTATCGACGCGGCTCACAGCGAGGGTATCGCCGTGATCATGGATATCGTCCACAGTCACGCCGTCAAGAACGAGGCCGAGGGTCTGGGTCGTCTCGACGGCAGCTATGACCTCTATTTCTACGGCGACGGACGCCGCGAACATCCGGCTTGGGATTCGCTCTGCTTCGACTACGGCAAGAATGAGGTGCTCCACTTCCTGCTGTCGAACTGCAAATACTGGATGGAAGAATATCATTTCGACGGTTTCCGTTTTGACGGTGTGACGTCGATGCTCTACTATAACCACGGTCTAGGTCAGGCGTTCGGGGGGTATGGTGACTACTACAACGGCGCTCAGGACACGAACGCCATAACTTATCTGACACTGGCCAACGAGCTTATCCATGATTACAACCGTCATGCGATCACTATCGCGGAGGAGATGAGCGGTATGCCGGGTCTCGCGCTGCCGGTCAAAGACGGCGGCATAGGCTTCGACTACCGCATGGCTATGGGTATCCCCGACTACTGGATCAAGACACTGAAAGAGAAAAAAGACGAGGACTGGCATCCGACCTCCATATTCTGGGAACTCACCAACCGCCGTGCCGACGAAAAGACCATCAGCTATGTCGAAAGCCACGACCAGGCGCTCGTAGGCGACAAGACCGTAATATTCCGTCTGATCGACAAAGAGATGTACTGGCATATGGAGAAGACCGACGACAATATGACCGTAGCGCGCGGAATGGCGCTCCACAAAATGATTCGTCTTGTAACAATAGCCACAATCAACGGCGGTTATCTCAACTTCATGGGCAACGAGTTCGGCCATCCCGAGTGGATTGATTTTCCCCGCGAGGGCAACGGTTGGAGTTATAAATACGCCCGGCGACAATGGGATCTCGTAGACCGCGAGGATCTTAAATATCGCTATCTCAATAATTTCGACAACGCGATGGTCGAACTGGTCAGCTCTCATTACAACTTCCAGGCACTCCCGATAAGAAAACTGTGGGAGAAAGACGACGATCAGGTGCTGGCTTTCATGCGAGGCGATCTCGTGTTCGTGTTCAACTTCAATCCGTTCAAGTCGTTCGACGGATATGGCATTCTGGCACCCGGCGGCAGCTACCGGACTGTGCTGTCGACCGATCGGCCGGAGTATGGGGGATACGGCAACGTCGACGAGAGCGTTGAACATCTGACAGTCAGCGATCCTCTCTATGCGCCTCACGGCGTCGAGTGGCTGAAACTCTATCTGCCTGCCCGCTCGGCGATGGTGCTCCGCAAACAGCCGGCCACAGCACGCCACCGCCAGACAAAACGATGATAAAAAAATAAACGCCAATCAATGAAACACATTTTCCCTTTGCTCGCCGTTATGATGATGTCGGCTTACAACTGTGAGGCCGCGCAGACTGCCAGAACCTATAATGCCGCCGACACATCTGCGGTGAGAATCGTCGGCCGAACTGACCGTACGTCTGACGGCAGCGTAAGCTTCGACTGGAGCGGAACATACGCTGAAACGAAACTCAACGGCCGGGCACTGTCGCTGCGTGCCGGCGATACGGGCAAAAGCTATTTCGACGTCTTTGTCGACGGCCGTCACTACAGAAAATTCAAGGTAGCGTCAGCCGACACAGTGATCACTGTCGCCGACAAATTGCCGCGCGGTATCCACGAAATCTCGATACGTAAATGCACCGAGGGCCGGACCGGTACAACAACATTCCGCGAATTCATTCTTCCGTCGGGAGGCTCTATGACGGCCGGGCAGCCGCGGGGGCGTCACATCGAATTTATCGGCAATTCGCTTTCTGCCGGCTACGGTACGGACAGCAACGATCCGCGCGCACCGTTCACAGCAGAAACAGAGAACTGTAATCTCGCTTATTCGACCATCATACCGCGCTATTTCGATGCCGACTATACGATCATCGCCCATTCGGGACGCGGAGCCGTACGCAACTATGGCGACACGGTCCGCATATCACGCGCGGCGATGCGTCACAGATTCATGCAGACTTTTGACGAGAACCCGGCGGTCAAATGGACCTTCGACAGCTATCGCCCCGACCTTGTCATCATCAATCTGGGCGCCAATGATTTCTCGACCGAGCCGCATCCTTATCACAGCGAGTTTGTCAACGCCTACTGCGAGATCATTGATTCGGTCCGCGCCAAATATGGTCAGGACACAAAGGTGCTGAGCGTGATGCCCTATGCCATAGCAATCGAGCAGGAGCCGATGTTCGCTGACATCATGCAGCGTCAGGCCGACAAGCCGACCTATTTCATGCGTATGCCTGTCGACTACCTCAACTGGGACAGCGACCGCGGAGCCAACTGGCATCCCAACTATCAGGGTCAGAAGAAGATGGCTATGTTGCTGATCCCCTACATCGCCACGATCACAGGCTGGGACTTCCCGACCAAACCGGTCGAATAGTGCCGACCAAATCCTATTAAGTACGATTAATAAAACCTTGCGACTCGATATTTTTATTAAGTATACTAAATAAAAATCCCAAAATACTATTTTTTGTTTGGTATACTTAATGAGATTTTATACCTTTGCAGGTATGGAAATCATTACAAGGAAAATATACATCGACAAAATTGTCAAATTCCTCAACAAAGGAATGATACTCGCCCTTACAGGACAGCGGAGAGTTGGCAAAAGTTATATACTGAAAGATCTGGCGCAAATCATTGCCTCGCAGGATCCTCAAGCAAATATTATATATATAAACAAAGAGAAAAAAAAGTATGACGGACTTTGCTCACATATCGAACTTGACAACTATCTCAAGGACAAAATAGACTTCGGAAAGGCAAACTATCTTCTGATCGATGAAGTTCAGGATATAGCCGGGTTTGAAAACACTTTACGCAGTCTGAATGCGGATGAAGAGTGTCAGATTGTCATAACCGGGAGCAATGCTAAAATGCTGTCTTCAGAACTATCGACCTATCTTGGGGGCAGATATATCGATATTCATATACAAAGTTTATCATACAGTGAATTTCTTGAATTTCATGGGTTACCTGATTCACAAGCAAGTCTTGACAAGTATCTGACATACGGCGGACTGCCCCATCTATATCGGCTTGGTCTCGACAACAAAGATATGATTTGGGAATATATCCAAAACATATACAATACGATAGTCCTTAAAGACGTGATTGAAAGAGAAGGTATAAGAAATGTAACGCTTTTTGAAAATCTATTGTCTTTTGTAAGCGACAATGTCGGACAGCTTGTTTCCGGAACAGCCATTTCAAAATATCTCAAATCGAATAAGGTTGAGCTGACGCCCCTGACAGCTTTGAACTATCTGAAATCCGCTTCAAACGCCTATATTATAAACAAAATCCCCAGATATGACATTCACGGCAAAAAACTGCTTGAAACAAACGACAAGTACTTTTTCGAAGATTTAGGATTGAGAAATCTGTTGGTTGGCAGCAATCGAGAAAAAGATATTGAGAAAGTGATTGAGAATGCTGTTTATCTGCATCTCAAGAATCTCGGATACAAAGTATGGGTCGGGATATTACCGAACGGCGAAGTGGACTTTGTCGCAGAAAAAAATGATGACAAAATTTATGTGCAGGCGACTTATCTGATCATAAATGATCAGACTCGTGAACGGGAGTTCGGCAATCTGCTTGACATCCCTGATAATTTCAGAAAATATGTGGTTTCGATGGATCCTATGTCAGCTCCAAGAGACTACAGGGGGATACGTCATCTTTCGCTGCGTCAGTTCTTGCTCACATCTGAGTTATAAGATTGGCTGTCGGTCAGAATCGGACGTCGAACTGCTGGCGGGGAAGCCTGTCGGAAAAGACGATTACTGTAAAACCGTCTGCGTTGTCGAAACGCATGCCACGCGTTGTCGCAGACCAGACGGCCTCGCATGTCGCACGGCCGCCTGATTGTGTGTCGGGGAAAATGCAGACCGCGCCGTCTCGCATTACCGGGACATTGGGACAATCCTCGTTGATTATAATCAGAGCGGCGTCCGGCAAGGAAGCATTAGTGTCTATGCTGCTTCGCGCCGATTTCAAAGTTTTTTTCTGATACACGTTGTTATGGTCGCCTATAACGGCTGCCGTCGCCGGGTTGAAACGCACGGCTATGCGAAATATCAGACGCAAGCGGCGTTGATCAGCCACGTCAAGATGCCGGGCCGCAGCCATGGCATCGAGACGTTCGTAGAAGTAGTAGGGCATGCGCTCGCGCAATGTGCGGGTGATGAAGTCATAGGCAAAAGGCGAGTGTATTCCGAAGCCCCGGCCGTGTCTCCAGCGTTTGTATCGTCGCGCTAAATCAAACCGCATTTCCCGACAGAAATGAAAATGCCTCCGAGACAAAGCATATAGATCAGCGTCACGCACGCATAGGCAATAGCCGAGCATGTATGGATCGACTGCGGATCGAACGTCATCACAATCTCATGGCTTCCGGCAGGGATCGGCAGAGCACGCAGCAGATAGTTGACGCGTCCGAGTTCGGCCGGATTGCCGTCTATGGTCGCATGCCAGCCCCAGGGGAAATAAACTTCGGAGAATACGCCGAGACCACCGTTTTTGGTCGAGGCATGATATGTCAGGCGGTTGGGGGTGTAGTCTGTAAGCCATATCGAGTCTCCGGGTTCGGTTGACCGCACTTCGTCGCCGAGAATGTCGCGGAAACGGGAGTCGGCCACAGCCTGACGGGCAGGATCGATAAGCCCGAGTGCTTCCATTTCGGCGTCGGCTCCGTTGACATATGAGATTTCGTCCACGAACCATGCGTTGCCGAGAGCGTGATCGTTGCGTTCGAGCGGGTAATCTTTGTCGCCGGTGATTATGTATCGGGTGTTGAGCATGTCGAGGATGCGGTAGTTGGCTGCTGCGTCGCGTACTGCCGGCTGATATTCTGCCGCAATTGAATCGATGCGCAGCTCGGGATGGTATCCGAGGGCGAGCACCGGACGCAGACGACGCTGTATGATATCCTCATAGCGAATAAGTTTGGCAGCATGATAGCCTCCGATCATCTTATGATAGTAAGACCGGTCGGGAAGGTCAAAACCCGGAATGTCGAGCACACGGTAGTGCGGATCCTTATCGCTGAGTATCTCATTGTCGATCTCGTCAGCTGCGATGACAGGCGAGGCCGCTGCAGCTGCCGGGGCGAAACTCGAATGAGAGACATAGCGTTTGTCGACACCGTAGAGGTCAGCGAGCACAAGCGCGGTTATCGCGAGAGTCGCGGCTGCGGGACTTATCGTTCTGCGGCAGGCGAAGAAGATCATCACAAACCCCAGCGCGATGAATATCAGCGACCGCAGGCCGTCGGCCTTGACGAGTCCGTAACGGAGACTTTCGATCGCAGAGACGTTGGCCGGGTTGGAAAGTGAATACTGGAAAGCTGCTGCGTCCGCCTCAGGACGGTCCATGCCGTATTGCTGTGCCATAGCCAGAACCTGCTGCTGGATATTCTGTGCCACCGAGTGGTCATTGCCTGTAATTGCCGATCCGAATACAGACGGAGCGACAAATGCGACGAGACAGACGAGCGCTGACACTCCGAACGACCAGCAGAGAGCCTTGCGGTAACGACGCACGGCATCAGGCGTGGTCAGCATCGTGTGAAGAGCCATGACCGCGAGGAGCGGCATCGTAAATTCGGCGATCACCAGTATGCTCTCTACGGCTCTGAACTTGTTGTAGAGCGGAAAGTTGTAGATCATCAGATCCGTGAGCGACGCGAAGTTGCGGCCGAGAGCAAGCAGGAGCGAGAGGACTGTAACCGCCAGCAGCGCCCATTTGACCGGACCGCGTACGATTATACAGCCGAGGATGAAAAGGGCGAAGATAAGAGCTCCGACATAGACCGGGCCGTTTGTCCCTTCGGAGTCGTTGAAATACTGACTGAGATAGGGCAGCATCGCCGCCTGCGGCTGTCCTTCGAACTGAGCTGCGTCGGGCAGTTTGTCGAGTCCGAGATATTCCATCCGGCCGTTCTCCGGGCGTGCCGAGGCGCCGCCTTTCACATTGGGGACAAGCAGGGAGAATGTTTCGGCGCGTCCGTAGCTCCATCCCACGATCTGATCGTAGGGCATGCCGCCGGTCGGTCTGACCTGACTGTCGGCGGCGTCAGCCTTTTCGACAGGCGTTAGCTCCGACTGGGCGCGTTTTGTTTCTTTGGCGTATTCATAGGTGTTGTAGATGCTCGGGAGATTGGCTCCTATGGCCAGACAGCCGGCTCCGACGGTCACGGCAGTAGCCACTGCCCAGTCGCGTAACTTTTTCTCTTTGATCGCCGTCACCAGCCATGCTATGACAAGCGCCGCCATGACGAAGAAGAAATAGTAGGACATCTGCGGGTGGTTGGCGTTGAGCTGCATCATCGCGAACAGCGAGAGCATCGCCGCCCCCGAAACATATCGGCCGCGATAGACAAGCATCAGTCCGGCGATTGTGGGCGGAATGTAGGCCAGAGCCACGAATTTCCAGATGTGGCCGGCTCCGATGATTATGATGAAATAAGTCGAAAATCCCCATGCGATGGATCCGAGCAGCGCATAATACCATCTCATCTTCATGACAAACAGCAGAATGAGGAAGCCGAACATCATCATGAACAGCAGATTGGACGGCGCCGGCAGTCCGAGACCGTAGGCAGTGTCGATCCAACTGAAAAGGGAGTTTGATGAGTAGGTCGGCGAGATCTGGAATGTCGGCATGCCGCCGAACAGAGAGTTGGTCCAAAGCGCTTTTTCGCCGGTAGCTGCTTCATAGGCCGTAGCCTCCTGACCGTTAGCTATGCCCTGTCTGATGTCAGACTGTTGCAGTGATGCTCCATCGAATGCGTCGGGATAGAAGAATGCGAGCGACACTGCAATCAGAGCCGCCACTGATATGAAGAAACCTCTGACTTGAGAATCTTTCAGAAATGAGGTGATTTTTTTCATCGATATTATCGGGAAGCAAAAATATTAATTGACGCGGCCGAATCTTTGCGGGCGTTTGCCGTAAAGCCGAAGATACGTAGACTCCGGCCGGTAAAGTACAAGGCAGCCTTTTTCATTAAGGCCTGTATAATTCTTTTACTCACAGTAGATCGGTATCACGCGGTCGATCGAATTGTCGAGCGAGATCAGGGTTTCGGTCCCGGTGACGCCGTGGATCATCTGTATCTTGTTGTTAAGCAGATCCATCAGATGCTCGTTGTCGCGTGCATAGAGTTTTATGAGCATAGTGTAGGGGCCGGTGGTGAAGTGGCATTCCACGACCTCTGGGATTTTCTCGAATTCAGGCACAACGTCACGATACATTGCTCCGCGTTCGAGGTTGACGCCGATATATGTGCATGTAGCGTAGCCGAGCACCTTGGGGTTGACATTGTAACCCGAGCCGGTGATCACCTTGAGGTCGATAAGACGCTGGATGCGCTGATGGATAGCCGCGCGCGACACGCCGCACTCCATGGCCACGTCTTTAGAGGGTATACGCGCGTTGCGCATGATGATTTGAAGGATCTTGCGATCGAGATTGTCGATTTTTTCCATTTGTGTTTCCGTTAGGCTAAATTCTTTTAATTTGCAAATTTAGTAATTTAAAAACAAAAATCGCAATTTTTGACATATTTTTGTGATTATTTCGCGCAAATACAGCTTTTTATTGGCAAAGTGTAGCTGCGTGTGTTAAACAGTTTTCCCGTGACGGCCGATAAATCAAAAAAATATTATATCTTTGTGTTCAAGAGCGCGATTATCGCCAATTATCAGTTATAACGCCAATTATTCCATCATGAACGACAATAAAGACAACTTCGCCGCAAGATGCTACGACATCTTTGAGGCTTCGACCAAAGATTATCACAAGACTGACAATGTCGACGCTCCGTCGCACAATCCTTTCGACGCCTCGACTATCGAGCATACTCTCTATGCCAAGAACTGGATAGACGCCGTGCAGTGGCATCTCGAGGACATCATCCGCGATCCCGATATCGATCCGGTTGCCGCTCTCGCGCTCAAGCGCCGCATCGACCGCTCGAACCAGGACCGCACCGACATGGTCGAGGAATTTGACACTTACTTCCGCGAAAAATACAAAGACATTGCCGTTCAGCCCGGCGCGACGATCAACACCGAGAGCCCCGCGTGGGCGCTCGACCGTCTGTCGATACTCGCGCTGAAGATCTATCATATGCAGGCCGAAGTCGACCGTGAGGACGCCACCGACGCCCACAAGGCGAAATGCGCGGCCAAGCTCGCTGTTCTCACCGAGCAGCGCGCCGACCTTATTTCGGCCATCGGCACATTGCTCGACGATATCGCCGCCGGCCGCAAGTATATGAAGGTCTACCGCCAGATGAAGATGTACAACGACGCCGACACCAATCCGGTGCTCTATGGCTCGAAGTAGCCACAGGGCAGGTAATGACCGCGGGCTCATCAACGTTGCGATAGCCCGCTTTTCGGCGATAGGCGACGTGGCCATGACTGTCCCCGTCGTCTACAGCCTGTGCCGCACATATCCCGATGTGCGTTTTGTATTCGTGACCCGACGCACGATGGCGGCGATTTTTGTCAATCCTCCGTCCAATCTGAAGGTCGTCGGTGTCGATCTCAAGACCGATTATGTCGGTGTGGCAGGGATGAAACGTCTGTCCGACGAACTGCGTCGTGATTTTGAAATTGACTTTTTTGTCGATCTTCACGATGTGCTCCGCACACGTTTGCTGCGGCTCTTCTGGCGCTTGAGAGGCATAAAGTCGAGAGCCCTTCATAAAGGCAAATCCCACAAACACGCGCTGACACGCCGCTACCGCAAGCGCCTGCTGCCGCTGATCTCGCAGCGCGCGCGTTACCGCGAGGCGTTTTTCAAGGCCGGGCTGCCTGTCAATGATAATTTCAACGGCCTCTACGGCGGCCGGGGGAAGTCCGATACCCGAATATTCTCAGACATTGTCGCGCCTAAGGCTTCCGGCGAAAAATGGCTCGGAGTAGCGCCATTCGCGGCCCACAAAGGCAAGATCTATCCTCCCGGGCAGATGGAGCGAGCACTCGAACTCATCAGCCGGGAGCGTCCCGACATCCGCTTCTTTTTCTTCGGAGGCGGAGGCGAGGAGCAGACTGTCCTCGAGCGCTGGGCCGCCCGCTTTGACGGCTCGGTGTCGCTGGCCGGTAAAAAGTACGGCTTTGCCGTCGAGCTGGCGCTGATCAACCATCTCGACGCCATGCTCACCATGGATTCGGCCAACATGCATCTGGCTTCGGTCTCGTCCGTACCCGTGATCAGCGTCTGGGGTGCAACGCATCCCTATTGCGGTTTCAAAGGCTGGCGTCAGAACGACGCCGATATCGTGCAGCTGCCTATGACCTGCCGCCCGTGCTCGGTGTTCGGCAGCAAGGCCTGTCACCGCGGCGACTATATGTGTCTGACGGCCATCGAGCCATCGATGATCGCTGACAAAGTGCTGGCCAAATTCAAATAAAAATTAGATTACAACAGATATTATGTCATCATCAGCTGACGATTTCGATATAAGGCAAAATTCAGCTTCAGCAGCTGCCGACCGCGACTTTGAGCGCGCTCTGCGCCCCGGATCGTTCGAGTCTTTCAACGGTCAGGATAAAATAATCGAGAACCTGCGCATTTTCGTCCATGCCGCCCGTCTGCGCGGCGAGGCGCTCGACCATATCCTGCTTTTCGGCCCTCCGGGACTCGGAAAGACGACTTTGGCCGGCATCGTCGCCAATGAACTTGGCGTAGGTCTGAAGGTGACTTCCGGTCCGGTGCTTGACAAACCCGGCGATCTCGCCGGCATACTGACGTCGCTCGAAGAAAACGACGTGCTATTTATCGACGAGATCCACCGCCTCAGTCCCGTCGTCGAAGAATATCTCTACTCGGCGATGGAAGACTACCGCATCGACATCATGATCGACAAAGGCCCGGGAGCACGAAGTGTGCAGCTGACACTCAGCCCGTTCACCCTCGTCGGCGCCACCACACGCAGCGGTCTGCTCACATCGCCGCTCCGCGCGCGTTTCGGCATCAACTGCCATCTGGAGTATTATGACCATGAGGTGCTGCGCCGTATCATCAGCCGCTCGGCTTCGCTGCTCGACGTCGGCATCACGACCGAGGCCGCTACGGAGATCGCGCTCCGCAGCCGCGGCACACCCCGAATCGCCAACGCCCTGCTGCGCCGCGTCCGCGACTTCGCTCAGGTCAAGGGCAACGGTTCGATCGACCTCGCCATCGCGCGCTATGCGCTCGAAGCGCTCAACATCGACCGCTACGGCCTCGACGAGATCGACAACAAGATACTCACCACGATCATCACCAAGTTTAAGGGCGGTCCTGTCGGCCTGTCAACTATAGCAACGGCTCTCGGCGAAGATCCCGGCACGATTGAAGAAGTCTACGAACCATATCTTATAAAGGAAGGCTTCATCAAGCGCACACCCCGCGGCCGCGAAGTGACCGACCTTGCTTTCTCACACCTCGGCCTCTCCCGTCAGCCCGACCGGGCCGGCCTCTTTGATTAGGGAAATCTGTTCCACGCAAAGGCGCAAAGAGCGCCGGGAGCACCGTGAGAGCTTAATATGTCAAAAATGTAGGGATGTGCCTTCGGCACGTATAATCAGCACTTTGTTTCGAAATCTGTTCCACGCAAAGGCGCAGAGAACGTAGAGTTACGCAAAGGAATTGATATTATATCCCCTTCGCGTTCTCGGCGAGCTTCGCGTGATATTTTTGTGTCACCGTCTCCGGCGCATTATTTTTTCTTCGCGTCCTCGACGAGCTTCGCGTGATATTTTTGTATCGCCGTCTCCGACGCACTTTTTTTCTTAGCGTCCTCGGCGAGCTTTGCGTGATATTTTTGTGTCGCCGTCTCCGACGCATTATTTTTCTTCGCGTCCTCGGCGAGCTTTGCGTGATATTTTTGTGTCGCCGTCTCCGACGCATTATTTTTTCTTCGCGTCCTCGGCGAGCTTCGCGTGATATTTTTGTGTCACCGACCCCGGCGCATTATTTTTTCTTCGCGTCCTCGGCGAGCTTTGCGTGATATTTTTTTATGGCCTTTGCGTGAAAATTTTTTATATCTTTGCTGCATGAAGTTTTTGCCGCTGATAATCATACTGCTTTGGGCGGGGCTGATGGCCTCGTGCGGAGGCGACCGCCGGGTTGACACCGTCCTGACGTCGGTCGACAGTCTGGTGTTCACCGCTCCCGACTCCGCCGTCAGGCTGCTCGACAGCCTGACGCTCGACTGCGCCTCGTCCGCTCAGCTCGACCGCCACGCCCTGCTGACCGCCAAAGCCCGTGAGAAAGCCGGCATCATTGTCCGCGACGATACTCCCGACTCCATGCTGTCGCGGTCGATAGACGCGCTCGGCGTCGCCGCCGATCATTTCCGCGGACGCGGCGACAGTCTCGAGGTGCAGACACTGTTCTACCGCGGAGTGCTTCTCGGCTACCGCGGCGACTACTCCGAGGCTCTCGTCTCGCTGATGGAAGCCGCCGACCGCGCCGCCGAAACCGGCGACAACTTCTACCGCGCTATGTCATACCGAGAGCAGGTCAAAGTTTATACTTATCTTTATGCTTACGATCAGGCTCTACGTCTCAGTCAGGAAGCCGTCGAGGCTTTCACTCTCGCCGGGCGTCCTCTACATGCTGCTTGGGAAAAGGTATTTCTGCCGCAGTCATTAGCATACATCGGCATGGTTGATGAAGCTCGGAATATGATCGATCACCTTGCAACTGACAGTATTGTAGTGTCGAATAAGGCTCTTCGTAAGGAATTATATGACATTGCAATCAATGTCTGTTTGAAGTGTAATGATCCGGCGTCGGCAGAAAAATATTTCGAAGCATACAGCGCCGAGGGAGGCATGGCATCATCAAAGCAGCTGTCGAGCATGGTGTCATTAAAACTCAGGCAGGGCGATACAGCCGGATCCTTACATTATTACAATCTTGCTATTGCAGCGTGTCAGGATGCTGTCGACAGTGCTGCAGCTGACTGGGCATTGGTAGATTTATTATAAAGCACAAGGAGATTATAAGAAGGCTCTCAATCTACAGGAGTCGCTCGACAACAGATTCTATGGTGAGTCAAACCATTTGATCACTCATCCTTATACTACATTGCTTACCGACTATTATCATGAGGAGACCAAAAGCAAGCAACTGCAGCTCGACGAGGCCGGTGCCGAGAAGCTGATACTGATACTTTTATCGGTGATAATTTTGGTTTCAGCTGTAATGGTAACGCTGTACTACCGTCAGCGGGCGAGACGTAAGGACGCTGAGCGCGAACTTCTGTTGGCCGATATCGTAAAGCTTGAAAGCATAATCAAAGACGAGAGGGAAAAGAATAAAACTGCCGTTAACAGTACTTTTGCCATTGATTTGCTCAACGACATAGTCGAGTCGGCCAACCATATGCTGTCGGTCAGAGACGGAATGTCACGTTTCGGCAAAGATATAACAGCAATTATCATGAATCTCGGCGACAGCCGCAAACTGGCGTATCTTGAGACAGTTGTCAATAATGACAATGATATGGCGATGGCTCGTTTCCGCAGCTCGCCTGTCGGATTTTCAGATACCGAATGTTATGTCGCATTGTTTGTCTTTTTAGGTTTTTCTAATACGTCGATTGCCACAATCCTTAAACTCAGATGTGATAATGTGCGGCAGATCCGTTATAGGATCAGAACCAAACTTAAGTCTCATGATTTTGACGACTGCAAGTCATTGCTTAGGTATTTCTGATGCCATTTATCCCTACAATTTGACGTATTAGTGACGCTTGTCACGCAAATTGTTTTATCTTTCATTGTAATATCGTGATATAAAGCCTATTACAAGTAGGCTTGTCACACACTTTTGTTTGGACACGTCAGACTTAAGGTCGTAACTTTGTACAAACCCAAATCACAATATCAAATGTTACGAAAATCAATCAACAAAAAAATCGTACTGCTGCTGCTGACTGCATTGTTCAGCTTCAATTATGTTTCTGCCGACGAGAATGACGATCCGAAAACAAAACCGATCAGTTTAGATCCGACTAACGGTGGAGATAATCCAGACAAACCTAAATCTCCCTCGCGTGTACGGATAAGTGCATATTACGACGGCAGCTCGATAGTCATTGCGTCGACGGTCGCTGTTATGGCCGATGTCGTGATCGCTGATGCCACGTCGGGCGCATGCTTTTTCAGCGGCCCGGCTGCTCTTGCTCCCGATTTCCGCTGCCCTGTTGCGGCAGCTCCGGGCTCATCGCTCATAATCACCGTCACCGTCGGCTCGAAAGTCTATGAAGGCGTTTTATTCCTTTAATTAAATTATTATCTCAGTTATCTTATAAAAATTCATTTATTACATGAAAAAGCTAGTTTTTACCGCTGCTGTTGCACTTTCTTTAGCTGCATGTAGCCAACAGTCTGATTTTGATGTCGAAATCCCTGATGCTTCGTCAAAAACAATGTCAGTCAATCGTTCGGCTGATGAAGCCATTCTGATTGCCAATCAAGTGCTTTCTGCCGGTGATATCGCCTCGCGAGGCGAATCTTATCAAAAGAGAGCAACCAAAGTCCATGCCGTCCTTGGCGATCAGTCGCGTTCAGGCTGCGCCGATACTCTCCTATATGCCGTAGATGTCGAAAACGACGGGGGCTTCATCCTCGTAGCTGCTCCGCGTACGATTGATCCCATCATGGCTATAATTGACGAAGGTTCATATAATGCACCCGAAAATCTCAAAAACGAACCATATCAGGAAACATTAGAGCAAATTAAAGCCAATATAAATAGGAAAGCTCCGATTACAATAAATCCAATAGAACGAGACACTTCAAAACTACCTCTTATACCATCTTTTTACTATGACACAATTGATATTAAGCGCATACATGAACCGGCCGTAAAAATTGCCTGGGGGCAGGAATGGCCTGAAAATTTATATGCATCTAATAAGAAAGCCGGATGCATACCTGTAGCAATTGCTCAACTATTGTCTTATCTCCAGACTACAACGCGCATGAATTATACATATACCGAACATGACGTTGACAGCGAAACAATCAAATGGCTAATATTAAAAAGACATAAACGTTCAATGTCATCACAAGAATTCTATGGAGAACATTGCGTAGACTGTTCCATGCCAGGAAGCTACCATCAAACGATAGGTCGTATGCTTCGCCAGCTTGGGAATGACGTATATGCTGATTACACTTATTACGACATGCCCTATGGAAAAGAACCGGTAACACTCGCTTCACCTGCCTACGTTGAACCCACAATAAGGAAATACATCTCAAAATCACCAAAAGTCTCCGGCTCAACTCTCGCTAAATTATATAATGCAATAGATACATATGGAGGAGCTGCTGTATTAGGATCTTTTCCGCCTGACAGTTATATAGGACACGCATGGATTGCCGATGGCTCTCAATATGTCGATTATCAGCTGATAAGATATGAATTTACACCTTCCTTAAATCCGTCAGATCCTAAATATACGCCTGTCGTTGAAAAATCAATAAAAAAGAAGTTCATTCACTACAATTGGGGCGATGGCGGCATATGTAACGGTTGGTTCAATATCAATGCTATTGAGACAGATAATGCAGAAGAATATGATTATGATGATATAAGCAATAATATGGACGCCGAATATCAGACAGGCAATAGTTTACTTTTCTGGCTCTATACCAAATAAAAAAACTGAAACATTCTTAATTTCAAAATAGAATCACTATATTTGCGGTATTGATCAAATTATTACAGTCTCAGCACTCAAAAACATATTCTATTTACCAAATCATAAATATACCACTAAAAATGAAAAAAGTAATTTTCCCCTCGTTACTATTGGCCGCCGCCCTCAGCGCTTGTTCGTCCGACAGTGACGAGCCACGCATTGATCCCGGCATCGAGCCGGCATATCCCACGACTTCCGATATCTCCCTGTCGCGTGCCGAGCAGTTTGCCAACGACGCAATCAACAGCTTCGGTTTCAGCTTCTTTGCCAAAGTAGCCAATGACAATGAGATCGCTGCTAAAAATCCCAATTTTGCCGTCTCGCCTGTCAGCCTCGCTTTAGGTCTGTCGATCTATGCCAATACTACCGGTGACGATGATGCTGCCACGATCCAACGTGCTTTTTCATGTGAAGATCTTTCATGTCTCAACTCGCTGTCTAAAAAGCTAATGCAGTTCCTGCCCGATAAGAGCAACAAATGTGAACTCGCTTTGGCCAACTCTGTCTGGCATCGTCCCGATTATACGCCTTGCGGAGACTATCGCGAACGGATGAACTTCGGCTTCTTTGCCGAAATCTCGGCACTTGACTTCTCGTCGGAGAATGCCGGAGCCGTCATCAACGACTGGTGCTCGCGCAACACCAAGGGTCTGATCAATCACATCGTAGACAACGGTCCCATATCTCTTTGCGAGCTCGTTTTCGCCAACGCTCTCTATTTCAAATCAAACTGGGGCATCAAATTTGATAAATCACTGACTGATGACTGCGATTTCAATGCCGCCACAGGCAAGAAAAACGTCAAGATGATGCATGTTACAACACCGCTGGAATATTACAAGGGAGCCGGTTTCGAGGCTGTCAAGGTGCCGTATGAAGGAACTTACGAAATGGTCGTGATGCTTCCGGACGAGAACACCGTTCTCACCGATTTCATCAATTCTGTAAGCTATGATGACATCTCACGCGCGATCAACAGTACCTGCAATACGACAGTCGCCCTCTCTATGCCGCGCTTCGAGTCGAGCCTTGATGATATGAAATGTAACAACATTCTCGCCGCTCTGGGTGTGTCCCTCGCACATCCCGCTCTCGACGGATTTTTCGGCTACAGCCATTCAAGCCAGGGTGTTGTGATCAAGCACTTCTCCAAGGTCATGGTCGATGAAGTCGGCACAGAAGCAGCTGCCGTCACAGCCGGTATTATGTTTGGATTTATAGGCGAAGGTGGTGAGCCAAGCTCCGTCGACTTTACTCTCGACCGTCCTTTCATCTACCTTATCCGCAACACCAAGACCGGCTCGATCATCATGATGGGCCAGTACACTCAGCCTCAATAAAAATACAACATTCAGAAAATGTAGGGGGCGCACGGTTCGTGCGCCCCTTCACGTTCTTGGCGGGGTTCCGCCTCGCCGAGGCGGCTGAAGGGGTGGTGGACGGCTGGTGTCCCCACAAACCGCTGCGCTCATTGTGAGGATTCACATGTTTAGCGTCTCCGACGCATTTTTTGCTTTGCGCGACATCACGCACGGTCGACGTATTGTCGTAATTGGCGTGAAAATTTTGCCGGGCGGCTTTTTTATCAAAAACTGCCGGCCGGCATTTATTTTCTAAAGTTAAATTTGTTATATTTGCACTGAAGCGTCAAATATAATCAAATTCGTCATGAACAACCGTCTGGAAATATACTGCAAAAATTTCAACGAATATATCGACGTCGAGGGCGGCGAATCGCTGCTGTCGTTAGGTCGTCGTCTCGCCGGCCGTCTCGGCTTCGAACCTGTCTGCGCCCACGTCAACAACAAGAACGAGGCGCTGGCGTTCAAGATCTACAATCCCAAGCAGGTGGAGTTTCTGCCTATCACTTCGCCGTCGGGAACGCGCGTCTATGTCAGGTCGCTGTGCATGATACTCTATCGCGCGGCGACGACGGTGTGTCCGGGTGCCGGAATACGCATCGAGCATTCGATATCCAACGGTTACTACTGCCGTCTCGACGGAGCGGAAGTCACCGACGCGCTGATCGACTCTCTGCGGGCCGAAATGCGCAGCCTGGTCGAAAGAGATCTGCCGATGGTCAGGGAAGAGCGGCTGACCGCCGATGTGATCGAGATTTTCAAGAGGCAGGGCCTCTATGACAAGGTCAGGCTCCTCGAGACCGTCAATGCGCTTTACACGACATTCTATACTCTCGACGGCATATGCGACAGCTACTACGGCCCACTGGCGCCGTCGACAGGCTATCTTAAAGTCTTCGATCTGCTGAAGTACAAGGAGGGATTTCTGCTTTTAGGCTTTGATCCGCGTGATACGTCGGCCACGCCGGTGCCTGTGGCTCAGGAAAAAATGTACAAGGCGTTCACCGACTATCTCGCATTCAACCATATAATCGGTGTGAGCGACGTCGGCGGCCTCAACAAGGTCGTCGAGCAGCGCAAGGCTCCCGAACTCATCTATCTTGCCGAAGCCCTTCACGAAAAGGCCATATCGCGTATCAGCGACGAGATCACGCGGCGTTATCGCGAGGGGGGCGCAAGAGTGGTTCTCGTCGCCGGCCCTTCGTCGTCGGGTAAGACCACCACTACGAAGAGGATCGGTGTGCAGCTGATGACCAACCTGCTGAAGCCTCAGCTTATCTCGCTTGACAACTATTTCATAGACCGCGAGCTGACTCCGCGCGACGAGTCGGGCGATTATGACTATGAGTCGCTCTATGCTCTTGATCTTGAGCAGTTCAACGCCGATCTCAATGCCATTATCCGCGGCGAGGAGGTAGAGCTGCCCTACTATAATTTCGAACTCGGGCGCCGTCAGTACCGCGGCGACCGCGTGAAGCTCGACGAAGGCTCGATACTGCTTATCGAGGGCATTCACGGACTCAATCCCGAGCTGACGGCGGGAATTGCCGAGCGCATGAAGTTCCGCATTTATGTGTCGGCTCTGACCACGATTTCGATCGACGACCACAACTGGGTGCCGACTACCGACAACCGCCTGCTGAGACGCATTATCCGCGACGCCAAATACCGTGCGATGCCTCCCGAGGAGACGATACGGCGCTGGGCGAGTGTGCGCCGCGGCGAGGAGAAGTGGATATTTCCCTATCAGGAAAACGCCGACGCGATGTTCAACTCGTCGCTGCTTTTCGAACTCGCCGTGATGAAAGATCAGGGCGAGGAGCTGCTACGCAATGTGCCGGGCAATGTTCCCGAATATGCCGAAGCCTACCGTCTGCGCAAGTTCCTGAGCTATTTCCAGTCAATACCTTCGCATAGTATTCCCTCGACGAGTGTGCTGCGCGAATTTCTCGGCGGAAGTTCGTTCAAATATTAGCCATCCGGAGTGAACAATACAGGCCGAAATTGTTTAATTTATGATGGATTTCCTAAGCAAAATAAAGAGAGCCGTGATGGCGGCGGTGTGCGTCATATCGGCGCTGACTGCAGCGGCTGCCGTGTCGGGCTACGAAGCTACGGCAGTCAAGGCCGCGCGATTTTTTGACATGCGCGAATGGGCGAGCGCCGAGGCGCTCTATGGTCTGATGCTCGATCAGCGCCCCGACTGCGACTCGACCTATGTCGACGCGATCGTAGCATCGTCGATGCTCGGTCACACCGACATGGCCTCACATCTGCTGGCCGGAGCTATGAAGGCCGGAGTGAGTTTCACGCGGCTGATGGACGGCGTCAGGGCCATTTCATTCGAGGTCGGAGAACCCGATATATATGAAGATTTCCTGATCAGGTCACAGCGCGACTGTCCGTGGCTCGAACGGGCTATCGATGCTGAACTGCTCCGCTATTTTGTCTTCAGGCAAAACGGCCGGATGACTATTGTCTATGCCGAAAAGATGCTTGCCGGACTGCCCGATTCGATCGAATATCTGTCGGCGCTTGGCGAAGGTTATGTGACGACCGGCAGTTTCAGCGATGCTGTCGCCGTCTGGAAGCGAATACTCGACATCGACGCCGACAATTATCAGGCTTTGCTCAGACTCGGCAACTATTATGACATCACCGGTCATCGCGACGAAGCCCTCGATTATCTTGGCCGCGCCGACCGTCTGCGTCCGACACCTTTTGTGACAGAGCGTCTGGCAGCTCTGAACAGGCAGTGATAAATGCCTTATGCAATATTTATTGCATTCGATCCATCGAAAAAGTGTGGTTTTTCATAAATGAACCATCGATTTTTTGTAGTTTTTGCCTTGAACGCTTTCAAAAAATCATTAACTTTGCAGTGCTAATCGACTAATTGGGCTATGATTAAGAATATAATGTTTGACCTCGGCGGGGTCATCATGGACATTGAGAAGGATCGTTGTGTGGCGGCGTTCGAGCGACTCGGCCTGCGCGATGCTTCTTCCTTTTTCGGCGACTATTCTCAGAAAGGCCCCTTTCTCAAATTAGAGGAAGGGACTATGACAGTCGGCGAGTTTCACAGCGAACTGCGCGCTGACATAGACGGCGATGTCACCGACGAGGATATCGACAGCGCGTTCTGTAAGTTTCTTATCGGCATTCCAACGCATCGTCTTGCAGAACTGAGAAAGCTGCGCGAGCATTATCGTGTCTACCTTCTGAGCAACACCAATCCGATAATGTGGAACTCGAAAATAAAGGACGAATTCACACACGAAGGACTGCAGCGCGAGGACTATTTCGACGGCATGGTGACATCATTTGAGGCAAAGGCGCTGAAGCCCGAGGCGCGGATTTTCCGTTATGCGGCCGAGAAATTCGGCATAGCTCCCGAAGAGACAGTCTTCCTCGATGACTCGCAGCGCAATCTGGATGCGGCCGCGCGGCTCGGATTCCATACGCTGCTTGTCGCACCGGGCAGCGAATTTGTCGATGTTCTTGCAGACAAAGGCATAAAATGAGCGGCGCGGCAAGGTTTGCGACCGTCGGGATGTTTGACGGCGTCCATCGCGGCCATCTTTCGCTGGTCAGACGGCTGATCGACGAGGCCGGCGAACGGTCGCTGACGCCGACGGTATTCACGTTTGACCGACATCCGCTTTCACTCATAGCTCCCGACCGCGCGCCGGCGCTGCTGACGACTGTCGGAGAGAAAGCCGCTAAGCTGCGGCAGGCCGGAGTAGCCGACGTCGAGGTGCTGAGTTTTGATGAGGCACTGAGAGCATTGACTGCCGAAGAATTTCTCATGATGCTCCGCGACCGTTACGGGGTGAAGGCTCTTCTGATGGGTTTCAACCACCGCTTCGGCAGCGACCGCATATCCAGAATTGAAGATTATGAGGCGATCGGGCTCCGGCTCGGCGTCGAGATTGTCCGTGCTGACGAGCTGCGCGACAGCAGTTTGCCGGAGTCGGTCAGCAGTTCGGCGATACGTGATGCTCTGAGCCGGGGCGATGTAGCGGCGGCCGCCCGTATGCTCGGCTATAATTACAAGCTGTGGGGTAAAGTGGTACCGGGCAGGCAGTTGGGACGCACGATCGGGTTTCCGACCGCCAATATGGAGTTCGCCGACAGCGGGCTTATGGTTCCCGGAGCGGGGGTATATGCCGTAGATGTGACGATTCCTGACGGCGGGTGCCGTCGTGGCATGATGAACATAGGTCGCCGTCCGACGGTCGATTTTTCATCCCGGCCAGCTGTCACGGCAGAAGTGCACGTCATTGACTGGTCAGGCAATCTTTATGGCAAGGAAATTTCGGTTGAGTTCCTTGACCGCATACGCGACGAAATGCGCTTCCCTGACATTGACGCTCTGCGCCGCCGCATCACTGCCGACCGCGACTGCGCGCTGAAGATAACAGAAAATGCCCGCCATTGCTGACAGGCATTTTTAAACAAGCTCTTACTTTTCTTATAAATCTTATATTATTCGAATTCTATGTTGCCGAAGTATTCGGGACGGTGGAAGTCGGGGTTGGCTACTCTGATCGGATTCCACGACAGGAAGTGGGGAGTCGGGAGCTTGTCACCGCATTTATAGAAATTGCAGCGCGCTTTTACGCCCGACAGTGATTTCAGCCCCGAGGCAAAGAATGTTTCTACGGGGACAATCAGCGACACTTCCCAGCTTACAGGCCCTTCGGCAGGCAGGCTGTCGGCTTTGAGCGACGAATGGCGCTGAACGGCGGCGAGCAGCTCCGTGGGAGCAAGTTCGCGATGATCGCGGTCGGGACCGACGGCGCTGAGTATGGTGCCGGTGCAGTTACATTCGATATTCTGATATTTTTTATCGTCGAAAGTGACAAAAAACTCTACGCATGAATCTTCCCAGACCGGACCGTTGTCGGTCTGCGCGGCTGCGCGGACAGCTTCTTCGGTGACACGGTAGTTGAGAATGAGTGAGTCGCCGGTGTGCGCTGCGCGGAACTCGACTTCCGGTTTGTAAGGAAATTCGTTCCAGTTGACGGTGTCTATTTTGTTAAACGGGATGTGTGCTTTGTCAAGCGCGGCGACTGCGTCGGCCGCATTGCTGACCGTTTTTTCTAATCTCTTTACAATTATCGTTTTGTCCATGATTGAAAATTGGTTAGTGAAGTGTGTTGTGCATGTTTAACGTTTTTGACGTACGATATATTATGTTTAGTCCGGTTTAAACTCCAATTTTTCATGGATTATGCTAAAGAAAGCAAAAGCGCGCCCGTAAAATTACGGGCGCGCTTTTTATGGGTTGTGTTGTCAGGAAGATCAGAGGCGTTCGATCTCGAGGTCTTTCCACTGTACCTTGATGCCGCCGCCGTCGTGGATCTGAAGAGCGATGCGTCCCTGAGCCTTGCCGATGAGTTCGTCGGTGAAGTCAACCATCGGTTCGCCGTTGAGCCAGCTCTGGAAGTGGTCACCTTCGACGCGGATGCGCATTGTGTTCCATTCGCCCTCTTTGAGGATATTCTCCTTTTCATCGGGAATCTGCTGGAGCCAGCCGCGGCCGTATGATTCGTATACGCCGCCTGTGTCGCAGTTTTTGGGAGCGACTTCACACTGCCAGCCGTGAACGATCGCAGGCTCTTCGACAAACGAACGGAAGAATACGCCCGAGTTGCCGTTGGAGAGCTGTTTGAATTTGAGTGTCAGGTCAAAGTCTTTGTAGTAGTCGTTGGTTGCAAAGTAGCCGTACTGCTTGTCGGGACCGCTCTCGCATACGAGAAGACTGTCTTCGACATACCAGAGTTCGGTGCCGTAGGCTGTCCAGCCTGAAAGGTCCTTGCCGTTGAAAAGAGACTTCTTGCCTTCAGACTTCTTGGGTAGCTGTTTGATCTTGATGTTGCGGAACGATGCGGGGTTGCCGTGGTCCTGAAGACAGATCACACCTGTACGGGCGAGACCGTATTCGGGAGCGTTCTCCCACTTGCCGCTGTTCTTGCGTGCATACCAGTCGTCGGTCCAGGCTTCGAATTCGAGGATCTTGTGACCGTTGAGCCAATGTTCTACATGGCCGTTATCAAAGACAATGCGCGAGTTGTTCCATTCGCCCTGGGGATTGACAAACATAGAGTCGGGATTGGGGAGATGCATGGCGTAGTCGACGCCGAGTTTCTGCCATTCCTCGAGTTTTTCGGGAGCGTTGACTTCTTCCCAGCCTTCGTTGTCGATGAGCTGATATTCGGGACCGGTCACATAAGGAACCTGAAAGAAGGGATTTTCAACAACGTGATAGAGCATGCCGCTGTTGCCACCGTGGCTGAGTTTCCAGTCCCAGTCGAGGATGAAGTTGTCGAACTGGCGGTCGGTAACGATGTAGCCCGAACCGTCGCTGCCTTCGCCTTTGGCCTGGATGCAGCCGTCGACCACATGCCAGGGCTCGGTGAGTGAGTCGCCGTTGAAGTCGCGCCAGCCGTCCATTGTCTCTCCGTCGAAGAGGAGTTCCCAACCGTCGGCGATTTCAGCTTCGGTAAGCTTGTTGTTCTCTTTTGCGCCTGAGCATGATGCTGCCATCAGTGACAGAGCGCCTACTGTGAGTGCAGATAGTTTTAAGTTCATTTGGTTAGATATTTAGGTGAATGATTCTGTCAGAATTTACGGATACCCATGATTTCACGGACGTCGGCGAGAGTGCGCGCGGCGCTTTCGCGGGCTTTTTCGGCGCCTTGCTTCACTACGCGGCGCAGATAATCGTCGTCGGCGAGAATGTCGTTGACGCGATCGCGGATAGGAGTAGTCACGGCGAGAATGTCCTCGGCGAGCTGCTTTTTGAGGTCGCCATAGCGTATCGAGCAGTCGGCATAGGCGTCGCGGAAGTGCTTGACGACGTCGGGTGTCGACGTCAGCTCCAGGAGCGAGAATAGATTGGCCACGGGTTCGCTCATAGGTGAATTTGGAGTCTGGGGGCCTTCGTCGGTGACGGCGCGCATCACTTTCTTACGTAGCACTTTGGGGTCGTCGACGAGATAGATACAGTTACCCTCGCTCTTGCCCATCTTGCCGGAACCGTCAAGACCGGGCACCTTGACGGGTGCACCCCCGAAGTCGAAGTCGTAAGGCTCGGGGAAGTAGTCGACGCCGTAGAAAGAGTTGAAACGGCGCGCGAATCGACGTGTCAGCTCGAGATGCTGGAGCTGGTCCTTGCCGACCGGTACCTTGGTGGCCTTCTGTATGAGGATGTCGACGGCCATGAGTGTCGGATATGTTAGCAGGCCGGCGTTGACGCGCTTGTTGGTCTCCGAGCCTATGATCTGTTTTTCGAACGCTTCGTCATCGTCGCCTTCGGCCGGAGCCGAGATGCCGAGAGCCTTGCGGGCTTTGTCCTTGAACGATGTCGTGCGCATCAGTTCGCCGATGCCGACGTGCATGTTCAGCAGCAAATACATCTCGGCGATTTCGGGCACGTCGCTCTGAATGAATATCGTAGCTTTGTCGGGATCGATGCCGGCCGCAAGATATTCGGCGAGGATCTTCTTCACATTGGCGTGGAGATCATTGGGGTCAGGATTGGTTGTAAGGGCATGAAGGTCAGCGATAAAGAAACGACAGTCATAGTCGTCCTGAATCTTGACGAATTTGCGCAACGCTCCGTAATAGTTGCCTAAATGGAGATTGCCGGTAGAGCGTATGCCGCTCAATACTATTTCTTTGCTCATATAAGTGACGAATTGGAATTTCTTATATATATACGACAGGCAAATTTACGAATAATTCCATCAAGAAAGAAATATTCAGGCCACCGTTTGCGCGAGTATTTTAGATATTGGCCGAAAGGCAGAGTCCAAGGGCACCACCGACCTGTGATAAAAGATTTTTCTTTCTTAGAACGAGAAGTATCAGTTTTTCGTTTTATATTTGCATAATTAAAATTATCGATCATGACACAAATAACTATTAACATTGAAGATAAGTCTATTCTGCCTCACCTCAAGAAGATTCTCAATGCAATCGATGGTGTGTCTATAGCAAAACCTGAAAAGAAACGTAAAACCGGCCTTGACGAAGCCTACGAGGATGTCCGCGCCGGCAGAATCTCACACTTCGAAAGCGCCGACGAGATGTTTAAAGCATTCGGAATATGAAATACTCAATTGATACGACCAAGAAATTTAACAAAGCCCTCAAAAAATGTATCAAAAGAGGCTTAAATTTTGAGCATTTCAAAGAGTGCATTTATTTGCTTTCTTCAACCGGAACATTGCCGGCTAAATACCGTCCTCATAAATTGGTGGGTAAATATGCCGGAGCATGGGAATGCCATATTGAACCGGATTGGCTTCTTGTATGGGAGCAAAATGATACAGAGCTGATACTACTGCTCATCGATACAGGTTCGCATTCCGATTTATTCTAAGATAGCATCGGGGCGATGCGGCGGAGGGCGGCGATGAAGGCGTCGGCTTCTTCGAAGGTGTTGTAGACGGCAAACGATGCGCGCACTGTGCCTTCGATGCCGAGGGCTTCCATCAGCGGCTGGGCGCAGTGGTGGCCTGTCCGCACGGCGATACCGAGTTTGTCGAGCAGCATGCCGGTGTCGTAATGGTGGGCGTTGCCGATCAGAAATGAGATGATGGCGCATTTGCCCGGTGCCGTGCCGAAAATGCGCATTCCCGGGATCTCCATCATGCGTTCGGTCGTGTATTTCAGCAGTTCGTCTTCATGCCGGGCCACGGCTTCGACGTCGAGCGAGGTGAGATAGTCGATAGCCGTGCGGAAAGCCGCCGCATCGACAAAGTCGGGAGTTCCGGCCTCGAACTTGAATGGCAGATCGGCCCATGTCGTGCCGCTGAAGCTGACATGACCTATCATCTCGCCGCCTCCCTGGTAGGGAGGCATTTTTTCGAGGAGCTCACGCTTGCCGTAGAGCACTCCGATGCCTGTCGGACCGTACATCTTGTGAGATGAAAAGGCATAGAAATCAGCGTCGAGAGCCTGCACGTCGACCCGCAGATGAGCCACGGACTGAGCGCCGTCGATAAGCACCACTGCTCCGTGGCGGTGGGCTTCGGTGATAATCTCGGCGACAGGGTTGACTGTGCCTAGGACGTTCGAGATATGGGTCACGGCCACGACACGTGTGCGGTCGCTGAAGAGCGAGCGATAGACGTCAAGGTCGAGACGGCCGGTGCTGTCGATCGGAACGACCTTTATCTTCAGACCTTTGCGGCCGGCGAGCAGTTGCCACGGAACGATGTTGGAGTGATGCTCCATCACGGTGAGGATGATTTCGTCGCCCTCGGTGAGCAGTGATCCGTAGGATGCTGCTGCAAGGTTGATGGCCTCGGTGGTGCCACGCGTAAAGATTATTTCTTCGGTTGACGATGCGTTGATAAACCGGCGCACACTTTCGCGCGTGGCTTCCATGGCGTCGGTGGCCTCCTGGGAAAGACAGTGCACGCCGCGGTGGACATTTGCCTTATGGTTGTAGTACATGTCGGTGACCGAGTCGACCACGGCGCGCGGTGTCTGCGACGTCGCGGTGTTGTCGAGATAGATCAGCGGTCGGCCGTAGACCTTGCGGCCGAGTATCGGAAAGTCGGCGCGTATAGACTGTATATCCAATTGAGACATGTCAGATGATTCGTTTTATTGGTTGTGGCACGATGCGGCGCAGTCTCCGCAGGCGACATGTTCGCCCGAGAGACGCCGTTCTACGAGATGGCGCAGGCGGTCGCGCAGTCCGTCGATCGACACATGGTCGATCACATCACCCATAAAGGCCTGCATCAGCATCATCCTCGCCTCTGAACGTGGTACACCGCGCGTCTGCATGTAGAAGAGCGCGTTCTGATCGAGCTGGCCGGTAGCCGCTCCGTGGCTGCATCTGACGTCATCGCAGTAGATTTCGAGCTGCGGGGCGGTGTGCATTCTCGCATCGTCCGACGCCAGAAGATTACGGTCGTTCTGGTAGGCTTCGGTCTGCACGGCGTCGGGCGCGACGTAGATTAACCCCTCGAACGCTCCTTGCGACTGTCCGTCGAGCAGATATTTGAACAGCTGGTTGCTGCGGCTACGCGGCGCGAAATGGTTGATGCGCGACGAGTTGTCGACTGTCTGTCTGCCGTCGGCTATGGCCATTGCCGTAATCTCGGTGTCGCAATGCTCTCCGTTGAGATCGACGTGATATTCGTTGCGTGTGCGTCCGACGGTGAGCGACGTGCCGTTGACGGCCAGACGGCTCCCGGCGGCCTGTGACACAAACATCTGCGACATGCGCGATGTCTGTTCCGACGACTCTTCGATGTCGCAGAAATCGAGACTCGCACCTTCGCCGAGGAACACTTCGATTACCTGGCTCGAAAGGTAGCTGTAGTCGCGCGACTGGGTGTGGTCGCAGACGAGCATCCGTGCCGAAGCCCTGTCCTCAATGACCACAAGCATGCGGCGCACGCTCATCATCGTGCCGGCCGCGTTGAAGATATTGACGATCTGGATGGCTTTTTCGAGCTGCACACCGGCCTTGACACGCACAACGACACCGTCCTGCATCAGCAGGGTGTTGAGTGCCGACGCGGCGTCGCGGTTGTGTGACAGTGTGCCGAGATAGCGTTTCACAAACTCCGGATCAGAGGCTGCCGCAGCGGCGAGTGAGCAGACGGTAACGCCCTCGGGCAAATTTTTAAGCAGTGTCGACGTCGGGCGGAACGCGTCGTTGACGACGATCCCCAGCAGAGTGCTGACATTGGGCACATCACAGCGGAATGTCTGAGCCACATCGACAGCGAAAGGCACACGCGCTATGTTGACCCCGTAGTCGGGCGCGAACACTTCTTCGACCGGGAAGCGGCTGTAGCCTTCGTCGCGCTTGCCGGGAAAACGTCCGAATGATTTCAGCGCGGCGAGAGCGTCAGGACGCAGACGGTTGAGCGCCTCGGGCGACGCGGCGTCGACGGTCTCGCGGTTATGCTCGAACAGTGAGATATATTGATCGATTGAACTCATCTTTGGCAATGTTTTTTACCGGTTGTCGACCTGTTGTTTGATCCAGTCATAGCCCTTTTCTTCGAGTTCGAGGGCCAGCTCCGGACCGCCGGAGTAGACGATCCGTCCTTTGTAGAGGATGTGGACGAAGTCGGGCTTGATATAGTCGAGCAGACGCTGATAGTGAGTGATCACAATAGTTGCGTTGCGGTCGTTTTTCAGACGGTTGACACCTCCGGCCACGATGCGCAGCGCGTCGATGTCGAGGCCGCTGTCTGTCTCGTCGAGTATCGACAGACGCGGTTCAAGCACGGCCATCTGGAAGATCTCGTTGCGCTTTTTCTCGCCGCCCGAGAAACCTTCGTTGACCGAGCGCGAAGCAAGTTTGTTGTCGAGCTCGACTATCTCGCGCTTCTGACGCATGAGCTTAAGGAAATCGCCCGCTGACAGCGGCGGCTCATTGAAATATTTGCGCTTGGCGTTGACAGCGGCGCGCATGAAGTTGACCATCGACACTCCCGGTATCTCGACCGGATACTGGAACGACAGGAAAAGTCCTTCGTGAGAGCGGTCTTCTGGCGAGAGCGACAGCAGGTCGACGCCGTGGAAATCGGCCGATCCGCCGGTGACGGTAAACTTCGGATCTCCGGCCAGAACGCCCGACAGCGTGCTCTTGCCCGAGCCGTTAGGTCCCATTATCGCATGCACCTCGCCCGGACGGACCGTGAGATTGATGCCTTTCAGTATTTCTTTGCCTTCGATGCCGGCATGGAGATTGTCGACTTTTAGCAGGATATCTTCCATTGTATCTGTTATGTTGAGTCTGTGTTATTTCTGTTTTTTATCCGACTGTGCCTTCAAGAGTGATCGACAGCAGTTTCTGGGCTTCGACGGCAAATTCCATCGGCAGCTTGTTCATCACCTCTTTGGCATAGCCGTTGACGATCAGCGCCACGGCCTCCTCGGTCGGAATGCCGCGCTGGTTGCAGTAGAAGAGCTGGTCTTCAGATATCTTCGACGTCGTAGCCTCGTGTTCGACGATGGCCGAGTCGTTTTTCACGTCGATATAGGGGAACGTATGCGCTCCGCAGGTCTCGCTGAGCAGCAGCGAGTCGCACTGGGTGTAGTTTCTCACCCCCGAAGCGTCGGGCGCGACGCTCACCAGCCCGCGGTAGGAGTTCTGGCTGTGGCCGGCGGAGATGCCTTTCGACACTATCGTCGAACGGGTGTTCTTGCCGATGTGGATCATTTTTGTGCCCGTGTCGGCCTGCTGGTAGTTGTTGGTGACGGCCACAGAGTAAAATTCACCTACAGAACCTTCGCCGGCGAGTATGCAGCCCGGATATTTCCACGTTATGGCCGAGCCGGTCTCGACCTGTGTCCACGACAGTTTGGAGTAGTCGCCGCGGCAGAGTCCGCGTTTGGTCACGAAGTTATAGACACCGCCCTTGCCATCCTTGTCGCCGGCATACCAGTTCTGGACCGTGGAATATTTCACTTCGGCGCGTTCTTCGACTATGATCTCGACGATGGCGGCGTGAAGCTGGTTTTCGTCGCGCATCGGTGCGGTGCAGCCTTCGAGATAGCTGACATAGCTGTCGTCGTCGGCCACGATCAGTGTTCGCTCGAACTGGCCGGTTCCCGACGCGTTGATGCGGAAATAGGTCGACAGCTCCATCGGGCAGCGCACGCCTTTGGGAATATAGACAAACGATCCGTCGCTGAACACAGCCGAGTTTAGCGCTGCAAAGAAGTTGTCGCGGTAGCTGACAACTTTCCCGAGATACTTGCGCACAAGATCGGGATAGTCCTTGACCGCCTCGCTGAACGAGCAGAAGATAATGCCCAGCTCGGCGAGTTTCTCGCGGTGGGTGGTCTTCACCGACACCGAGTCCATCACGGCGTCGACGGCCATGCCGGCCAGGGCTTTCTGTTCCTGCAGGGGGATACCGAGGCGGTTGAATGTGTCGATAAGTTGCGGATCGACCTCGTCGAGGCTCTTGGGCGATTCTTTTTTCTTCGGCGCGGCATAGTAGCTGATCGCCTGATAGTCGATCGGCGGTATGTCGAGATGGGCCCACGTCGGCATAGTCAGCGTCTCCCAGTGGCGGAACGCCTTGAGCCTGAAGTCGAGCAGCCAGTCGGGCTCGCCTTTTTTCTTCGATATCAGACGCACGACGTCCTCGTTGAGTCCGCGGGCTATGATGTCGCTGTCGATATCCGAGACAAAGCCGTATTTATAATCTGATCCCGTGACGTCGCGCAGCACATCGTCAGTGCTGCCGCCGCCCGGGTTTATGTTGTTGTCTTTTGCCATTGAATATGCAAATTCAGAATATTATTAGATATAAACGTTATAACGTCTCAGCTTGTTTTGGCCTGCCACATGTCGAAGAGTGCCGGAGCTACTCGGTAGACTGTCCGTTCGAGCCAGAAGTCGGATGCGCCGGGCGCGTCGCAGAGTCCTGAGGCAACTCCGAGATTATAGACCAGACTGAGTATGATTGTCCATTTGATAAGTTTGAACAGGGCGCCTCCTATACGGTCGAGCACTCCGAGACATGCAACTTTGACTACCAGTTTGATCAGGCGCGCCAGAAGCACGATGGCGAAATAGCCGGCAAGAAAGACCAGAAAGTAGCAGACCACAGTCGTGATCATCGACGAAGAGTCGACGCCGGCGTCGGTCCGGAGCATCGTCAGCAGCGACGGGGTCAGCGCGCGCGCCGCAAGCACGCCGATTATAAGGCCGCCTATCTGACCGATCTGTGAGAGCAGACCCTTGATAAAGCCGCTTATGACAGCGTAGAGCAGTACGATACCGATTATTATGATCCAGAGATATGGTGTCATATGTCAATTTTTATTCGCTCCCTCGGCGTAATGATTTTTTCACTCACAAAATTACAAAAAAATTCGCTATCAGCCGGCAGTGACACGTTGACGTCATATTTATTTGTTCGTTTCGGCGTTTTTTAGTTATTTTGCGGCGCGTAACCATTTATTATACACAGTCAGCCATGACATATCAGTACGATTACCTTGTGATCGGTTCCGGTATAGCCGGAATGAGTTTTGCGCTCAAAGTAGCGGCGACCGGGAAGGTTGCCCTCGTATGCAAGACTACTCTTGATGAAGCTAATACGGCTCTCGCTCAGGGCGGCGTCGCTTCAGTGACCAATCTTCAGGTCGACGATTTCGACAAACATATCCACGACACTATGGTCGCCGGCGACTGGCTCAGCGATCCCGCCGCCGTCGAGAAAGTTGTCAAAGGAGCCCCGGCCCAGATCAGACAGCTTATCGACTGGGGCGTAGATTTCGACAAGAAAGACGACGGATCGTTCGATCTCCACCGCGAAGGCGGCCACAGCGAGTTCCGCATCCTCCATCATGCCGACAACACCGGCTTCGAGATCCAGGAGAGCCTCATCGCGGCTGTGCGTTCTAATCCCAATATCGACATTTTCGAAGGCCGCTTCGCCATCGAGATCATAACCCAGCACCATCTCGGCAAGATCGTGACCCGGCGCACTCCCGACATAACCTGCTACGGTGCCTACGTCCTAAATCCCGAGACCGGCAAGGTCGACACTTTCCTGTCAAAAGTCACTGTCATGGCCACAGGCGGTGTTGGCGCCGTATATCAGACGACTACCAATCCGCTCGTAGCCACCGGCGACGGCATCGCCATGGTCTATCGCGCTAAAGGCACCGTCAAAGACATGGAGTTCATCCAGTTTCACCCGACAGCGCTCTATCATCCCGGCGACCGCCCGTCGTTCCTCATCACCGAGGCCATGCGCGGCTACGGTGCCGTGCTGCGCAATCTACGCGGAGAGGAGTTCATGCACAAATACGATCCGCGTCTTTCGCTCGCTCCGCGCGACATTGTCGCCCGCGCCATCGACAGCGAGATGAAGCTCTACGGCGACGATCACGTCTACCTCGACGTCACTCACAAAGATCCGGAGGAGACCAAGCGTCACTTCCCCAATATCTACCGCAAGTGTCTGTCGCTCGGCATCGATATAACAAAAGACTATATACCCGTAGCTCCGGCGGCCCACTATCTCTGCGGCGGCATCAAAGTCGACACCAACGGCGAGTCGTCGATCAAGCGCCTCTATGCCCTCGGCGAATGCTCTTGCACCGGCCTCCACGGCGGTAACCGACTGGCGTCCAACTC
This sequence comes from uncultured Bacteroidales bacterium, assembly GCA_947573135.1. Lineage (GTDB taxonomy): Bacteria > Bacteroidota > Bacteroidia > Bacteroidales > Muribaculaceae > CAG-873. Next base: position 72,644 of record CANPDU010000001.1, on the reverse strand, counting down.
GCTTATCGAAGCCGTCGTCTACGCCGACGCAGCTGCGGCTCACGCCCGCGGCGAGATAGGCCACCTGTCGTTCAGAACCGACGTCCCGGAGTGGAACGACGAAGGCACACGCCATCCCGAAGAAATGGTCCTCATCACCCAGAGCATCCGTGAAGTCAATCAGATCATGGGCACATATGTCGGCATTGTCCGCAGCAATCTGCGTCTCGACCGTGCGTGGAACCGTCTTGACATCCTCTATGAGGAAACCGAAAAACTGTTCAAATGCTCCAAGGCCTCGCGAGAGATCTGCGAGTTGCGCAACATCATCAATGTCGGATATCTCATCATGCGTCAGGCCAAAGAACGCAAAGAGTCGCGCGGTCTGCACTACACCCTCGACTATCCCCCCGTCAAATAGAATATTATTAAGCGCGTTTTTCAGCTGTCAGTCAGCCGCATACAGTATAACATAAAACGAAGTCCGTCATATGGCGGACTTCGTTTTATTGATTTTATAGCAATCTATGTCTCACCTGATTATGTATCGGTGATCGTGTTTCGGCGAAACTTTTGCTTTATAGGGCATTGTCCGTTGTGTGACTTTATTTGACATAATGTTTGACGGCTGCGGAAGCTGCGTTGTCAGTGACATTTTCTTTGGATTATTGCGTAGTGATTTCCCCTTGTATATATTCATAGCGGGAGCATTCGAATACTCGGATGCCGGAGATACGCCGTCGCGGCTCAAAGTTACCACCTGACGCGAGACCGGACCCATCGCCATATCGTTTGTTGCGCCGAAGCCAATCATCGTATAAGGTTTGTCATACTCGGGGTAGAAGCAGTTGTTGTAACGCCAGTCTCCGTATTCCAGAAGATCCTCCATAAAGTAATCATCGGAGTATTTGGTCGCATCCGAATAATCTCCGTCGAAAAAGAGATAGTAGATCTCGGCGCATTCATCCGAACCTTCGGTTTCGAAACGCACGGGAAACACTGCTTTGCCTTTTGCCTCGCCATATCTCTCGTCTCCGTATGTTAGAGCCATTTCATCTCCGTCATAATATTTGTCATAAATCATCTTGAAGACTATATCTACTTTTGAGGCGCCTTTCGTGGTGAAATCATAGCGGCACAACCCTGTCGTGGCGACTCCGTCTACATAACCGAATGCAAATATAGAGTAATCTGTCTGTGGCATCAGACTATAAAACGTATATGAGCCGTTGCCTTCACCCCCTTTTGCCTGCCACTGATAGCCGGCTACAAGTTTATCGACTATCTCTTTGTCTGTCATGCCACTCCAGCGAGCCGTATTATCCACCCCGATAACATAATGATCTGAAATAGTTGTCGTGGTCTGAACCGTTACTTCTCTGTCCGTTAGATTGGTAAGTGTAAGTGTGATGATATCGTCCGGAATTTCATTCTCTGTCTTGAAATTCTTTGAAACGACATCCGCGCATATCGAACCGAGGCGGTTCACAGCCACGGCATATCCGACATATTCCGTATCGGCCGGTAGATCTTCAAACGTGTATGATGCGACGCCTGACGATGCAAAACGTTTTACGGCCTCATCCTGCGGAACGCCAAACAGTTTCTCGTAATATTCGATATACTGATCAATTTCACTCTGGGCCGCATTGAGAAGGTCATCACTGCCTGAAACCTCGGATGCGCTGAGAGCGTTAAATATATATAGTTGATTCGGATCGCTGGGCGTTACGGTCATTGTCACCGTCGTTCCTTTGATTTCATAGTCGATGCTAAGTTCGACATCAGACCGTTCGACCGGTATTGTGTGGAACTCTTTCTTGAAGATCTCTGTCAGACGTGCGCCGTCAGAGGCCATTCCGTAAGCATAGATGTAATAATCCTGCTCCGGTTTCAGACGGTAGGCTGTGCCTGTGACTTCTCCTTTTTTGAATATGGTTGCAAGATACTCCGACAATTGTAGTTTTGAAGCTTCGGCTTTAGCCTCGAAATATTTGAGTTCATCATTAAAGAAAGCCTCGTCTGACTCAAATGAATCGAAATAGGATTTTTCTGCAACCATACTTATATAAGTCATCTCTGCATCTTCCGGTACGATACTATACATTACTCCCGCATCATATATCTCTTTTATCTCCACAGTCAGACCCGGAATATGCGGAGCTCCTGCCTGTGTGACTGTAACGTCAGATTGTACGTCCCTGTATGTCAATTCAATTTTTGCCTCTCGTTGCGTTTCCTCTTCATTGGCGTCAACGCAGAACGATATTTCACCTTTACCGGTTATGTCAAAGCTATTTATCCATGCCTCATCGCATTTGATCTGAGGCTTTTCGCCGGCTGTAGTTCCGTCAAGCACATAATTCACTTTAAACTCACCACCTGCCGACTCAACGCTTAATGTTTCTGGTTCAACTGTAAGCTTCACAACTTGTTGGATCTCATCTTTATCATCGCATCCCGATATCATTGCAATCAGCACTACAGGAACAAACGAACAGACCCATTTTTTAATAAAGTATTGCATAGCGTATAATAAAATTTATAAAATATCCGCAAAGGTAAAGTCAAATAATTGATAAATAATGTCTATTTTGTTATGAAATTATTAATAAAATATTAAGCGATAATTACTAGAGCTTGTTTAATAATAAATGTTACCGACAAGGTTGCATAGCTTGAGGCGATTTTTGACGAGAGACGAAGAAAAGTGCGTCGGCGATGCGCGACATCCCTGCGTAGTTCTCCGCCCCGGCTCTCAGCGTCCTTAGCGATCTTTGCGCGAAATTACAGCACAAAAATCAGCAGGGAAAAATATCGCAGCAACCTCTTTGACATGCAAACGATTAATCCCTGCACCAGACCATTTAACCTGTGTTAAAGCGGACACTTGTCCTAAAATGCTAAAAAACGCGTCGCTTGCCGCCGTAATTTTGCATCAGAAAAAATTACAGACAGATGACCGCAGGTAAGCTACATATCACAGACAAAAAATCACGCTCGACGCGTCGCGCCCTGCTGCGCTTTCTGAAACACTACGATTACGGTTTCCGTGATATTGCAATAGAGATCTCCGATATCATAAGCCGTGAGCCGATCAGTTTCATTAACGCAGCAGCTACAATCGTGAGGCGTCTTGCTTTTATCGGTTTTGAGCCTGTGCTCGTACGCGACCGCCGCGCGTTGCGCATTTTCACTCAGATTTCTGACGAATATTTCCGTCGGTCCGGAACGACGGCAGGTGCACCGTTCGTCAGCGTTCTGCTTCTGAAAGCGCTTCACGCGGTAGCCGGCTCATCAGAAAAAATAATGCTTCAGCAATCCCACAGCCCCTGTCTCCCCCGCGCTCCAAATTGTAAAGTCGCACGCTTCGTGCGCCCTGAAAAAAATCACACAAAGTATACAAATACCCGTCTCCGCCGTGCGCGTCAACAAATAAATTACGTTAAATCGCCTGTTTTTCGGATCGCATTGTGTAACTTTGCCGATTAAAGCGCTTTACGCGCGATCCTATTGAAGAAGCATGAAACGTTACAACCTCATCAACAACGCGCTCGGATGGCTGTGTTTTATCATCGCAGCCGTGACCTATCTGCTCACAATCGAGCCTACAGCAAGTTTCTGGGACTGTCCCGAATTTATTCTCCAGGCATTCAAACTCGAAGTCGGCCACCCGCCGGGCAACCCGATCTTCATGCTTGCCGGTCGTTTTTTCATCACCCTTTTCGGGGGCGACATCTCTTCGGCGGCCGTCGCTGTCAACGTTATGTCGGCCATGCTCAGCGCAGGAACGATTCTGCTGCTGTTCTGGACAATAACCCACCTCATCAGGCGGCTCACAGTCAAAGACGACGCCACCGAGATATCACTCTCCCGGATGCTCGTCATCATGGGAGGCGGCCTCTGCGGCGCTCTGGCCTACACATGGAGCGACACCTTCTGGTTCTCGGCTGTCGAAGGTGAGGTCTATGCCTTCTCGTCGTTCTGCACGGCTTTGGTCTTCTGGCTCATACTCAAATGGGAAACCCGTGCCGACCAACCTCACAGCGACCGCTACCTTGTGCTGATCGCCTATGTGATCGGAGTGTCTATTGCCGTCCACCTTCTCAACCTTCTCTGCATCCCGGCGATCGGCCTGGTCTATTACTATCGCAAATTCAAAAATATCAACGCCAAAGGCTCACTGATAGCACTCGCCGCATCTTGCGTCATCGTCGGCCTGATACTCTACGGCCTTGTGCCGGGCTTCATCAACGTCGCCCAGTGGTTCGAGCTGTTTTTTGTCAACACTCTCGGATGCAGCTATAATGTCGGCGTGACCGTCTATGCGGCCGTCGCAGTGACCGTGTTTATTCTCGCAGTCCGCAGCCTGTATCTGCAACGCAGCGCAACGTCGGTCAAATGGCTGTTCTTCGCGACGATAATCATTTCCGGCATGCCCTTTATCGGCGACTCATGGCTGATACCGACTGTGTTTATCCTCGGACTCGCCATCTATCTGTTCGGCTTCTGTCAGAAAGTGCCTGTGCGTATTTTCAACGTTATCGTGCTCAGCATATTCGTGATATTCATCGGCTACTCGTCTTACGCTCTGCTGCTCATACGCGCCAGCGCCAATCCGCCGATGAACCAGAACGCTCCCGACAATGTTTTTGCACTCGCATCATATCTTAACCGCGAGCAGTACGGCGAGCGTCCGCTCTTCTACGGTCCGGTCTTCACCGAAGAACTTGCCTATGAAGACATCAACGGCACATATATCGTGCGCGTCGACGAGCAGGGTTTTCCGAAGACCCGCGTCATCGACGGCTATCTCCGCGACGGAGACGGGCGAGCCTACAACGAGCCGACGAAAACCTACACCAAAGTCGTCAAGACCCGCGATGGCCAGCCCGACCAGTATGTCGAGGAAGTCGAACGTCCCCACTACAAGCCGATGCCCGACATCGAGATGCTGTTCACGCGCATCTACAGCTCAGACACCCGCTCCAACCATCCCGGACAATATAAAAGCTGGGCGGACTATACCACTCCCGACATATACGACATTCCGGCCAATGTGCGTCAGAAGTGGGCCAAGGACGGCTACGCATATCTCTCGGAAGTTGCGCCTTATATGACTCACCAGCAGACAGTGACGACGGCTATCGCTCACGACGGTTCGCCTGTCAATCACACTTCCGCCTGGAAACCCGGCTTTGACGTCAACCTGAAATATTTCCTCAACTACCAGCTCAATCACATGTACTGGCGTTATTTCATGTGGAACTTCGCAGGGCGCCAGAACGACATCCAGGGCAACGGCGAGCCCCATCTCGGCAACTGGATATCGGGCATTCCGCTCATCGACAACGCACGTCTCGGCGACCAGTCGCTCCTGCCCGACGAGTTCGGCAAAGGCAACAAGGGTCACAACGTCTTCTACATGCTGCCGCTCCTGCTCGGCGTCATCGGTCTCCTCTGGCAGGCTCTCGGCAACTCCGAGCGTGGCATCGAGCAGTTCTGGGTGATATTCTTCCTATTCTTCATGACCGGTATAGCCATCGTGCTCTACCTCAACCAGACTCCCGGTCAGCCGCGCGAACGCGACTACGCCTTTGCCGGATCATTCTATGCGTTCGCGATATGGATAGGCATCGGTGTGCCGGCGCTCGCTTCGCTGTTCGGGATGCTCTTCAAAAAGAAGAAATCAGCTGAAGACCCCGACAGCGCGACGGCTATACCCGTGGCGGCAGCTATCCCCGCTGTGCTCCTCGGTCTGTTTGTCCCCCTGCAGATGGTGTCGCAGACATGGGATGACCACGACCGCTCAGGACGCTACACGACCCGCGACCTCGGCATGAACTATCTCGCTTCCGTAGGCCAGAACGGCATAATCTTCACCAACGGCGACAACGACACATTCCCCCTCTGGTACGCTCAGGAAGTCGAAGGATTCCGCACCGACGTGCGTGTTGTCAACCTCTCTTATCTGACAACCGACTGGTATGCCCACAACCTGACCTATCCCTACTATGACGCCGATCCCGTCAAGATGTATGCCACACCGCGCGACTATGCCTACGAACGTCTGTCCTACAACTTCATCATTCCGATGTCAGACTCCACTGTGACAGCCGAAACTGCGCTCCGCTCGCTCTATAACAGCGATCCGAAACGCATCGGCGCACCGTTCATGACCCAGTCAAAGATTGTCATTCCTGCCGACAGCAACGCGGCGCGCGCACGCTTTGCCGGGGGCGAGATACCTGTGGTGCTCAACGACACATCGTTCGACGCCGTCCATCTTATGCCTTCGTTCGGCGACATCCGCCTCGATCTCAGCGAGCAGGGCCAGGGTGCAAGCCAGAGCAAGATACTTTCGCTCGACATCATAGCCAACTCAATCTCCGACGGCTTCAAGCGTCCGGTCTACTTCGCAGCGACCGTTCCGTCAGATTACTATCTCAATCTCGACCCATATATGTACTCTACGGGCATGGCTCTCGAAGTGACGCCTTTCTTCAACGCCCCCTACTCGCCCAACGCAGACACCGCTTATGAAAACTTTATGAGCAAGTTCCGCTGGGGCGGCCTCGACGATCCCCAAAAGGCATCATCGCTCTATCTCGACGAGACAGTGCGCCGCATGGTGTCGTCGACTCGTTCGTCGATCATCGAGTGTGTCGACAACCTCATGGTCGAAGGCGACCGGCCGGCGTCGAAATGGGCCGTCGAATTCGCCGAAGCCAACGGTCAGCCCGTGCCTAAGACCCATTATGATATGGCCCGCAACCTGCTGGATCTCATGCAGGAGAAACTGCCTGCCGAAGCCGCCCTCTACGACGGCCTCCAGAGCTACTATATGGCCGGAGACTATATAACCCTCTATGATCTGACAGGCAACACCGCCGACCTCGACAGCGCCGAAGCCCTTCTCGACGCCGAAATACCGCGCATGGCCCAGCTCATCAGATACGGAGCTTCTCTGTCCAGAGCTCAGCTCAACTCGCTCGGTCGCCAGGAGACGGTCGCCATGCAGTATCTCGGACTGATGACCGGTCTGAAGAACGCCATAGCCGTGTTTCGCGCCCTCGAGGGCCGTGACGACCGCGACGAGTTGCTCAAGGATCTGCCGGCCGGTCTCTCCATATCTTACGCCCAGAACATCTATCCGATGCTCTATCTCGACGGATACACTCTCGACGAACTGAACACCGGCCTGTCGCACAGCAAGGGCAAAGTGGCCGAGGTTTACGCTACCGCCATACGTCTGCTCAGGCTTCATGAAGCTGCCGGCATCGATCCGATGGCAGCCACAGACTCTATCGCCGATGCCAACGGCATCAACGTCGACGTCTGGCGCAATCTTGTCAACTGATCTTCAACATTAACAGCCGACACTGACAATGTTTATCGAACGTCCACCGCTGATCTACCGCCTCCTTTTCCCGGAGGCGGTGTGGCGTGTGAAAGGCCGGCGAACGTCTAAGGTCGTCTTTCTGACTTTTGACGACGGCCCGATACCCGAAGAGACCCCCTGGGTGCTTGACACCCTCGACCGCTACGGCATCAAGGCCACTTTCTTTATGGTCGGCGACAACGTCAGGCGATATCCCGAACTGTTCGAAGAGATAAAGCGCCGCGGCCACGCCTATGGCAATCATTCGATGCACCATCTCCAGGGCATGAAAGTCACCACTCACCGTTATCTCTACGACATCACCGAGGCCGACAAGCTAATCGGCAGCCCTCTTTTCCGGCCGCCCCACGGCATCATGCGCTGGAAACAGGCCAAAGCGATAAAAGACCACTACAACATCATAATGTATGATCTGGTGACCCGCGACTACTCGCGCAAACTGACGCCCGAGCAGGTGCTCGACAATGTCAAACGCTTTGCCCGCGACGGCTCGATAATCGTCTTCCACGACTCGCGAAAATCATCGCGCAACATGCGCTTCGCTCTGCCCAGAGCCATCGAGTGGCTTCTCGAACAGGGCTACGAGTTCCGCACCCTACCCATGGAATAAGCCATGTCATACGGCGATGTAAAGACAGACATACGCCGCATGTTTCTCGCTTCGGGAGCATGCAGAGTCGGCTTTGCTGCCGCGGGCCCGGTCGATGCTGTCACGCGCGAACGTTACGACCGCTGGATCGCCGAAGGCAAACATGCCGGTATGACCTACCTCGACCGCTACGATGATGTCCGTTCCGATCCGCGGCTGCTGCTCGACGGAGCGCAGACCGTCATCTGCTGCGCGTTCGACTACCGTCAGACTGTGCGTCACAGTCTTTTCGCCGACTATGCGCTCGGCGAAGACTATCACGACGCCATCCGCAGACGACTGACATCGGCTGCCGCCGAACTCTGTGGCAAATACGGCGGCGAGACACGCATATGCGTCGACACGGCGCCCATCCGCGAACGTTACTGGTCCGCCCGCGCCGGACTGGGTGTAATCGGACTGAACGGCCTGCTGATCGTCGACGGCATAGGCTCGAAAGTCTTTCTCGCCGAAATTCTGTGGACAGCCACCGTCGAGCCCGATCAGTCAAGGCTCGGCGAGAGCTGCATGAAATGCGGAGCCTGTATCAAAGCATGTCCCGGTCACGCGCTCTGCGGCGACATGACCGTCGACGCCGCCCGGTGCAACTCCTACCTCACCATCGAGCACCGCGGCGAGCTGCCCGACGGCCTGCGTCTCGACGGACGCATCTACGGCTGCGACATCTGTCAGGATGTCTGTCCTCACAACCGCACCGCCGGATCAGAAGCCGTTGAAGAATTCCGGCCATCAGAAGAACTGATGCGCCTCGACATCGAAGCCGTAAGAAACATGGACGCCGACACCTACCGCTCGGTTTTCCGTCACAGCGCCGTCCGCCGCGCCAAGCTCCCCCAGCTTCTCCGCAACGCCGCCCGCCATAAATAACGCTTTTTTATTTTTATTTCATAAACAGAAGCGGATATTTTCTTATATTTGGGCACAATTTAAAATCCTGTTATATCATGAAAAAGATTTTATTTTTTATTGTGGCGTCAATATTTGCGTTAAATGCCTATGCCGGTCCTTCGGAAAAGGCCGTCACAACCACAAAAGACAGAATTTGCGTCTACGACTCAATCGAGTCACAAATCAAAGAAGAGCCCGACAGGCTCGAATTGCGCTTTATACTCGCCACTGCGGCGATAGACAATGCTGATACGACCAAACTTGCCGAAACGATAAACGGTATGCTTGACTATGCCCGCGACAGCAATTTCAATTGGTCACTATCGGGCAAAAAACTCACTCCGGAAGAAGCAAAATCAGAGACTCAGGATAGCGCATATGAGTTTTTAAGCATATTATACGGGATGAACTACTATAACATTCTTGATGTGTGTGACAGATTTCTCGAAGTCTTTCCCCGACAACTTTATGTATTGACGATGAAGGGCGCAATAGCCGGAAACCGCCAGGACAATGCCGGTGCTATTAAAATATTTGAAGAAATCGACAGCCTGTATCCGGGAGAGCCCACGGTCATGCTAAATCTTGCCGGCGTTTATTATTTAACCGGTCAGGAGGGAAAGGCAGCTGAGATGTATGAAAAAGTCATTGCCGACACTAAGAGCGACGATGAGCAGCGACAACAGGCGACAGAGTTTCTCAGTGATATCAGAAAGCCTAAAAGAGACATGACACCATATTATTTCGTACATCAATGGCTGTCGGTTATCGCTCCCGAAATCACTTATGAAGACGGCGAGATGCTGTCATCGCCCGATTTTCTCAATTCAGTTGCTCCGCTGTCCGGGGGCTACAGGTCGCCGTTTTCAAATGATGATATTAATGTAGAAGCCGTTGACATTGACGGCAAAACAGTCTATGTCTGGAAACTCCCCGAACCTAAGGAACCGCGTGACGCGCTCTACGTCGCGTTCTTTCCGATTGACGGCCACTATAAAGCTTATGCTATATGTATCGGCAATATAGTTGACTGGGAAATTTCAACATCCACTGAGACTTCCCGAAGTACTTTCGGCAGAGTAAAGCGCCCTGAATCCGCAAAAGAATGTGCAGAGCTTCTTAAAGACAGAGGTGCGTTCAGCGGAGACATAACTATGGGCGAATATATTCAGGAAGGCTACAAACCGCGATATTGAGACTGTTGCCGCCGTTTTCGTTTTGCATTTCGTGAGTTAATCGTTAAATTTGCAGTCGATGGAAGGATTAACTATAGGATATGACGGCAAACGGGCGGTGGCCAACAACACCGGTCTGGGCAACTACAGCCGGTATGTGATCGACACCCTGTCGGTCGGCTTTCCGAGCAACACTTACAGGCTCTATTCACCCGTGCTGAAAGAAAACGACCGGCTTGCTCCGCTGCTTGCACGCGGCAATGTCGAGCTTGTCGGTCCGTCGACATCATTCGGACGCCGCTTCGGCTCGCTCTGGCGCACGGCTGCGATGACCCGTCAGATGGCTGCCGACGACATATCGGTCTATCACGGCCTTAGCAACGAACTGCCGCTCAACATCGGCCGCGCCGCGTTTCCGGCTGTGGTCACCATCCACGATCTGATCTACCGGCGTGTGCCCGAAGACTATAAGCCGATCGATCGTGCGCTCTACGATTACAAATACAGCCGATCTGCCCGCAATGCCACGCGCGTCATAGCCATCAGCCGCAAGACTCGCGACGATCTTGTCAGCGACTATCAGATCGACCCGGCAAAAATCGACATAATCTATCAGGGCTGTGACCCGCGCTTCGGTCTGCCGGTTGGCTATGAAGACCGTCAGAGAGTAAGAGCGGCCTATCAACTGCCGGAACGTTATTTCATCAGCGTCGGCACCGTCCAGCGGCGCAAGAACCAGATGCTCGCCGTCAGGGCGCTCGAACGGCTCGATCTGCCGCTGGTCATAGTCGGCAATTTCAAAAGCGACTATGCCCGTGAGACGGTCGCCTATATCTCGTCACACGGCCTGTCTGACCGCGTCATGCTGCTCGACCACGTGCCTTTCGCCGATCTTCCTGCACTCTATGCCATGGCCTCGTTCTCGTCCTACACATCGCGCTACGAGGGCTTCGGCATCCCCGTAATCGAATCCCTGTCGGCCGGCACTCCGGTGATCGCCGCGACAGGATCGTGTCTCGAAGAAGCCGGCGGCCCCGGGGCCGTATATGTTGATCCCGACGATGTCGACGCATTTGTCGACAACGCGCGCCGCCTGTCGGAAGAGATCTATACCCGTGACAAGCTCGCCTCCCGCGGGCGGCAATATATCAAACGCTTCTCGGCCGACGAATTCGCACGTCTGACCATGGCCTGCTACCGCAAGGCTATCATCGAAAAATATCTCTGAAATGGATAAAAGCATACTCATCATCGGCGCCGGAGGTTTCATCGGCGGCTTTATCGCAAAGGCGGCTCTCGACCGCGGCTACCGCACGACTGTCGGAGTGCGCGAGTCAACGTCGCGACGCTATCTGACAGACCCGCGTCTCAGCTTCGCTGTTCTCGACTACGACGACTGCGACGCGATGGCCGAGGCCCTGAAAGCGGCCGCGCCCGAAAGCGGCAAGTGGGACTATATCATCTGGAACCTCGGCGCGACAAAATGCGCCAACTTCGGCGATTTCAACCGCATCAACTATCTATATCTGCGCGACTTCGTGCTGATGCTCGAACGCGAAGGGCTCGTGCCGGAGCGATTTCTGTTCATGAGCTCTCTCAGCGCGCTCGGCGCGGGCGACGAAAAAGGCTACAGCCCGATCACATCGTCGACAATACCGAATCCCAACACACGCTACGGACTGTCGAAGATCAAGGCCGAGACATTTCTCGAGACGCGGCCCGACTTTCCGTGGATAATTTTCCGTCCGACAGGAGTCTACGGTCCTCACGAACGCGACTATCTGATGATGATAAAGTCGATCGACGCCCACTGGGACTTCGGCGTCGGCTACCGCAAGCAGATGCTGACATTTATCTACGTCGATGATCTGGTCAACGCCATGTTCGACGCTCTCGCCGCCGGTGTCGTCCACAAAAAATACATCATCAGCGAGGAGCGTGCCTACACTCAGTCCGAATTCCGGTCAATCGTCGCCCGGACACTCGGACGCCGCTTCGTGATTCCGGTCAAGCTGCCGCTCTGGACAGCCTATATAGCGTCGTTTGTCGCCGAAAAATGGGGAGTGGCACGCATGAAGGCGTCGACTCTCAACCGCGACAAATTCAAGATCATGCGCCAGCGCAACTGGAACTGCGACGTCTCTGACGCAGTCCGTGATTTCGGCTTCAGGACCGAATATCCTCTCCGCAGGGGCATCGAAGAGACTGTCAAAGCCTATCTTGCGGAAAAACAAGAACTTAAAAACAAGAAAAAGAAATCGTCGAAACAATGAGCTACGACAACGACAACAGGCGTGAGAAAACACCCGTATGGGTCACAGTTGTGATCATAGTGTGTATGCTTCCGGTACTGGCGTTCCCCACTCTCCTGTCCATGACGCCCGACGAAACCACGGCACGCGCACTCGTATGGTTCTATCCGTTTTATGTTATCGCTACGGGTATCTGCGCCCGCATCTGCTATCAGGGACGCCGCGACGTGATGTGGATTCTGCTCGCCATGATGATACTCTCACATATCGCGATGTGGATGCTCGTGCTTAACGGTCTGTAAATCATGGATCTTGAGGAATATATAGAAAAACATATCGACCGCGAGCCGGATCATCTCCATGCCCTCTACCGCCGGACGCATCTGACGCGCCTCTATGCCCGTATGTGTTCGGGCCACAGCCAGGGACGCCTGCTGGCCATGCTGTCAAAGATGATCAGACCGGCGAAAGTGCTTGAACTCGGAACGTTTACGGGCTATTCGGCACTCTGCATAGCCGAGGGCATCGCCGACGGCGGCGAGCTGCACACAGTCGAGATCGACGACGAAGCGGAAGACGAACTGCTCGAGCTTTTCGCGTCGGCTCCGGTAGGCGACAGGATCAGACTTCATATCGGCGACGCGCTCGACATCATCCCGACGCTCGGCGACGGCTGGGACATGGTGTTTATTGACGCCAACAAGCGCAACTACTGTGACTACTACGAACTTGTGCTGCCTCGTGTGCGTCCGGGCGGATATATACTGGCCGACAACACGCTGTGGGACGGCAAAGTCGTCGACGGCGAAGCTCATGACCCGCAGACCGAAGGCATTCTTGCGTTCAACGATCTGATCGCCGGCGACGAAAGAGTGGAAAAAGTGATACTGCCCATCCGCGACGGCATGACAATAATCCGGAAAAAGTGACATATCTTGCCGATATCGGCAAAAATTAATATATTTGCAGTAGTATTTTACTAAGAGCTTGCCGATAATGAAATATGTATCAATAGCAGTATGGGCTCAGGAGCATGGTGTTTCGGAGCGGACAGCGAGAAACTACTGCGCCCGGGGCAAAATAGACGGAGCCTGTCTTATCGGTAAAACGTGGAGCGTCCCGGCTGACGCTACGCGGCCGGAACGAACAAAAAAAATCAGGCTGACACCCTTACTTCAAGCCCTTCGCGATCAAATGGAAGCGAAGCTCAAAGGCGGACTATACCATAGGGTACAGATTGATCTGACATACAATTCAAATCACATCGAAGGCAGCCGTCTGACCCACGACCAGACGCGCTATATCTTTGAGACCAACACGATCGGAGTAAGCGATGAATCAATTAATATCGATGACATCATAGAAACCGCCAACCATTTCAGGGCCATAGACTTCATAATCACCGAAACCGAGGGCAAACTGACCGAACATTACATCAAGACTCTGCATAAGATAATAAAATCAGGTTCGTCTGACGAACGGAAAGAGTGGTTCAAAGTCGGGGAATACAAAAAGCTGCCAAACGAAGTAGGCGGCAACGACACATCGGCTCCCGAAAATGTAAGCCGCGACATCAAGGCTCTGCTGCGCGAATATAATTCAAAGAAAAAAATAACATTTGAAGATATAATAGATTTTCATCAGCGTTTTGAGGCTATACATCCGTTCCAGGACGGCAACGGGCGTGTCGGCCGGCTCATAATGTTTCGCGAGTGTCTCCGTAACGGCTTCGTTCCGTTCATTATCAGCGACGAGCTGAAAATATTCTATTATAACGGGCTGCGTAACTGGCCGGAAATCAAGGGTTATCTGATGGATACGTGTCTTACGGCGCAGGATTCTTTTAAACTATTACTCGATAAATTCAGAATAGAATATGATCAACGAAATTCTCGAACATAACCGCCGCTTTGTGGCCGAACGAGGCTATGAGCGCTTTCTGACTGACAAATATCCCAACAAAAAGATCGCGATCGTCACCTGCATGGACACACGGCTCGTCGAGCTGCTGCCGGCGGCGCTGGGCTTCCGCAACGGCGATGTCAAAATAATCAAAAACGCCGGCGCGACGATCACCAATCCGTTTGACAGCACAATGCGCAGTCTGCTTGTCGCCGTCTATGAGCTTGGCGTTGAGGAAATAATGGTGATCGGTCACACCGGATGCGGCGTGCAGGGCATGGACAGCACCGAGATGCAGCACCTTATGAAGGAGCGCGGCATTCCGGAAAGCAATATCTCGCTGATGAAGCACTGCGGCATAGACCTCGACAGCTGGCTGCACGGCTTCGACGACACCGACGAGGCGATCCGCGAGACTGTCGATCTGATCCGCAATCATCCGCTGATGGCCCGCGACATCACAGTCAAAGGCTACATCATGGACTCGGAGACCGGCGCCCTGCGAACGCTGGAGTAACTTTTTGATCACTTTTTGTTTTGGAGTGTTATACAAATGTATTACTTTTGTATTATTAATGTGGTTGAGCTATGAATACAGCATCTTCTATACGCAAACAGACATCTTTTCGTCTCAGTGAGGACCTTCTTGTAAAATTACAGGCAGAGGCAAAACGCCATAACCGCAGCCTGAATAATCTTGTGGAGAGCGTTCTTATGGCCTTTGTATCTGAGCGACCGAACAAAACTACTCTCGCCGCAATGAAAGAGGCCGAAACTTCCGACAGTCTCGAAACACTTGATTTAAACAACTTCCGCAGTTTCGT
The DNA here is from genome assembly GCA_947573135.1 of uncultured Bacteroidales bacterium. Lineage (GTDB taxonomy): Bacteria > Bacteroidota > Bacteroidia > Bacteroidales > Muribaculaceae > CAG-873. Next base: position 57,573 of record CANPDU010000001.1, on the reverse strand, counting down.
GGAATCTCTATGAATACTCTTAAACTCACATCGCAGTTTAAGAAAGATCTTAAACGTTACAAGCATAAGGCTGAAACTATAGCAAAACTTGAAGCCATTCTTAAATTGTTGGCTCAGGGATTGCCTGTGCCGGAGGAAAATCGTCCGCATTTACTGACCGGGAATTATAAAGGGTATATGGAATGTCATGTCGAAAACGATACTCTTCTAATCTGGTGGGACAAGGAAACCGGCATAATCAAGCTTGTGCGTTTCGGCACTCATTCCGAACTTTTTTAATCAGCACTTAATTGTTTCACGCCGAGGCGCGAAGAGCGCGAAGGACTGTCACACCAAAAATGTCATGTACTGTAGCCTTTGGCACGTATGATTGCATCATCTCAGAGCATCGAAGATGCTTAATATGTTAAGGCCCATAAGATGCGCGACTGATCGGCGCGCGATGTGCCGCCTCTCCGAGGCGGTTATATGAGTGGAGTCGACCCTCCCCCCCCACAAACCGCTGCGCTAATTGTGGGGTTCCACATATTGAGCGTCATCGACGCACTTTTTTCCTCGCGTTCTCGGCGAATTTCGCGTGATATTTCTGGCCCGCCTCTCCGAGGCATTGTAAAATGCATGAATTCGTTTGATTCTTATTTTGGTTTATTATGAAATATTGTGAAAAATTTGGAGGTGTAAAAAATAGGATCTAAATTTGCATCATGAGCCCTACGCCGTTGGCCGGAGAATGACTCTAAAGAGAGCCTTATGCCGGAGAATGGGCGGGTTCATGAATCGGCTTGCCGCCTGGCTTGCCAGGACATATTGTAAAAAGCGTTATTGACGCTTGGTTTCTGACTATCTGAAACTTCGCAACTTTCTAATCCTGTCAGGTGACCATGCAACGATGATGCTCATGGGTATGTAATATCCTCATGCTCCGCGACGGAGCGTGCCGATTATATACATACGGCGTGGGGTCAGCGTTGCTTGTTCCGACAGGATGGGCAATGCGAAGGCCTCAGATAGTGGAGCGGGCAACAATCGGCTTCACGCTTCTGTTTCTAACACCATGATACAGTTTCCATTATAACAGACCCGAAAGGAGCCATAGGGTGAAAAAGTAATGCGCTATGGCATGCACTAAAAGTGTCTATAAAGCTTTTGATGAATGGCTTGATAATCTCAGAATAAAGAGAAATTATTCCACCGATATCAGGTCTTTAAACAAGCACTATCTGTCGGCGGCTACCGGAACTGCCGATTTTCCGCAGTTACTGAATGACAAAGTCTCGTCCAACTCAGACTTCTGTCCGGATGCTGTCTGCGGTCTTGTATTCGAATTAATCAATCATGAGCAGCAATCCGACTCCTTTGGGCTCAAGCCGAAAAAGAGAATATAATTAGACTTTTGTAAAAATCATCCGAAATGAAAACTAATCATTATCAGCAAATGAAAAAAGCACTTATCCTATTAATCTGTCTGCTTACGACCGTAGCGGCATGGGCGCAGTCATTTAATTATTTCTTTCGTGGCTCGGAACTAAAATATGAAATCATCAACAAAGATGCTCATACATGCGAAGTTACTGGTTGGGTAAGTATTGCAAATAATGTAATAATACCTGAATCTGTCAGCTATCTGGATGAATCTTATACTGTCACAAAGTTAGAGCGCGCCTTTGACGACTGTAGCAGCCTGACATCAGTAACTATCCCAAATTCTGTAACATCTATCGGTGAGAGTGCCTTTGCGGGCTGTAGCAGTCTGACATCAGTGACTATCCCAAATTCTGTAACATCTATCGGCAATGATGCCTTTAGGAATTGTTTCAGTCTGACATCAGTAACTATTCCCAATTCGGTCACATCAATCGGGTGGAATGCCTTTATGTACTGTAGCAGCCTGACATCAGTGACTATCTCGAATTCAGTCACTTTTATCGGCTCGTATGCCTTTTCTAATTGCAACAGTCTAAGTTCTGTGACTATCCCAAATTCTGTAACAACTATCGGCATTTATGCCTTTTCCGGATGTAGCAGTCTGACTTCAGTAACGATCCCAAATTCGGTCACAACAATAAGCGATTATGCCTTTTACGGATGTAGCAGTCTGACTTCAGTAACGATCCCAAATTCGGTCACAACTATCAAATATGGTGCCTTTGATTCATGTTACAGTCTGACATCCGTAACTATCCCCAATTCGGTCACATCAATCGGGTGGAATGCCTTTATGTACTGCAGCAGTCTGACTTCAGTAACTATCCCAAATTCGGTCACAACAATAGGCGATTATGCCTTTTACTGCTGCAGCAGTCTGACATCGATAATAATCCCCAATTCAGTCACAAGTATCAGCGCGTATACCTTTATGAACTGTCGCAGTCTGACATCGGTAACAATCCCCAATTCAATCACAGAAATCGGGGAATATGCCTTTTCGTTATGTAGCAGTCTGACATCAATAACTATCCCGAATTCTGTCACAACAATCGGGGAAAAGGCTTTTTTCGACTGTAGTGGCTTGACTGAAATATTTTATGGAGCTAAAAATCCGATTGTGGCTCCGGATGATGTTTTCTCTAATTATAAAAATCCAACATTATATGTCAGAGCTGAAGCCTTGAATAAAATGTACATAACAAAACCATGGGCTTATTTTGAAAATATTGAAACTTATGACTTCTCAGGTATTACTTTAGACAGCAATTCTCTTTCATTGTATGTCGGCGATAAAACAACGCTTAAAGTGACTGAAGACGGCAATTTGTCGGAACTGACATGGACTTCGTCAAATCCTGAGGTTGCGACAGTCGACAGCAACGGCACTGTGACCGCCATAGGCGCAGGAACGGCTGTTATCACCGTTTCGGGAACAGATCTTGATACAAACAATACTGTGAGCGCGACATGTAATGTGCAAGTCATTGAAAAAGGGAAATATACGCTCACTTACACCTATAATTCCGCTTCATCGGCGACAGTTACAGGAATTTCGATTATGGAAGGCATGGAAAATGTCGATGTTGAGATTCCCGAAAGCACGGAAAAAGACGGTCGACAATATACCGTTACCGGCATTGACGCAAGCGCTTTTGCGGGCAATAGTCTGCTGCGGTCTGTTACGATTCCGTCGACAGTAAATGACATAGATCCGGGTGCGTTCAAAGGCTGTGCAAATCTGGAGACGGTAAACTATTATCCTGTATCGGTCAATACCACTAACGACCATCATGCAAACCCGGTATTCTCGAATTGCCCGAAATTCAAGAATCTCAATATTGGAGGAACTGTGAAAGAGATTTCTAAGTTTATATTCAAATGCACAGATATTGAGACGGTTGATATTCCCGACAATGTGGAAGCATTGCGAAACGACTGCTTTGCCGATTGCTACAAACTCTCAGATATAAAAATAGGGCGAGGTGTTACCACGATAGACTGTGCCGCTTTCGCCTTTGGCTCGTCATCAGACCTGTCAACAAAAATATATTGCAACGCACGTGAGATTACATATTATCGTGGCCTTAATTACAGCTCATGGAAATATATGCCATTTAACAATCGGCATGTGTCTTCAATAGAGTTCGGGCCCGATGTGGAGCGACTTGACGACTATGCCTTTTCCGATGTGAGGCCGAGTGATATTTATTGCGACGGAACCACGCCTCCTGTGGTAGCAAATGACATTGTTTTGAAATCTGTCAATAAATCATCTTGCACGCTTCATGTTCCTGCGGGGTCGTTGCAGCTCTATAAGACCGCCGATTTCTGGAAAGACTTCTACAACATAAAAGGCGATATAAAAGGAGCAGCATATACACTTAGTTACTCTTTCGATTCTGCAACCTCTACAGCTACTGTTACCGGAATTACGGTTCAAGATGGTGTAGATAATATTGATGTTGAGATTCCCGAAACGATTGAGCACGAAGGACGGCAGTATACAGTCACAACAATCGGGGATAACGCTTTTACGGGGTGCGCTAGCCTTACATCAGTGACAATCCCGAGTTCGGTCACAACAATTGGCAACTATGCCTTTCAGGAGTGTAGTAGTCTGAGTTATGTAAACATACCTGATTCAGTTAAATATATCGGTAGTTTCGCTTTTTCTTTCTGTCTCAAACTAAATTCCATAACTATTCCCAGTTCAGTCACAACAATCGGTGAACGTGCCTTTAGGGGGTGTACAAAATTAGTCGCTATTAATGTAGACACAGAAAATCAGAACTATTGTTCGATTAATGGCATTCTTTTCAATAAAGACAAAACTACGCTTTATTATTATCCTGCAGGGAAATCCGATTTAAATTATGAAATCCCCAATTCCGTCAAAACAATTGGAAGAGAAGCATTTTACTATAGCAGTCTGACATCCGTAACTATCCCCAATTCGGTCACAACAATCGGTGAATGCGCATTTTATTGCTGCAAAAGTTTGACATCGGTAACAATCCCCGATTCAGTCACAAAAATTGACATTAATGCCTTTAATTCATGTTACAGTCTGACATCCGTAACTATCCCCAATTCGGTCACAACAATCGGGTGGGGAACGTTTGAGTATTGTAACAGTTTGTTATCGGTAACAATCCCAAATTCAGTCACAGAAATCGGGGGATATGCCTTTGCGTACTGTAGCAATCTGACATCAATAACTATCCCGAATTCAGTCACAGAAATCGAAGAAAGCGCCTTTTGGATGTGTAACAGTTTGTCATCAATAACTATCCCTAACGCAATTACAACAATTGGGTGGGGAACTTTCGCTTATTGTAACAGCCTGACATCGATAACTATCCCCACTTCTGTCACAACAATCACCGAGTATGCCTTTTTTGGCTGCAACAGCCTCGAAAAAGTATATTATGGCGCTGAAGAGCCGATAACGGCATCAGAAGACGTATTCTCTGACTACTCGAAGCCGACGCTTTATGTAAAAGAATCGGCATTGGAAAAGATTAAGATTACAACGCCGTGGAGCCTGTTTGAGAATATAGAGACATATGACTTCGCCGGCATCAATGACCCGACAGTCGACGGCGACGGGTCGATCGACTACGCGATGCCCTATGACGTCTATGATCTCAACGGAATAAAGGTCGCCGACACGCTCGACGGTCTGAGACCGGGATTCTACATCGTGCGTCAGGGCGCAAGAACCGGAAAAACGCTTGTCAGATAAATAAAGAAGCCTGCAAACTTCTTAAAGAATAGCGTGTTAAGAAGACAAGTAAAGGCCGCAGATACCCCCGGGGGAGTCTGCGGCCTTTGTTATTACAGTTTATTATGATCAGTCGTCGTAGTGGCGGAAGTTACCGTTTTTGTCGAAACGCATCTCGACGCCGTTGGCAAGCTCTATGTCATAGCCGCCATGCTCTTTCTCTATACCGACGATATTGACTCCGGGCTGGCTCTTGGCCACATGATCGGCTATCGCCTTGGGGATCATCGATGACGGCACTGAGCCGGCATTGCTTGTCTCAACATTTTCCCACTTGCCGCCGCGGTCAAACGATATCTCCGTGCCATCGACAAGTATCACCTCATACTCGCTGACACGGCCGAGATTTTTATCGACTTTGATGACACTGATATCCGACTTGAAATTATCGGCGAGCGTTGTGCGCGCCGCCTCGGGAAGCACAGAAGCATCGTGAGTGTATGTATCTTTTGCTGAAGCTGCAGCCGATAATCCGATGATCATGCCGAGCACTAATAAAAACTTTTTCATTTTCTTACCATATTATAATTGTTTATATATAACGCAATTATCAATGAAAAAGTTTTATCAGCAAAAGCCTCAATCAGGTATTACGAATATCGAGAAATTGACCGAACCGTAGGCACGGTGCTCTCTGAAACCGGGCAGACTGCTGAAATCGTGATGCTTGTTATGTTCGATGACGAAAACAGTGCCGGGCCTGAGCATCTGAGACGACAGCACGCGCTCGGGCACCGAAGCGAAATCGGGCATGTCGTAGGGAGGATCGGCAAAGATCACGTCGAACTTCTTGATACAAGTGTCGATAAATCTGAGGGCATCGCCCTTGACGAGGTTGAGATTTTGAACGTTGAGCTGCTGGGCGACTTTACGGATAAAATTATATTGTGTCGCCGACTTCTCGACCGCCGTCACATCGGCGCATTCGCGCGACAGGAACTCAAATGTGATGGCTCCCGTGCCGGCGAAAAGATCGAGAGCCGAAAGGCCTTCGAAATCAACATAATTCTCAAGAACATTAAAAATATTCTCTCGCGCGAAATCGGTAGTGGGACGCGCGGTGATATTGGTGGGCACGTCGAAACGCCGACGGCCGTATTTGCCTCTGATTATTCTCATCTGACAAAACGTATTAGTTCGAGGGGGATGTCTGTATAGTCCTGCGGCAACAACAAGGGCATCACCGAGTTAAGATAAACACGCAAGCGCTCCATCGCGGCTTCGCAGCGGCCGGGGTCGCCGCACACGATCACTTCGTCGTCGAGCGCGTCGAAACCGCAGTCACGGACCGAAGCCATTATGAAATAGAGCTCGTCGTCAACGCCCTGACAGCCGAATGTGTTGGCCATAAGCAGCGTGTCGGCCGTCATGGCGATAACGTCGAGGCTGTTGTCGCCGGTAAAACAGGCGTAGAGTTTCACACGGTTGACGGGACGGCTCAACGAAGAAAAAAAATCAGCAAGCGACGCGAGTCTGTGACGTAGCGACGCTCCTGTAAACGTACGGTTCACAAAACCGTAGAGCTGACGGTCAAAAACCGACAGCAACTTTGCCGAAGCACCGCAGCCATAAAGCGACAGGCAGTCATGGCCGGCATCAGGCCAGACAAGTGCGGCGACAGCGCGCGCACCCTGATCTCCGGCCTCAAGAGCCTGAGGCACTGTCATAAACCGATCGGCAGAAGCCACAACGTCGATACGCGAGAAATCGCCGAGCAGCCACGGTGTCTGATAGACCGCCTCCTCAAGCACTTTCGACGGCGACACAACCGCCGGATCGACTTCGACCGACGAGCATTCATGTCTCTCGGCGTCATAGACAAGCGCATCTATCCCTCCGCGACGCACATATATGGCCAGCGAGCGACGCGCAGACAGGTTATCGGATGTTTCTTTCGTTGTCATTTTACAAAATTAATCATTTTCGCAATGCCGTGCTCTAATCGCCGCCTGTTTTTTCAATTTGCCGCCTCTAACACCCCACAACTACAGTATGCCTGCATAAAACTTGTATTTAAAAAAAATACCGACAAGTTTCTGACTAAAGAAATCGAACGAGATGGAATCACAATCTTCTCATAAACCAGAAATCGTCTGAATAACCGGAAAATATAAACAGAGCGTCCTGTCTGTAACGACAGGACGCTCTGTTTGTATAGTAGTAAGACTGATCAGTCGGTCCAGGTGAGATTCCAGATCGACACACGATCTTTGTTTGAACTTGCTGCCGAGTAGCAGTTGTTGACGATCTCGATTGAGAAATCGCCCTTGACGTTAACATCAAGAGAATAGGAATATGCCTGCTGTTTGTTGATCGAGTCAAGCGTGACTGTATCCTCTTTCACGACGCTGCCGCCCTGAAGCACCTTCACGGTGAACGAGCACTTGGTTTCATTGAAAGCGAAACCATAGTTGAATGTCAGTGTGCCGCATCCTCCGGTCAGAGTCGGAGAGATAAGTTTACCGACCTTGGATGTGTTGCCGTTAAGTGTCGGGGCGAGCGTTCCGGTCTTGCCGATAAAAGAGAACAGTGGACTTGCATCAGCGCCGTCGGTTCCGCCAAGCACTACACTCCACTCGGCCGTCCAGCCCGTAGCATTGGTGTAAGTACTGTAGGGGCTCGCGGTTGCTGTCGAGTTGTTGAAGGAGTTGAAATCGCCTTTATAATCACCTGAAGGCGTGGGGGTCGGATCGGGATCAGGTTTGGGATCATCACCGCCGCCGGGGATCACGGAACCGGCATCGGCATTGACCGAGAAGTTCTTGATCTCCCATGCGATGCTCTGCTTGCCGTCGTTGACATATTTGAAGCCGATTTCAACAGTTTTGCCGACGTAGGCCGAGATATCGACCGAGTTTTCGGCAAACGATGTCCAGTTGCCCGTTCCCTTTGTCGGGAACTCGGTAAGGGTGAGCTGCTGCCACTGTCCGCCTTTCTCGCGGATGTTGAGAGTGCAGAAGCTTTCCTGTCTGGTGGGGAAGTAGAAGCCGAAAGCCTGCTCGACCTTTATCGAGGCTTTCGACGCCTTCGAAAGGTCGATTGCGGGAGAGATCATCCATGCTGTCGCAGCCTCATTATTACCGCTGACATAAGAGTTGGCGATAGCGCAGGCCGGAGTGTTGGTGTTGGCGCGCCAGCCGGTCCATGAGCCCGCGGTCTCGACTGTAGTTGTGAACTGTCCGAGCGAGCCGCCTTCGAACGATTCGCTGAAGATTGCGTCGCCCGAGGGAGTGGGATCGGGAGTAGTGCCGCCCTGGCCGTCGAGTTTGTATTCAGTGCCGTTCTTGACACCGGGGCCGCCACAATATTTCATCACGTCGCCCTTGACAGACAGAGTCTTGCCGATATTTTCGGGATGATCCTTGAGATTGAGAGCTGTGCGGAGCGTTCCGGTCGGCAGCTGGATGCCGACACACTTCGACGGGTTGGTCTCGTCAGGGGTTGGAGCTATGACAAGGTTGGTATTGGCAACGTCGCCCGTGACACCGAACACTGTGCCCGAAAGGAGAGTCGACGAACCGCCGGTCGGCATATAGCCTACGATATAACCTTTTACCCATACGCCGGTCCGGGTAGCAGTAGTTGTCGACGACGGATTCATGGCCACGACCTGCGAGGGACTGTAGGGACTGTTTTCCGATCCGTCACCGTCGGCAATGCCCTCGCCTCCGGTCTGGACGCCCTCGATCTTGAACTGCGATGCGGCGCCTGAGTTATTGGCCACGCCGAATGTACCCATCACTTTCGCCATGTCGCCGCGCACGGTGATAGCTTTCTGATAGTTGCCAGGATTGTCGCGGAGATTGCCGTACTGACGCAGCGGTGTATTGGCCGGCAGTTCGATCACGAGCGCATTTCTGAAGTCTTTGGTCTCTTTATCGGCGCCGATGACGAGAGTATAGGGCATAAGAGCCTCGGCACCCCAGACGATGTCCTCGTTTTTAGTAACCTCGGTAACACCCGGAGCCACAGATCCGACAATATAGCCGCTGACCCAGCCTGAAGCGACAGTGCCGTCGGTCTCAAGCCTGATGACATCGGCCACCTGATAAGGATTGGTTTCTGTGCCGGGAGCCACGGTCGGGTTGCCGAAATTCATGCAGCCCTCATAGTCGTTGAGGATCAGCTGCCACATCGACGATCCGCTCAGACTCTGATAGAAACTGAGTATACCGACGATATCGCCGTTGCCCTCGGGAAGCATCTTGTTCCAGAACGTAGCGTAGCCGCTCGTGCGGACAACGACGTTGCTGTTGCCCTCAGAGTCGATCAGGGTCTTGTTGACATCGGTGTTGCTGTTGCTGTGATACTCGGAGAAAGTCTTCACACCGCCGTCCTGGAAGTGCACATTGTTGATGCGCACCAGCTGGCTCTGCCATTTGCGCAGACCCTCGGCCGAAGTGTCGAACTCGCTGAACGAATTCACGGTTATCGTGTCGAGTTTCTCAACTTCAGGCACACCGTTGAGTTCGAGATGGCGCCGGAAGAACTGCGGCGACATAAAGCCGACCTGCCATGTCGAGCCGTTCTCGTAATAAGACGGCGTGCCGAACTGCTGCAGACCGGCATATTTGCCGATATACATGCCCGTAGCGTCGACCACGATTTCCTGGCCGCGACGATAGTTGAGATAGAGATTATAGGAGTTGACCGAGAAGGTGATCGCTCCGGTCTCGTCCTGAATAGAGATGTTTTTGAACACATTGCTCTGCTCGTCAGACGATATGACGCGACCCTTGATGATATAATGCGAACCGTCGGGTTTTGTGCGCACGGAGTCGGCATAGTTTGATGCGTCCTGCCAGAAAGCCGCCTTGAGTTCGGCTATCGTGGTGTTGGCCTGATTGGCTGCGACAGGAACCTCGACAAACGGAGCGTCGATGTCGTCCTGGCAGGCGGAAAATCCTGCTGTCAGCAACATTGCCGCAGCAAGCCCGGAAATATATGATTTAACAGTTTTCATTGTTGTTTCTATATTCAGATTATATTCATACCGTCACTTATTCGACAGTCAGGTTACGGATTTCCCAAGCGACGCTTTGTTTGCCGTCGTTGTTATATTTGAAGCCGATTTCGATTGTCTTGCCGGCAAACTCCGTGATGTCGAGAGTATTTGTGACCCATTCGGTCCAGTTCTTCTCAGGCTTGGGCGGGAACACGGTGAGCGTCAGTGCCTTCCATTCGCCGCCTTTCTCGCGGACGTTGACTGTGCAGAACTCACCCTGCTCGGTCGGGAAATAGAAGCCGAAGGCCATCTCGAAGGAAATTTTGGCCGACGAAACGTCTGCAAGACTGATTTCGGGAGAAATGAGCCATGCGGTGCCGGCTTCGTTCGTACCGTTGGTATAGGAATTTGCAATTGCGCAGAGAGGGTTGTTCGTGTTCGCACGCCAGCCTTGCCAAGAACTTGAGGTTTCGACAGTAGCTGTGAACCGGCCAAGGTTACCGTTGAGGAACGTTTCAGAGAAGATTGTGCCACCGGCCGGAGGTGTCGGGGTGTCGCCGCCCTCGCCGTTGACTGACACAAGATGTCCCTTGCTCATCTCGGGAGTCTTACCGTTGTAGTTGTAGATCGGACCGACAGCAACCACGAGATCGCCGACTTTGACAGCGTTTTCGTCGGTAAACTTACCGTTATCAGTATTGTAGGTGCCGAAGAGTTCGAATGTCTCTCCTGTGCCTTCGGGATTATCAGCGATAACCCATGTACCTGTGCCGTAGGTCATGTTGATCGAACCTGACACAACGTAGCCCTTGACATAGACATTGTCTGTGCTCGATGTGCCGTTCTCTATGGCCTTGGCTTTGGCCTGTGAAGCATTGTAGGGTCTGGCTGCGGTGCCGTCTCCTTCTTCTACGGTCACAACTTTATCCGAAACGACATAAGCGGCCGTTACGACCGGACTTGCATCGAGGCCTTCTTTGGTCGCAATGGCCTTGATGGTGGTGTTTTCGTTGATTACGATCGGATCAGAGTAGATGGCGGACGATGCCGTAGGCTCTGAGCCGTCGAGTGTATAGTGGATTTCGGCTCCGGCTGTCGCGCAGCTCAGAGTCACCGCAGTGCCGGGTTTGACTGTGCCGGCTGTGGGAGAGAATGTCGGAGCGGCCACGCTGTTGAAGTCAATACATCCGGCCGCGTCTATGAGCAGAACCTGCCAGTTGGTGCCGAAATAGCTGAGTATGCCGACTACCGATCCGTAGCCTGATGGCAGTATATCATCCTTGAAGTCAGCATAGGTGCTGTTGTAGACATTCATGCGGTTGCCGTCCTCGTCGATGATGTAGCGGCTGTTTGACGATGTGCCGACAGCGAAGGGCTCGCCGGCGTTTTCAAATCTCACACCGTCGAAGCGCACAAGCCGGCTCTGCCACAGCTGAAGCCCCTCGGCGGTCGATTTTGCCTGATTGACCCGGCTGATGGTAACAGTCGTAGTGTCGACCAGCGAAGCCGAGGGCAGGCCATTGGCCTCTGCATGAGGCTTGAATATTGTCTCGGCGGCGCGGGCTACACGGCCTCGGTCGTCGATACCGCTGCCGATACACATCAGGCCGCTGTATCCGCCGACCGTAAGGCCGGTCACATTGACATAGATCTCCTGACCGAATTTATAGCTTTCAAATATGTCATAAAAATCGAGCGATATAGCCAGAGCCTCGGTTTCGCCCTGGATCATAAGATATTTGAAGATATTGCCGCTCTCGTCTGAAGAGCATACACGGCCTTTGATGATTATCGAATCGCCTTCCTCGTTCAGGCCGACAACCTGCGGAGTGCTTTCGACTGTCGACCAGTAGGCCGACTTGAAATCCTCGATAGTCATGTTGGCCGACAAATCAGATGTCGGCAAAATCATCGGCGGCCGCTCAAACTCGTTGTCACACGCCGCAAACGCCGCTGCAAGACCGAGGGCCGCTATATATAATGATGTCTTTTTCATTGAAATATTCATTTATTTGACCTTGTAAAATTAGAATCTCACACCGACGTTGACAAATGCGCGCACACCCTGGGCGTAGCTCAGACGGTTGGGATAAGCCCCGCGGTCGTAGTTCTTGGTGTCGAGACGCCCCTGCTGATAAGCATAGGTGACAACATCGCGGTTGTTCAGGATATTATTGATGTTGACATTGATGTTGAGCGACACTTTGCGGTTGATATAGATCAGCTTGCCGACCGACAGATTAAGTGTGAAAGCATTCTTGATCTTATCCTGTGCCGACAGCTCTTCAATTTTGGCACGCAGCTCTTCCTCGCTGTTGCCGAACTGTTCCCACAGAGCCGGGAGTGCCTCATGATATGCCGGTGCGAGGTTGACGTAAGCGTCACCCTGGAATGTTCCGTTGATATTGAAGAACCAGTTGCCGGGAGCGGCCCAGTCGAGGCCGAGGTTAGCCTGGGTCTGGGGCACTGAGCCGAGATAATAGTTCTTAAGATAGACTGTCTGCGTCGAGTCGGGATAGAGACCGTTCTCGAAGGTTCGTGTGCCCTTGGGATTGTTCTTGTACTGGAAGCGCGACACTGTGCCGGCGAAAGTCGCAGTCAGCGACGGGGTGATCTTGTAGGCCATGCCGAGCTCGATGCCCTTGTAGACGCGTTTCACGCCTGTCAGCACATAGTTGGTATAGGTCTGATAAGACTCGTCATAGAAACCGTTACGTTCGATGGCGTTGTCCATCTGAGTGTAGTAGCCGGTGATAGATCCGCGGAAACGGCGGTAATTCCAAGTGTAGCTGAGATCGGCGGCGAAGTCGCGTTCGTTGACGGGATTGGCGACGGTAGTGTTCTTCACACGCGGAGCGATGAACACATTGTCGAACAGCGGAGCGCGTGTGCCGTAGTCGATATGGGCCGAGAAATAGTTGCGGCCGTCGAGCTTATATGTCGCGCCGATTTTCAGACCTGCGTTGTCGAAGCGCTGCATCGCGCTTTTGCCCAGCGAGTTGTTGGGCGCGCGGCCGTTACGCATATGACCGTCGCGCTGATACTGAGTGTAGCTCATCTTCAGACCGTAGTTGATGTCCCAGTGAGGAAGATTGATCACATTCTGGATCCATGCGTCGGCCTGAATGGCATAGATGTCGTAATGATATCCGAATTTGTCGCCCTTGCCGACCCGGCGGTTGGGATTGTCAAGATCGTTCTGCAGATTGTCGGGGGCGATAGTGAAGTCGCGGTCGCTGAAAGGATCGACGTCAAGCCAGAACTCGCCGCCCATCAGATCGCGCACTGTCTTGTAGTTGCTGCCTTTGGTGTAGTTGAACGACACGCCGGCCTGTAGCGACATAGCGTCGGTCAGACGTGTGTTGACATATGAACTGAAGAGCGCATTGAACTGATTGCTTATTCTGTTCTCCATGATGTAGCTCGAGCCCTTCTTTTCGGCGTCGGGCAGAGTCTCGTTCTGGATATTGTTGAGGTAGTTGACCTGATAGAGATCGTCCCAGCGTATCTGACGGAGCGAACCGTCGCGCCACCCCTGTGTATAGAGCTCAAACTGTTCGGGATCATCCTCGTAGTATGACGGCAGATAACGGTAATAGGTCGGATTGGGGTCGTTGGCCTTGTAATACTGCAGCGCCGTGCGGTTGTAGTTGACCCAGCGGGCGGCGGCCGCGGTGTTGACTGACGTGTTGTTCTTTTTATACAGCCAGTTGAGCATCATAGTCGGATCGAAAGTCTCGGTGATGCGCGACGAGCGTTTCTTGCCGTCCTGCCAGCCCCATGCCGGGTTATAGAGGTTTGAGCCGGCGAGATCATACGCTTCCTGATATGTCGCTATACCTGTGGCGCGCTGTGTCGGGCCGCCAAATGCCGTAAATGTCAGCGAATTGTTGGGATTGAGCATTTTTTCAAGCGAAAGGAACAGACCGCCTGAATTATAGAATGTTCCCTCCATCACGCCCTCATTGGCATAACGGCCGATAGCGCTGACCGTCAGCGCCCAGCCCTTGCTGTTCATGCCGGTCGAATATGTCGCCATGGCACGCATCATATAGCTCGAATTGGTATAAGCGAGCGAGCCGTTGAAACCTGGCGAATAAAGATCGGTGACCGTATTGTAGTTGACCGATCCGCCGATCGAGCCGTAACCGTAGTTCGACGCACCCATGCCGACCGTAGTGGTCTTGTTGCGGAATGCACGCGATGTCATGCCCAGCAGCGTCGAGAAGTTAAAACGGCCGCGGATGATGTCATTGAATGCCATACCGTTGATGTAGACCGTCTGATACTGGCTGTCATAGCCGCGGTAACGGAAATACATCGGAGAGAAATTATACGACGCCGTGGTGTAATATATGTCGTCATTGGCTCCGTTGAGCGCGGCGACGCTCTGACTGCTGCCCTCTTCATCCTCGAACGTTGCGTCATCGATTATCAGATCGCTCGACTCGCCGAAATAATCATCTTCGGCATCGGTGGGTGTGATGCGCAGCTCGCCGAGATCGGTCTTGCCCGATCCGACAGTGATATCGAGTCCCAGACCGACATAACCGTCGTTGACAACTGTTATGAAATTATCGCCGGCCGGAGCTTCTATACGGAAATCGCCATTGAAATTGGTCTGCGAGGACAGTCCTGTGTCACGCAGTGAAACTGTCGCGCCGGCAACCGGACTTCCGGAAGTCGAGTCAACGACTTTTCCGACTATCGCCGCGGTCTGGGCTGCCATCGGCAGCATGGCCGAAAGCAGCATGAATAAGAACAGTTTAAGTCTCATACAAGAGTTTTTGGATTTTGTTTATGATTTAGTTTTGTTTTTGATGATATAGAGAATGGCCGCCGCCATGTCCTTTCAATAATTGGGCTTATATACCGTTTGAGACCAATTGTGATCGCGAATAAGCTGTCAAAGATAATACTTTATTCACAATTTTACAAATTGCGGACTACCCACCATATGATTGTTACCGAAAGTATTGCCATGATCGCCCGCGGGGAGACAAGTCTTCGGCGCACACGGCTGTCTTTTGACGCAAAAAGCTCGACGCAAATATATAAAATGCCGACAGGCACAATAAAAAACAAAAATGGATTATAAACCCACGCTCCGGCAATATCACCGTTAAGCGCGGCGTGGAGAGCCCTCTGAAATCCGCAGCCGGGACATTCTAATCCCGTCAGGCTGCGGAACACGCACTTCGGCATCAGCGGTGACTCCGGATCAGCGGATGCATAAAACACAACGACAGCAACTGCCGCAATAACGGCGGCGATTGCTGTCGCGGTAATATAGCGTTGTCTGAAACGCACTCTCTCAGAGCAAGAAAGGTGCGAGCGGAGCCAGAACAAGTCCGATCACGATCGAAATTATAACGGTCCATTCGGCACATTCCGACATTCTGGCGGCTTTGGCATAATCACCTGAGCGGTATGCGCTGCCGGTCAGGGATGAAAACACGAGTCCGAGAACACCTCCGATCGGGAAACAGCAGATCAGCACAAAAACCGACCAGCCGACAAACGTCGGCGGACAAGGCTGCGCGTCGACAGCTGCGGATGACCGCTGAGATTGAACAGACAACACCGAAGACTCACATGTCGGCCTTTCAGTCTCATGCTCGTATTCCGGCGTCGCGAATAGCGGAGCCGTCACAGGGGCTTCATGTGCCGGAAGCCATTGATCCAAACCCTCATACCACACCGGTGTCGAAGCCGTGATCGGCAGCTGTGAGAGTTCCTCAAGCGTATATGGCCCCTGTTGGATCCCATTGAGATATACCCAGATTTTCATTTTGATGAAATTGAAATTTTAGAGCTGAAAACAGCCTCTTAGGTTTTTAGAAAAATTTGGTCTCTTTGCCGAGAATATCGGAAAGAAGGTTATTTGCGAGGCGGCTGGCGCCGAGGCGGAAATACTCATTGGTGAGCCACTCTTCGCCGAGCACTTCCTTGACAAGCGTATAATATTTGACTGCATCAGCGGTCGTTGACACTCCGCCGGCAGCCTTGAAGCCGACCATTCGGCCCGTTGTCTCATAATACTCTTTGATTGCCTGACACATCACATATGCGGCTTCGAGGCTCGCGCCTTCGAATTCCTTACCCGTGGAGGTCTTCAGGAAATCGGCGCCCGAATAGAGCGACAGCACCGATGCTGCCTTGATATTGGCAGCGGTTTTCAGCGCTCCGGTCTCGAGAATCACTTTCATGCGCGCTTCGCGGCACGCCTCTTTAAGCTCGGATATTTCGTCACAGACTTCCTCATAATCTCCATCGAGAAAGTTGCCGACATTAAGCACTATGTCGATTTCGTCAGCGCCCCCTTCGACGGCAAGAGCCGTCTCTGCAACCTTGACTTCGGCAAATGTCTGTGACGACGGGAAGCCGCCGCTCACACACGCCACATCGACATCACTGACCTCGAGTACCGTCCGAACAACCTGCGCGAAATTCGGATATACACAGATTGCGGCAACATTCTGCAGCTCGGGATATTCTTCGTCAAACGCATTGACGCGCTCGGTGAACGCTGCGACCGACTGCGGCGAGTCAGTCGATTTAAGTGTTGTCAGATCAATCGTATTGAACAAAAATTTATATACGTCATGATTGTTGTTTTCGTCGAAATGTTCGTCGATGATTTTTTTTACTGCTTCAGCTACCGCGCTGTCGTCAGTGATCACCTTACTGTCGGCTATCGCTTTTGAATACTTGTCATTCATAATGTTTTATGTTTTTGGTAATGAGACTTTATTATTTGTCTTCAGATTGAAGTTTCGGATTGTTGACATGCCGCTGCGCGTCCCGCTCGGTCTTTTTACGCAGATTGGCCGTAAAGGCTTCGGTCAGATCGATATCACACTGATTGGCGATAGCGATCGTAACCCAAAGAAGATCAGCCAATTCGTCGGCGAGGTTGTCATTTTCTCCGGCCTTGAACGACTGATCGCCGTAACGACGCGCCATTATCCGCGCCACTTCGCCCGTCTCTTCAGCAAGAACTGCCATATTGGTCAGCGGCGAGAAATATCTCACGCCGACTGTCCGTATCCAATGATCGACCGTCCTCTGGGCTTCGGAGAGACTGACTGCTGGTATGTCTTTTCTAATGTGCATATATGCGCAAAATTACAAAAAATATTTATAAACTCACGCCTCGTATTATTTATGAACATTTTTCATCATTGCTTCGTTGTATTTAAGAACTGAAAAAAACATAATTTCACATTAACTTCTAATCTCCTTAATCATGGCAGATAAAACCAAAAGCATCAAAGGCACCAGAACTGAAAAATGTCTGGTCGACGCATATGTCAGTGAGTCCGAAGCCTATACACGCTATGTCTATTACGCCAAACAGGCCACAAAAGAAAATTATTTCGGCATCGCGAATGTATTTCAGGAAACAGCCGACAACGAGTTGCACCACGGAAAAATATTCTTCAAAATGCTCGAGGGCGGTGACGTCGATGTCAGTCTCAAAGTAAGCGCCGGCACCATCGGCGACACTGCATCAAATCTTGCTCAGGCTGCTAAAGGCGAACATGTCGAAGGTGTCGAACAATATAAGGAAGCCGCCAAAATAGCCGACGAAGAAGGTTTTACAGACATTGCCGAACATTTCCGTGCGATTGCGAAAGTCGAACTCCGTCACGAACGCCGATTCGACAGATATAAAAAACAGGTCGAGGACGGCACGGTCTGGAAACGCGAAAAACCCATACGCTGGATGTGCCTTGTATGCGGTTATGTTTACGAAGGTACCGAACCACCTGCCGTTTGTCCGGCATGCGACCATCCTCGCGAACATTATGTCCCCCTTGATTGATAACAATATACATACTACATACAACGCATCCCCGCGGCCAACGGCTGTGGGGATGCGGCGTTTTATGCCGTATGAAATTTTTGTTAATTTTAAATTCCTGGAAATTCTGCCTTATATCTTCATAAATCAAAAGCTTTTCGTCCTGTTTCTCAGACTCATGTCTTAAGTTCAGTCCTTCGTCTCATCACGTAAATCAGCCTTATTAACCGCATCCCTGCAGCCGACATTTATTATTAAACAGGCTCTGATTATTTGTAAAATCAGTATTGTTTGATTAATTTTGCTGCACGAATACAAAGTCAGTGTCAATGTGACTAACTTTAACCGCAATCATTTTAATGCTAATGCAGAGACAACAACACGCATTGACTGTTTTTATGTTGCTGTCCCGTCAAACTGGAAACACACCATATGGCGCGGACACCTTTCTGCATTACTGAGAATAACCGTGACGTTTAATGTTGATCATTGGCAATTATTTAATGCAGCATGACAGTAGAAGCCGAAACAACAAACTGGTTTGTAATGCGTGATCTCAAACGCGCAAACACAAAAACGCCTGCTTACCTTGAGTTGCAGCAGGCCGGCTTTGAAGTTTTCACTCCGATGCACTGGGTAATTTCAGAAGTCAGAGGACGCAGAGTCCGCCGGCAGATACCGTTCATGCACGATCTCCTGTTTGCTCATGCCCGAAAAAGCGATCTCGAGACCATCGTATCTCGCACTCCCACCCTTCAGTTCCGCTATATCAAAGGAAAAGCCTTCCGCGATCCGCTGACAGTTCCCGTTAACGACATGAACCGATTCATTTATGCAGTAAAATCCACCGCTGATCCGCGCTATTATTCTCCCGACGAGATAACCCCGGCCATGATCGGACGTAAAGTCCGCATAATCGGCGGCACCCTCGATTCTTTCGAAGGATATCTTCTGAAAGTCCGCGGAGCGAGAAAAAAGAGACTCCTGATCGAACTCCCCGCCATCCTGACTGTGACATTTGAGGTCGAGCCGGAGTTTATCGAATTTGTAAACTGATTAGATTCATCACAAACAACAATATATACAACATGAAGTCGATTAAATATATAGCCCAATGGTATTTTTCCCGCAGAGCCTTCCCCTACTGGAGCATTCTGCTCATGGACTGTGCTATAATCATTTTATCCGGCCTACTTGCTTTTTTTATAAACCACGGAGCGGCTGAAACCTACAGGCAGCTCATGCCGCTGCTGGCCACTCTGGGCATTTACACCCTCCTGTTTCTCGTCAGTTTCCGTATATTCAGAACATATGCGGGCATCGTCCGCTTCTCTTCTTTCATCGATCTCAGGCGTATCGGTCTGGCTGTCTCTGTCGGCATTGTACTGGTAATGCTGCTCCAGACCATATTCAGCTTCGACCATATTCACACAGCCATAAATGTGAAAGACGTTCTCATGATGGGATTCCTCGCCATTATCCTTATGTGGTCGATCAGGATTTGGGTCAAAGCTCTATACGACGGCACTCTGCGCTCTGACCGTAAAACCAACGTTTTCATTTATGGTGTCCGCCAGGGAGGCGTCGCCCTCGCAAAAAGCATAAACTCTCGCATCGACTCGCCCTATCATATCATTGGTTTCGTAACCGACTGCGACGACGTCGCCCATAAAGACCTTATGGGAATAAAAGTCTACCGCAACGACGCCGAACTGCCGGCCGTCATGAAAAAGCACAGCGCTGACACTATAATCGTATCTCCGCTCAAGACCGATAAATTCCGCCGAAATCAGGAAATGATCGACGGCCTCATCGACAACAATATCAATATCCTGATGATTCCCGACTACCAGGAGTGGGACGGGAAATCCGATCTTAACGTCAGCCAGCTTAAACCGGTCAACGCAGAGGATCTGTTGCCGCGTGACAAGATCGAGATCGACATGCAGGCCGCTGCCGACCTCCTTTCCGGCAGAAGAATCATGATCACAGGGGCTGCCGGTAGTATCGGATCGGAAATGGTCCGCCAGATTGCCGCTTACGAGCCGGCCGAACTTATCCTTGTTGACCAGGCCGAAACGCCGATGCACGATATACGGCTGATGATGCATAAGGACTGGCCGGCAATTAAGGCCATGACGATTGTGGCCGATATCTCCAACCGCGAACGCATGGAGCAGATATTCAGTGAATACAAGCCCGAATACGTTTTCCATGCCGCCGCTTATAAACACGTTCCGATGATGGAGGACAACCCCTACGAGAGCATCGAGAACAATGTCAATGGCACTTGCATTATCGCCGATCTCGCCGTAAAATACGGAACCCGGAAGTTCGTGATGGTGTCGACCGACAAGGCTGTCAACCCCACAAACGTTATGGGCTGCTCCAAGCGTATCTGCGAGATCTATGTACAGTCGCTCGACAAAGCGATAAAAGAAGGCAAAGTCAAAGGTTCAACTCAGTTCGTCACCACACGCTTCGGCAACGTTCTCGGCTCCAACGGTTCTGTCATACCGCTATTCAAGGAGCAGCTGAAAAACGGCGGCCCGATCACCGTAACCCATCCCGACATCATACGCTTCTTCATGCTTATTCCTGAAGCTTGCAAACTCGTCATCGAAGCAGGTACTATGGGCAATGGTGGTGAGATATATGTTTTCGACATGGGAAAACCGGTGCGCATCGCCGATCTCGCCGAACGAATGATAAAACTGAGCGGTGCCAAAGGCATCAAAATCGAATATACAGGACTCCGTGAAGGCGAGAAACTTTACGAAGAAGTCCTCAACGACGCCGAAATCACTCTCCCCACTTTCCACCCCAAAATCAAGATCGCAAAAGTCAGAGAATATGACTACGACAACATCCGTAGGGAAATCGATGATCTCATCGAGAAGGCTCACACCGGCGACGACATGACAATCGTTGCCAAGATGAAGAGCATCGTCGTCGAATTCAAGAGCCAGCATTCCCGCTTCGAAATACTCGATAAATAATCCGGCAATCGACATATCGTGTCCGGAATACGAACAATCACGTCATTCCGGATGTTATATATTTATGGGATAAATAACTGAATGTTCAACTTAACATTTCACGCCTATGTTTAATTATTTGAAGAAAGCGATACAGTGGTATTGCAACGAAAGTGCTAAAGTTTATGACGACAGTCTGCATATTCCCCACGGTTATATGCATAATGCCCATCATTAATTTGGCTATCTGACAGTTAACCCATCTCCCCCAACATGACCGCGCCTTTGGCGTGTCTATTCGAGGTCTTGACCGTGTATTGCTACGGTTGAGGCTTTTTTATTGCAGTTAAAAATACGCTCCTATAGCATTTGCAAGCCCCGGTCTCTGAAATATCGGAATTTATTATTAGCTTTGCGTATGAATTCTACTCAAATAAATGAAATTATAGTTTATCAGCCGGATGAAACACTGAAACTTGATGTACAAGTCGAAGGTGACACCGTATGGCTAACGCAAACACAGATGGTGGAATTGTTCCAGACATCCAAACAAAACATAAGCCTGCATATCAATAATATTTTCAAAGAAGGAGAATTAGATGCTGATACAGTTGTCAAGAAATACTTGACTACTGCATCTGACGGAAAAAAATACATGACAAAGTATTATAATCTTGACGTCATTATCTCGGTAGGATACAGGGTAAAATCATTAAGAGGCACACAATTCCGTCAATGGGCGAACAAAGTTTTAAAAGACTATCTCCTTCAGGGTTATGCCATAAATCAGCGATTTATGCAACTCGAAGATCGTCTTGAACGTCGTTTTTCAGAATACGACAGACATCTTTTGCAACTCGATGAGAAAGTCGATTTTTTTGTCAGATGTTCGCTACAGCCCAAAGAGGGCATATTCTTCGACGGGCAAATTTTTGATGCATATGCTTTTGTAGCCGGACTTATCAGGAAAGCCACTAAAAGAATTGTGGTCATTGACAATTATATCGACGATTCTGTCCTTGTCCAGCACTCAAAGCGTAAACCTGGTGTGACAGTAGATATTTACGACGGAAAGATATCAAATCAGCTTCGTCAGGACATCGAGCGACATAATGCCCAATACCCCGGAGTGACACTACATGCTTACAGCAAAGCTCATGACCGTTTTCTGATAATCGACGAGGAAGTCTATCATATAGGACATTCTCTCAAAGACCTTGGTAAGAAATTATTCGCATTCTCAATAATGGATGTTGTAACCGGTTCAGAGCTTATTTCACAACTCTGAATACCCAAAACATTCACCCTGACATAGAGACAGAAAATTGAGAAACCGGGCAATAGATATATTCGATCGGGGCTAAAGTCTTAATTAATAGTTAAAAATTAAGCTTTTTTGTCTTATTTCGGTGCTTATTTGTATTTTTGCCGACTGTATGGCACTAAAGCTCACAATCGATCAAGGCAACACTGCGGCCAAAGCTGCCGTCTGGCACGACGACTCAATTGTCGCCGAAACCGTTTTCCGTAATCTTACCGACAACGACATAATCAGACTTGCCGGCGATTTCGGCGGTATTTTCGACGCCTCGATCTACTCATCGGTCAAAGACTCCGACTGCCGCGTCCGACAAGCTATGTCACAATGCAGCCGACGATTTATCGAACTTTCTGCCACTACTCCTTTACCCGTCAAAATCGATTATAAGACTCCTTCAACGCTCGGACGCGACCGCATCGCTGCCGTTGTCGGAGCCTACGGCCTGACTGCCGGACACTGGACTCTCGTCGTCGATTGCGGCACTGCCATAACCTACGATGTTCTTTCCCCTGACGGTGTTTTTATGGGCGGCAATATAGCGCCCGGCATATTCATGAGGCTCGAGGCGCTCAACCACTTTACAGCCAGGCTTCCTCTGGTCGAGACTTCTGGCGACTGCCCGCAATGGGGCACTGATACCGAAACTGCGCTTCGATCCGGAGCGATAAGCGGTGTGATTGCCGAATTGCGTTACTACCGTAATCTGCTTCCCGTGCCCGATCCTGAGGTCGTGCTCACAGGCGGATCTGCTGATCTTGTCGCTGAGCGTGCCGGTTTCCGGCTTATCATTGACCCCGAAATTGTTTCCAAAGGACTAAATAGCATAATAAACTATAATGAAAATATCTAAATTTCTTTTCGGCTTCATTGCATTGCAATTTTTTGGCGCTAATGCTGTTATCGCGCAAAACGGCACAATGACACCATACTCTCGATACGGCTACGGCATTCTGAAAGACAATGTTTCCGCTTCTCAGCGCAGCATGGGCGGAGTCGGCTACGCCATGAACTCCGGACGACAGATCAATGTGATGAACCCTGCATCATATGCTTCTGTCGACTCGCTGACTTTCCTCTTCGACATGGGCATCGATTTCACCAACATGTGGCAGACTGAGGTCATCGACAGCAAGAAGCTATCCGACAAGCAGTCAGGAGGCGGACTCGACTATATCACGATGCAGTTCCCTATCGGCAAATACATGGGTGCAAGCGTCGGCATTCTGCCTTACTCATCGGTCGGATACTCTTTCGGCAGCGAGATTGAAAACGGCGCCACTTCTCGTCAGGGCACTGGAAGCATCAACCAGTTATATCTCGGCCTCGCCGGAAAGGTATTCAAAGGCCTTACCGTCGGCGTAAACGTCGCATACCTCTTCGGAAGCACTTATAACGACAGCTATGCCTACACATCATCCGGATCGTCGACCCTGTTTGAGCGCGAATTCGAGGTTCGCGACTGGCGCATGGACATCGGCGTCCAGTACAGTCTCGGACTTTCACCGAAAAACCGTCTTAATTTCGGCGTAGTCTATAGCCCCAAAAAAGACTTCAACGGCCATGCCATAACCTATGCCTATGACATGAATCAGGAGAGCGCTCCCGTCGAGACCGACAACATTAAGCTCCGCGACAACTTTTCTATGGCGGAGACATGGGGCGCAGGCATTGGCTGGGAATGGGACAAACGTCTCTACGCCGAAGTCGACTTCACATACCAGCCTTGGAGCAAGACTAAATATCAGGGAGTCATGCAGAGCGACGCCTCCGACTCCCAGCTCGACGACAGGTATAAATTTGCTGCCGGACTTCAGTTCACCCCGAAATTGCGTGGTAACTACGTCCAGCGCATACAATATCGTGCCGGCGCATTCTACAACCACGACTATCTCCGGATCCTCGGCAACAATGTCCGTGAATACGGTGCCTCGATAGGCTTCGGCCTTCCTGTGCCCTCTCTGAAGACAATTATCAACATAGGTGTTGAATGGAGCCATCGTCAGGCCACGCCTGATCCCCTCATCAAAGAAAACTACCTGAGCGTGACACTCGGCCTCAACATCAACGAACTCTGGTTCCTCCCCAGCAAGATCTATTGATGATACAGTCGCGTCGTAAAAGTGTCCCGACAGGCATGCGATGTTTGCCCGCACTGGTGTTCATGCTTCTCGCCGCTGCCGCTTGCGGCGAGAAGGAACGTTCTTACGTGGCCAATATAGGCGACGGGGACCGCTCTCCGACTATGACGACTTACGACGTGGAGACATTCATTTCTGACTCCGGTTATACTCGATACCATATTTCGACTCCCGTCTGGATGATGTTCGAGGAAGCCTCCGAACCTTTCTGGCGATTTCCCGACGGACTCGACCTGCAGCAGTATGACCTCCGGCTCAATCCCGACGCAACAATGGTCTGCGACTCGGCGATTTACTTCAGCCGCAAACGACTCTGGAGACTCGACGGACACGTGATTATGGTCAACACATTGCGCGATTCGTTTCTTTCACAGCAACTTTTCTGGGACCAGGCAAAACGTCGCGTATTCACCGACTCTTTTATCCACATCGTCCGGTCTGACCGCATTATCGAAGGCTACGGCTTCGAATCAAACGAAAACATGACTGCCTATACTATCAACAACCCCACTGCCATACTTCCCGTAAACCGTAAATTCTCTTCTGACAGCGAATCTGTGACCGACAGTGTATCTTCCCCCGATACAATCAGACCGGCCGACCGCCGCCGTCAGGCTCCAAAACGGACTGTTGCACCGGCTGCCGCCCCGCAGCAGACTCTCACACCGGCGCCCGCTCCCGACGGAAATCAGCGGCTAAAACTTCAAACCAGCGATAAGATATAACAGATCATGGATGTTACAACATGGATTATAATTGGAGTAGTCTCCATGCTGATCTCGGCTTTGTTTTCCGGTTGCGAGATGGCCTACGTCACATCCGACCGAGTCCGGGTCGAGATCGACGTCAAACAGGGTGGATTCATCGCCCGTATTATAAACCGTTTTTACGCAAACTCCGAGTTTTTCATCTCTTCAATTCTTGTCGGCAACAATATCGTGCTCGTCATATACGGCATGGCCGCCGCAGCTCTGCTCGAACCGGTCATCGAACAATGGACGTCCAGCGAAGCCCTGATCCTGATTGCCCAGACTCTTATCTCAACCGGCATCATACTCCTCGCCGGAGAATTCATTCCAAAGACTGTCTTCGGCATCAATCCAAACCGCTCTCTAAAAGTTTTCGCCCTGCCGATCTTCTTTTTCTATATCCTGCTGTATCCGCTTTCGCTTTTCTCTACATGGCTCTCACGCATGCTTATGAAACTTCTCGGAGTCAGAGACTCTTCGTCCGGATTGCGCGCTATATCTATCGGAGACCTCAACGACTACCTTGAGGAAACCATCGACACTATGGAGGAGAAAAAAACACGGGTCGAAAACGAGGTGAAAATTTTCCATAACGCCCTCGATTTCTCATCGACTCACCTGCGCGACTGCATGATTCCCCGCAATGAGATTATTGCCGTAAACATCGATACTACTTCACGCGAAAATCTTTCGGAACTCTTCACTCGCACCGGACGATCAAAAATCATCGTCTATCACGACGACATCGACAATATACTCGGCTATATACACGTCCGCGAGCTTTTCGAGCCCGAATCAGAGTGGCGCGACCATATAATGCCCGTCCTTTATGCCCCTGAAAATCTATTGGCCAACAAAATGATGCGACGCATGCTCCAGCAGAAAAAATCTGTTGCGATAGTGATCGACGAATTCGGCGGCACAGCCGGACTAATCACCCTCGAAGACCTCGTCGAGGAAATATTCGGCGACATCCAGGACGAACACGACAGCACTAAACTCACCGCCAGGACCGTCGCTCCCGGTGTATATGAATTCTCCGGCCGTTGTGAGATAGCATGGATCAACGAGCACTTCGACCTCGACCTCCCCGAAGACGACGCATACCAGACCATCGCAGGCTACATTCTCCATTCCACAGGAAACATTCCCGCCGAAAGCGATACGGTAATGATCGGAGATCAGCGTTTCGACATCCTAAAAAAATCCGCCAACCGCCTCGAACTCATCCGCCTCACCCTCCCCCCCGCAGAAGAATAATTCCTCCCCGAAAAACGTACGGACACACGCGGCCCGTGCCTCCTAAAAATCACGCCGCAAAAATGCGTCGGAGACGCAAAACATGTGAAAACCTACAATAAGCGCCGGATGGCGCGGTTTGTGGGAGCCGGCCAAGCCTCTCCTCCCACTTCCGCCTCGGCGAGGCGGCACATCACCGACATCAAAAAATCGGAAAACGCAGTTCTTTGATGACAAATTTTATAGGAAAACGCAGTAAAACGACCCTAAAAATCTATGGAAAACGCAGTCTTTTCAATATAATTTCATATATTTGCAGCAATAAACGCCTAATTATATGCTATATAGAAAAATCACCGAACGAATAGAACAATACCTGTCCTCTAACTCCGGCAGAATGCTGGTGATTGACGGCGCGCGTCAGATAGGCAAATCATATATTATCCGACATGTCGGACAAAAAATGTTCCCCAATTTTATTGAAATCAATATGGAGGAAGACAAGCTCGGCGAACGTATATTTGCTGAAGCAAAGACTACCAAAGATTTCTACATGTCGTTGAGCGTTGTGGCCGGAGATAAAATGAAAGATCGGAATAACACTCTCGTATTCATCGATGAAATACAAGCCTACGGTCATCTTTTGACCCTCGTGAAGTTTCTTATGCAAGAAAATCGCTTCACTTACATTGCCAGTGGATCGCTTTTGGGAATTACATTGAAAAACACACAGTCTGTTCCGATGGGAAGTCTTGATGTGGAACACATGTACCCTATGGACTTTGAGGAGTTTCTTATTGCCAACAACGTTGGGGCTACTGCCATCGAAGCCATGAGAGATAATTTTAAAAACAATGAGGGTCTGTCGGAGACCATCCATAATAAAATGATAGATTTATTTAAAAAATATCTCATTGTTGGTGGTCTCCCTAAAGCTGTCGATACTTTCGTTAATAGTCGTAATATCGTCGAAATAAGATCTGTCCAAAACGAAATACACGATTTATATGAAGTAGACTGCACCAAATACGAAGAAGAGCATAACCGGCGTCTGAAGATACGGCGGATTTACGAAATGCTTCCTTCAACTTTAGAGAATAAAAAGAAAAGAATGGTTATAAGGAACATTGAGAACTTAAATTGGAAAAGGACAGAGAATTATCTTGAAGAATTTGACTATTTGATTTCTGCGGGAGTCGCGCTTGAAGTCAAGGCTATAAGCAAGCCCTCATATCCTTTGATCGAGAATAGCGGTAAGAATCTGCTTAAACTTTACCTTAACGATGTGGGTATCTTATCATCGCTTTATTACCGAAATAACATCAAGGCCATAATGGATGACATCAGGAGTATCAATCTTGGTTCAGTCTATGAAACAGTCGTTGCTCAGGAGCTGAAAGCACATGGATATAACCTTTATTATTATGATAATAAAAAAAATGGAGAGGTGGATTTTCTGATTGATGATGCAGACAATCTGACCAACATCCCTATTGAGGTCAAATCAGGTAAGGATTATAGCATCCACAGTGCTTTAACCCGTTTTTTGTCAACCGATGAATACAACGTCAGAAAAGCATACGTCCTGTCTAATGAACGTAACGTATATATCAAAAACGGTATAACGTATATCCCTGTTTATTATGTCATGTTTTTTGAAAACATATCAAATGTAACCGAGGCATTTATTGATTAACCATAGGGACGCCCGATCCGTGCGTCCTGAAAAACACGCCGCAAAAAAATGCGTCGGAGACGCATAACTTGCTGTGGGGACATCCATTTCCCAAATCAGCTGTAGGAATGGAGGCCGCCTAAAATGAAATTGACTCCGAAGTAGGTCATCAGCACACTTAAAAAAGCCGCCGCACAGAAGATCGCAAACACTTTGTCGCGCCTGAAAAATTTGAGCGCTCCCTGATCATGGAGCGGGAAACTGTAGATAAGCATCGTGATCAGCGCCCACACCTCTTTCGGATCCCAGCCCCAGTATCTCCCCCACGACTGATTGGCCCATATCGCGCCGATAAAGATCCCGGCAGCCAGCAGAAACACGGCCGGACAAAGCAGCGTGCGCGCCGTAGGCAGCATGTCGCGGCGTCCCGCGAGCCAGAGTATCCCCGACATTGCCATTATCGCCAGCAGCGAGTAGGCGAGCATCACCGCCAGCACATGTATGCTCAGCAGAGGAGAGTTAAGCACGGGCATAAGCTGCGTCACCTGCGGCGAACGATGCCCGATCGACGACACTATGAGCGCAAGCGACGCTATTATCAGTCCCAGCGGTATGACCGAACGCGAACGCCGCCTTAAAAACAATGTAAACGTCAGTGTACACAGCGCAAGCAACTGCATCGTCTCTTCACCGTTCGAACACGGCGCGTGACCCGACGCTATCCAGTTGAACGCTATCATCGACGCGACCCACGCAAGTGAGATAATGAGCGCGGCAAAAGTCAGTCTCCGGAAACGGAATATCAGAAACACCAGTCCGGCCAATAGCATTACTATCGCCGGCACCACCGACAGAGCCATCTTCAGATACAGCCGCTCACTGACGGTCTGCCATCGCGACGGCAGCATCGGCCCCAGCTGTCTGGCCTGAAAATTGGCAAGCTGCGTGATGACCTTCGACACCTCCGCCCAGTTCTGCTCGTCGACCAGCCGGGCGATATAATTGAGGCTGTGCCGAGCGATATGCCACTCTTCGACCGGCATGTCGTCAGGCATATCATCGACCGGCGACAGCCATTCGACGGTGCCGTCAGCCCTTTCATACGGAAATATTTTCCATATCGACCCTGTCGCCGCCGATGACGCTATCGCAAATTTTTCATTTGCTTCGGCATGTTTATTATCCTCAAAGCGATAACCGGCGGCGTCAAAGAAATCTGTCAGCGCGACTTTCCCGGCGCCGAGCTCTCTGCGCGTCGGTTTGTCCTTGATGGCGATGCACGGCTCCGCCTTCCATGAATCATAGTAGAAGAGCCATCCTGTCAGCACCTGCTCGTCCGACAGACCGTGATAACCCGATGCGCCGGTGAGCTTACGCGTGAAATCTCCGGCCAGAGTCGAGAGCGGAGCGATGCGTCCGTTATGGTAGACCGACAGTTCTCCGAATTCCTCGGCAACTTCGGCCGGCAACACATCAGGCTCAGCTGCCGAGACTGCGGCCGACGAAAACACAATCATAGCCGCCGCTATCGTCCGGTGCCCTTTTGATCTGACTATCAGCCACAGCACCATCGACAGAAACAGCAGTCCGTAGCCGAAGTAGGTTACTGCCGTACCGGCCGGATCATAAGTGACCGTAAGTGTGCTGCCGCCGAGATCTGCGTCATATGATGTCTGAAATATGCGGTAGCCGCCGACAGAAGCGACATTGTTCATCGACACTGTCTGCTCTTCGCCGTTGATCTCCAGCTCACTCACAAAATCCTGAGGCGCAGAAGTTCCGGGATAATATATTATTGAAAAATCATTCAGTGTGATGTTCAGCTCTCCGGCCCTTACCGTCCCGCCGGTCCTCACGCTGATTGTATCAGTGTGCCCGGCAAAATGGGTGACAACGGCTCCCGTAAGGATTACAAGCAGAGATATATGTAGCAGAAACAGCACTCCGCGCCTGTAAAGTCTGCGCCTTACGATATACCACGCCGATGATACAGCCAGCGCTCCCCACAATAAAATCATGGGGAGCGAGCTATAAAGGTATTCGGCGCCCGGAATGCAGCTGATCGCAACCAGAGCCGCTATGATAACCGCCAGAAGGACGAATGCCGCCATCAGATAGAGTCAAGAAATTTGATCACAGCCTCACGGTCGGCCTTCGACAAAGCGCGGAATGCTGTCACCGATCGGTAGGCATCGCTCTGCTCCGACACGCCGTGCCACATGATTGCCTCAAGCGTCGTGCGTGCGCGGCAGTCATGAAGCCGGTCGTCGTAAGGCGAGCCGGTGACCTTGCGGTGGAGTCCGCGGCCCCAGAGCGGCGTCGTGCGGCACCATCCGTTGCGGATGTCGTTGACCATATGCAGTTTGTGCTGGACCATATCCGTGTAGGGCCAGATTGTCTGGTAGGGATAGCGCGGAAGCTCGCGGCCCGACGACATTGCGGTGAAGAACGAGGCCGGATCGCGGATCTCGTCGCTGCCGGTCGTCCATGACGGCCTGTGGCAATATGCGCAGCCGATCTGCTCGAAGAGTTCTTTCCCACGCGCCACGTCAGGATCCTTGATATTGCGCACGGCCGGCACTGCCAGGCCGCGGTGCAATACCATCAGGTCGATATAGTTCTGATCGCTTGCCTCCGGATCGAGCGTGGTTGAGTTCAGATATGCGAGTATATTCTGCTCGGCGTCTTCGGTGAACCACTCCGGATGAGTCCTTTCAGGATCGATCTGGGCGATATACGACGCAAAGGCTGCCTGAACTTCGGGGTCTTTTGATGCGGCGACCGAATAGTAGCCGCCGGCGTCCTTGTAATGATAGCGGCGGTCCGAACGGGTCACGTTGGTGATGTTCCAGTAGGCGTTGGCTCCGGCCGCATCCTGCAGAGGACCGCGCGAAAGGGCATATGTGTAGCGGAACGGATATTTCTGCTTGTCTGACGTCGCTTCCTTCGATGTGTACTGGCCTTTCCAGTCACCCGAGCCGAATATCGCCGGATTAAGGCCGTTGGGCATATAACCGTCAGTTTCCTCTTTGGCATACTGGGCCAGAATGTCTGCGTCGGAAATGGCGTCGAGAAGGCCCGTGCCGTAGATTCCGATTGTCGACTCGAGTTTCACCTCATAGTCGCCCATCTGCTCTGCCGACAGCACACCCTGACGGTAGGCGTAGACGGCCGTCGGCGGCATCGTCACTTCCGGATAGCGCAGCGAATATGTCTCCCCGTCGTCAAAACGGTTGCCGGTAGCATCGGTGTACTCATGCCATTTTATCGTCACCTGATCTTCGTCGAGAGGAGCTTTGAAAGGCGCTACGGCATGACCCTGAGGCATGCCGGCGAGCCAGTTGACATAGCCCTGTGTCGCCGGATTATAGACCACGAGCAGATAGCCGTTGCCGGCCTCGTTGGTGCGGAACGCTCCGTCGGGCTGCGACTTGCCGTGGCCGTAGCCGGGATGACAGTGCATGCACGATGACCGGATATACGTCGGTCCCAGACCGCTTCTGACTCCCTCGCTGTTGCTCACATAATTTTTCTCGAACAGCTGCTCGCCGCGCTTGAACGACGCCATCATGCCCGAATTCTCGACGCTTGCCGTCGGCTGCTCGAAGGCTGCCGACGTGGTTATATACGATGTTCCGAGTTTGCCGCCGGCATAATACCAGTCGGGAAGTTCGGAAGTTTCACCGCCGGGCACATTGGGCGTGTCCTTGTCGGAACACGCCGCAAATACCACGGCCGCAGACACGACGGCCGTAAAAATATATCCTTTTTTCATCAGTTTCTATGGATTAGGTCGATCAGTTCATCAAGAATATCATTGAGATCATTGCATGCGTCGACTGCCGCAAAGTTGATCTCACGCATCGATGCGTCCTGTGAGGTCGATGCAAACGGCTCACGCATCTTTGATATGGCTGCGATCGCGTTGTCGATGGCTGCGTTGATGCGCGCGTCGAGATCGGCGTCGACTGATGCGACATATGCGCTGAGCGTATGAGTCGGACGCTTGATGTAGGTTTCGTTTTCACCGTCGACGGCTACATATCCTTTATAGGCGTGACGGACCGAACGAATGTTGTCGATAAAGTCAGTGATCGAGTTAAGCGCATAGGGCGACTCGATGTAATCGGGATCTGCCGCGAGACCCGAGCCGACAGGATTACCGATCTTCTGGTTGCCGACCTCGTCGGCGATATCCTGAGCGCCTATCACAAGTTCCTGCACGGCTTCGGCAAAATTGACATAGGTGCTGCCGGCCTGTCCGGCGTTTTTCATATAAGCTCCGTAGTTTTTGTCATATGACAGTTCGGCTTCGTCGAGTATATCGAGCTTGGCCTGGCTGACGGTGCCTTCGTCGGCCCATGACGCTTCCAGTCTTATGCAGCAGTTGCGCAGATCGTCGGCGACGGCGGCAAGATAGTAAAGCTCATTCTGAGTGAAGCGGCTGACAGGACGCGGAGAGGTCGTCACGGCTGAAGCCGACGACGGCTCGAAAATCATATATTCGATCGCATGGAAACCGAGAAGACCCTGACCGAGCGACGAACCGACATACTCGCCGGCACTCTCGCGGTCGCTCATCTGAGCCATCTGTGCGGCATTGCCGAGCATAGCTTCCATTGCAGTCTTGTCGAGAGGCCATGTGTCGATATGGGGGTCGATGTTATAGTCGGCGGCCGCGCCGTAAAGCCATGCCTCGCTGAGCTCCCAGTAACGGCGTGCCTCAATCCAGTATTTACCGGCGAGTGAAATCTGATCGGCGGTAAGATTTTCCACTCCCGCCTCACACATCTGATCGCACACTTCGGCGAGTTTCACCGATGCGTCGGCGAGCCCGCGGTATGTCGGCACGACTGTGCAGTCGACATAATCTTTGATTACTTCTTTGAGCGCCTCTTCCTGAGCGTCGGGGGTGTCGTTGCCCGGAGCAGGCTTGTCGTCCGAACAGCCGGCCGCGATTACAGCGGCAAACATGCAGCCTGCGATTGTCTTGAATGTCATTTTCATATCTGATTGTATTTATTGGTTTTATGTGATACTTTATTTGAAGAAGCCGGCATAAGCGATACCGAGCGATATCGACGGCTCATTGTTATAAGGCTTTTTCATCATGCCGATCGAATATTCACCTTTGACAACTATCTGTTTGATCGGATAATAGTTGACTCCGGCAGCAATGCGCGAACGTCCGCACCAGTCGTAACGGAGTATGCCGTCGGCAGTCTTTAGCATCGAGTCATAATAGTCATAGCGTCCGAACACATAGAGTTTCTGATTTTTCACTTTGAGCGGAGAGAAGATATTGTAACCGACTTCCACGGCCGCCGAAACAGCATCCGACGCCACGTTGGTCTTGGGCGACGGCGAGTCGTTTCTCATTTTCTTGTTATAGGCAGTGATGCGCTCGGAGTCCGACAGATGGCCGTAGATCACGCCGCCACGGGCGATGATGTCATGACCTGCATAGTCGAAATCAAACGCTCCGATGGCCAGTGTGCCCTTGACATCGCTCCATGTCTCGTTGGGATGAGACAGTGTGTTGCTGAACGTATTGCCCGCATATGCGCTCAGACCAAGACGCAGCCCACTGACTGAATAATTGTCGATGCGCGCGGCGCCGGCCAGTGCGTTGGCGATCTTGAACTCATAGGGACTGCCTGTGCCGCCGCCGACCCAGTTGTCACGGCCGAAACGGTCAGAGTCGAGACCCGGCATCAGCATCGCTTCATAACGCCACGCTCCGATGCGTCCCCACAGCGCGACGCCAGTCTCATGCCATGTGCAGGGGATTATCGTAGCGTCGCCCTCGGGACGGTAGACGCCGAAAAATTCGGTCGGCATATGCCCCCGGTTGGTCGAGCCTACAGGCACAACCATATGCCCCATGCGGAGATTTAAGGACTTTGAGAATGATTTCTGAAGCCAGAACTGTTCGAGCGCGACTTCTCCGCCGCGTTCTGTCTCCGATTCATATTCGCCGCCTTCGTCATCTTCCATTTCTACGGCCGTCTCAACGCCGCCGTGTTCGAATTCGATTTCCGAGCCCATGCTCCATCCATTGCCGAAATCATAGCCGAGATATATCACCACATGAGGGAGATCGACACGCGAGTGATGGTCGTTTTTGAAATTTTCGGGTGTCTTGTAACGATTCCACGCGTCGGAATAAAAATTATAGGAGTAAGTAGCTTCGCCATACCCCCCGACTGTGAGTTGCGCCGACATGGCCAGCGCAGCAGACATACCGGACATAATAGCTGTAATTTTTTTATTCATTACGATATACTTCATTAATTTTAAGATTTTCGGTCGCAAAATTATGAAGGAGGCGCTCCGGGGACAATACTCAAAATTGAGTAATTTTTTAACTTAAAATAGACGTTAGATTAATATATAGTGAGTATTCCGGGCCCACATTCGGAATTTTCGACTAAAAAATTTGTCAGATTGTCGTATATTGCGTAAATTTGACCGAATAATAAAAACTACAGTCTATGACAGAGGACAATAAAACCAATCGTTTTGCTACGTTAAAAAGAGTTGCGGCAGAGTTCAGCGCTTTGGGTCAATTATATGCATGCGCCCATATTAAAGATCTCAGTGTTACCGGCCCGGTAGAAATAATGCCTTCTAAAAACGATGGAATGATTCTGGCTCTTGTCAAGAAAGGAGCAATAGATCTCGAAATCAACATGCAGCGTCATGTAATCGGTAAAAACTGTCTGGTTGTGATCCCTCACGGCGCGATACACCGTTTTCACTGCACTGAAGGCGAAAGTGATATTGTTGTCCTGACCTTCTCAACCGAATTTCTGCATTCGGTGAATATAAACTTCACGGCCATAAGCATACCGACTTTTGTCGACCATCAGTCTCCGGCCCAGGAACTCACAACGGAAGAATGCGACCTGCTGATGCGCTATTTCGAGCTGTTAAGTCTTAATGCCTCATCACATATCAACGAGCAGATCGAAGCCAACATTGCCGCCAGCATAGCGGCCGCTGTCGTCTACCAGCTTGTAGCGTTCTTCTACAAACATATCGGCGACGCCTCGGCAACGAAAGGCCAGAGGTCATGCCGCAACGCCTATGTCCACGATTTCATCAAGCTCGCCCATGTTCACTTCGCACAGGAACGGTCGGTCGGATTCTATGCCGACAAACTGTGCATATCGCCAAAATATCTTTCGCTGCTCGTCAAGGAAGTCACCGGCAAGTCGGCCGCCCGGTGGATCGACGATCTCGTGCTGATGGAAGCGAAAAATCTGTTGCGTTTTTCGGGTAAGAATGTCCAGCAGGTCGCTTACGCGCTCAACTTCTCCAATCAGTCGTCGTTCGGCAAATATTTCAAGCATATGACGGGCCAGTCGCCTACAGAATATCAGAAGTCATGACCTCGGCGCTACGCATTGTCACGCTTGCCGCAGCAATAGCAGCAGGCATAGTCGGGACGGCATCGCAGGAAGCGGCCGAATCTCCGTTCGCCGGCCTCGACGGACGCGGCATAGCCGAACTCATCCGCACAGATTTCCGGCCGGCCGTGACGGTGTCGGCGTCCCGGGATATCGAACGTATAATCAGTTCTTATGCCCGGCTGAGCGAAGGCGGCTACCGCGACTATTTCTCGACGCGGCCTGCGACGTCGGTCAGAGAGCTGCGCTATCTTGCTGTCGCGCCTGTAACATGGTGGCCCGAAGCGACCGAAGACCGCAAGGCAGCCGGTTTCGATCTCCACAACATAGTTCCGGCCAACAGCGATGTTCAGTCAAAACGCAGTGACTATCCCCCGGGCGAACTTACCGAAACAGTCTACACCAACGGCTACTGGCGCTCTGGCATCGGCGTGATCGACGGCATGGAGACAAATTTTTACGAACCGGCCGACGAACTCAAAGGCGACTTTGCCAGAATCTACATGTATATGGCCGCTGTCTATCCTCAGTCACTTTGGGAAGGCAGAGCTCCGATGATCTATCTTGACGGTTACTATCCGCTGCTGACTGCCTACGGGCGAAACACTCTGATGAAATGGCATCGTGACGATCCGGTCGATGAAGCCGAGCGTTGCCGCGACGAGGCTATCGCCGCAGCGCAAGGTCACGGCAATCCCTTTGTCACCCTGCCCGAACTGGCGGAATACATCTGGGGCACGCACAGCGACGAGACATTTCCTCCGGCAGAAAAGCCTGACGACCCGAAAGACCCCGACAATCCCGAAAACCCTGACAAACCGGATACCCCCGATCAGCCGGCCGGTGAGCCGATAATGCTTAAGGCCACATATTCTGTCGCCTCTGACGGACGCATCGATTTCCGTTCGCCGTATGTTGCCGCCGGATCGACCTGGAGTCTTGACGGAAAAACAGTCGACGGTCCGTCGGTCAGCCTCGACGGCATAAGCCTCGGCCGCCATGAGATCAGATATACGAACGACCGTCAGCACGGCAAGGTCATCATAACTGTAGAGCCATGACGAAAACCATACTGAAAATATTCATCATCACGGCAGTGCTGACTGTAGCGGCCGCCTGTTCGAAGCACACGGTCGAACCACCCCAACGGCCGTCGTCCGAGCCCGACATCAGCTCCGAGCTTCTCGACGCGTCGACCCGCATCGACGGACCGTTGCTTACTCTGCGCTATGACGACGGCGGGATCTTGTTCTCGCGGTCGTCCGACGGCGTGATAAGCGGTGTGCGTCTGAACGACGGCATTGAGTTTGAGTATGATCCGGCCGCTCCGTTGCTGAAAATAAACGGCGTCACTGCTGAGCTTCACTCCGCGCGGCTTGTGCAGCGCAAAGACGGAGTCGAATGGCATCAGCTGACTCTCTCCGACCGCAAAACAGATATATTCATTGTTTCCGACTTATGAAAAGAATCGCAATTTTCGCTTCAGGCGAGGGAACAAACGCCGAAAACATAGTCAGATATTTCAGCTCACCTGACCGTGACGCCGAGGTTTCGCTGATTGTAACCAACCGGGCCGATGCTCCTGTGATCGGGAGAGCCCAAAGACTCGGAGTGGAGTGCTGCCTGCTGCCGCGCGACGATTTTGCCGGCGGCGAAAAGGTGACCGAGCTGCTTGAAAGCCGCCGTATCGACATCGTCGTGCTCGCCGGATTTCTGCTGATGATACCGCCGGCGCTGACCGAACGCTACCGTGGCCGCATAGTCAACATCCACCCGGCACTGCTGCCAAGACACGGCGGCAAGGGAATGTACGGCATGCGTGTCCACGAAGCCGTTCTG
Source organism: uncultured Bacteroidales bacterium (assembly GCA_947573135.1). Classification (GTDB taxonomy): domain Bacteria; phylum Bacteroidota; class Bacteroidia; order Bacteroidales; family Muribaculaceae; genus CAG-873. The sequence continues at coordinate 20,258 of CANPDU010000001.1, read as the reverse complement.
ACTGCCGGTGATACGGAGACCGGAATAACAATCCATCATGTCAACGAGCGCTATGACGACGGAGCCATAATCTTTCAGACTTCGGTCCCGGTCGAACCGACAGACACCGCCCCCGACATCGCCCGAAAAGTGCGCCGGCTCGAAGAGCTGCATTTCGCGCCGGTCATAGAGCAAACTTTCTGCAAATAATAAATCAACCACAAACATACCAGCAATGAAAAAAACATTTATCATCCTTTGCACTGCCATAGCGGCAGTATCACTTACGGCCGAAGCCGAACGCGTCCATATCGCCACACCCGGATCGTCGCTTGTCGTCGACGCGCCCAAAGACGGCCCGGTCTTTTTCATGTACTACGGCGACCGCCTCTCGGACGCCGATATAGCCGACTTCCCGACAGCCGGCGTATCGTGGCTCGACGCTTATCCGGCCTACGGCATATACCCCGAACATGAAAGCGCTTTCTCGGCCGTGCACACCGACGGAAACATGACCCTGCAGATGGGTGTGCAGAACGTCGAACGCACGACTGCTCCGGACGGCGCCGAGATAACGACGATCACTCTCCGCGACAAAAAATATCCGTTTGAACTGAAGCTCAACTATCGCACCTATCCCGGCGAAGATGTGATCGAATCATGGGTCGAGGCCTCGCACAACGAGAAAGGCAACGTCAGACTGACACGGTTTATGTCAGGATTTCTGCCGATACGCCGCAGCGACGTCCATGTTTCCCAGGGCTACGGATCGTGGGGAAACGAATTTCATCTCGAAGAGGCTCCGCTGCCTCACGGTGTGAAGATAATCAAGAATAAAGACGGAGTGCGCAACTCCCACACCGCCCACGGTGAGGTGATGATCTCGCTCGACGGCAAGGCGCGCGAGAACGACGGACGTGTCATCGGAGCCGCTCTGTGCTACACGGGCAACTACAAACTGATGTTTGACACCGACGCATCTGACTATCATAAATTCTATGCCGGAATTAATGAGGAAAACTCAGCCTATAATCTGCGCAAAGGCGAGACTTTCGTCACTCCGCCGCTTGCCTTCAGTTACAGCAACGAGGGTCTCAGCGGAGTAAGCCGCAATTTCCACCGCTGGGGACGCAATCACCGGCTGGCCAACGGCTCGACAGAGCGCAAAGTTCTGCTCAACAGCTGGGAGGGTGTCGACATGCGCATCGACGAACCGACGATGCATCAGATGATGAGCGACATCGCCGACATGGGCGGTGAGCTGTTTGTAATGGACGACGGCTGGTTCGGAGTAAAATACCGCCGCATAGGCGACGACAAGGGCCTCGGAGACTGGACCGTCGACACTCAGAAACTTCCGCACGGCATTCAGGGACTTATCGACGCAGCAGCCGAACGCGGCATCAAATTCGGACTGTGGATCGAACCCGAGATGATCAACAAACGGTCGGAACTCTACGAGAAGCACCCCGAGTATGTCATCAAGGCTCCCGGACGCGACGAAGTCTACGGCCGCGGCGGCACTCAGATGGTGCTCGACATGAGCAATCCCAAGGTTCAGGACTTAGTGTTCAATATCGTCGACACACTCATGACCAATTATCCCGGTCTCGACTATATAAAATGGGACGCCAACTGTCCGATCCAGGAAGCCGGATCACAGTATCTGTCGGCCGACAACCAGAGTCATCTCTATATAGACTATCATCGCGGACTTGAAAAAACACTGAAACGTATCCGTGCAAAATATCCGACGCTTACAATTCAGGCATGTGCCAGCGGCGGCGGACGCGTCAACTGGGGATACATGCCCTACTTCGACGAATTCTGGGTGAGCGACAACACCGACGCTCTGCAGCGAGTCTACATGCAGTGGGGCACAAGCTATTTCTTCCCGGCGCTCACGATGGCCTCGCATATCAGCGTCACTCCCAACCATCAGACCAACCGCATAATTCCGCTGAAATACCGCACCGACGTGGCTATGAGCGGACGCCTCGGCATGGAACTGCAGCCCAAGGACATGAGCGAGCGCGAAAAAGACCAGACACGCCGTGCGATCGCCGACTACAAGCGCATCAGACCGATCGTGCAGTTCGGTGATATCTACCGCCTGCTGTCGCCCTATGATCATAAGGGCGCGGCGTCGATGATGTATGTGTCGCCCGAAAAAGACAAGGCTGTCTACTACTGGTGGAAGACTGAAACTTTCGTCAATCAGCAGTTGCCGCGCATCACGATGGCAGGCCTCGATCCGGATCGCAAATACAGGATCACCGAACTTAACAGGATCGACAACACACCGCTGGCATTCGAAGGCAAGACTTTCACCGGACGCTTCCTGATGTCAAACGGCCTTGAAATTCCTCTCGGACATAACGTCGACTACGACCAGAGATCGGACTACGCGTCGCGTGTGCTGCTTCTCGAAGCGCAGTAAGACTTAACGTCTCAGCTTTCGGGCAAGTTTCTCGGCGCGCCGCCGTTCGGCCCTCGACGGTCTGCGCAGCTCAAAGAGCGTAGAGGGCTCTGTGTTATCAGAGTACTCTGAGATCTCTGAGTACTCGGAGTTCTCTGAGGGCTCCGAGTTTTCTGATATGATGATTTCTGTCGCTGCCAGCGCGAGCAGCGCGTTGTTGACGGTTTTGGTCGAGTCGTCGGCAACGACGAGCATAGAAAGCTTACACTTCACCTGCAGTGCGACAAGTCGCTTCATTATATAGGCGACTGACGCGTTGCGTCCGAACGACAGCGCGGCGATGCGGCTCACGGAGTCGATGACGAATGTGCGTATCGACGTTGTGCGCACAGCCTGTTCGAGTGCCTCGAAAACGAGATCGGCATAGTCGGCAGTGTCATCGATCGACTCGTATTCGGGTGTGAAAACATATAGATTCTCAACACTTTCGCAGCGGCGTGAGCTGCGGCCGAGACGGTCTTCGGCATTGACGTAGAGAACTTCGCGACCTGACTTGGCAAGATCCGACGCTATTTCCAAGGCTTTTGCCGTTTTGTCGACGTTGCGAGGACCGTGGATAAGCGCCGTGGTGCCTTCGCGCCACTGATTGTTGTAAAGATCGACTGTCTGTCGTACTTCAGAGAAAAATTTGTCTGATGAGATGAATTTATGTTCCATGACTTTGTGATATTGATTTTTAAAAATTGAATTATTTCTTAGCGGCAAAGTTATAGAGCAAAATCACCGGATTGTTAGCAAAATAGGACAAACGTCCGATTTAGTCTATTTTAAGAATTTAATCACCACTACATCAACTATTTGAGAAAATAAAATTTTTATCAGGATTATTTTTTTAACAATTAAGTGTAATTATATCCGATTATATATGCTTTTGCTTAACGCTTCTTAACAATGGGGGGGGTAATTTGAGACATAATCCATATCTTTGTGCCGCATTTTCAAATAACAAACCAATGATTAAACCTATCAAATTTATGGCTGCGGCACTTTGCGCAGCAACAGTGTTAGGGTTCGCTTCCTGCAGTGATGACGACGACGAACCCACAGTTCCCGGAACAACAATCGAAGAAGTATTCCCCGCAGGTCTCCCAACTCAGATCGGTGACACCAAAATCACAACCAACGCCAACGGCCAGGTTACGAAGATAGAAGACGGATCCGAAAGCGCCGTATTTGAATATGGCACATTCTCGCGTGCGACTGAATATCAGGTGAAGATGACTGTCAGCGACACCGAATATCCGGAAGACAATTTCACAATCTATATGCAGCTTAACGGTCAGGGCTTCGTATCTCACGCTCTTCAGGTCTATGCCGACGGAGAAGAAGACACCTGGGACTTCGGATATAACGGCGACGGCCAGCTCAACACTCTCAAGCGCTCGGAAGGGGGAGACGAAGACGGCTTTGAAGTCACCGAAATGACCTATACAGCCGGCAACATCACTTCTGTAAAAGAATATGAGACCCGCGGCAACGGCGAGATCGGCGGTGATGCAGGCAGCACTTCGACCATAGAATACACCACATCTTCAGCAGCAGCTATCGACAACAAGGGCGCCCTGATGATGTTCGACGACATGTTCGGCGTAGACATGGACGAAATGGGTATTGCTTACTTTGCAGGTCTTCTCGGCAAAGCAACCAAACAGCTTCCCCTTGTCCGCAAATACGACGGTCAAGACGGATCTTTCTTCTCTTATGACTGGACTATCAACGCTGCCGGCCTGCCAACCAAAATGGTCAGCACATTCAACTATGACGGCGGAAGCTACGAAGACGGAAGCATCACCTTCAAGTGGTAATAAAGCGGCTTAAAAACGCCCGATAAACAATAAAGTCCGGAATTCCCGACAGGAATTTCCGGGCTTATTTTTTTGCATCGGCACATCGGCGAACCGCCGATAACCGTATAACGTTATAGCCTGAAAAGACTTTTATATGGCAAATACCGCATATCATCCTGAAGAATCACATCAAGACTCTTCCGGCATAAGCAGAACTTTCACCCGTCCCGACGATACGACACTGCGCCGACTGCTTACACCACTGCAGTGGGAAGTGACTCAAAATGCCGCGACCGAGCGGCCGTTTGTCAACGAATACGACGATGAATTCCGTAAAGGCATTTATGTCGACGTTACGACAGGCGAACCGCTTTTCGTCTCCTCTGACAAATATGAGTCGGGCTGCGGCTGGCCGGCTTTCACACGGCCGATCTCACCCGACGTGATCAAAGAAACTGTCGATACATCGCACGGCATGATTCGCAAGGAAGTGCGTTCGGCTCACTCTGACGCTCATCTCGGCCACGTCTTCAACGACGGACCCGAAGCAGAGGGGGGTCTGCGCTACTGCATCAACAGCGCCTCGCTCCGCTTCATTCCACTCGAAGAAATGAAATCAGCAGGTTACTCAGATTATATCCGATTTGTGAGATAAGTTCTGCGCCTTACATCGAGCCGTATTTCTCGTCTTCTTTTACTGCCTGACTGAAATTGCGATACAGCACACCGAAGAAGCATATCCACAGCGGTGCGGCAAGATATTGCCACGTGTCATGCTGAACGCCGAAGAATCTGCGACTGAGCGCGAGACCGATCAGAGTGATCACTCCGAGAATTACCATCACGAGTGAAAGATTTCTCTTTGCTTTATTTGACATAGCCATAACTGTTTTTTTACTTAGACGCAAACCTAAGCAGAAAATTACACACTCTGCAGAAAATATGAAAAACAGGCAACCCGCTCCCGCGAAATTATATGATCAGACAATTTAAAGAGAAGACAGCTATTTACCGACGTCAGTTGCGGCAAAATGATGCAAAAAAGCGATTGACGAGTTTATTTATTGACTTACCAATCGCTTGTATATTAGTTATTTATTCCTTAAAATCGAGAGGATTTTATATCAATGCTCGTCTTCGTTGAATAGATGGGAATAAATTGCTTTTCAAATAGTTAGCTTGATTTTACAGAGGTTAGACAAGCAAACGTTGCTATTAAAGACGATAAAATGCTATTGATAGTTATGGGCATATCTTCGATAAAAAGTAACCATTCGTTTGAAATGGAAAAAATAGATTATTTAATTTTGCAATATTACCTCTTTTATGCACAATAATTTTGAGTGTTTTAAAACTTTATTTATATTTAAATGAATGTTTTAATTCTTCATATATAATATTTTAAGGTATGATTAAAGATGTTTTTATGCATTGTGGTGAATGTGCTAATAAAATTTTTCTTGAGTATAGTGTAGATCGTAAGTATTATTGCCCTATTGCAGATATTGAATTACCAGATGGCATAGTATATGATTCAACAGATGCTTCAAAATGTATTAATCAAGGAGTCTTTACCCCAATTAATCAAAGGTTGATTGATGATTTCAAAATCAATACTATATTTGATAATATTCAGTTTGAGTAGATTAACACAAAGTTTGCAATAACCGCTTTATACTATCCTATGCAAACAACGATTACATCATATAACTTTGGCATACAACATGGGCGTCAACAACCACGTGTTTCCACAATAAATGACTCCGATCATCCTTCGTGTTGCCTTATAGGGCGGATCTTTGATATCGATATCGCTATTTGTCCATTTTAATGAGGAATCCACCGGTCAAACTAACTGCATCAGTGTTGCGAGTCAATTCTTCTTGTGGAACTTTTACCATTACCACACTTCCGATGCAGCCATCCCAAGTTTTTGAATCTTCTTCTATTGCCATTTCATATACGCGCGTCCCCTCAATTAGTTCAGATATGAAGTAACCCTCATATCCTGAAAAATCACATTTAATCCTTTTATTCAACAACTCTTTTGCTTTTTCATATAATCCTCCATCCACTAATTCATATCCTTGTATATTTATATTTAGCCTATTTCGGCTGGTTAATATTTCATCGAAATAATCCCTATATAATTGTGTCTTAGGATAAGATAAAACAATGAGATTGTCATCCAATACTCTTACAGACAATGTCACTTCTTTCTCTCTTTCTCCAACAATCTCATCACACCATCCAAATAGATACTCCGTCATATTTACTGTTACGGAACGAGGAATTTTATACAAATCTGAAACCTCGCCATTAAATAATATTTTGCACTCTAACTTGTCAAGGCAATTCACGGTAAAATTGGCTGTCATTGTACATGGATTAGAGATACCTTTAACCCATAACTTAAATTCCTCAACATTGTTTACAGATGTCAAAGCATAACAGACATCGGCAAAAACTCCACCATCGACATTAAATACTTCTATGCCAAATCTTTGGATATCGTTGTTGCTACTAATTGCGGGGCATAAAAATTCGACAATTTTAGATAATACTAAATTCCCGACTATTGTTTCTAATCCACCTAGGTCTGATAGTTTAAGAATATTATTATTATCAATAGCAATTTCTTCAATTTCTGGGAACATTTTAGTAATGCATGGTAACAATATTCTCTCACTTGAAGAATATTGTTCATCGCATCCTTTTATGAAATCTTTAATTAGAAATTGAATATATCCGCTTAATATTTCGGATAATCCGATGCAATTCAGTGTAGCATCAGACCGTAAAGTTATAGGTGTAATCTGATACCCGATACTATGACTGCAGACTTTATTATTAAAATCATCAATCCAGTTGAGTATATTTAACGCTGCGTAATCCATAATGCAAATACTCGTTGTAAATTCGAATACCAAATCACTTTATCTCATGAGTGTTTATTAACGTGTTTACTTCAATTTGAAGAGTTTCAGAAATCCTAAACAAAGTATACAAATCTGGCTGGGAGATGTTGGTACACCATTTGGAGACGGTGACGGGATCCTTACCTAATTGCTCTGCAAGCCATTTGCCCGTGTGTCCGGTTTCTGCCAATACTGCTTTTATCCTATTTAGCTTTTTTCGTTCTGTTTTTGTCTCCATTGATTGATTTATTAAATTTGAACGCAAAGTTAATGGATGCTGATTACATTGCCAAGAAATATGCTTAGTAGCATATTTTCAGTTCAACACTAAATCATAACGGTTGACGTTATCTGCCACCTATGCCTCGTTTGGGCTGAGTTGGTTTCAGCATTTTGTGGGCTTGCATCATGCAGCGGTAAGCGAAGCGGCGGTCATCCTCATCATCCTTGCGGCCCCAGGGTTGTGATGTGTCACCACAACCGCCTCCGCATGATTGGGCGAACTGGGTTGCGCCATCGAGATAGCCTGCCACAGCATCTCGTTGGCTGTTTTTTAATATGAAATTTTCAGAGTTTGGACAATAGCTCTGAGCCGGTCATCACATCCATTTTAGAGAATGCGAATAGTTTTTTGCCGAGGTCTTTGAGTGAGTGTCCGATATGATAGACTTCCTCGTCGATTATCAGAAAGCGATCGTGCGCCTTATTGTAAGCGTGTAAGGTCATGCCTGGATATTGGGCATTGTGCCGCTCGACATCCTGACGGAGCTGATCTGAAATCCTGCCGTCGTAAATATCAACTATTACACCAGCTTTGCGCTTCGAGAGCTGAACAAGTACCGTATCATCGATGTAATTGTCAATGACTATGATTCTATATTTAGCCTTACGAATCAAATTGGCAACAAAGGCGTAAGCATCAAAAATCTGACCGTTGAAGAATATACCTTCTTTCGGTTGAAAAGATGTACGAACAAAGAATTCGATCTTCTCATCAACTTGCAAAAGATGTCGGTCGTATTCTGAAAAACGACGGTCTATCCGATCCTCGAGTTGCATCAATCGTTGGTTTATTGAATAACCACGGAGAAGATATTCTTTCAGAATCCTATTAGCCCATTGACGGAATTGAATACCCCTGATTGTATTTACTCTATATCCAACTGAAATTATCACATCCAAATTGAAAAATTCGATATTTCTGGTCACACTACGATTACCTTCAAATCGAACAGTTCGGAATTTCCGAACAGTTGCTTCTTTTTCCAGTTCACCTGAATCAAAAATATGCTTGAGATGTTCACTAATATTTGCTTTGCTTGAACCAAACAATTCGACTAATTGAGCTTGCGATAGCCATACAGTTTCATCCATTACTCTTACGTCAAGTGCAAGAGTTTCATTGGGCTTATATATTATTATCTCGTTTTCTTGTTTAGATTCCATATGGAAAGTTATACAGATTTCACTCCGGTTTATAGATTGGGGAGATAAGTTTTCAGTCAGCGGCTGTCATCGCCGAAGATGCTCTTGCGCAGACGCTGGTAGAGGAATGACATGGCAAGCATGACGGCTCCCAGGAGTGTGAAGACTATGATACGCCCTATCATCGGCAGTTCCCAGATATCGTATGCCACAAGTTTCAGCAGCAGGAGTCCGAAGATGCTGATGCCGGTCATTCTCACCACGCGGCTGCGGTAACGCATACCGGCTGCCATGAGCAATGTGCCGCAGATGATAAGGCCGACGGAGAAGCCGGCGCTGTAGTAGCGTGAGAGATCAGCAGTGCGGAGCATAAGTTCTATGGCGGTCACAATGAACACTGAGGCTGACAGTGAAAAATAGACGGCAAATCCTTTTCGGCTGAATGGTCTGACAAGCCGCGGATGGCGGAATAAACGATTGCCCTGTATTGACATTACAGCCACAAACAGCAGCGCACCCGTCCACTGCAGAATTTCATTGACCGGTGCAGGCTGACGGTAAGCTCCGCAACATATGGCGAAGAGCAAAGCGCCTACGGCAGGGAACCAGCAGGCTGCATAGCCGCTGTTACGGCCGTAGAGACTAACGAGCAGTAAGGCAAGCATGGCTGATGTCATGACTGATGTCCATGCCTCCATACGGCCGGCGGCAATGCCTGTGAAGAGATATACTGCCGCACACATCATTGCAACCCCTAACCATAGCGACACGCAGTAGGCCGCCCGGCGCTCACTCCGGCCGAACTTCAGAAATACGCGCCATTTTCTTGAAATAATCCCGGCGACGGCTATATAGCATATGCCCGTCAGGCCATAGGTCCAGACTGCGCTGTAACTGTTGCTTGAATGGAAACTAATGGGATGGACTGTTGTAAGTGTCGGGATGTCTATGCATGCAAGCACTATTGCCGCTATGCCGAAAAGACTGCGGGATGTCATGCCGCAGACACCTGCGAATGTGAACATCAGCACGGCAAAACCAACGACAATCACCGACGGATTTGAAAATTGTATCGGTATGACAAGCGTAGCGAACACTACAGTCGCACCGAGCAGCAGATTCTGCATCAGCCTGTCGGTTCGACCGCGATAGAATTTGTAAAATAACAGCAGATTGATGCTGCCAGCCACAAACGGGACAATACCCCTTACATTGCATAATGCCGGAACGTCCGCGATGAATTCGAGTCCGAAAAGCAGATAGGCGAAAAAGTTGACAGCCGCGGATGTCAACATGAACAGGGAAAGCGCCGAGCGTCGGGTATCGCGGCTTAGAACAGTGGCGAGGGGGATTGAGAATAAAACGACAAACAGCGTAGCAAAGCACAGCATTATAGCCGAATCAGCTGCAGTAAGAGTTCCCGTAATCGTGTAAATGAGAGTCACGATCCATGTCAGGATGCAGGCGACAGCTGCGAGTTCCCACCAGTTGCGTTTCAGTGTTACAATAAAAATTCCGACGTTGAGTACAGTGATATAAGCGAACAACATAAAGCAACTGCTTGTGTCGCCTACAGCGAGAAACGGAGCTACAAAGCCGCCAACAAACCCGGTCATGGCAAGTTCGCGCCTGTCAAATCTCAAGGCTATGCCTATCATTGCAGCAGTAAGCGCGACGAAGACAGCAAAGGCTGTGCCCGACCGGAAAAGGTCATAAAAATTATAGGCAACCGCAACAGTCACGAAGCAAACGGCAAAACCGCCGCCGGCAAGAACTGACGAGAAATTGCGATAGCGGTCACGGAGAGGATAAGCGAGACCCCACAGGCCGATACCTGCCACAAGGCCTATAACCGTGCGTCCCACTTCGTTGATCCAATTATTGTCTATAGCGAACTTCACGAAAAATCCGATGCCTATTATCAGAGCCAGAATACCTATCTTGCTCATCAAATTCTCACCTATGATCTTCTCCATATTGCGGCGTCGCGGCTTTTCGGGCTGCTGCATCGAGACAGGTTCGGCATATAATTCAGTAACGGGTACCGGATCCTTAGACATAAGCGGAGGCGTTGTCTCAGCCGGAATAGTCTTTGCAGCCGATATTGGTTCGGCAAAGTCCTCTTCAGGAAGCTCAGACACTGTTGCCGTCGGAACATCATCGCTCACTTTAAGCGACTCAGCTCCGTCAGACAGTTTCTTGATCAGAGGTTCGAGCTTGTGAAGCAGATCTGACAGTGTCTTATTTTCATCACGGACATGATCGATGACTCTCCACATCTGGAATAACAATATTGCCGGCACTACGAACAGAAACAATATCACAAATATTAAACCGTAGACTTCCATGGTAAAAGCATTTTAATTCCACAAATATATGAAGAATATCCGAGATATTTTTAACCGCCATCAATCTTTTTAAGCAAAACGCTTAAAATTAGTTTATCTGCAAACCCAAAAGACGAGGCCAAATTTAGGCTTATTTCGTCACGAATACCATCATCGAGCATAAAAATATCAGCCACACAAACAAATTTGAATTGTTCATATGGCTGATTATTAGATCTTAGCAGTATAAACGTTGCTCAATATTCATCTTCGTTGAAAAGCAAGTAGCACGCTGTGTATCAGAGTTTAAGTATGTCGTGTTTACTTTTGGCAAAACAAACCGCGCCATTTGAGACGGTCTGAGGCAATAGCCAAGCAAATGGCCAAACATCAGAGTTGTGAGATAAGCTCTGTTCCAGTCATGACATCCATCTTTGAGAACGCAAACAGTTTCTTGCCGAGGTCTTTAAGCGAATGGCCGATGTGATAGACTTCCTCATCAATTATAAGAAAACGGTCGTGAGCCTTTCTGTAAGCGTGCAGGGTCACGCCCGGATACTGGGCATTGTGTCGCGCAACATCCTGACGAAGCTGCTGTGAAATTTTACCGTCGTAAATATCAACCTTCACACCGGGCTTCCGTTTTGACAGTTGCACCAGCACCGAATCGTCAACATAGCTGTCAATGACGACGATTCGCTTTTTAGCTTTTCTGATTAGTCTGGCAATGAAGACATACGCATCGAAAATCTGACCATCGAAGAAAATGCCCTCTCTTATTTCATCATACCTATTCAGTCTATCCAGTATTGTGTCAACTTTTTCATCGGTTTTTAGTTGTTTCATTTCAAGACGGTCAAGTCTCTGAAAAAGAGAGCCATGTTTTTTGATGAAATTCCGCATTAGAGTAAATGCTCGCATAATCAGGATATTTACTTCTATGGCTTTTTCTGAACGTAGAACACTACTGAGCATTGCAACTCCATTTTCGGTAAAAGCGTATGGCATATACCTTGAACCACCTCTGCCTCCGTTTGAGGTCACAATTTGTGACCTCAAACATTCCTCCTTTGTAAGTTGGAACATAAAGTCCGTTGGGAACCGTTGGATATTGCGTTTAACTGCTTGGTTCAATACCTTAGTCTCAACTCCGTATAACTTTGCAAGATCACTGTCAAGCATGACTTGTTCTTCCCTTATAACATATATGAGAGATTCTATATTTATAGATAATGGCTGTCTGTCATCTAAAACATCGTGTTTTTGGAGACATTTAGACTGCTGGTTGTCTTGATATTCTTTGTTTTCTCGCGTAGATTCCATATGCAAAGTTACCTAATGTTTCTGAAATATAAGTTTATATATGAGAAATAACATCCAATCAGCACTCATATGGTCCAGATAAATTGAATGCAGTTGTCTATTTGTTTGTATTTCCTCAATATTCCCACATTTCTGACCAACGACTGATTTATATGTAAACAAATCACGCTATTTAGGGCTATAAAACACCAATGGCCAAACAAATTACATTTTGCTTGGCCATTTGATTATCATGTGTTTACGTTAAAATTTCTGCTCAATATTCCTCCTCGTTGAAGAATGAATTAATTGCTAAATATGAGGCATTTATAAGATTGTTGTCTAAAATAGACAAGTGTATTTTGCGGTAAAAATCCATGAAATACGATGGCATTTTACCCCTTATTTCGCCTATTCGGAGGAAGATGAGGAAATCCTCCATTGATTTAATGAAGAAGAATAGTTATATTACCCATAGTATTTTGCAGAGGTAGTCTTTCTTTGCAGAGTATGGTTATACATATTCTTATTGCCAAATAATATAGCTAAATTTGCGTATATATAGGTTGACAATACAATGTATAGGATAAAAAATTTTTGAAAGTCCATGCAGTCTTTTGATGTTGCGAGCATCTATTAAGATGGTTTTTGAATCAATGGATAAAAGACATCTCATACAACGCTGTCAGTCGGGAGATAGAGAAGCCTTCGGGATTCTTTATCAGACTTACCTTACCCCCATGTATGAGATTGTGGCGTATTATGTCCATGATCACGATGCGGTGTGGGACATTTTGCATGACGGCTTCCTTATAGCTTTCGCTTCAATAGATTCTCTGAAAAACGCTGACAAGGTTGAAGCATGGCTCACTTCCATAATGAAAAACCTATCGCTCCAATATCTGAAAGATGAGGCAAGTCATATTTCCGTTCCTATGTCAGATGCTGCGATTGCTGGTAATATCAGTGAACCTACCGATGAAGGAGGAGAGCTGACTTGGGAAGAATTGGATAAGATTATCGAAAAATTGCCTGAGGGCTACGGCAAAGTCTTTCGGCTTGCAGTGCTTGACGGACTTTCGCATAAAGAAATTGCCGCTCTGCTCGGCATCGCGCCTCATTCTTCATCTTCGCAGCTTACACACGCAAAAGCAATGCTGCGACGTATGATTACGCAATATCGAATGGAGATGGGGCTTCTCTCAATTATTGGAATTATAATGCTTATCTGGCATTGGGCCATCAATCGCAGAGAAGAAACGCCTTCAACACCGGTTATAAGCAATAATGCGGAAAAAGAAACACCGTTCGTTACCGACTCAATCAATAGTACAAATTCAATGACCGACAGTATTATACCGAGGTCAAAAAGGATTTATAAAACAATACAACATTTTGAAACACAACAAAATATAGCAGAGATAACTATTCCGGTCGATAGCATTACGACTGTTAAAAATGACAGTACTGCAAACGACACCGTAAGAATATTCCAAAATATCATTAATCGAGAAGAACTTATTACTCATGAAGATTTACCAAGCGCTCAACATATAGAAACCCCGGACTGGTCATTGTCATTGGCATATTCCGGTGCGCTTGGAGAAAATGACTTGAATCGGTATAGAATTCCCAACCCCGGTGTGCCTGATGAGGAAGGTCCTACCGGAGAAATCGACGTTACGGAGAAGACACGTCATTATATGCCGTTGGTTATCGGACTATCCCTCAATAAATCGCTTTCATCACGTTGGAGCATGGAAACCGGCCTGCGTTACACATTCCTGCGGTCAGATTTCCTTTCGGAAAGCGAGCTGATGCATAAAGAAGCTATCCAACGCATACATTACATAAGTGTTCCGTTAAAACTAAACTATCGGATATTCACATACAACGGGTTCTCGCTGTATGGTCAAGGTGGCGGCGCGTTGGATATTCCAGTTTACGGCACTCAATCAATTTTGGAATATTCTCCGAAATTAGGAACCACGAATAAGGATTTCCTCCATATTAATGCTCCCTTGCAATGGTCGGTAGAGGGTGGACTCGGAATACAGTATCATTTCACACCGTCATTCAGCATATACGCTGAACCATCGTTCAGATATTATTTTAACACCGGCTCTGATATCAAGACAATTCGTCAAGAAAAGCCGTTTGAGTTCACGATACCTATCGGTTTGAGATTCACATGGTGATAAAAAAATGATTTTGTTGGATGCAGTCTTTAGATGAAAGATTCATCTATAAGACGAATATATCAACAAAGAAACAACAAAGGAATACAACAATGACGAATATCATCAAAGTCATCAGCAAACTGTTTGTCGCACTGACGCTTATCTCATGCACAGATGAAATAGATGCGGTAAATCCCCCTAACACGTCCGATAAAACTATATCCGGCACCATACCGGCATTATACATCGAAACCGAGAACCACGCTCCGATAGTGTCAAAGACTGAATATCTTAATGCTACATATTGGCTCGACCCCATGGGCGCGGAAGACATTCCAGCTCTCGGAAGCAAAACCCAACCTCTGGCAATGCAAATTCGCGGTCGCGGACATTCTTCGTGGAAAGGAGCAAAAAAGCCATATAAGATAAAACTAGAAAAGAAAACAGCTATGATGGGAATGCCCAAGAACAAGCACTGGGCACTTCTGAAACCAACCGAAAATACAGTAGCTGGTTTACAGTTAGGTAAACTCATGAAGATGGCATGGACTCCGAGTTTCCGACCCGTTGAAGTCGTTTTGAACGGAGATTATATAGGGTTGTATTTTCTTACCGAAACCATACGCATTGACGAAAACAGGGTAAATATCTATGAACAACAGGACAGGGAAACAAACCCCGACTTGATAAAAGGGGGCTGGCTTGTAGAGGTTGACAATTATCATGATGAAGATCAGATTACTATTCCCGAATGTAGCAAGTGGAATCTGACTCTGCGGTACCACTCGCCCGAAGATTTATCCAATGCCCAGTTGCAGTGGCTCACGGATGAATTCAAATCCATCAACGCTGCCATCTATTCGGCCGACAAAACTTCAACCGCATGGGAAGATTACATCGATGTTGAAAGCATGGCACGGTTCTTCATATTACAGGAAGTCATGGATAATCCTGATGGTTTTCATGGTAGTTTCTATCTTCACAAGGACTTGGCAGACAATGCCAGATGGGTGGCCGGTCCGATATGGGATTTGGTCTGTTACAACCGAGAGAAAACCGATTACACCTTCCGAATGAAAGTCCATTACGGGTTTACACCTCACTGGATAGGCGAGATTATTCAATACGACAGTTTCTGTAAAGCTGTTGAACGAGTGTGGCGGGAGGTTTATCCAGCTCGATTGTCAGAGATATATAATCAAATCGACGAAATTGTACTGCCGCTTGGAAGTGCATGGGCTAATGATTGTGCAAGATGGAATGAAGACCCGACACAGACGGCTCAACTCCGCGCAGACCGTATCAAAAACGCCCTCAGCCGCAACATCGAATGGTTTGACAATCATCTCCCTGTGAGCCCATATGCATCCGTGCAAATGCCAATGGAAGACCAAACCGGCACCTCTGTAATGGTCTATAACCTTCAAGGCATCTTTTTAGGAAAATTTAAGAACGAAACGGAGGCAATTTCAAATTTGAGACAAGGAATCTATATCATTAATCATAAAAAGGTAATAATCAAGTAACATGAAACATCTCACCATACAGCTGATAGTTATAACCTTGACCTCTATTGCATCGAGTTCTTGCTCAAGCATGGAGGATGCAGTCATTCAAAATCCTTATATTTCAAATCTCGCAAATACTGGCTGTATATCACACTGGGATTCCGTCAACACCGAGAGCCGTAGTGAAGTCCGTAAGGGCTCCTTTGAGATGTTTTTTGACGGTCAGACAGCAGAATGCAGATTCATATCGCTTGATTATCCTTGCGATTTCTGGAAGGTGAATGTAAGGACAATCTATAGCACCGGGACATTGATGATAATTGAGTATTCTACCTTCGATGAGGCCGCTTGCCGTTGCAAAGTGGACGCATCTTTTACCATTGAAAATATACCTCAAAATGAGTTCGTTTTGAAAATTTATCATGGCGACACTAACGGCAATTACAATAAAACGACTCCAAAGTATGAAGGAAGAATAAATCCGGCAGAAGGCAAAATAATGATACCGTACTAATCAATTTGAGATTGTAATAAGACTCTTCAAAATATCAGATGCTCTTAAACAGTCATGAGTATCATCTAACGTCTTCCGCCCACTCTTCGTTTCGGCTGTGATTGTTTCAACATCTTGTGAGCCTGCATCATACAGCGGTAGGCGAAGCGGCGGTCATCTTCATCGTTCTTGCGGCCCCACGGGAGCGATGAGTCGCTGCCACCGCCACCGCATGACTGGGCGAACTGGGTTGCGCCATCGAGATAGCCAAGGAACAGATACATGGCACACTTCAAAATCTCGTTGGGTTGCTCGGCTATTGCTGTGAGAAAGTCGCCGTCAATATCGGCTTTCAGTTCCGACGGCATAGCGTCCAGCAGTGAACGGACATCGACAACCATTCTGGCAAAGACGGCATCGGTCAGCCTCATGCGCACCTGCTCTTGATTCTTTTCCGTGAACTCGTGGAAATTCTTTTGAGCATTATCGCGTTTCTTGCTGAGTGCATCAAGTTCATCCTGAAGCTCGGCAAGTTGCCGGTCGGCGGTCTTTAGCTTGTCGCGCTTGTCGGCAAGTTTCCGCCCGGTAGATTCAAGCTGGTTTTCAAGTTCGGCGATGCGGCGACGCAATTCGGAAACATCTTCGGCTCCATTCTCTATGTCAGTTCCCAACTGGGCCATCTCGTCATTCAGCTCAGCTTCCTGCCTTTCAAGATTTGCAATCATGGTCGAGAGTCCTTTGACGCGCGTTTCAGCCTTCTTGATTTGTTCTTCAAGTCGGCTCAACTGCCCGGACTTGTCGCTTATAAGAGTTTCGAGTTTGGCGTTTTCACGGTGAAGGTCGCGGTTGTATTCAGCGGTCGAGCGATGCCGTGCGCCGGTAACCTGGATGTCGTCGCCACGGTCAAGACCGTATTTACTGTTCACTTCGGCAAGCCGGGTGTGCAGGTCTCTCATGTGCTGCTTCGCTTCGAATTTGTTCTTGCCTCCGAGTATTTCCTTTGAGCAGAGGCGTCCGTCGGCGGTCAACGGCACGAACACACAGTGGGCGTGAGGGCCTGTCTCGTCGAGATGAACGATGAACGAGGCTACGTTTTCCTCTCCGAATTCATGGCATACAAAACCGTAAACATCCTTTGCCCATCGCTCGATTTCGGGTTGCCGCACAAGATGACCGTTGGTTTCCTCATATTCGTTCAGCAGTTGAGAACCGAAAGCCATCTCACGCATCCGCTCACGATTGCCGCCGAATACGACCATAACTGCACGGTTGGATATGGCGGTCACTCGGGCACCAGGCCGGAGATGTTTTTTGATTATCTCCTCGACCTTGTCGCCTATGCGCCGCGATTTGTCGACTGCGGTTATCCTGCCTCCGGGTCCGACTTGAAAATTCAAGGCAGTTCGGGAGCGGTCGTAATTGTGGTCGGGATTCTTGGCCTTTCGCTCGAAGAGTTCATTGCTCCAGTTGCGCTGATGTTCATTGCTGACATTGGCATCGACTGATTTGATGGGCTTGAAGTCCATCATCTGTTTAGGTGAAGACATATAAATATTGGTGCTTTTGGTTATGGTTTGGTTGGAATTAATCATATAACAGGGGTGCTTGCACAGTCAGTCTCCGCATCGGAGCCGCCAACCTTCGCATGAAGGTATATTAGTCTATTATCCAAGTAATGTAATATAAATATCATGTACCCAACTATATATCTTTGATTTTGGGTTTTATAAGAAACAAATTAGAAACAGATACGATTTTTATTTGTAAGCTTGATTAATTTGGGGGAGATTTATCATATAACCCACAGGAGATATTCGACATTCATGAGATGATTAAGCAATGAACATGGCATAATACCCCCTAATGTCAGGAATTTCAGTAACTTTACAGTCTGATTCAAAAATTTCTCAAATATTTTTTACTTTTAGGGTTAGGTTTTTGGAAGGTTGTGGTTTTAATAAGTGTATGACGACAAAGAGCGACATAGAAAAACTTTTCCGAAGCAACTATACGGCCATGCTGACACTGGCGATACGCCTGCTGCATGACGCGGATACAGCGAGAGACATTGTGCACGATGTCTTCGAGTCGGTGCTGTCGGAAAATCTGTCAATCGTCACTCCTGCCTATCTGCTTACCGGTGTACGCTTTGCGTCTATGAAGCATCTCCGCATCCTGTCTCTACGTGAGCGGTTCAACAATCTCTACGCACTCGATCTTGACGAAATTGAAGATGACGAGTGGCCCGACCCGGAGGATGTGGCGCGGTTGAACGAACTGATAGATCAATCGTTGACCATGCAGGACAGACAAGTTGTGAGGCTGCGCTTCAACGAGCGTATGTCTTACGATGAAATCGCCGGGCAATTAGGTATCAGCGAGGTGGCTGTCTATAAGCACTTGCGTCATGCAATGGATGTCTTACGTCAAAATTTCAACCGCAAATGAAAGACAATATCGACCGGCTCCTCGATGCTCTGGAGCACCCTGAAAATTATAACGATACCGAAATTGAGCAGTTGCTTACAGACCCTGATGAACGCGAAGTCTATGAAATGCTGCGAAAGACGGCTGATATTTCCGCACCTGTCCCTGAGATAAATATCGACGAGGAATGGCGGCGCTTTGAGGCAAAGCAGCCCAAACGCAGACCCGTTATCCTCCGTTGGCTATCTTTTATGGCATCGCGCAACGCCGCAGCGGTTGTAACCGCACTTGTCGGCACCCTCGCTGTGGTGGCCGCCACTATCGGCGTGACCCATTATTTCAATGCCAATAAAGAAATGGCGCAGACAGAGCAAACCGAACCGCAGAAACAAACTGCCATAGCCGATTCCAAGGTCGCTCCGACTGATACCATTCCGGCTGAAACAACTCCGCTGCCCGAAACCATTGTATTCAAAGGAGAAAACCTTGAAAGAATCCTTGCAGACATGGCAGGATATTACGGCGTGACGGTCAAGTTCAATCAAGATGCCGCCAAATCTCTACTGCTATATTTTGAATGGGATCAGTCTCTGCCACTCAATGAGGTTGTAGAACAGCTAAACAACTTCGAGCAAATCAACATTACCCTAACAGACAAAGCATTGACCGTAAAATGAAACGCCTTATTATTCTCTTTGCGGTGATGCTTTGTGCCGCTACCGGCTTTGCGCAGAAGTTCAGTTACCGCTTCAACCATACACCTCTCGCCGACGCGCTCGTGCAGATTGCAGGGCAGCATCCCGACATTCACATCAATTTCATTTACAACGAACTCGACAAATATCCGGTTACGGCAACCATACATACAAATGATGCTTACGATATGCTCAGACAGCTGATAGGGCTAAATCCGGTGTCGGTCATCAGTTCCGGCGACAGATACTATGTAGAGGCGTTGCAACACGGCAAGTTTAGCTACCGCGGCCGGGTCATCGATGAGGAATACCAACCTGCTCCGGGAACTACAATATTGCTTCTTGCTTCCAAAGACTCAACAGTCATCACATACGGCGTGGCAGACAATGCCGGTCGCTTCACCATTCCTTGCGACAGCCGAAATGTTATCGCAAAATTAAGCTGCGTAGGCTACAAGACCACTTACCGCCATCTGACAGACTTCAACGTAGGAGACATAATCCTTCCTATTGATGCCGTGGCCTTGCAGCAGGTCAAGGTTGAAGGACAGTTAGCCTCCGCATATTCCGACCGCACTGTCTATCTGCCCTCACAGCGTCAGAAAAATGCCGCGCAAAACGCCATTGATCTTCTTCGCCACATGGCTATTCCGCAAATCAACATCAATCTTGTTGACAATGTTGTTACGACACCAAGCGGTCAGAATGTCGCGGTCTATATCAACTATATCCCTGCCT